>NZ_JAGGQV010000012.1:0-345822 GCF_018613135.1 Bacillus sp. ISL-57 | reverse complement strand
TTTACTTTTTTGATAGTGTGTGCTCACTTAAAATTTAACGTTGGCGCTTTGTTTTGTTCAGTTTTCAAAGAGCAATTTCGATGTCGTTTCTCTCAGAAGCGACCTCTATAATGTAACACATTCTGTCACGTTTCGTCAACAACTTTTTTAAAATCTTTTTTAACAACTTGTTAGCTGTTTAAGTTGCTGTCTTAGCGACAAGAAATAATATACCATGTACTAAAAATGTTTGCAATACGTTTTTTAAAACTTTTTTCAAAAAAAACATATTCACCTATTTCCTTCTATATATTCTTTACATCATCACACCCCTCCCCTACATCCGGGCCATCCCCACGCTTTATGAATAAACGAAGCATATTTCCAAAGAAACACAAATAGTCATATATAGATATCTTTTTTCCATGAGGTGAAGCAATGAATCTGCCATTAATCGGATTACTCATTTCCTACAGTATGGCCCTTTACTTATTCAGTACCGCTTTTTATGAAGCCATCAAGTTCAGCAGAGAAAAAGGCAAGGTGAATGGTACGACATTTTTATTCAGCTTTACTTTCGCTTTGATTTTCACACGGATCACCTATTTGTTTCATCCATATTAGATAAAAGCAGTAAGTCGGGAGACTTACTGCTTTTATACGGAGACTTGCGCCTCTTCATGATCCTTGCTATTCTTTTCATCCTTTAAGAACATCATCAAACCACCCAATATGATGGTACCTCCAAGGACCTGCGTCCAGAGTATCGGTTCATCCAATATGAAGTAAGCCAGAATTGTCGCTCCCACCGGTTCTAGCAAGATTCCCATCGATAGCGTCGATGTGCTTAACCATTTTAATGACCAATTGAATAAAGAATGTCCTAATAAAGTCGGGAAGATGGCAAGCAAAACGAAATAGATCCAATCGGAAGCAGGATAAGGCGCCAATGCCTCTCCCTTGAAGATCACATAGAAAAACAAGGCGACGGCGCTGATTGCATACACGACAAATGTATATGTTATAGAAGAGACGCGTTTTCGGACATTTTGACCAAACAGTAAATATCCGGTTACGAGCGCACATGCGATAAGCGAAAGAATATCTCCCCAAAGCGCCATGCCGCTGATTCTCAAATCACCCCAGCTAATGACAAGGCTGCCTGCTATCGCAATGATGCCGCTCAATATTGCCTTCATTGAAAATCTTTCTTTAAAAAACAGGTAGGCTCCGGCAAAAGCGAATAAAGGCTGAAGGGTTACAAGGACAGTTGAACTTGCGACCGATGTGTAATTAAGCGATTCAAACCATAAAATAAAATGAAAAGCCAAAAACACTCCTGCCGCAATCGAATACAGCCAATCCTTTTTTTCAATGAATTTAAGTTCATGGCGGTATTTCACCATGAAAACCGGCAACATAAGAAGGACGGTAAATAATAAACGGTAAAAGGCGATAACACCAGATGGAGCGGTTGCCAGTTTAACAAGGATGGCCGAAAACGATACGGATGCCACACCGATCGCCAACGCTACATAGGGATTCACTTTTGGCATTTGCACTTGGATTCCTCCTTTCAACGGAATTACGTTACATAGAACTCTATTCTACTATGTTAAAATTATTAGGGTAGTTTTTTTTTGAAAAACGGGTATATGGCAACAGACGATTTTATTCTTCGATAATAATTCGGAAGTGGTGAAACAAAATGGATTGGACATTCGACCCTCAATCGGAACTGCAAATCCTTATCAAATTGGGGATTTCAGCTCTCCTTGGACTAATTATCGGCCTAGAGCGAGAAATGAAACGAAAACCCGTTGGATTAAAAACGAGCCTGGTCATTTCAATCGTCAGCTGTTTATTAACGATCGTTTCCATGGAATCCGCTTATAAATTCCCGGGTAGCGACGACGTTAATATCACAATGGACCCCTTGCGTCTTGCAGCCCAGATCGTTTCCGGCGTCGGTTTTATAGGTGCTGGCGTCATACTCCGGCGTGACAACAACAGCATATCCGGTTTAACGACAGCCGCCATCATCTGGGGAGCGGCAGGGATCGGGATTGCCGTTGGAGCTGGTTTTTTTCTCGAGGCCATAGCCGGCGTCATATTATTGATCATTAGTGTGGAATTGGTGCCCGCAATCGTCACCTGGCTCGGACCGATGAAGTTACGGCAAAAAGAAATCTTTCTGCAGCTGGTCGTACAAAATAAAGATGACATTGCAATCGTACTGAAAAAAATCAAAGACGAAAAAATATTCATCAAAAATCTTAGAATCAAAGATGTGGCAAATGACAACCACCTTTTGACCCTTAAAGTTCTGGTCGATCACAAAGTCAGAACATCGGAAGTGTATTACACCGTCTCCAATCTTAAGGAAATTGCACGGGTGGAAATCGAAAATGTATAATAAAAAGGCCGTTTGACTGCACTAAACGGTTCACTAGATAAAAAGGGTTGGGAATTAAACATTCCGAACCCCTTTTGAAATTCTCCTCAACTTTCCTCCATACCTCTGTTAAACCATTTTTGACCCCTTTGCAAGTCCAATAGGGCATCAATTAATGGCTAATTGCCTGCTTAATCCAATCGAAACTTCCACAATCCTCAGTTTTTATCTCCAGCATTAGAATCCAACACCTATTTATGGATATTTACTATCATCCACCGCTCAGTGAGGAAGTCTAGTGTTACGTGACTTCACTGTGGCCTAATCCATTATTTATCTAAGGGGTCCACTCTATATATTTTTTATGAATTTGCAAAATGACCAAACCGATATCCTGCTCTATACGTTTATATATAGTGAAAGGACGAACTCCGGCTTGCTTAAACATTTTAAAGGAAGGTGGTCAGGACAACCAGCATGATATTGACAGGGATATAAACAATTATCAAGAAAATAATTTCCCGAGGTGAGTGATGTTTAAAAAAATGAAGGTAAAAAGTATATGGATACCCTTATTATTTGTGTTATTCATACCAAATGTAATAGGTGCTTCTTCTGCTAAAAGTAAAAGTCCAGAGTTGGCGACAGGCTTTGACACCCACATCACCAACAATTCCCTTGCCGTAAGTCCGGATGAACAAATAGCGATTGTCTCGGATAGCCGTGAACAATCCATCCTGGTCTATGATCTTACCAAAGGCAAGTTGCGTAAAAAGATCGATGGCTTCGGTTCACCGAGAAACATCGTGTTTATTGATGGCGGCTCAGAGTTTGTCGTCTCAGACAGTACGCTCGGTACGATTCGTTTTTACAGCTTAAAGAACTTCACCTTGAAAGATGAAGTTGTCGTTGGTCCAGGTGCATTCGGGACCGCTGTCAGTCCGGATGGCAAGACATTGTATGTGAACAATCAAGCACACAATTCCGTCACGATCGTGGATCTGGAAAAACGAAAACCGATTGACGTCATTACCGGTTTCGCCCAACCAAGGCAGGGCATTAAAGTCTCTTCGGACGGAAAATATATCTTTGTCACGAACTTTCAAGGAGATAAAGTGTCTATCGTTGATGCCACCACCAAAAAAATCATTCGTGAAATAACAGGGTTCTCCAGTATTCGCGGAATCTCGATTACCGCTGATGGAAGAACATTATATGCCGCCAACAGCGGACGCAACAGCATTTCCTCAGTTGATACGCTAGACGGTAATATAAAGGGTGAAATCAAAGTGGGACGCGAGCCATATGGCGCTGCTCTATCGCCTGATGATAAACTCCTTTTCGCAAGCAACAAAGCTGATCATACGATTGACGTGATCAATGTCGCTGATCACCGCATAGTTAAAACAATCGGGGGGTTCAAAGAACCAAGGCAAGCAATCGTCTTTAGCCAGGATGGGGATCAGGCTTATGTATTAAACCGGGATCTCTCCATTGCACGTGTTGATGTTAAAACATACACCATCACGGATATAATTCAGGATAAGCAAAAAAAATGATAGAACCTGATGAAGCACATGATAAATGAAAAAATAATCCCAGAGATGGATCAACATGATCTCAATTTCAGTTTATTCAGTGGGAAAGCTGGCTCCAGTTCTCATGTGAAAGAACCTTCTTCAATCTCGTTAGTTTACTGGTAATCTTTTGCGGCAGGTCTTTTACATCCCAATCGTCTAGCAAAAAATCTGCAGGTTAACTCGAGTCTCTAGTCTGATCCGTTTGACTGCACTCAAACGGGTTTTTTATCATTTTTGCAAAAATCTCATATTTTATATTGACTTTTCACCAAAATCCGATAAAATAATTATTGTACCTCAATTCGGGGCATTAGCTCAGCTGGGAGAGCGCTACGCTGGCAGCGTAGAGGTCAGCGGTTCGATCCCGCTATGCTCCATTTCGAAAACCCTTGATATATCAAGGGTTTTTTCTTTTTGTCAATTTGTCCACCACTCCCCCCTAATATCTCCTTCAAGCATTTCGATAAAATTTTCATGCTTTTTAAATGTAATGTATGGACCATTTCCTCTCTCATGGTCGGAACAACATATTTTCGCTTCACTCAGATATAAAGATAAAAAACCTACCCCTTTAAGGAAGTAGGCGTACAAATACATCGAAATAACTTATAGATTACAAAACTAACAATCATTCAGGACAAACTAGATGCGATAAGCTGTCCTAGTCTTCGTATTCCCTCGATCATTTCTTTCTCATTGGCATAACTGAACGAGAGCCGGAGAAACTCGGTTCCATCGTTTTGATCCAAGAAAAAGTATTTCCCCGGAACATATGAAACACCCTCAGCAAAGGCCTGTGATAATAGCTGCGATGTGTCCACCCCTGGTATTCTCACCCATACAAAGTAACCGCCATCTGGTACATACCAAGAAAGGGATTCTGGAAGGAATTGTTCCATCGAATGGATTAACGCAGTGCATTTAGAACGATACGTATTTTTTAAAAGGTCGAGCCGTTTCTCAAAATCGGTGTTTTCTAAGTATACAGCCATTGAACTTTGAGCAAACGGATGGTCTAAATCTTTTTTAAACCACTCAAAAGCCTTGATGAATTCACTTTCTCCCGCTATCCATCCAATCCGCATTCCTGGCGCAACAACCTTGGATAATGACCCGACTTGCAGGACTCGCCCGCATTTATCAATAGATTTTATTGGGACCGGATTTTCATCGAAGGATAATTCCCCGTATGCATCATCCTCCAAAATGAGGAAATCATACTCGATGGAAAGCTCCACTAAATGCTTCCGGCGCTCAATTGTCATAGTCGTTCCAGTTGGATTTTGAAAAGTTGGGATTGTATATAAAAAACGCGGGAGGGTTTGACCAGTGCGTTTTCTCTCATCCAGCATTTCCTTTAAACGGTATGTTTGGAGTCCCTGTTCATCTATAGGTATACTAATGATCCGTTCCGTATAGTTTTGAAAAATCTCCAAAGCCTCCATGTAGGTGGGCGACTCTACCGCTACAACCGCTTTATCATCAAGAAGAACGCGGGCAATAAGATCAATCCCCTGGCAAGCTCCTGATGTAATCAAAAGCTGTTCTTCCAAAACGCAAATTCCACGCTCTGCCAACCTTTTTTGGATTTGCTGCTTTAGTCTTGGAATTCGCGGACTTCCGAGATAATGGAGCGGCAAATCCTGCTCCTCATCAAGAAGTCTGGCTACAGCTTCCTTAAGCTCCTCAGCAGGAACGAGAGCAGGATCAGGATAGCCTGAACTCAAGCGAATACAACCATCTGGCAGATCTGGCATCCATGCACCGGGCGGATCATTCTTAAGTGCCGCTTTAATGTTCTCGGAAAAAAAAGATTCAACATTCACTTCAACCAAACACCTTTCCTTCAATTAAATCTTGGATGATTCTCGCAATCTTTAAAGTTAGCTGCTTATTATAAGATACAAATTAGTAATTTTAAACATTCTTCTGATGAGGGACGACAATCCCTCTTTTTATATTAATTCCAGAGTCAGTCTTACACGTAAAAAATTAAAGAAAGGCAGATCGTCCGCCTTTCTTTGATTCCATGTTTTAATTCACCCATTATCCACTCTATTTTGCATTCACATCGGGTTGATGAATTCCAAAAGTATTGCCTTCGGGATCGATATAGTATCCTTGCCAAGCCATCCCGGGAAGGGCAAATTTGGGCATTGCGAGCTTGCCGCCATTCTCAATAATTTTTGCTTCCGTTAAATCGTAATTTTCCACGCCAATGGTACACGCAAATGCATTTAACGCTTGGTGTGTTTCCGGCGGAGCACTTTGACGCTGCATCAAAGCACCATCGATACCATGTTCATTCTCATTGCCAGTTGCCGCTCCAAAGTATGGCATCCCTGCATAATCACTCCAGTCTTGAAATGACCACCCGAACACCTCTCCATAAAACGTCTTTGCCCGTTCCATGTCATTCACATGAATTTCGAAATGAACTATTCTTCCCATGGTTTCCCCCTAAGGTACATATGTATTAACCATTCACTTGCATTATTCAGTCTGTGTTCGCTGCCTATTTTTTATTATAATTTAAATGGAAATAAATTCAAAGAAATAGAAACTTCATCATACAACCAACCCGGGAACCGCTTTTCAATTTTTCATCCCAAACATTTGGGAAACTATGTGTATATTTTTGTGAAAGCTGGACGAGACTGCTAGTAAATCATTCTAGGAGGTTATCAAATGTTTAGATTCGGGAAGAGAAAGCCGCGAAGCAAGGTCGGTAAATTAATCGATAAGCACGGATATACCCAAGAGGAGTTCGTAAGTGCGTCAGGAATCTCACGCAATACGATAAGCAGAGTTTGCAGCGATCCCAAGTATGTGCCGTCAGCCGGGGTTTTAAAGAAAATCATGAAGGCGGTTCGAAGTTTAGATACAGGCGCAAAGGCAGATGACTACTTTGATTTGTAAACAAAAAGGCCCTGGCTTATGGCCGGGCCTAAATGTATTATTCAATTCTTGTTCATACTATCCTATCCACGCTCCCAAAATCCAAGCTTTCCTTTCGGAAATAACCTTCATTCCAACGGCCCCAGCTTTTCAATGTTCAGATGAGATTCAACGACCTTGAATTAAAATCCCCCACTTCCATTAGGAGCGGGGGATTTTCTTCATTCTCGGCTGATATGTTATATAGGGGTTCTTTGTCCCTTTTAGACAAACCCTGCAGGGATTTCTTTAACAAGGGCTAGTTATCGATTAGGGACAAAAAGTAATGTATTCCTCTTGAGCTATTTTCTGCCGACCATTTTCTTTATGAACTGAACCACAGGTGCAACGATGGATTCATGTACATTCGTAAGGGCATAACCGATCAGCCCCATAATTACCAGGGCCATTATTAATCCTACTATCAATCCCGATGTTTCTCTAAGTTCTTCAAGAACAGCATCCATTCATTATCCTCCCCGGCTTGCCGATGTACTTATTTTTACGGTTTTTCACCGATTTTACGTCTGAACGCTCCATTTATCGTTTTTTCTTCGAACATTGACCTATTCTGTTAAATATGGTCCATTATAACGCATTGGATGATTATGGTCGAGCTGCCACTTTTAAACGCATTCATAGAAGTCCTAATCAATAATAAAGGCTTTACCTCTAGCGTTTCTCTTTAAGTCAAAAGATAAACCTTCGTTCATCAGCAGAAATGTAAACCTTTTCATTTGTCCAAAACCGACAAAGAAATGACAGAATTATTGTTTTTTGAGAACATTGAGAATATTGTCGAAAAACCTTAAGCTTAATTTAAGAAATACATCTTCTTAGGGGGTGCGCTTTATATGGAAGCCATTACAAGGGACTTTTTCTTATTTTTATCTAAGAATAACCTGCTTAATAATATTGCTAAAAAAAGCGGAGGAAATTTTGCTGCTGGAAAGATCATTGGGGGAACTGATTTCCAAAGTTCCATTAAATTCATTAAACAACTTAATAATAGCGGCTTGTCGGTTACAGTCGACCATCTTGGGGAATTCGTTGATTCCAAGGAAGTGACTCTGGAACGGACGGCAGAATGCATCGAAACCATCGAAATGATCAGCAGGGAAAAACTTGATTCACAGGTTTCTCTGAAGATGACTTCTTTGGGACTTGATATCGATCATAAACTAGTGATTGAGAATATGACGAAAATTCTTGATACAGCCGAAAAACATAAAGTCATGGTCACGATCGATATGGAAGATGAAGTTCGCTGTCAGGCAACAATCGATATCTTTAGACAGTTCAAAGAAAAATACAGCTGCATAAGCACTGTTCTACAAGCATATTTATTCCGCACAGAGAAAGATTTGGAGGACCTTGGCCAATATAAGCCATTCCTGCGTCTCGTAAAGGGTGCTTATAAGGAATCTCCAGAGGTTGCTTTTCCCGAGAAGAATGATGTGGACGAAAACTATAAAAAGTTGATTAAGCAAAGTCTTCTTAACGGAAATTATACGGCCATTGCCTCACATGATGACAAAATCATCGAATATACAAAAGAGCTGGCCAAGAAATATGACATCCCAAATACACAATTCGAATTCCAAATGCTTTATGGCATGAGGAACAAGACTCAATACGAATTGGTCAAGCAAGGTTACAAAATGCGCGTCTATGTACCATACGGTCTGGATTGGTATGGATACTTCATGAGAAGGCTTGCAGAAAGGCCATCCAATATTGCCTTTGCCTTCAAAGGGATGGTCAGAAGCTAAATATACTTTCAACATTATTAATTGTTACAAAAAATCTATTAAAAGGTGTGATTATCAATGATTTCATATAAACACGAACCATTTGTTGATTTTACAAACGAGGAAAACAAAAAAGCATATCAGGAAGCACTTCAAACTGTCGAGGGCTACTTAGGGCAAGACTACCCTCTTTATATCGGGGCAGAGCAAGTGACGACTGATGAGAAAATCGTTTCATATAACCCTGCAGATAAGCAAGAGGTCATCGGCCGCGTATCGAAAGCGAATAGGGATCTTGCTGAAAAAGCCATGCAGGAAGCTGTTACCGCTTTTGAAAGCTGGAAAAAAGTGAAGCCGGAAATCCGCGCTGACGTTTTATTCAAAGCGGCTGCCATCATTCGCAGACGCAAGCATGAATTCTCTGCATTATTGACGAAAGAAGCAGGAAAACCTTGGAATGAGGCTGATGCTGATACAGCGGAAGCAATCGATTTCCTTGAATTCTATGCTCGCCAAATGCTGACTCTTAAAGATGGTGTGCCTGTTCAAAGCCGTCCGGGGGAATTCAACCGCTATGATTACATTCCATTAGGAGTAGGCATCATCATTTCTCCTTGGAACTTCCCATTTGCGATCATGGCAGGTACAGCTGTTGCCGCTATCGTTACCGGGAACACAATCCTGTTGAAACCAGCTTCTACTACTCCTATCGTTGCTGCGAAATTCGTTGAAGTGATGCTTGAAGCAGGCCTTCCAGCAGGTGTGTTGAATTTCGTTCCAGGAAGCGGAGCAGAGGTCGGCGACTACCTGGTCGATCATCCTAAAACACGTTTCATCTCCTTCACAGGTTCACGTGATGTAGGTCTGCGCATTTACAAACGTGCTTCAGAAGTGAACGAAGGCCAAATTTGGCTGAAGCGTGTCATCGCTGAAATGGGCGGAAAAGATACAATCGTCGTCGACAAAGAGGCAGATCTTGAATTGGCTGCTCAATCGATCGTTAAATCTGCATTTGGCTTCTCTGGACAAAAATGTTCTGCTTGTTCCCGTGCTGTCATCGTTGAAGATGTATATGATCAAGTATTAGCTCGCGCTGTTGAATTAACAAAACAACTTACAGTTGGTAATCCTGTAGAAAATCACTTCATGGGACCGGTTATCGACCAAGCGGCTTTTGACAAAATCATGAGCTACATTGAAATCGGGAACCAAGAAGGACGCATCCTGACAGGCGGAGAAGGAGATAGCTCTAAAGGCTACTTCGTTCAACCGACAATCGTTGCCGATGTCGATCCGCAAGCCCGCTTGATGCAAGAAGAGATCTTCGGACCAGTCGTTGCCTTCACAAAAGCCAAGGACTTCAACGAAGCACTTGAGATTGCCAATAACACTGAATATGGTTTGACTGGGGCTGTCATTACGACAAATCGCCTTAACATGGAAAAAGCACGCGAAGAATTCCATGTGGGGAACTTGTATTTCAACCGCGGCTGTACTGGTGCGATCGTAGGTTATCAGCCATTCGGCGGGTTCAACATGTCAGGAACTGATTCCAAGGCAGGCGGACCGGACTACTTGCAGCTTCATATGCAAGCAAAAACAACATCTGAAACATTCTGATAATGTTCCATTAAGCAATTTGAAGATGATTTGAAACCCTTATAGTTTCCGTATCCTCCATTCTGGATACGGAAGCCAAAATGAAGGTAAATGGAGGAAGTGACAAATAGGTTGCTTCCTCTTTTAAAACAAAAAATTATATATTTCATCAAGAAGGGAGTCTTTTATGGATTACGCATTAATAATTTCGATCAGCATTTACATGGCTGGCATGCTTCTCATCGGTTACTTCGCATACAAAAGAACTTCCAATTTAAATGATTATATGCTGGGCGACCGTGGTCTTGGTCCTGCCGTCACTGCATTGAGCGCCGGTGCCGCGGATATGAGCGGTTGGCTTTTAATGGGTATGCCTGGTGCAATGTTCGCAACAGGACTAAGTTCAATCTGGATTGTAATCGGTCTCACATTAGGAGCCTATATGAACTGGCTGTATGTTGCACCTAGATTGAGAACCTATACGGAAGTCGCCAATAACTCGATTACGATCCCCGCTTTCCTGGAAAATCGTTTCGGCGAGGGCTCACAGATCTTAAGGCTCATTTCGGCTTTGGTTATCCTCGTATTCTTTACCTTTTACGTTTCTTCCGGAATGGTATCCGGCGGAGTCTTATTCCAAAGTACATTCGGCCTTGATTACCATACAGGCCTATGGATCTTGACAGGCGTCACCGTTGCCTATACTTTATTCGGTGGATTCCTGGCAGTAAGCTGGACAGACTTTGTTCAAGGGATCATCATGGTTGTCGCCTTGGTTCTTGTACCGATCGTCACCCTTTTCCATATTGGCGGTTTCGGTCCTGCGATTGACACGCCACGTTCCATTGATCCAGCTCTATTGAATATTTTTACGGGGACGAGCTTTTTAGGAGTCATCTCATTATTTGCTTGGGGACTTGGTTACTTCGGACAGCCGCATATCATTGTCCGCTTTATGGCAATCAGTTCTATTAAAGAAATCAAGAAAGCCCGTACTATCGGGATGGGCTGGATGATTTTCTCCAGTATCGGTGCCATGCTGACTGGATTCATCGGTATCACGTATTTCCATCAGAACAATCTGAAGTTAGCTGATCCTGAAACGATTTTCATAGAGTTAGGGGAAATACTATTCCACCCGCTTATCACTGGTTTCTTGATTTCCGCAATATTGGCAGCCATCATGAGCACGATTTCTTCGCAGCTTTTGGTTACGGCCAGCTCATTAACGGAGGATATGTACAAAACCTTCTTCCGCCGTTCCGCTTCAGATAAAGAGCTTGTTTTCCTGGGCAGACTTTCCGTACTGACCATATCCGTCATAGCGCTCATTCTCTCTTGGGAACAGAATGACACGATCCTTGGACTTGTCGGCTATGCATGGGCTGGATTCGGATCTTCATTCGGTCCATTGGTCATACTGAGCCTATGCTGGAAACGGATGACAAAATGGGGAGCTTTAGCAGGGATGATCGTTGGTGCCGCTACTGTAATTATCTGGTCGATGGCAGGATTATCCGATACGCTTTATGAAATGATTCCTGGTTTTGGCGCTAGCTTGATTGCCATCATCCTGGTCAGTCTTCTAACAGCGAAACCATCAAAAGAAGTAGAAGCGAAATTCGAAGAATTCGAAAAAACTTTAAAACAATAATAAAACCCCTAAAAGGAACGGTATTTTTTCATATACCGTTCCTTCTTTGTTCTTGCCCCTATACACATCATTAGTTTAAAAGTATTATTAAACTAAGTTGTCATACACTTCAAAAAACTGCAGGGGGCCATATATGTCATTAGAAAAAATCCTGACTCTAACAAACATCAACGATATAACGGATATGGTCAGCACTTATTTAAAAAAACCAGTCGTCATCGAAAATGACCAATTTTTATTGCTGGCATATAGTTCATATTATATCGAACACTTCGACCAAGCCAATCGGCAAACGATCTTCACAAAGCATTGGCCGATTCCAATCCTGGAAAAATTCATGGATGAGGGCATTGTCGAACAGCTTAAAACAGTGGAGCATCCTTTTAGGGTGAAACAAATCGAGGAAATCGGGTTAAATCAGAGGGTCGTTGTGAGCGCTGTTCATAAAGGACAGGTCTTCGGGTTCATTTGGGTCCAAGAAACGGAAATGATGACTGATTCCGACCTGGAATTTTTACATGAAGTTTCCCATCATATCGGCAAGCTCCTTTATCAGAAAAAACAGATAAACATGAAAAAAGATGAAGAAAAAAACGAGTTTTATCAAAAGGTCATTGACGAAGTCTATCAAACGGAAAACCAAATAAAATGGGAAGCCGCCAATATGAGTCTTCTCATTCCGGAAACTTTCCTTGTCAATGTCTTTACCATCGCTCAATCCGATGCAGAACATTTCGATGAATTAGCGGATACAGTCAGTCTGTTCGCCAATGCGCTGAATCATTTCACCCATGTATTCACAAACCAATTGAAGATCATCGTCCTGATTGGCAGCAACGGAAAAGGGAAAGACCTGCTAACCGATAGCGCAAATGATTTAACGAACACCGTTCTTTCCCAATTCACTGACAAAAAGGTATTCCCGGGAATCGGAAATGAGTACTCTTCGATTCTTCAATTAAGAAAATCCTATCTCGAAGCCCTGGAAGTGATCAACTCAGCCAAATTCATCGGTGAACCTGAACAGCTTCCCTTCCAATATAGCAAGCTTGGGATTTTCCGTTACCTCGAAATGATCTCCAACCATCATGCTAAAACGAATTATATCAATACGGATTTAGAAACTCTTCAAAAGAAGGACCTGGAAAGCCAAACCAAACTCCTTCAAACACTGGAAATATATCTCTTGAACAATTGCCGGATCAAACCGACATCGGAACAGCTATACATTCATACCAACACATTGAAATATAGATTGAATCAAATAACCGATCTCACCTCAATCGATTTTGATGACTTTCATTCAAGAATGCAACTATACATCGACTTACAGCTTATAAAGCAGAGATCTTAAAGAACGTCCCGTTTTTGAGTTCGGGTGATTCAATAAGCGAAGGAGAGAAGAAACGCGGCTAGATCTGCCAGTTTCTTCTCTCCTTATTTATTCTTTACCTATTTACTGGACTCATCTTATCCGGATGCTTTAGGATTCCCAGTGTGAACGAAATCCTTGACTTCCCCTTTCGATAGTTTGCTGAGCCCCATAACTTCAATGGTTCTTCCACTTTGTAGAGTACCCCCTACAAGAATTTCTCAACTCATCGCATGAGCCAAGAACCAGTCCGTTTTATCCGTAATAAGCACATCATCGCCGATTACTTCATTGGTTATATTCACAATTTCTTGGACTAATTTGGCTAACATATAATCCCCTTTGGTTATCGCAAAACTATAAAAAACCAGCTCGCAAATAACCCGAGCTGGTTTTTTATGTAAATTTTTATATTGAATTAATTTTAGGGCATTTTCCCTCAGGAAACGTTTTCCTTGTCGCCGGTGTATTCACGCTCCCAAAAATCGGCGTTTTTTATACCTAAAGCTTTTGGATTGAAAACCGGATCGATCCCAGCTTTCTTTTGCTTTTCGTAATCCTTTAACGTAATGAGCGCCGGTTTAGCAAGAATTAAAATGGCAATGACATTGAGCCATACCATAATTCCTAGCCCAGCATCACCTAATGCCCAAGCCAGCTCTGCCGTACGCACGGATCCGTAAAAACTGGCCGCCAGGATGATGAGCTTCAAGGCGAACATGGCCGATTTACCATTCCGGTTGCGCATTAAATAGGCGATATTGGTTTCAGCGATATAATAGTAGGCCATGATCGTCGTAAAGGCGAAGAAGAAAAGGGCGATTGCAACAAAGCCAGCACCAAAACCTGGGATTACGCTATCGATTGCCGCTTGCGTATACCCTGGACCAGGTGTTACATCCCCCAAATTATTGACGATATATGAACCATTTTCCGCTTGTGTATTATACATGCCTGTAAATAAAATCATGAAGGCTGTAGCGGAACATACAAACAATGTGTCGATATAAACCGAGAATGCTTGAACAAGACCTTGCTTTGCTGGATGTGATACTTCAGCCGCAGCCGCCGGATGAGCTCCTGTCCCTTGGCCGGCCTCATTCGAATAAACGCCGCGTTTCACTCCCCAAGCTATCGCCATGCCAATGATTCCCCCAAATGCAGAATCCAACCCGAAAGCACTTCTGAATATCAAAGAGATGACTCCTGGTAATTCCGTAATATTCATTAGGACGATGACAACAGATAGCAATATATAACCAAGGGCCATGAAAGGCACGATTAAGGTTGCAGCATTGGCTATCCGTTTTACACCGCCGAATATAATGAAGCCAAGTAAAAGAACGATGGCCAAACCAGTGAATACCGGCTTGATGCCGAATGCATTTTCCATCCCGGCAGCAATCGAATTGGATTGAACACCTGGCATAAGGATGGCCATGGCTATAAGGGCTGCAAATGCAAAAAGGACAGCAAACCACTTCCACCCTATCCCTTTTTCAATATAATAAGCAGGGCCTCCCCGATATTGTCCATCTTGTTTGACTTTATAAATTTGAGCTAAAGTGGATTCCACAAATGCACTGGCCGCACCTATGAAGGCGATGGCCCACATCCAGAAAACGGCACCGGGGCCACCAAAGGCGATAGCCGTGGCTACTCCTGCAATGTTACCTGTACCGACCCGACCTGAAAGGGCTATGGATAAAGCCTGGAATGAGGAAACCCCCGCTTCCGAACTTTTCCCTTGGAACATCAAGAGGACCATTTCCTTAATATGCCTCACTTGCAGAAAACGGGTTAAAATCGAGAATAATAAACCTACTCCCAATAAAATATAAATGACTGGTGAACTCCATAAAACTCCATTTAAAGCCGTAATAAATTCAGACAATTAAGCTCCCCCTTTATAGTTTGAAAATTCTAATTTATCTTTTAATGATTATATTTCATCTTGATGTATTAAACAATAGTTTCCGCGTAAGGAAACCTTACATTAACATTTTTATTTTTCCACTTGCAAATACCCCGATAATCACATTACGAATACAAGAAAAACGCCAGCGATTCCGCTGGCGTCGTGTTTTTTGCACATAAGTCAAGATACTTTAATCGCACCCAATATTTCCTGTTCCAATTGTTTGGTTCTCTCCATTTTTGTTGATTCCGTCCATCCAAAATATCGAGCCATATAATCGATCACTGCATGTTTATGCGTTTGGACTAAATCGATATCGAATAACAATGTCCCCGTCCTGCGGAAGAAGAAATCCACCGGAGTTGCGGCCATTTCATGATCCACTGCGTATTTCAGCTGTACGAACAATTTCTTTGGAATGCCGCTAGTCGCTCCTCCGTCTCCTTCGTTTTTGGCGATATCGAATAACACAGGTGCGTTGGACCCGTACATGGCTAATATCTCTTTGGCGTCCTTTACAGCGAGACCTGAGTCAACGCCCATTTGAACATGTTGCTTGATATAATTGGAGAAGTTGCTTGACCCTCCGACATCCCCTCCAGAAATCGGCATTCCTTTAGTGCTGCTGGCTGGGTACTTTTTATTGGACTGCTGGGCAAGCTTCCCTGCCAAAAGGTCGACCGTCGTTTTTGCCATTTTGCGATAACCGGTCAATTTCCCGCCCGCAATCGTGATAAGGCCAGAGTCGGACTCCCAGATTTCATCTTTCCTTGATATCTCAGAAGGATCTTTCCCTTCTTCAAGAATCAAAGGCCTTACCCCAGCCCAGCTGGATTCGATATCATCATCCGTAATGTTCACTTCTGGAAACATATAATGTATGGACTTTAATAGATAGGCACGGTCTTCGGAAGTAACGGTCGGCACTGCAGGATCACCATCATAAAATGTATCCGTAGTCCCTACATAAGCTTTACCGGCTCTCGGGATGGCAAAAATCATCCGGCCATCAGGCGTATCAAAATAAAGCGCCTGCTTCAACGGGAATCTCGATTGGTCGATGACCACGTGAACACCCTTGGATAACTTCAGCGTCTTCCCTTGTTTCGATTGGTCCTTCTCACGAATGGAATCCACCCACGGACCTGCTGCATTAATAACTTTGTCTGCATATATTTCATAAGCATCACCTGAAAGCAAATCGGCCACTTGGACTCCGTTCACCTTACCGTTTTCATATAACAATTTATCTACTTTTGTATAATTTATCGGTGTTGCACCTTTATCGACAGCCGCCTTCATGACTTCAATCGTAAGACGTGCATCATCCGTCCGATATTCAACATAGTAGCCTCCGCCCTTCAGTCCCTCTTTCTTAACGAGAGGCTCCCGTTTTAGTGTTTCATCCGCCGAAAGCATTTTCCTGCGTTCAGATTTTTTAACCCCTGCAAGAAAATCATAGACCCGAAGCCCGATCGAGGTACTGAATTTCCCGAAGGTACCTCCTTTATGCATCGGTAACAGCATCCATTCCGGCGTGGTCACATGCGGTCCATTCTCATAAACGATTTCTCGCTCTTTACCAACCTCGGCAACCATTTTTATTTCAAATTGCTTCAAATACCGCAATCCGCCATGAACAAGCTTTGTCGAGCGGCTTGAAGTACCTGCAGCAAAATCCTGCATTTCAACCAAAGCCACTTTCATCCCACGGGTCGTTGCATCCAGAGCGATCCCTGCACCTGTAATTCCCCCACCAATGACAACCACATCAAACTTCTCTTTTTTCAGAGTTTCGACCGTTTCTACCCGATATATATTTGAAAACCTCATGCCTGACTCCTCCTTAAGTATTGCATTCTATTGTTTTTTTGTATGAATTCTGCGTTTACTCGTGAATTCTCACGATTTACTCGTGAATTCCCACGATTTACTCGTGAATTCTCACGATTTACTCGTGAATTCCCACGATTTACTCGTGAATTCCCACGATTTACTCGTGAATTCGTGCTATTTACTCGTGAATTCTCACGATTTACTCGTGAATTCGTGCTATTTACTCGTGAATTCTGCGTTTACTCGTGAATTCTGCACTTTTACTCGTGAATTCGGTCATTATATTCAATTGGTTCATTTGTTCGCATAAGTTATATAGATATTAATATCCCTAATCTGCCATTAAAAACAAAAAAAGAGACCATAAATGCACATTATCGAATTCGATAACGCATTCATGGTCTCTCCTGTTCTCCGGCCGAGTTATTAACTTGATTTCATTATAGCATACTCCAGCTCATTTGAGAAAGAATTCATGTTGTTTTTTATTTAAACGCCATTGCGGCATGTACGGCTTTCTTCCAGCCGTCATATAATTTTTCACTTTCTTGATCTTCCATGGATGGTTCAAAGGTTTTGTCCACCGCCCATTGCCGGGAGATTTCTTCTTGATCCTTCCAATACCCGACAGCAAGGCCGGCTAAGTATGCAGCACCTAATGCTGTAGTTTCGTTTATGGTCGGCCTCTCGACGGGCACACGTAATAAGTCGCTCTGGAATTGCATCAAGAAGTCATTCTTGACTGCCCCGCCATCCACTCTTAATGTTTGCAGCTCGATTCCTGAATCTGCCTCCATTGCATCAAGGACATCCTTCGTTTGATACGCAAGTGATTCAAGTGTGGCGCGAATGAAATGTTCTTTTGACGTGCCGCGCGTCAAACCAAAAACGGCTCCCCGCACTTCGCTGTCCCAATATGGAGTTCCAAGTCCTACGAAAGCTGGTACCACATATACTCCATCCGTACTTTCCACCCGTTTTGCATAGGTTTCACTGTCCTTGGCATCATGCAGCATCCGCAGGCCATCGCGCAGCCATTGGATGGCGGAGCCAGCTACGAATATACTGCCTTCCAGTGCATATTCAACCTTCCCATTCAATCCCCAAGCAAGGGTCGTCAATAGTCCGTGTTCGGAGCTGACAGCCTTGGTTCCTGTATTCATGAGCATGAAACAGCCTGTTCCATACGTATTTTTAGCCATTCCTTCATTGAAGCAGGCTTGGCCGAATAATGCTGCCTGCTGATCACCGGCTGCCCCGGCGATCGGGATCGATTGGCCGAAGAAATGATATTCGATCGTACGTGCATATTCCTCAGAGGAAGGCCTCACTTCCGGCAGCATCGACTTTGGTACAGTCAATATCTCAAGCAGTTCTTCATCCCATTTCAGTTCATGGATATTGTACATCAATGTCCGGGATGCATTGGAATAGTCCGTTACATGAGCCTTGCCTCCTGATAGCTTCCAGATCAGCCAAGTATCGATGGTGCCGAATAACAGCTTGCCTTCATCTGCCTTTTGCCGTGCCCCTTCCACATTATCGAGGATCCATTTCACTTTCGTTCCGGAAAAATAGGCATCTATCAACAATCCCGTTTTATCCCGGAATAAATCATTAAGTCCCTTTTCCTTCAACTCATCACAGATTCCACTTGTTTGCCTGGACTGCCATACAATCGCATTATAGACAGGGGCACCTGTTTCCTTATCCCAAACGACTGCCGTTTCACGCTGATTGGTGATCCCGATACCGGCAATTTGCTCTGGCTTTACACCGGATTCAGATAGTACACCGGCAATCACCGCAAGGATCGATCCCCAAATCTCATTGGCGTTATGCTCGACCCAGCCTGGTTTAGGGAAATGCTGCGTGAATTCCTTTTGGGAGGAATGGACGATTTCCCCCTTTTCATTAAATAGAATCGCCCTCGAACTTGTTGTTCCTTGATCTAATGATAAAATGTATTTTTCCATTGTGTATGCCCCTCCTTTTAATTAACTAGCGATATTTCTGCTATCCATTTCATGTGACTGTTTTTTACCAAAAGCATAGGCTACTATCAATAGTACCAGGCTTGCACCCATAACAGACCAAAATCCTGCCGTCATTTCCCCCATGAAGAATGCCTTATAACAAACGGCACCAAGTGAACCCCCTACAATCGGTCCAATGACCGGAATCCATGAATAGCCCCAGTTGGAATTGCCTTTACCAGGTATCGGCAGCAAAAAGTGAGCGATGCGCGGCCCCAGGTCGCGGGCCGGGTTTATGGCGTATCCAGTCGTTCCCCCAAGTGACATCCCGATCACGACAATCAATAACCCGACTGCGAATGGGTTTAGACCCTCTGTAAAATCATTGGCTCCTATAAATAGTAAACCAAGAATAAGGATGAAAGTTCCAATCATCTCACTTAATAGATTTGAAAATGTGTGCGGGATTGCAGGTGAAGTCGCGAATACACCAAGCTTCGCCCCTGGATCATCCGTAGCTTTCCAGTGTGGCAAATAGTGCAGGAATACTAGAGTTGCGCCGAGTATCGCGCCAATCATCTGGGCAACTATGTAACCGGGCACATCACTCCATGGAAATTCTCCAATAATGGCAAACCCTACTGTGACCGCCGGGTTTAAATGCGCCCCGCTTATGGAACCCACTGCAAAAACACCCATGGTAACAGCCAATCCCCACGCAATCGTGATAACGATCCAGCCAGCATCTTTTGCATAGGAACCCTTTAAGGATGAACCTGCCCCAATACCTGCTCCGAATAAAACTAAAATCATCGTGCCTAACACTTCTCCCCAAAATGGAGTCATGATAAAACCCCTCCCCTGATAATTTTTTAAACCTTGCCAACAAGTAAAAGGAGATCCACAGCAGAACTATCTTCATAAAAAAATTATGAATAGATCTGTTGTGAATCTCCTAGTCTCCGTCACATATATTAACTTGTACTGTAAAATATACTAGGTTATGAAAACGCTGTCAATAATTTATGAAAAATTAATCTATTTTTCTGTAATTTTTTTCAATTTCCCCTATTAGACGATATCCCATAATTCAGTTTTTGAAGTGGTGATTGACGAGGCGCCGGCATCAAGGGCATTCAGGACTTCATCCGAAGTACGTATGAGGCCACCTGCAAAAATCGGTGTCTGCAATCGTTCCTTCACTTCTTTTATCATCCATGGCATGGCGCCCGGCAATACTTCGATATAATCCGGCTTGGTTTTCTGCACCAGCTTATAACTTTTCTCAAGCGCATGTGAGTCTATTAAAAAGATTCGCTGGATGGCAATGACCCCTTTTTGCTTTGCCTTCAATATAACGCTTGATTTAGTCGAGATCAGCCCATAGGGATTATATTCCTGACAAATGAATTCTGTCGCGTACTCATCACTTCTTATGCCATGGATCAAATCGACATGATAAATCATTTTCTTATTATGCTGCTTTGCCATCATACTTACATTTTTCAATTGTGAGATATGCAAATCAAGAAACACACCTATTTCATAGGAACTTTCTAGAAATCTTTCAAAATCCTTCATGCTTGCTGAAGCAGGCAAAATCTTCTGATCCATCATTATCCTCCTTATTCCCAGAAAAACTCAAAACTTCAAGTCATTTAGTATATTTTAAAGAGCTTGATTTATCAAACACATTTTTTTCAGAACCATGTCTTCTTAACACTATCATACCTGGCACACCCTTTATAGATTGCGGCTAAGGATATATGTAAAATATCCCCTTGAATCATAAAGAAAGTTTCATTTTCAATGCACCTTCGGCGAGTTCATACGATTTAATTGTGCCAATGGGGATTTTTCTCACGATGCTCCAAGCATTAACATCCATTTTGATCGCTCTTTTTTCATATTCAAAAAATGGCGGTCTGTTAAATATCCTTTGGTTGATGAAATTCATGTCAATGGGTTCCACTTCCACTAATTCAAATGAAATCGTTCTTTTTTCCACATGAACTGGTTTTAATGTAATCCGGAAAGCTACGTTTTTCTTAAACATCATTTTTTTCACTTCCACCGTTCCGGAAAGCACAATATGCCTTGGCGTAATCTCGACTTTAATATCCTGACCAGATGATTTCATTTTTATGATTCTCTCTATCATGGCTTCAGTTACCGTAATCGGTATGCCATTTTCGAATGGACTCATCCTTGCATTCCCTCCCCAATCAAAGCATATGCCGGATTCCCTGATGCCGTTAACATTTCAGCCCGGATTAATAAACGGTATATTCGAAATATTCAAGCTCCCCCCTTGACCTTCATAAAAACTACCTGTATAGTCATAGTTAATTTAATAGACAACTCTTATCCAGAGAGGTGGAGGGACTGGCCCTTTGATGCCTCAGCAACAGACTGAATCTTGTACTGTGCTAATTCCAGAAGTGTAAAAACTTGAAGATAAGAAGAGTATATAGCCTTGTTGCCAACACCTCTTCTTATTTTTAAGAAGAGGTTTTTTATTTTTTAAAGGAAAGAAGGAATCAACATGTCAATCACATTAACGAAAGCACCATTCAAAGCGGACCACGTCGGTAGTTTATTAAGACCGGAACGTTTACATATTGCCAGAAAGGACTTTAAGGAAGGTACCATTTCAGTTGAGCGGCTTCGTGAAATTGAAACCGAAGAAATCAAACGGATCGTCGATAAACAAATTGAAGTTGGTTTAGAGGCCGTTACGGACGGTGAGTTCAGACGCACATGGTGGCACTTTGACTTCCTCGAACATTTAAATGGCATCGAGGGATATGTAACTGAAAAAGGCCTCACATTCGATGGTGTGGAAACAGAGAGATATAATGTTCGCAATACCGGGAAGGTTTCATTCAACCCTGAACATCCCTTCATTCGTGATTTCATTGAATTGGACAAAATCGTGAACGGACGTGCCGTTGCCAAGCAAACCATCCCCAGTCCGAATCAATTATTTGCTGCAGGCATTCATAATGAAGACGTCTACCCTGATATTGAAGACTATGCAAATGATATCATCAAAGCCTATCAGCATGCTTTGAAAGCCTTTTATGAAGCAGGTGTGCGTTATCTTCAATTGGATGATGTATATATTGCCAGACTTTCAGCTCCGGATTTCCAGTTCAAAGATGGAAAGTATACGAGGGAACAATTAATTGACCTAGCACTTCGAGTAATTAATGGTGCATTGGAAGGAAAACCGGAAGACCTTATCGTCACTACCCATCTCTGTCGCGGAAACTACCAGTCGACATGGGCGTTTGAAGGAAGCTATGCCCGTATCGCCCCTACTTTATTGGCAAAAGAGAACGTGGATGGATTCTTCTTGGAATATGATGATCAACGCTCAGGGGATTTCAAACCATTGGAATACATTCCAAATGGCGGTGCACGGGTCGTACTGGGTGTCATCACTTCAAAAAATGGGGAAATCGAGGACAAGGAAGCTGTTAAGGCACGCATTAAAGAAGCCTCGCACTTCGTTCCGCTCGAACAATTATGTTTAAGCCCTCAATGCGGCTTCGCCTCCACACATCACGGCAACAAGCTGACCGAAGCACAGCAATGGGAAAAACTGAAATTCGTCGTTGATGTAGCAAAAGAAGTATGGGAATGATTATTTTACGGAGAATTTAAAACTTATTTACAGGATGTGAACAACCTAATCGGCTTCAATATAAGCGTGCCGATTAGGTTTATACTTAAAACCCTAAAACTGAAAGCAAACAAAAAAAGAACGGCCACCAGCACGTTCCCTTTTACTTGCAGCTATCATCCTCCTCCATTTTCTTCACGAATATATCATCCGTAACCCTATCTTCCAGCCTGTTCCTCAAGGCCAATTCCGCAGCCTTCCCATCACTAGGCGATCCGTCCGAGAAATACATCGGAAACAAGGAGAAAAACATAACATAGAAAGAAAAATAGATAAATTGATACCAGATTACCGAGCTGTCCAGGATATTCTGATACACCAAGCTATATATGATCAGCATGCTGACTAAATTAAAGATAGCTCCTCCTAAATAGATCAGCGTATTCGTCAATCGATTATCATGTTTCAATCCCTTGAACTCGCAAGTCCCATTCCAAAAATAGTATTTCCTCACCTCTATGTTCCGAAAGGCGAAAAGCTTATTGCCACAGCCGATCAATATTTTCTTTTCCGATCCCCCAAAGATCGTAACGAAGAAAATATGCCCGCTCAAATGTATCAATGTAACGATCGGCATGATCAAAAAAAAGGAAAATAGAAATTTAATGATATCAGAGAGACCAAACATATTTAACTAACCCTCCTTACCAGGATGCTACTCTGATACCCTGCCCACACTGCTTATAACTAGTAAATTTTCACAGTCATAATATGTTGCCTTCCACAAGTGATAAGAGGATAATTGTTCTCCTTCCGCTCCATTTCGATCTTGGAACGATTTTTTCGCCCCTCCTCCTTCTTTTTCGGCATTCAAAAAAAAACTGGCTATCACCTTCCGAAAACTCGGAAAAGTGATAGCCTTTACATCTTTATTTAGCGATTGGGGGTGCGAAGGATTTCTGTGTTGTTTTGTCCTGGCCTCAAGCCTGCATGTTTATATTCAGGGGTGAAAACCGATGTTTTGATCGGGCAGGCGATTTGCTTCTGGACATTTCCTTTTCCGTCAGGTACCTCGACGATCATTCCCCTCTCCTTCAACTAGGGGTGTTCGGCCGCTTCGCTGAAGGTCAGCACTGGTTCTGCGCAGGCCTCGAAATCAGCGAATATCTCCTGCCATTCATGAAAATCTCTTTCGAGGAAAGCAAATTGGACGGCCGTTTTAAACCTGATTCCGCTTTCTTCATCGCTTTCCATGCTCAGTTCATATAATTCGGGTGCACCGATCGCTTCACATAATGCTTTTCGAAAAGGGGGCTCAAGGCTGCCTACCGAAAAATAGCGTCCATCTTTCGTTTCGTAAAAGTCATAAAAAGACCCTCCGTTCAGCATCAGTTTTTCTGGTTCAAGTTCAAGGCCCCCTTGTAAATTCAGAGGTGCGGATATGGCATTCAAGGCAAAACTGCAGTCGGTCATGCTGATGTCGATGGCTTGGCCGAATCCTGTTCTTTCCCTATGTATGACTGCAGATAATATTCCGATGACAGCATGCAGTGAGCCTCCGGCAAGATCTGCTATTTGGGTTCCGTTTTTTGCCGGGCCGTCCTTTTTCGTACCGGAATATCCTGATAAGCCTGCTATCGAAATATAATTGATATCATGTCCCGGCCGGTCTTTATAGGGACCAGTCTGGCCGTAGCCCGTGATGGAACAGTAAATCAGCTTCGGGTTGATCAATTTTAATGCCCCATACCCCAGTCCCAGACGTTCCATGACACCTGGACGGAATTGTTCAATGACGATATCGTATTCCTTAACTAGGTTTCTTACGGATTCGATAGACTCGGATTGTTTTAAATCCAGTGTGATCGACTTCTTCGATCTGTTAAGATATTGGTTCACACCCCATGAATCCTTTGTCCCCGGCCTCTCCACCTTCAAAACATCCGCTCCTAAATCCGCTAGCATCAAAGTGGCAAATGGGCCTGGCAGTAACGTTGAAAAGTCCAATACTTTTAAATGAGTCAATAAGGTCATCAGGCGTGCACCTTCCCTTTCCCTTGAAAATAGTAAAAGCCTTCCAGTCGTTCCGTACATGCAATTTAGCCGAGTTTACGATTATCATATAACACCTACCATGATTTTTGTATAAATTCCCATTTAATAAAAATCAAAAGCCAGGAATCAGCTTCCTGGCTTTTGATGATGAGCCTATAGAAAACAAGGAAAAGCCGGACAATTTAAAACTGCATTGTCCGGCTGCTTTTACTAAAGCTCGTTCATTCATATTTTTTGTCAAAGTCAAATTTGACTTCATCAAGTTTAACGAATTTAGTTTTTCTTATAAATTTATAGCCAAGCCATAGACCAAGGAAAAGCGGGATTCCCAGGTATGCAGCTACAACACTGCCCCAATCGATATGGTCTGAGAAAAAAGCTTGGATATTTTGGGACAGGATGACGATCATGCCGATTAAAATGGCAAAGATCGGTCCGATCGGGAACCATAATGCCTTATATGGCAGCTTCTCCAATGAATGGCCTTGAGCGATGAACGCTTTCCGGAAACGGTAATGGCTGATGGAAATGCCGAGCCAAAAGATGAATCCTGTAATTCCGATGGCATTCATTAACCAAATATACACTTTACCATCGCCGAATATGGAGGCTAAAAAGGCCAGCATGCCGATGGAGCATGTCAAAATCATGCCTGCAACCGGTACGCCGCGTTTATTAAGTTTTGCAAAAATACGCGGTGCTTGCCCATCTTTTGCCATTGAGTATAACATACGCGTTGATGCATATAGACTTGAGTTACCTGCAGATAATACCGCTGTTAAAATGACGGCATTCATAAGCGAAGCGGCAAAGGCGACTCCAGCTTTTTCAAAAATGAGCGTGAATGGACTTACCATGACGTTATCACCCTGCAAACTTGAGTTCGTATATGGGATAAGCAGTCCTATTACGAAGATTGCCAATACGTAAAAGAGCAAGATCCTCCAGAAGACACTTTTAATGGCCTTCGGTATATTCCGTGCAGGATCTTCACTTTCCCCGGCCGCCACACCGACAATTTCAGTACCTTGAAAAGAAAAGCCCGCCGCTATGAAAACGATGAAGACACCCATGAACCCGCCCGGGAAAGGAGCGTCATCGACGGTGAAGTTTTTAAAGCCTACCGCTTCGCCGCCCATAATGCCGACGATCATTAGCAGCCCGACGATAATAAAAATAACGATGGCGGTTACTTTTATGAAGGAAAACCAGAATTCCCCTTCACCATATCCTTTAACGGATAAATAGTTCAATAGGAAAATGAGCACCAAGAATGATGAACTCCATAACAATGATGGACTATTCGGGAACCAGAATTTCATGATCATTGTCGAGGCTGCCAACTCTGCGGCTATCGTCATCGACCAATTGAACCAATACGTCCATCCCAAGGCAAAACCAAATGCCGGATCGACGAATTTCGATCCATAGGTACTGAAAGAGCCGCTTGTCGGCATAAAGGCTGCCAATTCCCCTAAGCTCGTCATCACGAAGTACACCATTGCCCCAACTAAGGCATAAGCAAGTAATGCCCCGCCTGGCCCAGCTGTATGAATGGCTGCACCGCTGCTGAGGAACAGCCCGGTACCAATAGCCCCGCCAATGGAAATCATCGTTAAATGGCGGGATTTCAAACCGCGCTTTAACCCTTGTTCTTCTTGCTTTGGAGGATGCAAGATGTCATTTTCTTGTTTTGGTATCATAATTTTTCATCCCTTTCTATATAAGCGCTTTCATATATGGGGAAATCATTTAATAAATTTTCCTATTTCATAGACTCTCAAATAGACCTAATTTACAATTCGAATTCCTTTTCTGGATATATGCAATTTTCATGCCACTTTTACAAAGCGCACTATTCAACAAATTATCAAAAAAAATGCCCTCAATAGACAAATTTCTTTGCACGTTACGCCATGTTTTTTTGCACTTTATGCAATGTTTTTTTGCACATTTATTCATTTGGATTAATTTAAATACATTTAACAAATATTACTAAAAGAATATAATCAAAGAATATTTCTATTAAAATCCATTTTTCACCATTTTATTCCTTTAAATGTCATATTTTTTGCGAGTTTTCTCTATTTGATAATAATTACGAAACGATGTAAAAATGAGATATTCTCATGAAGGAGTTGAGTGTTATGAAAGGTAAGGTATTTTTAGGAACTGCACTATCCATCGGTCTATTATTTTCTGCTATTCCCCATCAAGAAGCTTTAGCGGCAAAAAATGTATTAAGTGTTGAAAAGTACAATAAGCATAGGGATTCGCTAGAATACAAGTCTGGGAAGCTTACAGACCCCTCAAAGCAAACGGCAGAAGATATCATTCTTACCTTTTTTGATGAAAACAAAAAGTCTTACAAGCTAGAAAAGCAAAAGGCGAAGGACTCCTTCACGATCGAGAAAGAGAGCAAGGATGAACTGGGCAATACCGTCCTTAAATTGCAACAAACCTATAAAGGCGTACCTGTATGGAATTCCACACAAGCCGTATTGATTGACGCTAAAGGTGTATTGACCGTCGTGTCCGGTACGGTTGAAGCCAATCTAAACACGAAATTAGGGAAAAAGGCTAAAAAAGGCATCAGTGAATCCGAAGCTATCAAAATAGCTGAAGCGGATCTGGGGTTCACCCCTGCCTACGAGCAATCACCTGAATCTGACCTGTATGTATACGCAAATGAAGGCAAGGCCGATTATGTATATAAAGTCAATTTGAAATTCTTAAGTCCGGAACCAGGAAATCATAATTATTTCATTTCAGTCAAAACGGGTAAAATCCTGAATAAATATAATACACTGGATGAAGTGACCGGGACCAACTCCGTCGGAACGGGCACTGGCGTCTTAAACAATACGGTGTCGCTGAACACTACCTTATCCAACGGTCAATACTACTTACAAGACAATACACGCGGTAAAGGCATCTACACGTATAACGCCAATAACCGTTCAAGATTGCCTGGTACACTCTTTTCCAACACAACAAATGCTTTTACTGCTTCTGCCGATAAAGCTGCGGTGGATGCCCATTATTATGCGGGTAAAACCTATGATTATTACAAATCCACATTTGGCCGGGACTCCTATGATGGTAATGGAACCATCCTGAAATCAACCGTCCATTATGGCTCAAGATACAATAATGCTTTCTGGGATGGCACCCAAATGGTTTACGGTGATGGAGATGGCACTACATTCATCCCATTGTCCGGCGGTCTCGATGTCGTTGCACATGAATTGACGCATGCCGTCACTTCCTCAGAATCGAACCTTACCTATCAATATGAATCCGGTGCTTTGAATGAAGCCATATCTGATATTTTTGGCACGGTCGTAGAATTTAAGAATCAAAGTGCCAAAGCCGATTATTTGGTCGGGGAAGATATTTACACACCTAACATTTCAGGTGATGCACTCCGCTCGATGGCTAATCCAACATTGAATGGGGACCCTGACCATTATTCGGACCGTTATACAGGAACGGGTGATAATGGCGGAGTCCACACGAACAGCGGGATCATTAATAAGGCAGCTTATTTAATCTCTGCAGGCGGAACCCACCATGGCGTGAGTGTGTCCGGAATCGGCATTGATAAACTAGGAACCATCTTTTATCGGGCAAACACAACATATTTAACTTCCTCGTCGACTTTTTCACAAGCAAGGGCGGCGGTCATACAATCGGCCTCTGATTTATACGGTTCAAGCAGTGCAGAAGTCACAGCTGTCAAAAATGCCTTTACAGCTGTCGGTGTGAATTAAGAGATTTACCTATATATCAAACACCTCCCTAGCTTCCCTGCTAGCGGAGGTGTTTTTTCTTATGTATCGGTCTACCATCCGAGGATCATTTCGGACGTTCGTTCCCTTTTTTCGTCCTTCATGCGAAGAATTCCGTCCTACGGTACAGGTGGAGCCTCAATAAAAACAAACTGATTCTTTTACTGAAAATGATTAATTCCGTAAAATAGTTGCTTTTCTTCTTATTAACTGTCAAGCTTAGATGATCTGGACTATATTGAATAGAACAAGTAGGTGACGAACATGATTGAAGTTAAAACTTCCACACTCAGTGATGGCGAGTTCAATAGAGGCGTATTCGCAACACGAGATATTAAAAAAGGTGAGCTTTTGCATGAGGCACCTGTCATTGCATATCCGAACGAGGAGCATGTTTTCATTGAGAAGACATTGCTGGCTGATTATGCGTTTGAATATGGAATTAACCATACTGCCATGCTTTTAGGCTATGGCATGCTGTTTAATCATTCTTATACACCCAACGCTACGTATGACATAAACTTCAAGAATCATACGTTTGATTTCTTTGCTTACACCGACATAAAAGCAGGAGAAGAAATCCTGATTAATTATAATGGTGAAGTCGATAATGAGGACCCGCTTTGGTTCAATAAAGAAAATGACGGTGAAGATGAAGCTGAATGATCATTGATCCTTCATGAAAGCACTTGTACTTCTGAATGCCTATCCATGGTCTTCGAAAGAAACGAGTGCTTTTCCTTTTTCCTTTCACCAGCTTGAAGGTTTCACGGTGATTTTAAATCGTATTAGTTGTTTTAAGAGAATATTAAGCAATAAAAAAGCCCCAATAAGAAAACTTTGGGGTCAATTTGATTTCGGAATGCTCGCACCCCGAACCATGATTTTAAACTTGATTATCTCGCATGGAACCCTTTCTAGATTGAAGAAATTTGCGACTGGCTAGACGAGACCCCACAGACGCTTGCGTCGAGGAGGCTTGTCAGACAGTCGGCGGAAAGGGAGCGAATTCTTCAATCAGCGGGAACTAAAAACTGGTACTTCTCTAATTTGTCTATAGTTTGACCCCATTAAGAATAACTAATGGGGTCAATTTGCTTTAACGTACGGAAGGGTTACTTGATTTTGTTTTGGTTATTGATTGGAATTGGCTCTTCACTTTATCAATGGTTTCCGGGGTGGCCAGAGATCTTATTTGACTCATGGTTTTTTCACGGGTTTTCTTATTGCGCATTAAAAATGCGGCTGCTCCTATCAGGACGGTTCCAAGCATTTTGTTTGATGGCATGTTAGTTTCCTCCTTCAAGTTAGTCCTATATAGTGTTCCCTCTATGGGCTGAATTAAACAAAAACATCCTTTGGAGAGAGCGGTTTCGCGTTTATTCATCCCCGCTCAGGCTTTCGATGAACTTTATGCTTTGGGGATTTTTCACGACTTTTCCCGCTTGATCCGGGTCAGCTTTCGCTTGCTTCATGTTGTTAAGTTTATATGTCAGCACTCTTTTCACTGACTCGTTAATTCTATCCATTGGAACTTCCCCTGCTTTTACTGCTTGCAGTAACCCGTTATATACCTCAAGCTCATGGGAATATTCATGACAGACAAGCAAAAGGTCAGCTCCTGCGAGGATTGCCTGCTTCCCTATCTCATCATAGGAGAAATACTTGTTCACAGCCCCCATTTCCAAATCGTCGGTAACGACAAGACCCTCATATTTGAGCTTCCCCCGAAGCAGGTCTTCTATGATGATTTTAGAAAGGCTTGCTGGTTTTTCTTTATCATAGGCCGGATATTTAATGTGGGTCACCATCACGAAAAACTTTTGGTTATCCATTTCACTTATGATTTGCTTGAAGGGATAGATATCCGAATTTTCCAGATCCAGTTGGTTGGCCTCCACGGATGAAGTTTCGACATGCGGATCGATTTCGCTGCGTCCGTTGCCGGGAAAGTGCTTCAATGCACCCGTTATCGATACATCATTCAAGCCTTGAATGGCTTTCTTTCCGTATTGATAGACCTTTTCCGGATCTTGCCCCAATGAACGTTTATCCGTTTTTGATAGATCAAGTACAGGGGCAAAATTTATGTTAATCCCCATGGATCCCAGTTCTGTCCCATTCAATCTGGCCACCTTGTACATGTCTTCAATAGAGGCATTTTTACCAAGATCCTGTTGTGCTGGGAGGGGCGATACCCTTTCCTTCATCCTGATGATGTCCCCGCCTTCCTGATCGATGGCCACCATCAACGGAAGCGAATGTGCACTTTGATTGGCCGTTTGCTGGAGCGAGTTGGATAACCGGGCCACTTGTTTAGGTGATTTCATATTGCGGTCAAAATAAATGACGCCCCCTATATGTTTTTGTTCGATGAGTTCGGTAATTTCATCGCTCTTTTCAGTTCCCTTGAAACCGACCATCATAAGCTGTCCGATTTTTTCTTCAAGCGTCATACTATTCAGCAATTTTTCTATTCTCTCATGCTTATCTGCATCAGCGCCTTTCCCTTTTTCCGCTCTGGAATTGCCATCCATATTCATCTGAATGAACACGGCTGAAAAAGCGAGGATTGCGATGAAAAGCAGGCCCATAAATATTTTTTTATTCCTCATTCTTTGACCTTCTGTCCTTTCTTGATTCCCATTTTATTGATTTTGTCGCACACTTCTTAATCATGTTCATAAAGTGACGATTCTATATCATCATTGCCGATTTTTTGCATAAACCATTAACCGCGTATAATACTACATACATAGCCTAATTCAAAGGAGATGCACCCATGAACGGAATCTTGAAGAACATTGCCGGCACTTTCAGTCATGCAGTCGATTATGCAAAAGAAAAAATAACAGCCATTACAGGAACAACTTCTGTTACGATAGCTGAATTGAGTGAGCACATCATCAATCAGCCCGAAACAAAACTAATCAGGAAAAACCTTTTAGGGATACCTTTTTCCTTTTATCATTTACAAAAAGAAGACGTTACGTACTATTTGGAAATGAAAAGCTCACAGGTTCTCCAGTTGGATGTTCAAGCGCATAATCATACGATTGTGTCTTACAGGTCTTATCGAGATAAATCCAGCTTGCCCACGGCCATTAAATTTCCTAAAACCCTTTTATCCGAATGACTCCGTTACAAAAATAAAAAAGCTGATATCCCCTGCATATGGGGTTATCAGCTTTTTTTCAAATCTTATAGGGAGAAAAAACGGTCTCTTTCACTTGAAATCCATTTCTCGGCATCTTCTTCATCCTTTTTAACCAAGCGGTTAACGAGGATATCATGCCAAATGTAATTTTCGAGAAAATTGATATGAATGGGATCATCTGTGTAGAACGCCGTTTCTCTCGTTTCGGGCGAAGGGCCGTAAATCGTCTCCTTGCCATCAATGGATAAGATGAACCATTTGTTTTCCCCGATATTTTCCACATAGCTTGTTTGGCGATGTTTATCTATACCTGATAATGGTTTTTCAACCTGAAATGCAATCCCCTTGAGCGTGCAATGCGCGGCGGCTCCTATTAGCTCTTGTTCAAGTTTTCCATACATCTCGTCCCACAGGGAAACCACCACCCTTTTCTCGGCTTTGTGAATCAAGGTACGGCAGAAGGAAAGGATGTGCCCTTCAACTTTAAGCGTCATTACACGATTGTCGGACTTCGGTTCGTTTTTCTCGAATTGCTTTAATGTATGGCTGATGGATTGATAGGTATTGTCCCATTTTGATTGAACCGATTCCAAAAAAACATCGACTGGCAGCGGTGAATATTTTATCGAGTCATTGATCTCCTCTTTTAAGACGATTCCTTCTTCTTGCAGGCCATTTAATATTTCATAGATGCGTGCCCTTGGAATCCCTGACTCCTTGCTTACTTGATAGGCACTGGTTGGGCCTTGGCGAACCAAAGAAACATAAGCCTTTGCTTCATATTGACTAAACCCGAGAGACTGTAGTTTTTGAATGATATCTTGCATAGTACCTCCTAGTGCTTTTAGTAAGTTATATGCCTATCATACCAAATCTCTTATCGAAATCTATTCGATATCAAACAGTATGACTCAAATATTCTTATTTACAGGACGGTCCACATTAGTTACTATCTAAATAGTGACTAATATAAAAAAACGTGGTTTATGGCTTCAGCAAAACAAGCATTTCAGCCATAATGCCATTGATACGGAGGCTTCTTGGATGGAAGATATACATATTTCGACACTTTTGCTGCTGATGTTTTTTGGATTTTTGGCAGCATTCATTGATTCCGTGGTCGGCGGCGGCGGCCTGATCTCGATACCCGCTTTATTATTTTCAGGACTTTCCCCGTCAGCAGCGATCGCTACGAATAAGTTAGCAAGTTCCATGGGGTCTTTAACAAGCACCATTGCCTTCATTCGCTCAGGTAAGGTTGATTTCAAATTGGTTTCAAAACTTTTCCCATTGATTTTCATAGGTTCCCTGCTGGGAGCTTGGGTTGTCAATTTCGTCTCGCCTGAATTATTAAAGCCAATGATCTTGGTTCTATTAATAGCTATTGCCATTTATACCTTTTTTAAAAAGGACTGGGGCCAGAAGTCGACTTACCATACACTCACATGGCAAAAGGCTGCACTATTTGCGTTCGCTATATTTGCCATTGGTTTTTATGATGGCTTTTTAGGCGCTGGAACGGGATCCTTCATTTTGTTTGCCTTTTTAATGATTGGCTTTGATTTTTTGCACTCTGCAGGAAATGCCAAATTTTTGAACTTTGGAAGTAATTTGGCGGCACTGATCATGTTCATATTCCTTGATATCGTCAACTTTTCCTACGGAATCCCAATGGGGATCTCCATGATAGCAGGAGCGTTAGCCGGTTCTAAATTTGCCATTAAGAAAGGAGTGGCATATGTAAGAGTATTATTTATCATCGTGACCGTCATTTTGATCGTGAAAAATATAATGGATTACTTAATGGGCGGCTAAACTTTTAAAAAAATAGACGACAGCACACTGTTCCCCGCACAGAATGTGACATATAGGAATTATTTGGGTATATGATAGGTAAAGACTGTGTGGAAAGGTGTGATTGGATGATTGAAAAGTGGAATGGCGAAGAAATGGCAGATGTATCGGGGCAAACCATTGTGATTACTGGTGCAAATAGCGGGCTTGGCTTCGAAACGGCTTTTGCACTGGCCGGTAAGGGGGCAGAGATCATCCTTGGGGTCCGGAATGCTTCAAAGGGTGAAAAGGCGGTCGATAGAATCTTATCGGTCCACCCAAAGGCTAATGTACGTGTGATGGAGCTGGATTTAAGTGATTTGAGCAGCATTCGGCATTTTGCCGCTTCCTTTCAGGAAAACTATGAATCTCTCTCCGTCCTCATCAATAACGCAGGTGTGATGATTCCGCCCTACAGTAGGACGAAGGATGGCTTCGAGCTGCAATTCGGCTGCAATCACCTCGGTCATTTCGCTTTGACAGGCCTACTTCTTCCGTGTATCCTTTCTACGCCAAAATCGCGTGTGGTCACATTGAGCAGCTTGGCCGCCATCAATGGATATATAGACTTCGAAAATCTAAATGGTGAAAACGGTTATAAACCAATGAAATACTATGGGCAAAGCAAGCTGGCCAATCTGCTCTTCGCCCGCGAATTACAAAATAAATTCAACCAGCATGGCGCAACCCCGATCAGTCTTGCCTGTCATCCGGGCCTTTCCCATACTAATCTCATGTCCCGCGGTTCTGGCAAACCCATAAATAAATTCGTGCACTTTCTTTCCAAAACCATTACCCAGCCGGCAAGTATGGGAGCATTGCCTACTCTTTATGCCGCAACGGAACCTTCATTGACAGGCGGGGAGTATATCGGACCCGATGGAAAGAAGGGAAGAAAAGGTTTTCCCAGAAAAGACGAGATCATCGACACCTTATATAATGAAGAAACATCGAAAAGATTATGGGATATTTCAGAAACTTTGACAAGGGTCAACTATCGTTTCACTGAAAGCATCACACCTAAATGACTTTATATAATTTCGCTCATGAACAGCGCAAAAAAAAGAGGGAGCATAATGCCCCCTCTTTTCGCTTCCATCATTCAGCGTCAAAAACTTCGACTTTTTCCATTTTGTCGCCATTTTTCATAGCTTTGGCTGTTTCAAGTCCAGATGTCACTTTACCGAATACTGTGTGAACACCGTTAAGATGCGGTTGTGGTTCATGCACGATAAAGAATTGGCTTGAGCCTGTGTCTTTTCCGGCATGTGCCATAGATAGGCTGCCTGCCTCATGTTTATGAGGGTTTCCTACTGTTTCACATTTGATTTGCGTTCCGCTTCCGCCTGCGCCTGTACCTGTTGGATCTCCGCCTTGGCTTACGAAACCAGGGATTACACGGTGAAAGACTACGCCATTATAAAATCCTGTGTTTGCCAAGTTTTCGAAGTTAGCCACTGTGTTAGGTGCTTCGTTCGGGAAAAGGTCGAATTCGATTTTTTCCCCATTTTCCATAAGTATGTATCCTTTTTTAGCCATGTTAAACATCTCCTTTAATATGAACTGAATCAAATCTAATAGTACCATTTTTAGAAGCAGAAAGAAAAGGAAGCGCTACTTATTTCGAATTGTATCATTATACATTCTTCTATTTTTTCTTTTATAATGGGGTAGATTCATTATTATAAGGGGGAACGAACCATGATTCAGCAATTTGATGCATTAGTCGTGAATAAGCAAGATGATCAATTCACCGTTAACATTCAGCAGCTATCACTTGATGATCTACCTCAAGGCGAAGTGCTCATCCGTGTCCATTATTCCGGTGTGAACTATAAAGATAGCCTTGCTTCTATTCCAAATGGAAACATTGTCAGCAGCTATCCGATCGTTCCGGGAATTGATATGGCTGGTGTTGTCATTTCATCTGAGGATTCCCGCTTTAAAGAAGGAGACGATGTCATTGCGACCTCCTACGGAATTGGCGTTTCCCAATCAGGGGGCTATAGTCAATTTGCCCGTGTTCCTGCAGAGTGGGTCGTCCCGCTTCCTGATGGCCTAACAATGAAAGAGGCGATGATCATCGGAACGGCCGGTTTCACTGCAGCACTATCGGTACTGCGGCTGGAAGAAAATAACCTCACACCTGAGCAAGGGAGCGTTCTTGTCACTGGTGCAACTGGCGGGGTCGGCAGTTTTGCCGTCTCGATCCTTTCCAAACTTGGCTATTCCGTTGAGGCTAGTACAGGAAAGGAATCGGAACATGGATATTTGAAGGCAATCGGTGCGGCGACCATTGTATCGCGTGAAGATGTATATGATGGCAAGCTGCGGGCTCTGGGCAAACAGAAGTGGAGCGGGGCGGTAGATCCCGTCGGCGGTGAACCGTTAGCTTCGGTCCTTAGTCAAATCAAGTATGGCGGAGCTGTGGCGGTCAGCGGATTGACAGCCGGGACAAGCCTTCCTGCCACCGTCTTTCCATTCATCCTAAGAGGTATTAATCTACTTGGGATCGATTCGGTCAATTGCCCGATGGATACAAGATTGAAAGTTTGGCATCGCCTTGCCACCGACTTTAAACTGGAGGATTTGGAACAGCTCGTTCAACAGGAAATTACACTTGAGGAATTGCCTGACGTCCTTCCTACCCTACTAAAAGGGGAAGCAAGAGGCAGGACGATCGTTAAACTTTGAACCAAAAAGTGACGAGAGCATGGCTTCTCGTCACTTTTCATTGTGAACTTTCATTGATAGGGAGACTGATATCTACAATCGTCCCTTCTCCCACTTCGCTGGTGAAATGAATTTCCCCATTATGTTCATGGATGATTTTGGTGCTGACCATGAGCCCGAACCCTGTTCCTTTTTCAGATGTGCTATAAAAAGGCTGCCCTAGATGCTTCATGCGCTCATTTGAAATTCCGCAGCCTTGATCAATGAACCGGATCATCGCAGAGTCACCTTCATGGTTTAACTGTATATGAAGTTTGCCGCCATTCGGCATGGCTTCTATCGCATTATTGACGACATTCGTGAATACTTGTTTTAACTGATTCGGTTCGCCAAAGACAGATGCCGAATCCGTATTATATGCCTTGATGATTTCGACATCATTCAATATCGCTTGAAACTCGGCTAACGTAACCACACTGTCCAATATCTCATTAAGCTGAATGAATTCACAAACCTTCGCTTCAGGCTCTGCTAAACTTAAAAACTCATTGGCCAGGATTTCGATTTTTTCAACTTCACTGACCGTCATTTCAAGATAGTCCTTTTGCTCAGGGTCTTCCCTTAATAATTGCAAAAACCCTTTGACCGTAGTTAATGGATTTCTTATTTCATGTGCGATGCCTGCAGCCATCTGTCCTACCGCCGATAACATATTGGATTTACAGAGCAGCTCTTCGGTCTTTTTACGCTCTGTAATATCCCTACAGAATACCTGTATGGCTGGTTGCCCATTATAAATAATCGGAAGACCGAGTGTTTCACCATAAAATTCTTGTCCGTCAAGCCGAATGAACTTTTGTTCCAGTAAACCGACCGCCTGATGATCGTCCCTCATGATTTCGATTCTTTTTTGTACACTTTCCCGGGACTCCAGGTGGACGAACTGAAAAACCGATTTACCGATAATATCTTCCACACTATCCATCCCAAGCATTTTTGCCCCCATGGGATTCATATACTCGATGATCCCATTGCGATGTACAAAAATCGCTTCAGGTGACACCTCCACTAAACTGCGATACCTTTGTTCACTTTCCTTCAAGGCAGCTTCAGCAAGTTTTTGATTCGTAATATCCCGATAAACGAAAACCAATGCGCACGGCTCATTTTCATTATCGCGGATATTAAACAGGGAGATGCTTACATCGATTAACTGGCCATCCTTCCTTAACCTGACCGTTTCAAAGCCTTTCTTTTGTACCCCAGCCTTAATTTGGTCATGCAATTCATTGACTGACTCCTTCAAGAAATCAGGAATAATTGGAAACGGCATGCCAATGAGCTCATCATTCGTCCATCCAAAAAACTCTTCAAAAGCTGCATTCACCTGAAGGGTCTTTCCTTCCAGATCAACAATGGAAATGGCGTCCGGGTTGTTCTCCATGAAAGACTTGAATTTCCCCGTACTATCCTCCGGCTGTTCTCCCATTTGCCCTTGTCCATAATCAATAAGCTTTTTACTCATCAATTTTTTATTCCTTTCTTATCCGGAAATTTACAGTCTCAATTTTACAGTATCAGTAAATCATTTGCCAGTTTTATCATATGTTTTATACAAGTTAAGGATTGATGCACAAAGAGGCTAAACCCCCGTATGGTTCAGCCTGTTCCTTAAAATGTATTATAAATATTCGGGCATTCTGTACCTGTTGGTTCATAAAAGCAATGGAGCTTGAAACGCCCAACCAGGGGCTGATTATACCAGGTTGCCGGACAATCTCCCTGTGGCCTGAAGTACCATAGGCTAAATTTCGAGGGCCATATCCTTTCACCATTTACACTTCGGCGTGCAAGTCTTTTTTCCCTGTCCCTTGCCCGCTGATAAAAATACCCCTTCTGTACAGCTTCAAAGGCATGCTCCTGATAGATCATGTCTGGAATCGTCCTCAGCCCTTTGAAATCGGAACAATTCGATCTAATCCGATTGATCCCTACATTACCGATCATCAACATGCCCTGATCACCTTCGCCCTCGCCTTCCGCCCTAAGCAATCTTGCCAATAAGGCTATATCGGCATCAGTGTGCTTTACAACGGCCATTCCATCACCTCCACTTTTTTTATCCTATGCCTATGAGATGGAAAAATACTCCGTTTATTAACAAAATCTTCATACGGTGTACACGTCCTATCAATAATACAACCCTATACTTAAGTAAGGCTGGATAGCACGCGTGGCTATCATGGTATTTGGCGAAGGCGGGGCCGGTACTTTCCTTATACATATAAAAAAGGCGGCACACATTGTGCCGTCTTTTATCTTGTCATTCTTTCGCTTCAAATGCCGCTTCAAACGCCAATGATACCTTTTCGAATTCCTCATCCGATTCAATATCGAGCAGTTCACCTTCGCCTTCGACCCTGAAAAAGAAAATATCGATATCTTCATCCGTATCCTCTTCAATATCTTCAAGCAAGCCTACTGCTACATATTCCGTTCCTTCTACATCCAATGAACCTAAAACCTCAACTTCATGGCCTTCATCACTGTCATCAGTAAGAGTGAAAACTTCACCTTCACGAATTTTTCCCATACTACCTCTCCTCTCCTATCCATTAATAATGGAGTTGTTTCCATAGTATATCGGCTATTCCATTTAGAAACAAATTTTTGCCCTGGAAAATGATGAATTCATTTATTCCCAAGAAAAGAATCTATCAAGAGATACTACGGAAGAAAAGTATTATCCCAATTTGTCACCTTTTTAACATTTACCATTTTTTATCCTTTATTACCATCATTTTAAAAAAATATCTAAAAACGGCTATAAAAAAGTAATTCAATTCCGAATAATCTTATATATGCTTTAGCAAGTTGCATCCGGATTTAATGAAGGAGGAAGATTTCTTGGCTGTAAAAAGGGTCGATCACATTGGCGTTGTTGTAAAAGATCTCGAAAAGTCCATCGCCTTTTATCAAGATGTGCTGGATTTGAAATTAAAGGAACGCATGATTCATACTAATGGAGTGATCGAACTGGCATTCCTCGGTTACGAAGAGTCGGACGAAACAGAAATAGAATTGATTCAGGGATATAGCGACACCCTTCCCTCCGAAGCAACGATCCACCATTTTGCCATTACCGTGGATGATATCGAAGAAGAATATGCCCGGATCAAAAGCTTGGATAACACCGAACTGATTGATGAAGAGATCGTCACCCTTCCGAATGGTTATCGTTATTTCTACGTATATGGGCCGGAAAAAGAGTGGATTGAATTTTTCCAAAGGTAAAAACCATCCTAAAAAGGCAGAGTCTTATAGACTTCTGCTTTTTTTAACGTTCACTCTGCAAGTGGCTTCTTCAAACAAAATTTACAGATAAAAATCCTTTCTTTACTTACATGAAGTAATTTCTTAATATACTGCATTTATCCTAAATGTAATCATATTTTTGGAGGTATGCATTTTGGTGAAAGTGAGCAAAAAGGTAGCTGGATTTACTTTAGCGGGCGCGGTGGCCATATCATCACTTGGTATTTCAACAATGAAGGAAGATGTTCAGGCTAAAGACAAGAAAAAAGAACCAACCAACGTCATCATGATGGTGATGGATGGAACAAGCACAGGAGCCACAACCCTTTCAAGGTGGTATAAAGGCGATAATCTAGCCATGGACGAAATGCTGTCTGGCGGCATGCGTACATACTCGGCTGAATCGGCGATCACCGACTCCGCTCCTGCAGCAACAGCGCTTGCGACAGGAAATAAATCAAATGATAAATTTGTCGGTGTCCTGCCAACCATCGTCAATTCTCCAGGGCTCGATCCGGTTAATCCGAAAAATGCCCATAAACCAGTCGCTAACGTTTTGGAGGGTGCGAAACAAGCTGGAAAGGCTACTGGCATCATTTCTACATCTGAAATCCAGCATGCTACACCTGCCGGCTTCTCCGCTCACGTGACACATCGAAGCAATTATGGTGATATTGCGGAACAGCAGGTTTATCAGGGGATTGACGTCGTTTTGGGAGGGGGCAAAGAATCCCTTTTACCAGGTAAAACAAAAAATGCAAGAATTGATGGAGAAAACCTTTTGGAAGTGCTCGATGAAGACAAATATGATTTTGTTGAAACCCGTGACGAGCTGTTAAAATCCAAATCGAATAAAATTTGGGGAAGCTTTGCACCTAGCGCCCTGGCATATGATTTAGATCGTAAAACAACAAAGCCAAGTGAACCCACTTTAGCTGAAATGACCAATAAAGCCCTTAAAACCTTGAAAAAAGATAAAGATGGCTTCTTCTTATTTGTTGAAGGAAGCAAGATTGACTGGGCTGCTCACGGAAACGACACGATCGGAATGATTAGTGATACTTTAGCTTTTGATGATGCCGTGAACGAAGCCCTTACGTTTGCAAAAAATGACGGAAACACGATGGTCATTGCTGTAACGGACCATGGGAACAGCGGAATTACAATGGGTAACGTAAACACGAACTCCTCCTACCCGGAAACACCCGTATCAGCTTATATCGATCCATTAAAGAAAGCGAAAATGACTGTTGAAGGGGCCTTAAGTAAGCTAAAACCAGATCATTCCAATCTGAAAGAAGTTGCAGCACTGTATGGACTGGATAATCTGACTTCTGAAGAAACAGCAAAACTTACCTCTTCTAAAAACGTAGGTGCTGAAATGACAAAGCTGCTTGCTAACCGTGCCAACATTGGCTTTACAACGGGCGGTCATACAGGGGAAGACGTATTCCTGTATTCTTATGGCCCTTCAAAACCGACTGGATTGGTGGAGAATACAGACCTCGCTAAAAAAATGGCCGAATTCATGGGCTTTGATTTACAAAAATTATCGAACAAACTATACATGAATGCCAAAGATTCCTTTGAGAAAAAAGGATATTCAACCCGCATTGATGTTACAGACCCGAATAACCCGGTTTTCGTAGCGAAAAAGGGGCAGCAAAAAGTGGAGTTGCCTGCAAATAAGAATATCGTTATCAGCAAGACTCCTAAATCCACTAAACAAAAAGAAATTAATGCGATCACCGTTTACAACGGAAAAGACTTCTATATATCCGAACAAGCATTAAAGGCAGTCAAGTAAGCAACACTTTTGAAAGAAGGAGCCCTTGTTTTTAACAAGGGCTCCTCAGACTGTAAACAAGTTATTTAAAGTCCCAGTTGATTTCAGATTCCGCTCCCTTTCCGCCGACTGTCTGCCAAGCCTCCTCACTGCAAGCGCCTGTGGGGTCTCGGCTAGCCAGTTTTTCGGCAGGAGTGTCGCAAATTTCTTCAATCTTATGGGGATTACAGGTGAAAAACTTAAAGGATAAACTAGTCTTAAATATAAGTTGGGATGAGACAGCCCTCAGTTTTTTCTAGAAAACATTCCAGTTGATTTCAGAAATCCGCTCCCTTTCCGCCGACTGTCTGCCAAGCCTCCTCGGCGCAAGCGCCTGTGGGGTCTCGGCTAACCAGTTTTTCGGCAGGAGTGTCGCAAATTTCTTCAATCTTATGAGGATTACAGGTGAAAAACTTAAAGGATAAACTAGTCTTAAATATAAGTTGGGATGAGACCAGCTTACTGTTTTTCCTAGAAACATTCCAGCTAATATCTGATTTTGCTCCCTTTCCGCCGACTGCCTTCCATGCCTTATCAACGCAAGCAGCTGTGGGGTCTCGACTAGCCAGTTTTCCGGCAGGAGTGTCGCAAATTTCTTCAATCTTATGGGGATTACAGGTGAAAAACTTAAAGGATAAACTAGTCTTAAATATAAGTTGGGATGAGACAGCCCTCAGTTTTTTCTAGAAAACATTCCAGTTGATTTCAGAAATCCGCTCCCTTTCCGCCGACTGTCTGCCAAGCCTCCTCGGCGCATGCGCCTGTGGGGTCTCGGCTAACCAGTTTTTCGGCAGGAGTGTCGCAAATTTCTTCAATCTAATGAGGATTACAGGTGAAAAACTTAAAGGATAAACTGGTCTTAAATATAAGTTGGGATGAGACCAGCTTACTGTTTTTTCCAGAAACATTCCAGCTAATATCTGATTTTGCTCCCTTTCCGCCGACTGTCTGCCAAGCCTCCTCACCGCAAGCGCCTGTGGGATCTCGGCTAGCCAGTTTTTCGGCAGGAGTGTTGCAAATATTCTTCAATCTAATGAGGTTTCGTCCGTATAAACAAGCACTACAATGCCCCTTATTCGGACTCCATCCCCCTTTTGTCGCCAAACTGATGGGCCCTTTTTTAACAATGGCCCTTTTCTTATGAATGATTCTGAACTCCCCGCTTCACCAGCTTGACTTTTTGACACCCGGCAGTTGCCCTTTATGAGCAAGGTCCCTAAAAACGATACGCGACATGTTGAATTTGCGCATATATCCACGGGGCCTCCCCGTTACTCCACAACGATTGTGAACCCTTGTAGGCGAGGAATCACGAGGGAGTTTGGCCAATGCGGCATAATCCCCTTTCTCCTTCAATTCCTTTCTAAGTTCTGCATACTTTTCGACCATTGCCAACTGTTTTTGCGCTTTTATCACCTTGGATTTTTTCGCCATTTATATTCTCCTTTTTTAAGATCTTGAATGTATGAAAAATCTATAAACTATTCACGATTCGTTCCGATGCCTGTCTTGCTCCCGATATATTCCTGGATATCCGTCCCATTTCAAGTTCATCCAATGCACCCGTGACATATAAACCAGGTCCCCACTGCAGCGACTGCGATACAGTTGGATAACCACATTCCGCGCAGCGTAAATCATGCGACAGGATGACTGGCGTCAGCCAATCTTCCCTCCTTTTACATCCATTCTCTCTTGTTAAAACATAATCATTACGATTTAAACCTTAAAATTACTTCGTTTCACGGTGGAGCGTGTGTTTCTTCAATCGCGGGCAGTACTTTTTCAATTCGATCCTGTCCGTATTATTCCGCTTGTTTTTCGTCGTAATATAATTTCGGTCCCCTGTTTCTGTGCATGCTAACGTAATGTTTACTCTCATTTCTATTTCCTCCTAAAGTTTTTTAATGAACGATTTCCGTAAATGCAGGCAATCGATCTTCATAAAGAGACCAATCCTGCTGCATCTCCATTTCCGTCAATAAGCATTGATCCAATTCATTTTCGATTTCCTGTTGATTCATTTGAATGCCAATCATCACAAGCTCCGTCATCCTGTCACCGTAAACTGCATTCCACCGTTCCAATAATTCAGGTGCTTCCATTAAAATTTGGCGCTGTTCTTCCTCAGGGTAAGCTGCAATCCATTTACCGGCTGCTTGTAAAGTCAATGACGGTCCTGCCTGCGAAAGCAAGCCTGCCGTATCATTTCTCGATGCCAGCCAAAGGAATCCCTTCGACCTCACCACTTGTACGGGCCAGTTCTCCAACCACTCCATCAGCCGTTCTGGATGAAAGGGTATTCCCCTCCTGTAAACAAAGGAAGAAATCCCATACTCCAAGGTCTCCGGGATATGCTCTTCATTCAATTCCTTTATCCAGCCGGCTCCTTGGCTTGCCTCTTCAAAATCAAATAAATGTGTATTCAATACATCCTTTAGCGGCACCTTGGAATGGTCTGTTTCGATAATTCTCGCATCGGCATTCATTTTATGTAGAACCGCCTTCAATTCCGCAACGGAATCAGCATCCATCAGATCGACCTTATTTAATAGGATGACATTGGCGAACTCTATCTGATCTATTAATAGATCGACCACTTCCCTGCCATCCGCAGCATCAGTTGCCTGCATCCTGTCAATAAGCGTTTCTCCGGAAGTGAAGTCTTGCCAAAAATTATACCCATCAACAACGGTAACCATCGTATCAAGCCGGCAAGATTTCGATAAATCAATTCCCATGCTTTCATCAACATAGCAGAAGGTTTGGGCTACAGGGACCGGTTCGCTTATCCCAGTCGATTCAATCACGATGTAATCAATGTCCCCTTGTTTCGCCAATCTCTCCACTTCAATCATCAAATCCTCACGAAGCGTACAGCAAATGCAGCCATTCTGCATTTCCACCAGTTTTTCATCCGTCCGGGTAAACCCTCCCTGTTTGACCAGCGAAGCATCAATATTGATTTCACTCATATCATTAACGATGACGGCAACCTTCAGATCATCCCGATTCTCAAGAATATGATTCAAAAGCGTCGTCTTTCCCGCACCAAGGTATCCACTCAATACCGTAACCGGAATTTTCTTCATCTCCATCCCATACCACTCCTTTACCTAATTTCTTTGCTGCAATTAAATCAAAATCATTACGATTTAAATATCAAAGCAATCTCCATATAAAAACACTCTCTAATAATAAAACGTAATCATTACTATTTGCAAGTTTTTTTCAAAATTGCTTACGAATACTTCTCCTGAACCCATGTAACCACGCTTGCACCGACAAACGGATAAACGAAAGGGGCTGACATTAAAACAATAAAATTAAATGGAAGCCCAATCACACATTACATCATGTGCAAGGAACCTCCATTGCAGTTTAATCTTTTTAATGTACTTCTATATTTACAAACAGCTGCTCATTAACAACGTTTCATTATCCAATACATTTTTCTTTTTCTTTGTTGCTAATCGAGGAAAAAATTATTGGCCATTGTGCTTATTCCGCCATTTCCCACCCTGAAGATGTTGCTGTCTTTTGTTCAAAAGTTTCAATCTCTCTCTTTTTCGCCAGCTTAGAAGCTTGTGATACGGACCAAGTTAAATTCCCAAAGGCAATCACTGTCCCGATCGAGATAACTAACACCTTTTTACAAAGTATTTTCTTCAATAGCTTCCTCCCGAGAATGTATTGGAATACTCTAAATATAAACCAACATTGTTAACCTAACATGTAGCTGCTGTAAATGTACGAAATTATTTTTGTACATATGTAAACATAAAAAAGCTGAGTGCATATGCAGTCAGCTTTTCATAGGTGTTTCTTATTTATAAAACACTTTATCGACGTTGTATTTAGCATGAAGTTTATTGATCATGTACGTTTCATAGATTTCACGTTCCATAGCATCTTCAACTAAAATAATGTCAATTTTCTTGACTTCATTACGATGCTCTTTAAGCGGAGATACGTTATCCTCGAAATGCTTCTTGACCCTTGGTCTTAATTTACGTGCTTTACCGACAAAAATCAGCTCATCGTTTTCATTGTAAAACAAGATGATGCCGCCTTTATCACGGGGAATCAAATGAAAATCGATAAACCCGTAAATTTCAGGAATGACAGGCTCGTCTCCTTCAATCACTTGCTTTCTTTGTTTGATGCTTATATCCGCTGCAGGGATTTCAATTTTAATCATTACAATTCACGTCCTCTATTTGTATAAGGTGAAACTTTCAATCGGAATCAAAATACGGTTTCACGGAAGCTAATCACTATAATCTTAAAGGTAAATGGTATCATAATTATGAATGAAAAGCCATGTATGCCTTGATTAGTTTAAGATGATTCTAAATATAAAGAAGAAGACCCGCTGGGAGCCTCCTTCTTTATCGGAAATATCCGTTACCACCTGTGAGCCTTTGCATTGCTTCTTAGTATAATGTTTGTTTGCGATTCTTGCGTATGGCCATTAACTTGAGATTTTGAACGCTTAGGTCTTGTCCAATTATGGTGAAACTTTTGAGAATGTGGATCTAATTGATCTTTATAACTCATTCTGTGTCACCTCATCATTAGGATTTGGATATTCCGTTCAGTGATAGTAATCCCCATCACTTGTTCTAGTATTTTATTTTTCCAAGGCAATTATACATATCCTTTAAAAAGTGAATTCAGCTGACTTGCCTTTTGCAAGGACTTTCCCTTCGTCATCCACCGCATCACTTGACATGACGGATATGCCTTTTATGTTTCCATCATTTAGAATGAAACCAATGTTTCCGCTTTTTGAACCGTTTCCTTCTATTTCACCAGTAAGTTCTTCCAAATAGATCTCATCTTCCCATGTCAGATGTTCTCCTCTGTCCGTTTCAAGGAAAGCAACTGGCGAAAACTTAATTTTTGTATCCGAATTGTTTTTGATTTCCACGTTCACTTTTACGATATCGAAATCTTCATCATGCGTATAGCCGTGGAAGAAATCGATCATACTGTAATCCGGAGTGGCATGCATCACTTTCATTTCTTTGACTTTAACCTCGATCGGGCCAACATTCAACGTTTCATTCACTTTTTTATAGGCCTTCAAAGTTAATTCGCCTTTGGCATCGGAAACGTTCTGTCCGATCTTGTTCAAGTATATATCATCAGGAAGCTGCGGATTCGGAACATAGACATCCCTTTTTTCCAGTGGTCGTGCAATTTCCTCTGTTTTTTCTTTAGCTGTCGTTTCTTCTTCGTAAGCTGGTTGGGTATTAAGAGCACCAAATGCCGTTAATAACAGGGCACCAATCATCAGTCTGTTCATTGAATCCCTCCCTAAAGTCATTATTTCTTTAATAGCTCAAAAATGATTTTGGCTTGATCCGTGTTATCGACCTGCCCGGCAAAACGTTCTTTATATGGCCCGTATGCGTAGACCGGAACATCTTCACCCGTATGTCCCCCAGTAGTCCAGGCAGTATTGGTCCGGTTATCGAATATGGCTTCGATGGCATTATCGACATTCGTCACATTTTTTGATTTGGCAGCTTCAGTTACCGTTTTGATTTCACCGTCAGTCAGCTTCACTACATTCTGGTTAATATACTGCTTTAACGTCTTTTCGACATCAGCGCCTTTGACGATGGCATCCGCCATGAAGTCAGGAGTGCGCTTGGCTGCCTTGATTGGCTCACCGTACCAGTTATATATTCCTTTTGCTCCGATCGAGAATCCTCCTGTAGAGTGATCCGCAGTAGCCACCACTAAGGTATGTTTGTCTTTCTTCGCAAATTCAATGGCCGCTTTGTATGCTTTTTCAAAGTCTTCCATTTCACTCATTGCACCTACGATATCATTATCATGTCCTGCCCAATCGACCTGGCTTCCCTCGACCATAAGGAAGAATCCATCTTTATCTTTATTCAAGCGCTGGATCGCCGAACTTGTCATGTCTGCCAAAGAAGGCGTTTCACTTGGGCGGTCAATCATTTTCGGAAGTCCTTCAGAAGCGAATAAACCAAGGACCTGCTCATTTTTGTCCTTTTGCATTTGATTTTTATCCGTCACATAACTGTAACCGTCTTTTTCGAAGGCTTTCGCCAAATTGACATCAGGCCGGACAAAATTGGACTTCCCTCCGCCCAATAGGACGTCAATTTTATGTTTACCTTTGATTAATTCGTTATAATAATCGTCTGCGATTGAATTCATGTTTTTCCGATTTTCATCATGGGCGCCAAAAGATGCAGGCGTAGCATGAGTGATTTCCGAAGTGGCAACCAATCCCGTCGCTTTTCCTTTTTCCTTTGCTGCTTCCAATACGGTTTTGACTTCGGATTTATCATTATCCACTGCAATGGCAGCGTTATAAGTTTTCACTCCTGCAGACATTGCCGTAGCGGCTGAAGCTGAATCCGTTATATTCTGTGCAGAGTCTTCCGGGTAAGTCATCTGCTGGCCAACCAAGTATTTATCAAACTCTGTCCGTTCTGCCACCTTCGTACCAGGATTATCTTTTAAATACCGGTAAGCGGAGGTATAGGAAACTCCCATGCCGTCACCGATAAGGAAAATGACGTTCTTGATTTCCGGTTCTTTATTTGGGTTCCCCTTTGCCGAAACTCGATCCGCACCGGACCATGATAAACTTCCAAATGCCAATGCAGAAACGAGCGTGATGGGTAAAACCTTTTTACTCCAAGTGCGATTCAAATGAATGACCTCCCGTTAATGTTTTCTATTTAATTTAACTATAGGTGAAGAAAATGAACTCAATGTCAAGGCTATGTAAAAAAGCGACAGGATAATTGTTAAGACAAAGTAAAGACAGCATGTGGAATTGGTTATTCATAGCAACCATCAGTATCTGGGGTATATTACAGGCCATTTTGCGTCTTCAAATCGGGTGGTTGTCAGGAGTTTAATGTGCTATTAATGGAGTAAAGAAATAAAGCATCCGAATTAGGATGCTTCATAGTCAGACAGCAGACAAAGTCAAAGAAAGTGAGTTTACCTACATTTTTTTTATAAAACGTTTCAGTTGAACCTTTTGCCAAGCCTTCAGTCGTTTTCAGAAATCCGCTTCCTCTTGTCCGACAATCTGAAGCGCTTTTTTCACTATTCTTTCCCTACAACTAAACATTCCAAAGCACGGGCCGCATTCACTCTCGCAACCTCGATGGAATCGGCAGACGACAGGGCGACCGCAACCCTTCTACCTGCCTTTGTAACAGGTTTTCCGAAAAGACGCACTTGTGTATCAGGTAAAGCCAAAGCCTGTTCAACACCGACTATTGAATATTCCGACAACTCATCTTGCGCTTTTAATGGACGGCTGGCACCCGGACTGATCAGCTTGATTTCCGGGATGGGGAATCCTAGAATGGCCCGAATATGGAGGGCAAACTCGGACAAATTCTGAGTCACCAATGTCACTAGCCCCGTATCGTGCGGACGTGGGGAAACTTCACTGAAATAGACTTTATCCCCTGAGAGGAACAGCTCTACCCCGAATAATCCGTACCCGCCAAGTTCATCCGTAATGGCATGGGCAATTCTTTTCGCTTCCATTATTTGTGCTTCTGTCATATTATGCGGCTGCCAGGATTCAATATAATCCCCGCCCTGCTGAATGTGACCGATGGGAGCACAAAACATGGTACCATTTACGGCCCTGACAGTAAGCAGCGTGATTTCCGAATCAAAACGGATAAATTCTTCAATGATCACCCGTCCATTTTGAACCCGGCCGCCTTCCATCGCGGTTTTCCAGCAATCCTCCAGGTCACCTTCCGTACGGCACACACTTTGCCCTTTACCTGAAGAACTCATCAGTGGTTTTACGACATTGGGAAATCCAACTTCCTTGGCAGCTTGGACAAATTCTTCATAAGTGTTTGCGAATTTGTAGGCTGCTGTCGGAATCTCCAGAGTTTCAGAAGCAAGCCTCCTGATCCCTTCACGATCCATCGTCAATTTTGCGGCTCTTGCTGTCGGAATGACATGAAAGCCTTCCTCTTCCAACTTGACTAATTCGGATGTGGCGATGGCTTCTATTTCCGGTACAATCAAATCGGGGTGTTCTTTTTCTACAACTTCCCTTAGTTGTTCCGCGTCCAGCATATCGATCACATAACTGCGATGAGCGACTTGCATGGCAGGGGCATGTTCATAGCGGTCTACAGCAACGGTCTCCACACCAAGTCGCTGAGCTTCCAGTATGACCTCTTTCCCCAATTCACCCGAGCCTAATAATAAAATCTTTTTCGATTTATACATTCAGTCTCTCCTCCTTAATTCCTCAAAAACATTATATACGAACTATAAACGAATAAACATAAATATTTATTCGTATTTACACTTAGTATTACTTTTATAAATATAAATACAGCTATTGATTTAAGTTTTTTAAAAAAACACCTCATAAGCTGACCCGTTCACTGGATCCTCCCCATTCAACATTGATTACGGTGAAATTCACTCCGCAAAGAATCGAATCCCCATTATCTTCTGCTGAAATGAAGCAAATGTCGAAATTTGCATTACGATAATTTTTGAAAATGTAAGCGCTTTCTATTATAATGAAATTAGGTTGGATGGCATGCGTGGCCGTCACAGTATCTGGCGTAGGTGGGGCCAATACTAGCGCTAAGGAAGGTAAACTTCTTTAACGTAAAACTATTAGATTTCCTTTTGGTAGGGGCTGCAAAATCACCGAGGCATGGAAAATGCCCGTTCATTTCAAGTTGAAAAGCGAGTTAATCATGCAATCGATAAGTAAAGCATAACTTTACTTATTTTTTGCAGCAGCCCTCATCGTTTCAAGTCTAATAGTTTATAAGACTAAAAAGCTCTACCCCATGGAAACGGAGTTGAGCTTTTTCATTTGGTCAGATTTCACATATATAACCCTGCCAAGAAAATCCCAAGCGACTTCTGATAAATCTCATCGAACTGTGATATGGGGAGGGGATTCGTTCCTTTGCCCAGCTCCACGGTAAATCCCGGCCTGCGCCAATCCTGAATGAACCAATCCTTATACCCTGCATAACTATTGGCGGATTTAACAGGCTCATATCCACTGACCCTCGCAAACTCATTGACTATCGTTTCCGACTCGGGTGGTTCCAAACCTTCAAACCCCCAAAAAATCACCTCTCCTTGGGTGTGAAACGCAAGGACTTTGCCAAAATCACGTTTTTTTGTCAACTCTGACATTGCAATAGCCTCTGGCTGTGTAAGCGGCCCTTCCCCTGGATAATTAGCCGGACCTGGCTCCGTTACATTATTACGGGCTTGTTCCAGTTCCCATTCGGCGGGAAATTGATCATTCAGATCCACCCCATTAATATTGGCTTTCCAGCCAGAGAAGTCTTCGCTGCCATTATTCCATTCGATGAGCCGTCCTCTCAATGACTCATCTGCAGGAGGTCTGAATCGATTAGAAATAAATAATCATATTGTTCTTTAATCGCGTGTTCGATTATCATATTTTTGAAATCCGCGACCTTCCATACCAGATTTTCATTCCAGTAATGGGTAGTGCCATTACACACATAAACATCGCTTTGATTGGATGCCAGTAATTTGACATTGTTCTGCTCCTGACTGAAATCTTCGAGCATCTTGCTTGATCGCTCATCTTCATTGTCATCAATGAAGAAATAGGCAAGTTCCTTCCCCGCCGCATCCAACCGTTTGAGTGAAAGCAGGAACTTTTGTAAAATATGTGGTTTTGGGTAAATTGGACTGCCCACTAACACCCGAACCTTTTTACTCGTCATTAATACCACCCTTTACCATTAATCTTAACTGGCCCCCAATTAATCTGACTGCAAAACTTTCCCTGAAGACATTTATAACTATATATTCTTACCGAACTTGTCGGATGTCATTTAAAAACGGCGTCCTGCGTAAACAAAACAGGCATCCATTCATGAATGGATGCCTGTTGCATTTACCAGATTGGGAGTACCATATATTACACTTCTTGCGGTACTGATAAACCTAAACCTTCTGCTATGCGTGTTCCGTATTCAGGATCGGCTTTATAAAAATGACCGATTTGACGAAGCTTGATTTCCTCTAATTCCACAGGTTTCATTGCGCCCACGATCGTGTCAACAAGGCGCGTTTTCTCTTCGGCACTCAATAGACGGTATAAGTCACCTGCTTGAGTGTAGTGATCATCACTATTATGACCAACTTGTGCAGCTTTCCCTGTCACCTCGAAAGGAGTGACTTTATTTTCCGTTGATTCGGCAGGGCCGCCAAAACTATTCGGCTCATAATAAACCGATCCCTTGCCATTGTCATCTGCACGCATGAAGCCATCACGCTGATAGTTGTTCGCTTCCACTTTCGGACGGTTAACCGGAAGCTGGTTATGGTTCGAGCCCACACGGTAACGGTGTGCATCTCCGTATGCGAATAGACGCCCTTGAAGCATCTTGTCCGGGGAAGCCTCAATTCCCGGTACGAATGTTCCCGGTGAGAATGTAGCTTGCTCTACTTCTGCAAAGTAGTTTTCAGGATTTCTGTTCAATTCCATACGGCCAAGCTCAATCAGCGGATAATCTTTTTGAGACCATACCTTCGTCACATCGAATGGATCGAAACGGTATGTATCCGCATCTTCCAGAGGCATGATTTGAACATATAATTTCCATGCAGGGAAGTCCCCTTTTTCAATGGCATTGAAAAGATCTTCCGTATGGTAATCAGGGTTTTCCCCTGCTAGTTTTGCAGCAAGATCCACATCGAGGTTTTTGATGCCCTGTTCTGTTTTGAAGTGGTATTTCACCCAGACGCCTTTTCCTTCTGCATTCACCCATTTAAATGTGTGGCTACCGAAGCCATGTGTATGACGAAGTGTAGCAGGAATGCCCCGATCGGACATCAGGATCGTCACTTGGTGCAGAGATTCCGGTGAATGTGACCAGAAATCCCAAACAGCCGTAGGGTTTTTCAAATGTGTTTTAGGATCTCTCTTTTGTGTATGGATGAAGTCGGGGAATTTAATCGCATCGCGAATAAAGAATACTGGCGTATTATTACCGACGATATCGTAGTTTCCTTCTTCGGTGTAGAATTTAACGGCAAATCCACGCGGGTCACGGACTGTATCTGCAGAACCCAATTCACCTGCAACCGTGGAGAAACGGATAAATAGATCCGTCTTCTTGCCCACACCATTGAAAAGTTTAGCTTTCGTGTACTGAGAAAGGTCGTTCGTTACTTCGAAAGTGCCGTATGCACCGGCACCCTTCGCATGAACCACACGTTCAGGGACACGTTCACGGTTGAAGTGGGCTAGCTTTTCCAATAAGTGTACATCTTGAATGAGCACAGGGCCGCGTTCGCCGGCAGTGATAGAGTTTTGATTGTCTCCAACTGGGGCTCCCCAGCTTGTAGTAAGGTTTTTCTTATTCGACATAATTGAACCACCTTTTCATTATTATTTATGTATATAATGATAAAGCTTCTCAGAAAAAAATCAATACTTATTTATAATAATTTTAATATAATAATCAATTCATTATTAACTCACTGATGATATACACCAAACAAATCCATAATATGGATAGTGCAAAAGGTATAAACGTTGGGGTAACAGTCTATCCACATAACCCCATTCCTAATAATGGTATACGACCCTTATAGGCGATTTTCCTTCATGACGAGTGATTTTATCATTTCTCCTACCAATGGGATAGCAATCGAGAATGGTTAACGAATAATCATAGATACTTTGAACTACTTCACCTCTTTCCTTCTATTCATCTTATAACAAACCAAATTGTTCTCCTGTGACTTTGTTCACTTCCTCAGCCTTTATTTACAGAATGAGAATAACCGGATGCATGCATGGAAACTGAATTTTTCATTGCTTTTTGTGAATCCTATCTTTCAGCAGAACCCTTCCTGAATCAGCTGAAACAAAAGGCCATCCCCCTTATTTTGCTATAGAATTTGTAAACATACCGGTTTGTGTTCATATAGAAAATAAGATACTATTACGTTAAAATGACCGTCCAATAAGAGTAAGGGTGATATATATGAATGAGCGCAAACAACTGGTAGTTAAATATGCGCACCAATTATTTATTGAAAAGGGTTACCAAGCAACTTCCATTCAGGATATTTTAGATTATAGCGGCATTTCAAAAGGAACATTTTACAACTATTTTTCTTCTAAAAGCGAGTTGCTTAAGGCAGTCTTCTTAACTTCGCAAGAGAAATTCGAAAAAGAGCGGAATGAATTGCTGATTGGGCAAAACCTTGCAGATATTGAAATATTCATCAAACAATCAGAATTACAAATGCACTCAAACAAAAACAACAAAATCTTTTTCTTATATGAAGAAGTAATGATTTCAAATGATAACGAACTTAAGAACTTCATAACACATGCTAAATTCCAGCATATCCATTGGTTATCAAAACGGTTTCTGGATATTTTCGGTGCTGATAAAAAACCTTATATTTTGGACTGTGCCATTCTTTACTCGGGAATGATGCATCAAACGATTCATTTTAATGCCTTGGCTAAAGAGCCCGAGTTCAACCCTACTGAAATTATCCGTTATTGTGTCGATAGGATTAAATCGATTTTCGAAGATGTCAGCAAGTCAAATGCACAGCTTTTGGAACCCGATCTCATCAAGCAATGGCTGCCTGAGTGCTTCCATAACCAGCAGGATTTTCATACAGCACTCCTGCACTCTGCAAATGACCTAAAAAAGATGATCTTGAGGCTTTGCCAAGATGATGAAGCGGAACGGGTTAAAAACTTAAAATTGATTCACTTTATCCAAGAGGAACTATTACAAAACGTTGAACCGCGAACCTTTCTTATTGAAAGTGCCCTGCTTTCCTTAAACACCAATCCCAAATTAAAAAACACTTTGGAATTAAGTGAATTCGAAAAGATCATTGCCAACAACTAAAGAGAACCTCATGAATCCCATTTTGTAGACAAATGGGGCTCTTTCGGCGGAAAGGGAGCGGATTTCTGAAATCGACTGGACCTTTTAAATAAAAAGCCTGTAGCCGAACCGTGTTTTTAAAACAAGACTTGCTTACCTTCATGGTTTACTTTTATATTGATGAAACCTATATTGGATTGAAGAAATTTGCGACACTCCTGCCGAATAACTGGCTAGCCGAGACCCCACAGGCGCATGCGCCGAGGAGGCTTGGCAGACGGTCGGCGGAAAGGGAGCGGATTTTTGAAATCGACTGGACCTTTTAAATGAAAAGCGTCTATTCCATTCTGGGGGAATGCATATCGTATCCTCTTTTTTTTGTGACAATTCTGCAAACATATAACTGAAATTCATCAAATTTTAGTATAATGACTTGTAGAAAGTGACTTCAGGAGGAGTTTTTCATGAACATAATCATGCGTTTTCTTATCAACGGGCTTGTATTGCTCGTTATTGACTGGCTTCTCGACTCCATCACGATCAAATCTTACGGAACTGCCTTGCTGGCGGTTTTTATATTATCGATCATGAACTTGCTGGTTAGACCCATCCTCCAACTTATCACATTGCCGATCACCATCCTGACGTTCGGGTTGTTTTCTTTCATTATCAATGCCTTCACATTCCAAATCACTTCCTATGTTGTCAGTGGCTTTGTAATAGATTCTTTTTGGGGGGCTTTAATCGGATCATTTTTATTGAGTTTCATTCAAAGTCTTCTTATAAAACAGAGTAAAAAAAACCGTCAGTAGCATGCTGACGGTTTTTTCGTGTCATTTCCATGACAGCCTTCGATATTTCCCGGGCTATTTCACTAAATTCCGCTAAGTATCACTAGCTGTTTTCACTCATTTTTGACAATCCAGAAGGAAAAAGCGGCTAATATCCATAACTTTACATATACATGCCAATTTCTCTGGAAATGGGTATGAATCGAATTATGGAGGAATCACATGTTCACAAAACATGAACCAAGATTTGCCCTGTCCATTTTACTCGTGCTCGCTTTCTTTATTCCCGCTCTTTTCATTACTCCATCACTAGCCGCGGCTGGCGATGGCAGCTTGTCATCTCCTTACTCCGTTTCCCAAGCCATTGCGAATCAAGACAGCACGATTAAAGCGGTCAATGGATATGTGGTGGGACAGCCCACGTCAGCCAATACCGTCATTACGAGCGGCTATCCGAATGATTATGCCATAGCACTGGCAGACAGCTCATCGGAAACAAACATTGCCAATATGGTTTATGTTCAGGTTCCATCCTCCTTCCGCTCAGAATTTGGGTTAAAAACAAATCCTGCATTAAAAGGAAAAAAAGTCACCGTCACCGGTACTCTGAGTGCCTATTTCACCCATCCTGGCTTAAAAGATGTATCTGCCATGTCTTCAGGGAATGATTCACCGGAACCGGAGACACCGGGGGTTGGCTCATACTATGATTCAGCCAGCGGAAAATCAGGGGCGTCATTAAAGAAAGCCCTCCATGAAATCATCGATGACCATACGGAAATATCATATTCAAATGTCTGGGAAGCTTTACGGATAACCGATGAGGACCCAAATAACGCCAATAATGTCATTCTACTTTATACAGGGCGTTCCCAAGGAAAAACGCTGAACGGATCAGGTGTTAATGATTGGAATCGTGAGCATGTATGGGCAAAATCACATGGTGATTTTGGTACCTCTTTAGGACCCGGCACCGACCTGCATCACCTTCGGCCTGCTGATGTCTCCGTCAACAGTACAAGAAACAACCTGGACTTTGATAATGGAGGTTCTGAACATTCCGAAGCGACAGGAAATTACTATGATTCTGATTCGTGGGAACCTCGCGATAGCGTCAAAGGTGATGTCGCCCGGATGCTGTTTTATATGGCGGTTCGTTACGAAGGTGATGCAGGGGAAGTCAATTTGGAGCTGAATAATCAAGTGAACAATGGTACCGCCCCTTATCATGGTAAATTGGCTGTCTTACTGGAGTGGAATGAACAGGATCCTGTAGATGCCTTCGAGCCTAACCGAAATGAGATCATTTATAATCAATATCAGCATAATCGCAACCCTTTCATTGATCATCCTGAATGGGCCTCCGCCATCTGGCAATGATGAAACGATTCAAGCTGTCCCTTATCTTCGGGACAGCCTTTTTTCACTTTCAAATGTCTAAATTTTTAGAAAAATCACATAATTATTTTTTGTTTGTATAGCATTATAATTAGTTTTAGAGATTATATTACGATGAAAAATCTTTGGAACACTTTCTTAGTAAGCGTTTTCATATTTTTCTTTACATTCTAACTATTAAAATATATTATTTAATTGTAATATTATGTGAAAAATCAATAAATAATATGTATTCACCTCTACTAGTGATAAAATGCTAGATAGAGAAAATTAAACTCCAACATAGAAAAGGGGAAAATTATGCAAAACTCCAAAGAATCTCAACTACATAGAGGTTTGGAAGAAAGACATATCGCATTAATGTCTCTTGGCGCAGCCATTGGAGTCGGTTTATTTCTCGGCTCGGCATCTGCCATTAAATTAGCCGGTCCAGCCATCATCATTTCTTATGCCATTGGCGGACTTATGATCTATCTTATCATGCGTGCTCTGGGTGAAATGGCAATAAAAAATCCAGTCGCAGGCTCCTTCAGCCGTTACGCAAGCGAATTTGTCGGTCCTCTTGCCGGATATATAACCGGATGGAATTACTGGTTCGTTTGGATCGCCACCTGTATGGCTGAAATTACGGCAGTCGGAATCTACATGCAATTTTGGTTCCCTGATACTCCGCAATGGGCTTGGGCATTAGCCGCACTTGCCATCATGACAACAATTAACTTTCTTGCTGTAAAGGCTTACGGCGAATTGGAGTTTTGGTTCGCCCTTATTAAAATCGTAACGATCATCCTGATGATTGTCCTTGGCTTCGGAATGATCATCTTTGGTTTGGGGAATGGCGGAATCGCGGTCGGTTTCGGCAACCTTGTTGAAAATGGCGGATTTTTCCCTAATGGGATTTCTGGGGTCATCCTCTCGTTCCAAATGGTCATGTTCGCCTATTTGGGAATTGAAATGCTCGGTGTAACCGCAGGTGAAGTTAAAAACCCTGAAAAATCTTTAAAAAGAGCCATCGATACCGTTTTTTATCGGATTTTACTTTTTTACGTTTTAGCTCTGACGGTCATTTTATCCATCACTCCATGGGATGAAATGAATGGAGAAAACAGCCCATTCGTTATGATGTTTGATAAAATCGGTATACCAGGCGCAGCAGGAATCATTCAGTTTGTCGTACTGACAGCAGCCCTTTCATCTTGTAACAGCGGGATCTTCAGTACGGGAAGAATGTTATTCAACCTGGCACAGCAAGGTGAATCACCAAAAAGTTTCGAACGTACAACAAAGTCAGGCGTTCCTGGCGTGGCCATTATCGTTTCGGCTATCGTACTACTTTTCGGCGTTTACCTTAACTACATGGAAGCCGATAAAGTTTTCACTTACGTCACAAGTGTCGCTACATTCGGCGCCCTCTGGACATGGGGAACGATACTTGTCACACAGATTATGTCTAGACGAAAAATGAGTCAGGGAGAAAAACAAGGCTTATCTTACAAGATGCCTCTTTTCCCATTCACTTCTTATTTCACTTTAGCCTTTTTAGTATTCGTAATGATCGTACTCGGTTTTTCAGCAGATACAAGAATCGCTCTAATCGTTGGTCCGATTTGGATCTTACTGTTGGTAGTCCTGTATTATGTGACCGGCTTGCATAAACGGAAAAGATAAATGCCAGAGGGTGCCCAATCTAATTGGCACCCTCTATTTCATTCCTTCACCTTTTGCCCCTTCTTTTGATCACCCAATGGACCACCGCACCAGTTCCGCCTAAAATAATGAGGAGCGGCAAGTTTCCGATTATAAAAACAATGATTCCTGAACCCGCTTTAAGTAATAGATTCGCACTCGTTGCAAGTTGTTTCTTCGTCCTCTCCCATGTATTCAATTCCTTATTATCAATGCCCGGCACAACTATCCTGTCCTGTGATAACGTGATGGTGACCGTCGAATATGAGGTCTGGTTCTCAAGATACTTCATTTGCCCGGTCAGCTGCTCTATTTCTTCTTGCACCACGGCAAGGTCGGATGATATTTTCAGCAAATCTTCCGTCTTCTCAGCATCCTTCATGAATGCAAGTAACCTTTCCTCCACTGCCCTCTTTGACTTCAACCTTGCTTTTAAATCCACATATTGCTCCGTTACATCCTGACCTGTCACATTCCTTCCGACCACTTCTGAAGCCTCACCCTCGCTATCGGTTAGAAAATCCTGAAAATGGGCTTCAGGGACCCGAACAGTGATCGTTCCTTCCACCAGTTCTTCATCTTCCCTGTATACATTGGACTCAACAACATATCCGCCATATTCAGCCGCCTTATTCTCAATCTTCATTTGTGCCTTTTCAAGGTTCTTCACTTTCAACTCAAGCTGGGCCTGATGTATGACCTTTCTTTCATCCGTCATCCCTTCCTTTTCCGCTGCTTCTTCCTGCACCTTATTCCCGGAAATGGAAGCGTCCATTTTACTTTCCGCCTTTTCATCCTGTGATTCCGATGCTGAATCATCTTTTTCGTTACTGCTGCATCCAGCAAGTAAAAGGAACAAACTGAACATGAGCATCATTGTTTTACGGTTCATCGGTATCCCCCCTTTTCTTAATAGTACCGACGTAAAGTTTGGAAGAAAGTTACACTTCTTGATTAAAGGGGATGTTTTATTTTCAGGTGCGAAGGTACAGGTATAAGAACATACAAATAATGAAGAAAGAACAGGATTGCATTGTTGCTTGGATCAGCCTTTATACGATTATGGGAATAGCGAAATATCGCATTGCATCCAAAGAAAAAGAATCGAAGTCCGCTGAACTCCTCTATGATACTCAACTAGGGTTGAATTTCTAATGGTCTTTTTTATTCTTCAAATGGGGCTTGCGCAGAACAGCCTTTATTGAAATGGCTGCACTGCTGACCTTGATTACATTGACGGCATTCGAGTTTTATAAAATAGACCGTACATCAGGTTTAGCAATGATTCCCTATATAGCACCTTGCTATTTAGATTGAACTTTTCCATTTTCAGAAACAATTAATCAGAAAAAAGAGCGCCCCTTAATTAAGGAGCGCTCCCTTTTAGAATTTCACGAGTAAAAGTCGAAAACTCACGAGTAAATGTGCATTTTTCACGAGTAAATCTGCTAAACTCACGAGTAAATGCTTAATTTTCACGATTAAACCCGCTAATCTCACGAGTAAATGCTTAATTTTCACGATTAAACCCGCTAATCTCACGAATAAATGCTCAATTTTCACGATTAAACCCGCTAATCCTCACGAGTAAACCTCAACTAATTATTGATATTCGTAATTCTGCCTTCAATTTCTGCCGTGATCTTTCCGCCTTTAAAGGTCTCTTTCACATAGTTAACGAATGCTTCCAGGTCTGCATGTCCAAACACACGCTCTTTTCCTTTCAGGACGGTATAGTTATCACCGCCGCTTGCCATGAAATCATTGACGGCCACCGTGTATGTTTCGGTATCCTTGATCGGTGTTCCGTCCGCTTTCTTCAATAAGGTGACACGTTCCGTGACAGGTTTACTGAAGTCGGCTGTATAGCTCAGTCCAGAAATTTGCAAAGTTTTCGGAGATCCTTCCACGATCCATTGCTGTTGTAGCAGCGTTTTCACTTCCGCTCCAGTCAGTTCCAGCTTAACCAATACGTTTCCGAACGGCTGGATTTTCGCTAAATCGGAAAAAGTGACTTCCCCCTTTGGAATATCTGCACGGATTCCGCCTGGATTCATGAAGGCAAAATCGGAGTTCAAATCGGCCTTCATTGAATCGGCAATTAAATTCCCAAGGCCCGTTTCCTGCGTATAGGCATTGGTTCTTAAAATTTTCTCATCCGTTGTCCCAAGCGGAGCTTTCAGCTCGGGGAACATGTCCAGGTAGTCGTTGATGAATTTCGTCGTCCCGGCATCCGGTGTGATGCCATCTTGTGTAACCGTAACAATCTCAGCTGACTTTTTGACAATATCCTTTGTGCTTGGATCGATTTCCAAATCCACATCTTCAAAAGCGGTTCCATAAGAGTAAGCTTGTACGATCAATTTATTATCGACATAGTTATTGACCTTTGCATGATTATCTCCGGCTAAGATCACATCCACTTCATCATCCACGGCATTAGCAAGATCAGCCACTTCGCCTGTGATGACCCCTTCCTTTTCAGTGCCTGGGTCATGTGAGATGATCACGATCGATTTGACGCCTTTACTTTTCAACTCACTAACCGCCTTATTTACGGCAGGTGCCTGTTCTATGAATTCCACATTCTTAATGCCATCCGGACTTACTTTTTGAGGTGTGGCATTCGTGACTACACCTATGAACCCAATATCAACACCGCCGACCTTTTTTATGACGTAAGGGTCCAAAATCGGTTTTTTCGTGTCTTTATATACGACATTGGCCACTACATATGGAAAGTTCAATTTATCGAATACCACTTCGGATGTTGGCGACTTTCCCCCATTGATCTGAGCCATCAAGGTTTCTATCCCTTTGTCGAACTCATGGTTCCCGACAGTTCCGACATCGAATTTCATATTATTCAAAAACTGAAGCGTCGGCTTATCCTGGATCAAAGAAGAAACGGGTGCACTTGCCCCAACAGCATCCCCTGCCGAAAGTAAAAGTGTATTTTCAGGGTTTTCATCTTTACGCTGCTTCAAGTGTGCGGCTAAATAATCGGCACGCCCTTGTTTGATGCCGCCAAAATCGGAGGTGGTATCAAGCTGGCCGTGAAGATCATTGATCCCGAGCAGTTGCACCTTAACGTTTTCTTTGCCCAAATTGTATTTGTAAATGCCAAAGCCTTTATCATCCTTTTTGCCTGTATAGGAAATCGGGCTGTCTTCCTTTAAATATTCCGCACCTTTTGGCGATGAGGTGAAAGTAACGTTCACCTTGCCTGAAATCGGGGCTATCGACCAATTATTATCAGCGGTTGGGTTGATCTCACCCTCTTGTGTGATGTAATCCATCAAGATCTGGCGATTTTCATCCGCAGAGTCAACCACATATTCGCTGCCCTTGACTCCCGGGAAGTTCCCTCCGCCCGAAGCACGGTAATTATTCGTCACGACGATGAAATCTTGATTCGGGTCCACTGGTTCTCCATTATATTTCAAATCTGCAATTCTGCTTGAATCCGACACTTTCACCCCTTTTTCATCATAGCGCGGAGCCTTGGTGACATCGATTTGGTAAGTGATACCGTCAATCACATCAAAATTATAGACGGCAAACTTTCCATTAAGCAGCTCCTGTTCCTCAGACTTGGCAGGATCGATCGTATTAAACTTCCCGGCAGACATCTCAAGCCACTCTTTAACCACGAACCCTTTAATCTTGATTGCCTTCAAGGTATTATCGTATAAATATAAATCACCGGCGCTGCGAATGGTCAGTCCGCCTTCCTTGATTTCCGTGAATTCCTCGACGCCATTGCGACCCGCTTTGAATGGGGCTCCTACAGAGAGGATGGGCAAGTCTTTGTATTCATGGCGGTTGCTTTGAATGTATTTTTCTACATACCATTTCTGTGCACTCGTCACGACCTGTACGGAAGGGTCGTCTTGAACAAGGGCGAAATAACTATGAATTGGAGCTGTAGTCGTTCCGATTGGCGTGTTGACATACTTGATCGTTCCTTCGTGGTCCTTCTTCACGGCCTTGACGACAGCTGCATCTTCAGACGCTTTTTTTCCTGTTATCTTGTCGTTGATTGCCCGTGTTGATGAATCGGAATTGACGACTTTCCATTTACCCTTGATATTTTGGATATCAAGATCGATGATCCCGAGATTACTGCCGCCATATCCTGCTTGAACGGCTGGTACACCATTGATGGTACCCTTTTTATTATCCACGCCTTCAAGGACTTTTCCTTGGCTATCTTTGAATAAGCTGTCTAAAGAAGCCTCATCTTGTGCCGGGAAGACTTTATGCGTGTGGGAGAACGTGATGGCATCGATGCCGGATACCTTGCTTAATGAATAGATGACATCCTCGGTATTCTTGGTATCGCCATTAAACCCGGAATGTGTGAGGGCCACGATGACATCCGCGCCTTTTTTCTTCATTTCAGGTACATATTTTTTTGCAGTCGTGACGATTTCCTTTGTCATGACCTTACCGTCTAGATTCGCTTTATCCCAATCCATGATTTGCGGAGGGGCAAATCCAATGTATCCTATTTTTACTGATTTTTCTTTTCCATTGATGTCCTTCACTTTCTTCGTGACGATTTTATAAGGAGCATATTTATTTTTATCATTCTTTGGATTATTGTCTTTATCCTTTTTATAAACATTGGCATTGACGTAAGGGAAGTTCGCATCGTTGATGGCCTCGTCCAAATAAGATAAACCATAATTGAATTCATGATTGCCGAATGTGGCCACATCATAGTCAAGCAAGTTCATCGCTTTATAAACGGGATGGACTTCACCCTTTTTCAGTGGCGCTATTTTCGCTTTGTACGTACCTAGGGGGGTTCCTTGAATAAGGTCGCCGTTATCCACTAAAACGCTATTCTTCACTTCTTTTCGTGCCTGTTTGATTAAAGATGCCGTGCGGGAAAAGCCGACGGAGTCCGATACGGCATCCTTATAATAATCATAGCTCACCAGATTGGTGTGTACATCAGTCGTTTCCATGACCCTTAGTTCAAATGGCGCATCCGAAACGGAGGCTGCCAGGCTTTTGCCGAAGTCACTCGTATGGCCGTTATAATTGGAGACAACCGATACGTTAACCCAATAACCCGATTTGTACGAGTTGAAGTACGCCGAGAACTTTTGGGCCGATTTAATATCCGCCTCAACGGCTGATTGTGAAATGACCTTCGTCCCATTCATTAATTGAAAGACAACGGTTTCATTTCCTTTGTTCCCCTTTTTCGGTGTGACCGTTACAGTCGCTTTGGTGCCTTTTGAGTAATGAACAGTAGGAGCTGAAATGATAAATGGTTCAGTCGTGGCCGGTTTCATATTAGACTCTTTGGCCAATGCCTCCCCCGGTACTGTAAATGGCGCTGTAATCAAACTCACAGCAAGAATCGGGGCGAGCATCTTCTTAACATGCATCTTGTACGACATACTTCACAACCCTTCTAGTTTTGTAAAATGCTAGAATAATATATCATGAATTTGTCGAATTATCGCCAAAATTTACCTTAATATTACGAAATTTGAATAAATGGTACTTTTTATCCATTCCCATCCCGATCACCTAGATCTATATACCTTCTATCATGTATATAAATCATCATCGAATCCTGGAGAATGTCCCCTTTTTTTTGGAGGACATAATAAAAGTAGGGAAACCACTCTCGCGGCTTCCCTACTTTATGAAGCAGTACCTGCCCTTTCAGGCATACGGCTTTCCATATGTTTTATAACAGCACTAGATAGATAGAGTTAACTGATCATTTTCCAGCTTTAAAGATGGAGTTGCAGAAACTGTATATAGCATCACCGGCGATGATACCTGCGGCCATTATCGTCATTTGTTGTTCATATTTACCGTTACTTCTTTTCATAATGATGATTCTTAAGACAATGCCTGTCAAAACGGCCCATCCTGCAATTGGGGTCAATAAAAGTAGACCAGTAGCAAATAAAATTCCCATTTGCCTTTTTGAACCACCGATCAATTGAAGAATGGCACCGGGGATAGCCCAAATCATTAATTCTCTGGCAATACCATTCGAAATTCCAGATTCAATGGTAGTTGCATACACAAGGTCAACCGGTGGAATCAGCCCTTGGGAGAAATAAGATTCAAATGACACCACTACGACAATTGCCGCTACGAAAAAACCAACTAAACCGGCATATAACTGATTCCGGCGCCCTTTTCTTTCAAACTCCATATCTTCGCCATTTCCCCGAAGGATATAACCCGTCTTCAAATCATATCCCAAATCAGCAAATGCAACACCAGTACATGCACTGAATCCGACCAATAATGCCAATGCTTCTGCCGGAAATCCGATTAATATCCCAATAATCAATGTAATGAGCGCTACAGCAAATGCAGGGAACCAACCTGCGTGCATGGCTGCAATACCAACGATCAATTCATGGGCAAATGCCGCTACCATTGTAAAAAGGACGAAGCCGATCAACATGCCAACTGACATTTGCGTGTATATTCCGCCCAAAACTGCCAGCAGGATCGATATGGCTGTATAAGCAATGAATCCATATCCAAACGCTTGTCCCAACTCTTTGGTAGGTTTAGAGAATTCCTCATCTTGCACAGCCACTTCTTTCTTTTTATTGAAAATCAAAACGATCACCTGAATGAGTGCAACAATTCCCGCCCCGATCATAAATCCATGAGGGATATACAATTCATTGATATCTATTCCGAACAGGGGAACCGAGTACCCTCTCAATAATAGCCCTATGCCGAACATCGTAAGCGCCCAAATATTCCCTATGAATGCAACACCGAACGCAGACATGGGAATTTTCAAAATTGCCCCAATTATTCCGATTCCAATTCCCGTAAGTAAATACTTTGCCCGGTTACCGCCTTCATCTCCAGCTTTAATCGCTTCAGCGGTTGCAATCCCCGGTGGCCAGGCTTGTTTTGCGGGGAATACTTTCGTGTCGAACATTTTATAAAGCAGAAGGGCATCAACAATCATGGCAAGGGTCACACCGATAAACAATGGCATAATTAAATGATGCATCCCAAGCACATAAGGAATCCCAATCGGTAACATCAAACTGCTGGCAGCTCCAAAAGTGGCAGATGAGATAGAAGTCTGCACCAGATTCTGGCTATGGATCGACTTGAACTTCAATAAAAATTTCAGGGGAATCCGAGCCAGAATCATCGCGAATACAGCACCAACGATTGAAGTATTTGCGGAAATGCCTAAAGAAGTAATTAGTTGGACACCTATCATAGCTCCAATGACAGCCATTAATACAATTACAAAAAAGATCGCAGGATTAAATATCGTCGGATGGTTTTTCTCTGTTTGATTTTTATTCACCATTTGAAATCTCCCCTAATTGTATAAATTTCCGAACTTATTGAAGTATTGCTGGATGATATCCGTTTTCTTTCTTAGGATTTCCAGAGTCTCGGCAAACCTCTCTTCCGGCATCCTGTAGGAAGGCCCGGCTATCGTCAGTGATCCAATTACTTTGCCTGAGCCATTGAATAGCGGGGTGCCTATCCCAAAGACAGCATCCGAGAACTCCCCTTTCGTAAAACTCCAGCCTTTTTCCTTGATGACGTTTAAATCTTCCAACAATTCCTGTTTGTCGGTCATCGTTTTTTCGGTAAAGACTTTCATATCTTTCTTCATTATCTTCAATTGTTCTTCCTCTGGCAGAAAGGCCATTATTGTTTTACAAGAAGCCCCGACATAGAGGGGGGTGCGTGTGCCCACCATTACATTAAATTTGATTTGCTGCTCATATTCCGCAATTTCAACAGTAACCCCGTCATCCCCATCTTTTAGCGTCAGAAAGACCGTTTCATTCACAGCGTCCGCCAATTCCTTCATGACTGGCTGGATAAATTCCGAGAGTTTCATTTTTTGTTTAATCACACTGGAAAACTCTAAAAACTTCAAACCCAACTCATAGTTTTTTGTACTATCGTTTTGAATGAGGTACCCTTTTTCTTCATATGTCTTCAGTATCCTGTGTAAGACGGTATGGTTCATCTCCATTTTACGGGCTAAATCCCTTAATCCCCATTCCGGAGTTTCCGCAGTGAAATAAGAAAGCACATCAAGTGCATTTTCCAATGTTTTTAAAGTCATGTCCCCATCCCCCTGGCTACTGGCGTAATTCTGTATAGCCGATTATGCTATTGCATTTATCATTTACTATGACCCCGAATTTATCTTTTGCTTGTTCAGCGGTGATGTAACCGTTTTTGACATCTCTTAACACAGCCTGTACATCCCTTTCAGCAGGATCTCCATATCCTCCGCCAGTGGCAGTGACCAGATGGATTGTATCTCCTTTATCCAATTTCAATCTTGACGTGACACCAAAGGGCCCGATGACCTCACCATTTTCTTTATGGACTTTTATATAGCTGGATGACCCATTTTCTCCTTTATTCATTCCCCAAGGCTGAAATTGATGTCTTCCAAAACTAACCGTCAGTTCTTGGCCATCACTTAAAGTTTTATACGAACGTATTACACCTGAACCACCGATATGCTGCCCCACTCCTTCTCCATCACATCTAAGTCCATAGTTCTCAACTCTCACTCCATACCTGGCTTCCGCGATTTCAATCGGCATATTGTATGTTTCACCGTTACCCATGCAAAATTGTCCTCTTTGACCATCTTGGCCTTCACCTGCTCCCCAGCCGCCTAAAGTCGGTTCAACAATAAGGAACGGCTCTTTCGTCTCAGGATGTTTTCCCGACAATAAAACGGAGCAGACAGATAAAAGGTGGCCGGAAGTTAAGCGGTCGGGAAGCAATGGGGCTAAAGCTTTCCAGATGAGTTCCGCACCGCCGATCCGCGCTTCGAAGTTCATCGATACGGGCGATGGCCTTGTTGCTGAAACAATTGAATGGTCATCAGTGATGATTCTCAGTGGTTTGAATAGACCTTCATTCACATTGAACTTCGGTCTGATGATTGCCAAGAACATGACCCTGACACTGGATAACAAGCCATAATAAGAGCAATTTACTGGGTTCATCACTTGTTGATGGGAGCCCCTGAAATCACAGATGAATTCGTCGTCCGTAATTGTAACTTTCACTTTTATAGGATATGGCCCTCCTTTTGAAGAATCACCCTCGATGAAATCCTGGGCTTCAAAAGTTCCTTTCGGCAGTTCCCCCAGCTCCTTCAATGAATATTTTTCAGCCTGTTCAATCAGGTTATCCATCGTGGAGGACACGGTACTTTTTCCATATTTCGTGCAAAGTTCTTTCATTCTCTTTTCACCAGTTCTAAGCGCAGCTACTTGCGCCCACATATCCCCAAGTGATAGTTGAGGCAACCTTACATTTGTAGCAATCATTTCTACAATGCCTTCATTCACTTTTCCTGCTTCAAAGAGTTTGATTCCAGGCATCTGCAATCCCTCTTGATAAATCTCGGTTGAATTATTGGTAAAGGAACCGGGATCTTTTCCTCCCACCTCTGTCCAATGCCCTTTATTGGCAGAGAACGCAATAAGCTCTCCTTCAAAATAAATCGGCATCACAAGACCCACATCCGACAAATGCGATCCCCCGCCTACATATGGATCGTTTATGATGATGATGTCACCTTCAGATAATTTATTTCCACCATCATATTTATCAAGTATGTGCTGAACCATCGGACTTAGCATACCGATAAAACTGGTGACACCATTTCCTTGGCTGATTAAGTTTCCTTTTGCATCAGTCAGGCCACACGCATAATCCAATACTTCGTAAAACATCGGACTCATCGAAGTTCTTGCTAAAGCGATGAACATCTCTTCACCGATGGACAGCAGCGAATCTTTGATTACTTCTAAAGCAAACGGGTTGGTAGTTCTCATCATTATTTCACCCCAGTTTCAATGATTAAATTTCCATAAGCATCAACAGATAATTTTTGCCCTTCCATAATGACAGTGGAAGCGGATTGTTCCTCGACAATTGCCGGACCGATCAGTTCGTGTCCTCTGGCCAATTTTGCCCGTTGGTATACAGGGGTCCGGCACCATCCGGTTTGATTGAAAAACACATTTCGTTCTTCAATTTTTGCATCCTCTACGGCTGATTCACTTTCTTCCATTTCAGAAATGACCGGTTTGTCCACTATTCCGAAACTTGTAAGGTGCAAATTAACAATTTCAATTGCACTTTCCGGTAAGTTGAACGAATATACTTGTTCATGCATTTGATGGAATTGGCTGATGATGTCCGCTATGACCTGATCATTCCATTCTCCATTCGGAACGGGAACTTTCACGGTATGCTCTTGACCGATATACCGTAAATCTGCGAATCGGCTGAATACAATCTTCCCGTCATCCACATTCTCTTTAGCAAATTGTCTTTTGGAATTTAACTCCATGTCTTCCCATTTCAGATTCATTTCCATTAAATCCAATGTATTCAGCAATTTTATATAAGTATGGATATAATCATGCCGTAAATCTGTCATCAACATGCCCCAAGCCGAGAAAACGGATGAAGCCAATGGGATGACCACTTTTTTCACTCCAAGGTCCCTTGCAAGTTCAGCCGCATGCATTGGGCCTCCGCCGCCAAATGCCAACAATGTAAAATCTTGTGGATCATATCCTTTTCTCACTGATATAAGCTTTAACGCGTTAAGCATATTGGAATTCGCAATGTCGATGATCCCGAGGGCCCCTTCTTCAGTGGATGTTTGAAATGGCTTAGCAACATTTTCATCAATTGCCGCTTTTACTCTTTCCATGTCCACTTCGTAATCGAAGTTTTTCCCTGAAAGTCTCCCAACAAACAAATTTGCATCAGTCGTAGTCGGCAGTGTCCCGCCTTGTCCGTATGCCACAGGGCCTGGTAATGAGCCTGCCGATTGAGGCCCCACTTTCAAAGAGCCAATTTCATCAATCCATGCGATGGAACCGCCGCCATTTCCAATTTCGACAATATCGACGACTGGCACTTTAATCGGATATCCAGCTGTTTTTTCCGACTTTTCAATATAATAGTTTGTGGACACTTTCACTTCACCGTCACTGATCAATGAACACTTTGCAGTTGTTCCGCCTATATCAAACGCGATGATATTCTCTTCACCGATCATTTTCCCTAAAATGGCGGCTCCGAAAATTCCAGCAACCGGCCCTGACTCAACCATGTTGATTGGGATGTTTTTTGCATTTTCGAATGTCGTGACCCCGCCATTGGATTGCATGATGTACCGGTTCTCTTGGATGTCAAACTCACTTAACTTATTAGAAAGATTGTCAATGTATGAATTGGCAGTCGGTTTAACGTATGCATTCAGCACCGTAGTATTTGTCCTTTCATACTCACGCCACTCTTTAGTGATATCGCTAGAAACGCTGACAGATACTTCAGGCCACAGATCCTCCACGATTTTAAGCGCTTTCAATTCATGCTCAGGATTAAGGTAAGAATGCAAAAAGCATATGGCAATTGCTTCAACCTGTTCTTCTTTAAAATACTCGATCGCCTTTTCAATATCTTCTTGCACTAACGAAGTAACGACCTTTCCTTTGTAATCCAACCGTTCTGTCACTTCTAGACGCAAATGCCTTTCCACAAAAGCTTCTGGTTTTTTATATTTAAAATTATATAAATCGGGACGGTTTCCCCGAGCAATTTCCAAGACATCTTTAGTTCCTTTTGTCGTAAGTAATCCTACTTTTACACCTTTTCTTTCGGTCAATGCATTGATCACGACGGTAGATCCATGAATGAACATGTCGATACCATCTACGCTGACCCCACTTTGTTTAATTACGTCAATTACTCCATTCTCAAACTGGGGCGGAGTTGTGTGTGATTTGGCATAACCAAATTTCCCATTGTCATCCACATATACTAAATCAGTGAAAGTTCCACCGATGTCTGTTGCAATCCTCATGTAATCTTCCCCCTTCTTTGGTTCTATATTAGAACCACTGGTTCTTAGCTAGAAATATATTAATTTAACAAATTAGAATTGTCAAACTATTTTTAATTCATTGCGTGAAGGCTATTAGAAATTCGCGTGTACCTTTGAAAAATGCCTACCAATCTTTCGACCTCCCTGCCCCTGTCCGTGGAAAAACTGCTGACCTAAAAAAGGACTTTATTCAGATAAGAGCGGCCTAGGGCCCGGAGATTAAGTTAGGTTGAGGAAAATTGGCAAAACAGGGGGATAAGGGTGCTAGCCTACCAATTAGTAACAAATAACGGATGATGGAGCTGATAATATGGGAAATGAGGTCTGGCACGCGGGGAGTTTTGCTGAAAAACGGGAGAACGGATTCAAGACAAATCCGGCTGCCAGACACCAAAGAATTTGGGGACATGGCAGCCGAAGATGGTTTTTCATTTTATTTACAATCAGTACGGGAGTCTAACTTCCCTTCTTCCTTTTGCAAAGATTTAATGTGCGAAACGGTCAGATCTATTTCCTCTTCCGTGTTAAAATAGTGAGGGGACAGCCTTGCCATTTTATCAATACCATATTGTTGAAGCAGTGTATTCGCCATGAAGGTGCCCGATTCAATAATGACCTTTTTCTCTTCTAAATACGCTGTTATTCTATCCGGATGAAGCCCCTTTACATTAAATGGAATGATACCCAGCCGATTTTTGATATCCTGAGGTCCGTAGATGGAGATTCCCTCGATAGTGGATAATTGATTAACTGCATACTCTGTCAATGCTGCCACTTTTTTAAATATATTTTCCTGACCTACATTTTGAGCATAATCAATAGCTGCACCCAGCCCGAGTATGGAAGGAACGATCGGGCATCCTGCCTCCACTCTTTTGGCAGTTGATGAATAGTGATAATCATTGGTTTCAAAATCCCAACTGGTTCCTCCCCAGCCCACTAAAGTAGGTTCAATGGAATCCACCATTGATTCTCTAATATACAATATCCCTGATCCTTCGGGACCCCGCAGCCATTTCCGTCCACAGGCTGTCAGAAAGTCACAATCAAGCTCTTTGACATCAATAGGAACCAATCCTAGAGTTTGAGATGCATTGATAAGGGTTAGCACATCATTTTCTTTAGCGAGTTTACATATTTGTTCTACTTCCTGTAGAGCTCCGGAAGCATTAGGCAAATGGGAAACGGTTATAAGCTTGGTCCGTTTTGTAATTTGCTTTGCTATTAATTTCACATCAATAACACCTGATTCATCCGTCTTGATAATCCTTAAGCTGACCTTTCTTGTATCCCTTAATTTCAGCCAAGGCGTATAGTTACTATGAAATTCAATGTCAGCGAGTATTATTTCATCGCCTTCTTCCCACGGAAGTCCATTAGCAATAAAATTAATCCCTTCCGTCCCATTTTTCACAAAAGCTATTTCCGTTGCCTTAGCTCCAATAAAACTCCCTGCCTTCACTCTTGTTTCATCTATCTTTTGATAAACGTCCTTTCTAAATGCAGGCAAGTATGGACCTAAACTAGCTGTCTTTTGCAAATAATCCATGATCGCATTAACTACTTGACGAGGCGGGGCAGATGCTGCAGCTGTATTAATATATATATAATTCCCATGAAAAGGATTATCCTTTTGAATTTGTTCGATATCCATACTCAACATCCCCTCTCTATACAGTGATAAGATCTTTTTGAAGCGACATCAAATTGATAAAGCCATCTTCCGTCATGATAATATTATCCTCTATCCGCACTCCACCTTTACCAGGCACATAAATCCCTGGTTCAACCGTAAAAGCCATTCCGGGCTGCAACCTTAGATCACTATTCTTCATGATATATGGCTCCTCATGGGAATTCAGTCCCAATCCATGTCCAGTACGATGGGTAAAATATTCTCCATAACCTTTGCTTTGTATAACGGCGCGTGCAACTTCATCCACTTCATGTGCCGTCACACCCGGTTTAATAATGTCAATGGCCGCTTGCTGTGCTTCTTTGACAGTTTCATAGATTTCCTTTAATTCACGGGAAACGTCACCTACCGCCACCGTACGACAAATATCCCCTACATACCCGTTTATCATGGAACCGAAATCAATCACAACAAGTTCCCCTGATTCAATTTTCTTGCCACCGGCACGTCCATGCGGACTGGCTCCTCTATATCCAGAGGCCACGACTGTGCCAAACGGTGTTCCTTCAGAGCCTCTTTTTCTCATTTCATACTCCAGCTGAGCTGCAACTTCCACTTCTGTCACGCCAGGCTTAATATATGGGATTGCAGCTTCGAAACTTTCTTCAAGTATTTTAACAGCCTGTTGCATCAGTTCAATTTCTTGTTTATCTTTAAAAACTCTCATAGTATCAATTACTTCACTTATATCTTCAGCTGCCGCTGATAAGGTCTCTGCTCCTTTTAGCTCCATGATTCTCATCAGGTTGTATTCGACCCCGATTTTCGTAAGGGCACCCGCTGCATTTTTCAAATCAGCTAAAGCCTCGCTTGGCCCCTGTTCATCCGTATACCAAAACACATTTCCAGCCGTTATTTCCTTGACTTTACTCAACTCCACCTGTGGTGAAACAAAAAACATCTTTGATTCCTTCGTAATTACAGCAAGTGTCAGCCGTTCACTTTGTTTAAGCTTCAGTCCGGTAAAATAATACATATTCGATCCTGGTACAAGAACAGCCGCATCTATATTATTTTCCTTTAATAATCGAGTAAGTTTTCTCCTCCGTTGTTCAAACATTAGAATAATGCCCCCTATATTTTTTGATTTTTCAATGTTTTCATTCTATAGCATGTCAACTCTTAGTCAAATTTTATTTTGTCGATCGGCTAAATTTCACCCCTGCTTCTCCTTCCTACAAAATCCTCTTTTTTTAAAAAAATCTGCCGAATTCCTTGCAAAATAAAAAACTGGCAAAGTAAGTTGCTTTACCAGTTTTAAAAGTTAAAACCTATATATCCCGATCTATTAAACTGGCGGATACCGGTTCGATGCCCATCTCCCTCGACCAGATGGACAGCTGGCCTATATGGTGAATTTCGTGAGCTATGAGATGGCGCAGTATCCTGCCTTTTTCATATGTCCCCTCCATCCAGGATGGCTGAACCATTCCACACTCTTCTTCAATTGCATGCGAGTTCAAATAGTCCATGACCTCTGAGTGATATTGGTTAGATAAATCTTCCACTTTTCCGATCGTATCATAAGTGTCCAAATCGATCGCGACATCAGGCCTCCCTTGCATGGCCCTGATCCAGCTGGATTCGACATCGATAATATGGGCAAGTGTCCGCAATATATTGCCCATCCCTCCCGTACGCTGCCGTTCCAGCTCCTCATTCGGTAAGGATCGGCACCACTTGAACCATTCCCTTCTCACCTGCCAGTTATAATTGAATAATGTCAACATCCATCCCATCCCCCTAACACTCTTTGTCGTCATATCCCTTCAGCCTTTGTATTGATAATAATCCTGTCTTTGAATCGTTTTGAAGCCACAAGATTCATAGAGTCTTAACGCATGCTCATTAGTCGCCTCGACCTCGAGAAAAATATCATATCCCAGCTGGCATTGTTCGGCTACGACCTTTTTCAACGCCTTTCTTCCAAGTCCTTTTCCCTGGTATTTTGGCAAAATGGAAAATCCATAAATCCAAGCTTCCCGTCCTGAGTGATCAACACGGATCTTGCCGACTGCGCGGCCGCCCTTTTCAATCATCATGGTTTTCAGAGTATCCTCATGTAGGATGCGCTGATAATAATCCTTCGCCTCTCGTTTCGTAAATCGGAAACATTGAATATCCAGCTGAATTTCCGTTTCCTCATCATCTCTCCGTGAAGGGCGAACGACTGCATCATCATAATCATCAAGCTCCGTTTCGGACCACTTCATTTGAAACTCTGAGAAAACAAACTCACATGGGAGCTGTTTCAAAAACTCTGTCCCTGAATGGGATTGAGCAGGTGAGTTCAAGAGAATCACCTTATAGTTGCGCTCCACAGCACTCTTTATCGCCTCTTCCAGCAGCTTAGTAAAAATGCCTTGCCTCCGGTAGTCGGGGTGCACCATCCCGCACATCTCCGCTTTGTTTCCAAAATCGTAAAGACCAAGAAAGCCAACAAGCTTCAATCCATCATAGTGGAGAAAATCATTCTTATGAACACCATTTCGATTGCGAAGCGTTTCCCAATTCAGTTTTAACGTAAAACCTTCCCGTTCACATTCTTGCTGCAGGATCCGAATATCTTCCAGCTGTTCATTTTTCAAATTTGCCACCCCTTTTCCATATTATCAGTTTATTACCAAAAAATAAGAAAAGCAGCACCCATTTACTTGGGTGCCGCACACTATTCAGAAGTTTATTGATGAATGTTGTTTTTTTAAAAGTATTTTCACTTTAATCCATAAAACTAAAATCCTACGAGGGGAGGATTTCCTATCTAATTCCATTGACGGATGAATTATAGCAGTAAAATGATTCCAAATGACGATTATTTTTTACCTATTTTGTGCTATATTCCAAATAATGGTTTATTATTATTTTATTTTAGGTTAAGGGAGGGATTTAACAAAAGCTTAATCAGTTAGTACCCATTTCTTTATACCCGAATTCCGGACCCTTTTTAGTATAGAATCCGAAACTCGGTGTTTACCATCCGGCACTTACGTCCTGAGGTTATCGTTTTTTTGTTTTATGAGCGGACTTTTTTAAGTTCTCTACGTCCGTTGTCAGTTCTTTTAATTGTTTACCGAAGCGGAAGAGCAAAAACATAGAAACGACGAATGGATAGCCAAATTCGCTAACTAATGAAACCCACATAGTAGCATCCTCAATCATCATCCTCTTCACCCCTTTTCTTGTATCTGATATCTAAAGTGAAATTTGTCAAAAAAAATCAATCTAGCACTATTGATTTATGGAAAAAAGAACGAATGTTCGTATATAATTGATTTATTCCCCTTGTCTACCACTTTATTAATAAAAGGAGGGATAACAATGAACCAATTAACTTCTCATTTTTTTTCTCATTCATTGGAGTTTCTGCAGCAACAGTACTCATCTTTCTTTGCACAACCGATCATTCAATTATTCTTACAGAACCCAGAGCATTTAAAGATTTTCACTGAAACTCTTGATTCCCCTTCTTCCCACAACATTGATCATCTCAACGAGACTTTCAAAATTTTCTATTACCGGGCTAAAGTATACAAATACATGTGCTCCTTAATTTACTTTTTCTCTGTTGATTTTGATAAAAGGGCACGGAAGCAGCGGGAACGCTATCGAATGGTACTTGATGCGACACCAAGGGATACTGGCGGATTGATCGATCGAATCGGCACCTTGGATGTTCAACTTGAAAAGATGGGGGAATCGAATGAACTCGCTTCACACATAAGTGATGAAGAGATGATAAAAGCCTTGAAGAAGTTAACAGCCAAACAAAACCTGGTGCTGACCATGATCTTTTCCTACGGCCTATCCAACAAGGAAATCGCTGCCTATTTCCAGGAGTCGCCACAGAATATCTCAAGTATCCGTAAACAAGCTCTTAAAAAACTTCGAAAGCACTATATGGATGAGGTATATGTTAGAAAGGAGAAAAGCCATTGTGGATAAAAAACTGTCAAAAGAAGAATTGGTGGATCTAATCGACTCTTTGAATCCTAAAATAAAAAAATCATTAAAAAACACGAACTATCAAGACCGGAATGATCTGGAGCAAGAAATTAAACTTAAGATCATTGAATCATATGAAAAAATCGCAGCAATCGAAGCCCCTAATTTTGAGGAGTTCCTTGCAGAATTCCTGACTAAGCAAAAACAATGAAAAAGTACCAAGTCCAGAGAAAGATGCTGGACTTGGTACTTTTTTTGAATCTCAGTTTGATGGTTTCAATGTCAGCTTATCCCCTTTTGGATCGTCCATCGTGGTTTTGTGATAAGTACCCTCTGCCCAATCATCAAGCTGGTCGTGATACCACTCACTTTTAACGTTACCTGATTGACCCGGGCCAACAAGGTGATATCCTTGATTCATGTCGGCTAGATCGATGACGAATCTCCAGGAGCCGCCGTGATTAACGGTTCCATCATCTAAAAAAGCCGCCGCCTGTACGGTGACACTGCTGCCTCCTACCGGAATGCCGCCGCCGCCGTTAAATAAATAATGTAACGGGGCGAAACTTGATAGCGGGTGGTTAAACCTGACCTGGTGATAGTCTCCCCATTCCCAATCAGCTATATCGTCACCTTGTGATTCTGCCAGTTCCGTTAACGTCACCTGTAACGACTTGGCAAGCACCTGCTCAAGTCCGCCTGCCTCTTCAATCCAAGGGCCCGGCTTACCGTCCAGTGCCCGCCTTAGTAGTTCATCAACGGCCGAACGCCTTCCATTAAAAAGGTTAAGGGTTTCTTCCGGTATTTCTTCTTTAAGCAGAACATCCCCTATATTTCGCATCCAGACATTAAAAATCATCGGAGCCGCTTCATCAGTGGAATCGATATGATTCCATTTCTTCAGAATCGTCAGTGCCTGGGCTTCCTGTTTCCCAGATGGACCTTTCAATACCTCCACGAATCGAGGAACAAACTCCTTAGCTTGCAAATTCACTTTATCCATCTGCAGGCTTTGCATATCCTCGGCCGTAAGCTTTTTATTCGCCTTTAAAAATTCCTGTATCCTCATCTGGCGGTATGGCTGTGCCCAGTTATTGCTGATATGGTAAGGGTAATCATCCGAGATGACTTTATTATTCGCAGTCGAAATGAATCCCTCCTTTGGATTCACCGTTTTTGGAAGTTCATCGAAGGGAATATAGCCTTTCCACTCAAATTCATCCGTCCAGCCAGGTACAGGCAGCATACTATCGCCTTTTTTCCGGATTGGGATTTTCCCATTCGCCTTGTAGGCAATGGTCCCATCGGCTGAGGCAAAGACGAAATTCTGTGCCGCCGTTTCGAATTTCAAGAGGGCCTTATCGAATTCTTTCCAGCTTCCCGCCTTATTCATATTCAGTACCGCTTCAAGCTCGGCAGATGGATCAAGTGCCGTCCACCTTAAGGCAAGCACGGTATCTTTTCCGCTTTTCCCGGCAAACTCGGAGACAACGGGTCCATGGCGGGTAACCGTCACTTGATAGTCCAGTGTTTTCCCATCCTTCACCTTGATGGGTTCGTCCAAGATTTCAGCTTTTTCCCATTTACCTTTGTAGGAGAATTCTTTCTCGTTTTCCGGGTTTCTCCTCTCAATATACAGATCCTGAACATCCGGACCGGTATTGGTCACACCCCAAGCGACCTTTTCGTTATGGCCTAGTATGATTCCCGGAATCCCGGCAAAAATAACACCGCTCACATTGACTGACGGGGCCTCCAAATGCATTTGATACCAAACCGACGGTGTAGCCAATCCCAGATGGGGATCATCCGCCAATAACGGCTGACCGGATTGCGTTTTCTTGCCTGAAACGACCCAGTTATTGCTGCCGTTGAATTCATAAGGAATAACGGCCCCTGCAAAACTTTTTTCAATATCCAGTTCTTCCTTGCTGATGATATATGGAGCGTCCTTTGGATAACCAGGAAATAAATCATATGCCTTTTCCTTGGGGAACGTTTGCAGCAAATACTGCCTAAACGCCTGATCTTCCCAGTTCCCGCCTAAATCAAAGGCCATATATTTACCGATGGTCAGCGAATCGACGGGTGTCCAAGGCTCCGGTTCGTATCCAAGCAGAGTGAACTCCGCCGGCCATTTCCCATTCTCCTTCAATTCATCGATATAAAGATTTACACCCTCGGCAAACATATCCAAGGCTTCTTTTCCGTCACTTGAATATGCAGCATAAGAGGCTTCGGCCGCCCGCCTCAAACCAAGTGTGCGGAAATACTTATCATTTTTGACGGTTTTCTCACCAATCACTTCACTCAATCTACCTGACGCCTGACGCCTGCTTAAATCCATTTGAAATAAACGGTCCTGTGCCTGGATATATCCTTGGGCTAAATACAAATCATGTTCACTCGCTGCGTTAATATGCGGGACCCCACTCGAATCCCTCACCACCGTAACCGGTTTCAAAAGACCTGGAAGCGATATTTCCCCCTTTGTTTCCGGCAAGGATCTTGAAAGAAATATATTTACGGCAATCAAGACTGACAGCAAAAGTATGATCAGGATTCCAAAACTCCATAGCGCCCGCTTTCTCCACTTCCGTTTTGGCTTTTGCTGAGGTACGGCAACTTCCATCGATTCATCTTCCTCCCCCCTTAAAACTCTCTTTCTTTCTATTTAAGATATTCCGCGTTTAACTCCATCTTTCCTACCACCCTCCCCACATTCTCTCTTTTTATTTCAAGAAAAAAGAAAGGTGCAAGTACGGATTATTCCGAGCAACGGCGAATTATTACACTCAAGGTCGAATCAACTCGCTCAAGGTCGAATTTTCACCGTGAAATTGTTCCGATAAACAGTAAATCAAATGCAAAAACACCGATACAATGTATCGATGTGGCAGGGAATGCTAGCTATTTGCAATAATGTATTCAATCACTTTATCTGCATCGTCTGTATAAAAAAGAGCTTTATCAAAGTCATGGGCCGCCTTCGTCTCGGCCTCCATATATTCAATCGGGGAAAGGAGACCAAATATCCTCTTCCATTTATGAGTTTTCTCCAGAAGTTTTCTTTCCTTTTTTATATCCTCTGGTATGAATTCATTAATGATAAACCATGGGTCGGAAAGTGAGGGGTCCCCAAAACGTTCATTCAAGGCTCGCAATTTGTCACGATCCCATTCCACCCTTACCAAGTCCGATATGACCGAGACATTTTGGACCGAGTCGAGGATGCGTTTGGACAAAACATCATACTCTTCATCTTCCAGCCCATTATCCGTCATGATTCCTACACAATACCATTTTTCGTAATGTTCAGGTCCTTCATTTTTCTTGAAAAACACTATTCAACCACCTTCCTTACACGCTTTACATGTCCTATTTAATTAAAATCAAAAACAACATGTCCGTCCACGTCACTTCACTATAACATGGAGAAATATCGATGGGCGATTAAATATGGGAGCAGCAGGAATGTTAGCCTGACATAGAAAAAAAGATACCCTAAAAATCATACTGGCTGAAGAGCCAGCCCCCTTTGATTAAACAGATATTCCATGGCCTTCCTGAACGATAGAAAGGCTTTTACCTGATTTGCAAAATCATGTTTGACGATCCCTTTCACGACATCAGGGGTAAAACCGACAAACATCGTTTCCGTTCCCATCAAGGCCAATGCCCCCACTAATTGATCCAGCAGGGGAAGCATATCACTTTCCTTCGTAAAGATAATTCCCGAGAAATCCATGATCAATACTTCCGCATGCAGATCTGCACATTTTTGCAGCACCGTCGATAGCATCGACTCCATTCTCCAATCGTCAATGCGTCCGATCAACGGTAAGAGCAGCACATCCTTTAATACGGTCTGAACAATCGGGGTGGACAATTCTTCCATGACTTCTTGGTTTTCCTTTATCTTCTGCAAAGAATCGTTTGCCATTTTCGCCATTTCTTTATAATGATTCACGTAACTGATACTCACACAGTGTATGAACTGGTCCAGGATTGCATCAATTATCGAGCTTGCCTTTAACAGAATTTCAATGGAGTAATACCGGTTGCTCACCTCTTCTTCAATGAAACTCCAGAAAAGGTTACGCATCGCTTGAGCTTCCTCAATATTCTTATCTAAAGGAATGCCCATATCCACGATGCGCTTACCTATTTCCATACCCGTTATTTTCATGCTTTCCATCGCTTGTGCCTTTCCATGAATCAAGGCATCTGCATGAATTTGAATAAGTTTTGACCGTACCTCTTTACTGGTTTCTAAATCATAGAGCGGTTCCTCTTCTTCAAACAACTCGATATGCTCCACTAAGATATATTTAAATTTTTCAATTTTTTCGCCGATCATTCTTAATTCTTCCATATGGACCTCCCATACAAGGCTTTTATCATATTCTAGCAAATAAACGAGGGTTTAGGATATAAAATCATTCTATTACCAATATGCTAATAGACGTTTACCTTTTTCTTGATAAGGGTATTATGATTTATGACTTGGAGGGATGAACATGAAAAAAGATCAACAAGACTTCGAATCTGAAAACATGAGCGATTTAGTCGAGCTCATAAACAGTAAAAATAACAGCCGCAGAATCTTGGATGTACTTCGGCGTAATAAAAAGGATAAAAGTAAAGGCAAAGATAAAAAATGAAAAAGCCCAGTCCAAATTGGCCTGGGCTTTTTGAATGGGATCAAATAAAAGAGCTGAGCTGTTCATTAGGCAAGCCCAGCTCCATTAAAAATCGATAAGCCACTACCTTTTTCTCCGGATCTCCTTCACATGGTTCCCTTCAGTAGTAATATAAACTGTTTCATCAATTTTGTATGTTAAATAACGGTCACAATCAATTTCAAACGTTTTCCCATTGTCGAATTTCATTGCGCAATTGGATCCCTCTTCGGTTTCCGTCACATCAATGACATCGTTCGTCTTAAAACCGACTGCCTTGCCATCGGAGAAATGCGGATAGTATTTTTCAACAATCTGCACCTTTTGCAATCTGCCCGGACTTGTTAAGTATACAACGAATAATATAATTAAAACGGCTATTAACCCAATGAGAATTACTGCTTTTCGTTTCACTCTATCTATTACCCTCTTCTCTTATCAATCTATTATTCAATATCCATTTTCACTAGATTATATTCAGGATTCCGGAAAAACATGATAGAAAAGATCATTTTATTTAACGATTTTCACTTTTTCAACCATCATCGCACAAGCGGCAGCAAGGAGGATCAGAATGGATACAGCCGAGATGACCCCTCCCCAGCCGAACTTCATCAGGAATAAACCGCCAGATGCCCCCACTAGACTTGATCCTGCATAGTAAAACAGGAGATATAATGCGGATGCTTGTGCCTTTTCACTCTTATCTGCCAAACTGCCGACCCAGCTGCTCGCAATGGAATGAGCTCCAAAAAAGCCAAATGTAAATAGGGCAAGCCCCATTATTTTCAGCAGAAGCGGGGCCAATAAGGTTAACAGGGCGCCCATCAGCATGATTGCGATTCCGATAAGAAGCACGACCCTCCGACTAAATTGATCGGCAAGCTTCCCCATCCATGTTGAACTGAACGTCCCCACAAGATAGATTATGAATATGAAGCCAATCAATGTCTGTGATAAATGATATGGCGGTCCCATTAAAGGTATACCCACAAAGTTATAAACGGTAACGAACGAGCCCATTAATAGGAAGGCCATGCCGAATAAGAGTACTAGTCTGTTATTCCTTAAGTTATTGATAAGGGAGGTTTTGATTCTCGATAATGAGACCCGTTCGCGGACAGCATGCTGCGAAGGCGGTAGCATCCACCAAAAAGCCAGACTGATGATCAAACTTAAAGCTCCAAGGCTTCCAATCGCTATGTTCCATGAGAAATGGTCGGTCAGCACCCCTACAATCAGCCTGCCCGCCAATCCGCCGATACTCGAGCCGCTCACATAGATCCCCATCACATAGCCAAGGTTTTTCGGATGAAACTCTTCATTGATATAGGCCATCGCAATGGCCGGGAAACCTGCAAGCACCGCTCCTTGAATCGCCCGAATTGCGATCAGGATGTATAGATCATCCTGGATGAAGCTGACACATATGGATAACAATGCAGACAGAGTGAGCGCCGTCCCCATTATTTTTTTCCTATCGATATTTTCTGAGAAAAAAGAAACAAGCAATAAACAGAGTGCAAGCGTTCCAGTCGCGAAAGATAATGTAAGGCTTGCCATTGCAGGAGAGACCCCAAATTGCTTTGCGAAAACCGGAATGACCGGTTGGGTACTATACAGATCCGCAAACGTTACAAAGCTACCAAGAAATAAAGCCAAAATCGTCTTCCTGAATGATTTACCAGCAGGCTCGATATAATTCACTTTTGTTCAGACCCTTCACTATTTAACTTTCCCCCTATGTTAATACGAACTTCCCGAGTTGTCTATTTCACCACTTTTGTCCAACGGGAAAATTTCATTCCAGCAACTAAAAAAACCTTCACTGCATGCAGTGAAGGGTTTTTCATTAATTTGAACGTTTGCCATCCCGCTCGCTTTTCTTCAGGAGCCAGTACACTGGCATACCGATAATGAGGATGATCACTGAGTACAGGGCATTTAAAGGTGTTTGGATTAACGTGCTTAAAACAATGTATATTGCACCAGCAATCGCCACGATGGGGATGAGTGGGTAAAACGGCACTTTATACGTTTTTGCCTCCGGATCTTTTCTGCGTAAGATGAAGACCGCAAAGAAGGCTAATCCATAAAAACAGAAGACAGAGAATACAGCCATATTGGTAAGTTTGTCAGGGTCTGTTGCAACCATCATGATGATTGCAATGATCACTTGCAATACCGTGGCATTTATAGGCGTTTTGAACTTGGGCGATATTTTGCCGATTTGTTTATGGCCTGGCATCATTTTATCAGTCGCCATCGCCAAGGTAATGCGCGGAAAGGTCAAAAGCTTTCCGTTCAAGCAACCGAAGATTGAAATCGCAATTCCGATCGATATCAATTTCCCGCCCACTTCTCCGAAAAGAAGCGTTGCTGCAACATTCGCTGCATTCGTACCATGGGCTATGACTCCCTCCGCCCCCAATACATGAAGCATGGCAAGATTCACACCCAAGTAAGCGACCATGACCACGACCAATCCCGTTATGATTGCCCGCGGCAACGTTTTCTGCGGATTTTTCATTTCCCCTGCCATGAAGCCGACATTCATCCAGCCATCATACGCCCAGAGCGTTGCCAAAATCGCACCGGCCATACTGATTTTCATTGAACTTTCGCTTTCGATATTGAATACAGGCATATCACCTTGTGCGATACCGAATACCGCTATGAAAATGATCGGGATCAATTTAGCAATAGTCGATAAGGTTTGGATGATACCGCCGTATTTTGTCCCCAGCAAGTTCATGCCTGCTATGAATACAATCGTAAGAATCCCTATCGCCAAAGAGTAGCTTGAAGCGATCTTAAATATTCCTGCAACTAATAACCCGAAGTATAAACTGAGGGCACCCATGACTGCAGGTCCGTATACCAATGTCTGAACCCAGCCGCATAGGAATCCCCATGCTTTACCGTACACTTCTTCCATATAGACATATAAGCCGCCCGTTTTAGGAATCCGTGTACTCACTTCCGCAATCGTCAACCCGCTTGCAAGGGTAATCAGACCGCCTATCAGCCAAGCTAACAAGGCCATGGTTGAATTACCGCTCAATTCAAGCACGTCACCAGGTCTCATGAAAATACCAGAACCGATAACTGTACCAACTACAATAGATGTTCCAACCCAAAAGCCAATCGTTTTCTTCAATTGGTCATTTCCCATGTTGTCCTCCCCAGGTGTACACATGTACTTTATTTATACTAAAATTATAACATATAAATTATTTGGAAATAGTTTATGTAATCATTTGAATATTTAAAATAATACCCGAACACGTTGATATCATTACGCTCAGGCAGCTTTATTTTTTTTATATTTTTTTTACTAATTATGACTGGAACTGCACTAAAATCCGAATATTATTTTATTATAAAAAGATTTATTGGATTTTTAATAAAAAATAACGAATTAAAAACTCCTAAACTCAACTATCATTCGTTATTAATTTTATGGGAATCCTGCTTATTTTCGGACACACAAAAAGACCACCCCGAATCAACGGGGTGGTTCCACTCCAATTCCAAGCTTCATTTCGTATTACCAAATAATGAATAGAAGCACAACCGCCAAGACGATCCGGTAAATGGCAAAAGGAGTCAATTTAACTTTATTGATTAAAATCAAGAAAAAGCGGATACAGAATAAGGCAAAGATAAATGCGCTTATGAAACCTGCAATAAAGAATGGCAGAACTTCAGGTGTGAAGTGTTCCCAATATTTCACGATTTTCAACAAACTGGCACCAGCCATGATCGGCACTGCCATGATGAACGTGAAATCGGAAGCCGCCCGGTAGCTCATCCCTAATAGCACTCCACCAGAAATGGTCGAGCCTGAACGTGAGAATCCCGGCCATAGTGACAAACATTGAATTAACCCTACACCAAAGGCTTGTTTATAAGTGATTTGGTCAACCGTCTCTGCAGTCAGCTTTGGACGGAATTTATCCGCAGCAATCATCAAAAATGCGCCTAAGAATAATCCGACGATAACCGTCTTCATCGTAAATAAATGATCATCAATATAATCTTCGAATAATAGGCCTAATACGCCCGCCGGCAACAATCCGACGATAACCTGCAATAGGTTAAGCTTTGGGCCGTTCGCAGCGGATGTGCCTTTCAGCTTCCTTAAACCAAGCAAGTCCATGAATCGCCCCCAGAAGAGCACGACAACGGCGAGTATCGAACCAAGCTGGATGACCACCTTAAAGGCATTGGCCACTTCACTCCCGAAAAGTTCTTTCGAATTCAGCCATAAATCATCGACGATAATCATATGCCCTGTTGATGATACAGGAGCAAATTCAGTTAATCCTTCTACAAGTCCAAGAATAACTGCAACAAAAATTTCCCACATATTCATTTTATTCACCTCATATTTCGAACACCTATTTATGGAAATACCATATGTATTTTACTCGTTGTTTAAAATATTGTCTATTAAACATTGCTGAAACAATTCAAGCGTACATGTATGATAGGGTTCAAGATAAAGTTTAAAGGGGAAGTGATGATTTTGCAAAACATACTGATTTTCGCCCATAGGGGGTCCAAGGGGACGCATCCTGAAAATACCATGGCAGCATTTCAAAAGGCGGCAGAAATCGGGGCCGAGGGGATCGAGTTCGATGTCCACCTCAGTTCTGACGGGGAATTGGTCATCATCCATGAAGAAACACTTGATCGAACGACCACCCTTACTGGTTATGTAAAAGATCATTCGGCACAAAAACTGAAAACGGCTGATGCCGGGAGCAAATTTTCCAATGAATTCGTTGGGGAGCGGATTCCTTTTTTAATGGACGTTTTCGACTGGGCTAAGGGAAATGCTTTGTTGATGAATGTCGAAATCAAGACGGATAAACTCGCTTATGAAGGAATCGAACAGAAGATCATTGATTCAATTCGTCAATATGGAATGGAAAAACGGGTGATCCTCTCTTCCTTCAACCATCAATCCATTGAAAAAGTGAAGTTGCTTGCCCCAGATCTTGAACGGGCATTATTGTTCGAGGGACTTCCTGAAAACTTCGAAGAAATCTTACGTGATAAGAAAGAATCGGGTTTTCATCCAGATAAAAACAGCCTGACTCCAGCGGTTAAAGAAAAAGCGAAAAAACTTGGATATAAAATCCGGCCTTGGGTCGCCAATGATGAAGCCGACATCGTCAGGCTGGCAGGGTTGGGAGTCGACGTCATCATGACCGATTTCCCTGAAAGGGCAATCAAGATTTTAAAAGCTTGGCAGTCACATGGCTGAACCATGCGAAAGAGAAGGAGCGATGCCCCTTCTCTTTCTAAGCCATATTTATTCAATTAATTAACGAGAAAAGTTTGAACCGCCTAGTTGTTGTTCAGCCATTTGAACTAAACGTTTTGTGATTTCCCCACCAACAGATCCGTTAGCGCGAGAAGTAGTGTCAGCACCTAGGTTTACACCAAATTCACTAGCGATTTCATTCTTCATTTGTTGTAGAGCTTGTTCTGCACCAGATACTAAAAGTTGATTGCTGTTATTGTTGTTTGCCATGTGTTTTCACCTCCTACTAATATTAATTAGCATTTTAAGCTTAAATTATTATTGCCAATTTATTGAATTTTTTTGTTTGCATTTCTCTCAATCCTAAGCTCTTTATCATGAATTTCTTTTTATGCTCATAAACTGTTAGGAAACTTTCAGTAGGAGGGAAAAGAATTGCAAATACATGTGGTTAGGCCAGGCCAGACGTTATATGGCATCGCCCAGACGTACAGCGTAACCGTTGACAGGCTCGTTGAATCAAATAAGATCCCTAACCCAAATAATCTTGTTTCGGGGCAGGCCCTTGTCATTCCAATCGTCGGCAGTTATTATTTCGTTCAACCGGGTGATAGTCTTTATTCCATTTCCCAAAGGGTTAATGTCCCTGTTCAAGAATTGGCAAATATAAATGGCATTTCCGAAAATCAAAGCCTATCCGTTGGATACCGGCTTTATATTCCGGCACGGAGGAAAAGGACCGCCGAATTCAACGGCTATGTCGAGCCGAGGGGTACGACGGTTGCACCGGCCCTTGTGACGGCCTCCAGGGAAGCTGCGCCCTATTTAACCTACTTAGCCCCTTTCAGCTTCCAGGCGCTGCGAGACGGCTCCTTAAAAGAGCCATTACTCGATGACTTCCCTGCCATCGCCAGGGAAAATAAAAATGTCCTGATGATGGTGATCACGAATCAGGAGAATGACCAATTCAGCGATGAGCTCGGGCGAATCATCTTAACGAATACTTCCGTTCAGAATAAGTTCTTGAACAATATCGTTACAACGGCAAAGAAATATGGTTTCCGGGATATCCACTTTGACTTTGAGTATTTACGGCCTGCCGACAGAGAAGCCTATAATCAATTTCTCCGAAAAGCCAGGGATCGCTTCAAGAAGGAAGGATGGTTCATTTCCACGGCACTGGCCCCTAAAACAAGTGCTGAGCAAAAAGGCCGATGGTATGAGGCGCATGACTATAAAGCACATGGTGAAATCGTCGACTTCGTCATCATCATGACATATGAATGGGGATATAGCGGCGGACCGCCAATGGCAGTCTCACCTATCGGACCTGTTCGGGAAGTCCTCGAATATGCCGTCACCGATATTCCTTCCAACAAGATCCTGATGGGGCAAAATCTATATGGCTATGATTGGACCCTGCCTTTTGTACAGGGATCCACTGCCAAGGCCGTAAGTCCGCAGCAGGCCATCCAAATTGCGGCGGACAATGATGTTTCCATCGAGTATGATGAAACCGCACAGGCCCCTCACTTCAATTATACCGATATTGAGGATAGGCAGCATGAGGTGTGGTTTGAAGATGCCAGATCGATTCAGGCAAAATTCGATTTACTCAAAGAATTGAACTTAAGGGGAATGAGTTATTGGAAACTCGGCTTAGCCTTCCCCCAAAACTGGCTGCTCATCAGTGATAACTTCAACGTACGGAGAAGGGTTTAACAAGAGATATAGGAATACCGAAGCTGAAATGGGCATATAATCAACCATCGAGCATGAAGTCCATTCAGGATACGTGACTCAGCACTAAAAGCCTTCCGACATCTTCCGGAGGGCTTTTATCATTTACCGGATTCGATCAGGCAATATGCCGATATCCATCATTCAAAGTTTGTCTGTCGGGACCCTTATGAGCCATGCCTTTTTTGACCATACTATTAGAAACAGCTTAAAGGGTGTGAAAAAAATGATTCGAATCGGTCCATACATCAGTACCGTTCCCAGATTTCCGCGTTTCATCAGATTGCTTTCCATCATCGCATTATTTTTACTTTCATTCGGGGTCTTGATCCACATTGTGGAGCCGAAGAGATTCCCCACCTTACTTGATGGCATCTGGTGGGCAATCGTGACGATGTCAACGGTCGGCTATGGAGATTTCACTCCCGTGACCAATCTTGGCAAAATCATTGGGATGGTCCTCATTTTGTCAGGGGCCGGCCTGATTACTTCTTATTTTGCGTACATCGCTAAAATCTCCATATCCAATGAACAGCAATTTCTAACTGGTAAGAAAGTCTTCGGCGGCGGCGGACATATTATCATTGTGGGCTGGAATGGCCGATCCAAGAGAATCATCCAAAACATTCATGATCGTAAGCACCATCAATCCATTGTCCTTATCGATGATACTCTGCAAAAGCACCCGCTTCCACGAACGAATATCCACTTTATCCAAGGAAAAGCTACATTGGATTCCGTTTTGCAGAAAGCCAATATTAAACAAGCCATACGCGTCCTTATTACGGCTGACCTTAAGCAGGACGAGCTGCAAACGGATATGTTCTCGATTTTAACGTTACTGGCCGTCAAAGGGCTGAATCCGCATGTGTATTGTCTTGTGGAAATATTGACGCATGAACAAAAGGAAAATGCTTTACGGGCTGGGGCGGACGGTATAGTCGAAACGAATAAATTCGCGAGTGAATATATGCAGGATTGCTTATCGAAGGGGATCATAACGGAAGCCAGCGAACAAAATGAGCGGGATGGATTGAGCCTCAAACAGCTGCCCATCCAGGATGACTGGGCGGAATTGACGTTCAAACAGCTGAACGTTAAGCTATTCGATCAAGACATTTTATTGGTCGGCATCATTTCAGGAGGCAAGACCTTAATCAAGCCCCCCGGAGATGTAATCATCCATCGTGATGACACCCTAATCATCATTGATGATTAATGCAATAAAAGCTTTTCCAGATTACGGACAAGCGTTTTTCCTAATGAGATATAGTTTTCCGGAAATTCTGCATCCGGATTTTCAGGCTCGGCAAACTGATTGAAGGAAGCGGAAAGGTTTCCGATATTTCCTTCATCGTCCATCCCGTCCTCGTACTTATGAGATAACAAAAACGGTTGTAAGAGTTCGACCATCACCCCGTCCTGATCGAGTGAACCATCCACAGCCTTGAAAGGGACCCGCAGGAATTGGTAGCCATCACTGTCATCAATCTTATAATCAAAAGACCCGTGATCATAATCCCATCCTCCGCCTATCGCATATCCTTCCGGTTTTAACTTTGTCTCCAGATCGAACAAACCGAATGTTTTCCCTTCCAACTGAGAAGAAATCTTAATCATTGTATAAAACCTCTTTCGCTAATTTTCTATTAGCTTAACCAAAGTGCCTAAAAAAAAACCTGGAATGACTCTATTGTCCCCTTGATCGGCATAAAGGAAGATTGGCTTCCTCACTGATTTCCAAGCTTTCCTTACGCTTTATTTCAGCTTCGTCGCTCCCTCCTCCTCCTTCATTCGTAATTACTGGATTTTCTGCTGGCAGCGTCAGGAAAATGCGGATTTACAACGTTAAGCACATTTTCCTGACGATACCCATATATAACTTTGGCTCTTTGGCTCATTAAGTTTAACTATAGCATTGAACGAGACTTTAAATCCCCCACTTTTAACCTCAGAAATATGAACTAGGAACAGCACATAGAATATTATAGAAATACTGCGGCTAATACTGGACATGGAGGGGATGTATTTATATGAGTACCAGAATAATCCGGCAACTGATAAGGTCAAGGCAACAGGAATTAGTCGAACTTGCTGCTTCATTTATTCGAATTCCATCTGAAAATCCATCGCCCGAGTTTAAGAAAAGGTCAGCAGAAATGGGACGCCATATTAGCCGATACCTAGCAGCAAAAGGGTTCTTGATTACCGAGCACCGCCGTAGCGAAAATGCGCTGGTTACCGTGGTCTGTGATGCTCCCTTAACCAGGGTACCTGGTCCACGGCTCCTATTTTGTGGACATACAGATGTCGTACCTGCAGGCGATTGTTCACATTGGACCTTCGATCCTTTCTCAGGAGAAGTCAGAGCAGGTATGCTTTTGGGTAGGGGAGCCTCCGATATGAAAGGAGGCTTGGCATCACTGATTTTTGTGGCTGGACTACTTCAGGAGTTCGCCCCCACTCTTAATTTGAAAGGTAGCCTAGGAGTTATTGCCTCTCCGGATGAAGAGACTGGCGGCATTGAGGTGGCCTCGCTCCTGGATCAAGGATTGATTAAGGGTGATGCTTGTCTGATTGGTGAACCAACGGACCGCTACCATCCGAATGCCGGTGAAAAGGGCAAGGCATGGATGCAGGTGATCATACCAGGTCAGACGGATCATGGCAGCCTACAACCGCTTTATGGAATCTCCGCCATACGAAGAGGGGCAGCCGCGGTCGAAGCACTAACCAAGCTATGGGAGCTCAAGGCGACGCCTCCGCCAGAGCCTTGTCAACTTTTGTACAATACTGAGTGGCTCCTATCCCAGTATCCAGGAAATCCCTTATTGTCACAGTTACTTTATCGTCCCTCTTACAATCCAGGTGTAATCCAGGGCGGAACAAATGTGAATGTCGTCGCAGACAAGTGTATCATTAAAGTGGATACCCGGGTTCCATTCGGTATGAAGTCCGAGTTTGTACTTGATGTCGCAAGGAATCTTGTTAGTGCTGTAGCGCCAGGTGCGGTTGCAGAGCCAATGGTACCCTGTACTAACCCGAACTGGACCTTAGAGAATCGTCCTATTGTAAGGGCCATAGAACTGGGAATTCAACGTGTCCTTGGAATGGAGGAACCCGTCTTCAGCGTACTTTTGCTTGGTTCAAGTGATGCCAGTCACTTCCGGCGCCATGGCATTGAAACCGTCCTTTACGGTCCTGGGCTGGAACACACTATCCATGGGTACGATGAACGGGTTTCAGTGGAGAACTTAGTAGAATCTGCCGAGATATATGCTGAGACTGCAATCAAGTATCTTAGGTCATTTTAAATCTATTTTCACTAAACTTTATGCAGGTGCAGGGTATGCTGCACGCGCTACTGCTAATGTTCTATTTCACGGTGTATATGGTGGTGGTCATTGGTGGGAATAGTTATATACTCTTTGGTATTAATTCTTTAGTTCAATGCTAAACTAAATATATTTATTGCGTGTTTTGATCAAACTTTGTTTCAAATTTACATGAAGACCAAAAGCTAAAAAAAAAAGCCTGGAGCAGAAAAACCGCTTCAGGCTTTTTTTCTTTTTGGGAAAAGTGGGAATTCCTTTTTTCACTGAATGAACTAGGATTTTTTCAAATAATTCTTTGCCTTCTTTTTTAGTCAGGTTCACTTTCTGTATTATTAACATCTGACCTGTAGACAAACCAAGGGTTACAAGGAAGGGCAAACAGCAAGGAGAGATAAAGGATAAAACCCTAGCACCAAACGATATAAAAACATTTAAGTTCTCCCAATATGATTTCCTCCAGTTTTGATTTTCTCTTGTTTTAGCATCTTACATCTTCTTCTTTCCATCCGGCAGGCAGGCTTCTTGCGGACCAGGGAACCGTTCTCAGTTTCTCTAGCTCCTCGATACTAATTCCCCCACTTTCATTTTCGATACCAGTATCGAATATGTTTATTCTTACCCTTTGGCTTTCAACCAAAAAAGGCATCAAGCCGGAGGTTATTCCGGCTTGATGCCTTTTTTATTATAAGCGCTGTTCAAGCTCCGCTTTTTTCTTTTCATAACCCGGCTTGCCTAAAAGAGCAAACATGTTCACCTTATAGGCTTCCACTCCAGGCTGATCAAATGGATTTACACCCAGTAAGTAACCGCTCATTGCACAAGCTTTCTCGAAGAAATATACAAGGTAGCCGAAAGTATAAGCATCGAGCTGAGGAACCGTTACGATCAGGTTGGGAACGCCACCGTCCGTATGGGCTAACAGCGTACCTTCAAATGCTTTATTATTCACGAATTGCACCGATTCACCTGCTAGGTAATTCAGGCCGTCCAAGTCATTGGCCGCTTCTTCAATCAAGATTTCATGACGGGCCTTTTCCACTTTGATGACCGTTTCAAAAAGATCACGCCGTCCTTCCTGGACATACTGGCCTAATGAATGCAGGTCAGTCGAGAAGTTAGCCGATGAAGGGAAAATCCCTTTTTGATCCTTTCCTTCACTTTCTCCAAATAACTGTTTCCACCACTCAGAGAAGTATTGAAGTCCAGGCTCATAGTTTATCAGCATTTCAATCGTTTTCCCTTTATTGTAAAGGATATTACGAACCGCCGCATATTGGTATGCCTGATTCTCCCCTAGCTCGGAAGAACTGAAGTCGGCCCTGGCACGCTCGGCTCCCTCCATGATTTGATCGATATCCGCCCCGCTGACAGCAATCGGAAGCAGCCCTACAGCCGTTAAGACCGAGTAACGTCCGCCAACATCATCAGGAATGACGAAAGTTTGGAAACCTTCCTCCGTTGCTACCGTTTTTAATGCGCCCTTCTCTTTATCAGTCGTAGCATAAATGCGGCTTTTAGCTTCTTCAACGCCGTATTTTTGTTCAAGCAGTTTCCTGAAAATCCTGAAGGCCAGTGCAGGCTCCGTGGTCGTACCGGATTTAGAGATGACGTTGATCGAGAAATCCCTATTTTCCAATAGGTCCATCACGTCCTGCATATATGTAGAGCTTATATTATTACCGACAAATAAAATTTGCGGTGCTTTCCTTTTATCCGAAGGTAGAATGTTATAAAAACTATGTTGAAGCATCTCAACTGCTGCCCGTGCTCCCAGATATGATCCACCGATTCCGATAACCAGCAGCACTTCTGAATCTTCTTTTATTTTCGCGGCCGCTTTTTTGATTCTTGAGAACTCTTCTTTATCATAATTGGCGGGTAAATCAAGCCAGCCAAGATATTCATTGCCTGCCCCTGTCTGCTCATGCAGGGAATGGTGTGCCACTTTTACAGCATCCTGTAGATAGGTAATTTCATGCTCCCCGAAAAACGGCAGTGCTTTTGAATAATCGAAACGAATATGGGCCATTCAAATTCCTCCTTGAATTCTTTAGTTTCCCTTTCACTTTATCTGATGTAATTCTCATAATCAAGAAATCGATCAAGTAAATAACGAATTATGCATATAAAGCAATCTCCCACCTGGCACGGAGGGAGATTGGATCATATCACTTGTTTATAAGGAAGCCCGTAAAATGGCAAGGACATCTTCTCGGTTGAGGACTTTGAATCGTCCAAATTCCCCTCTGCTCATCGCTTTATCAGCCATGACTTCCAATTGTGAGTCATCGATGCCATAATCCGAAAGATTGGTCGGCGCCCCTAAGCTGCTCCAAAATGACCTTAGTCTTTCAATGCCTTCAAGGGCCGCTTCCTCATCCGTTTTACCTTCCGGATCCACATGGAATACACGGACTGCAACTTGTTTAAAGCGTGCGACATTTTCATGGAGCACATGCTTCATCCAATTCGGGAATAAGATGGCCAATCCTCCTGCATGCGGGATATCATAAACAGCTGAAACGGCATGTTCAATGTTATGCGTTGCCCAATCACCGCTGTAACCAACCCCAAGCGACCCATTCAAAGCTAGGTTTCCGGCATACAGGATAGTGGCCCGATGCTCATAATCCTCCAGGTCTTCCAATAGTTTAGGTGCCGTCTCAATCACCGTCGATAACAGCGATTCACAAAAACGGTCTTGCAGCGGTGCATGCGTTTCCGGGTGGAAGTACGTTTCGAATACATGGGACATCATATCAACCATTCCGTATACCGTCTGGTCTTTTGGTACTGAAAAAGTATTTTCAGGGTCCAAAATGGAGAATTGCGGAAATACCAAAGGACTTCCCCATCCATATTTCTCTTTCGTTTCCCAGTTTGTTATGACAGATCCGGAATTCGCCTCAGAGCCTGTTGCCGCTAAAGTCAGCACCGTTCCGAATGGAAGGGCCTCTTCGACTGGTGCCTTCTTAATGACAAGATCCCATGGATCCCCCTCATATTTAGCACCTGCAACGACGGCCTTCGTAGCGTCTATAACGCTTCCCCCCCCAACCGCAAGAACAAAGTCGATCCCATGTTCTTTACAAAGGTCAACACCCTTCCGGACTGTTGAGATTCGTGGATTCGGTTCAACTCCGGAAAGTTCGTGCACCTCTGCATCGACCTCTTTCAAGACATTGATCACTTTTTCATATAAGCCATTTTTCTTTATGCTTCCTCCACCATATACAAGTAAAACTTTATCGCCATAGGCGGGAATTTCAGTTTTTAAGCTTTCAAGCTGACCTTTCCCGAAAATTACTTTTGTAGGATTTTTATATGTGAAATTCTCCAATGGTATCTCTCCTTTAATGCCACATTGACTCCAGGGCCAAGTGCTAGTTTTTCTTTATTCATTATGACCAATGTTCCATTTAAATACAAAATATCCGCCCGGAACTTTTGAGTGGATGTATATTTACATGCTGAAAATGCATGATAAATAAAGAACTGATTTTTTCAAAAAAAAAGGAGGCTGTACAATGAGTGGAATACAAAGAATTGCACTTGTTCTTACAATAATCGGAGCCATCAACTGGGGGTTAATAGGGTTTTTCCAATTTGACTTGGTCGCTTCGATTTTCGGAGGGCAAGATGCTGGAATGGCCCGTATCGTTTATGGATTGGTTGGAATTGCCGGTCTCATTAATCTTGGTCTTCTCTTTAAACCAAGTCCTGAAATTTCCAGGGAACCTGAAACCAAACCGACTCGTTGAGATCTTGACCCTGGACAATGTTATGTTCTATAAAATAAAGCCGGACCATGGATAAACACATGACCCGGCTTTATTTCATTCATATGCCCCAAGACAAAAAAAACCGGCTGATCGAGGATCTGCCGGTTCTAAAAAATTATTTTTTGATTAAGTCTTCGCGTTGAGATTGTTCAATCCACTCTTGAAGTTTGTCTTTCAATGTGTTGAAACCTTCAGTAGATTCGATGTGAGATGTCGCTTTAACAGATGCTTGGCGTTTTTTCGGAGCTTTTTTCGGAGCTTCAGTACGCTCAGGAGCTTCTTCTGTAGCGCGGATCGATAAGCCGATTTTTCCAGCAGCTGAATCGATGGAAAGAACTTTAACTTTCACTTCATCGCCCACTTTTAAATGTTCGTTGATATCTTTAACGAAGCCGTGAGTGATTTCAGAAATGTGAACTAAACCTTGAGTTGATTCATCTAGAGCAACAAATGCACCGTATGGTTGAATACCAGTAACTTTACCAGCAACTACCGCACCAATTTCGAATTTTTCAGACATGGTAACACTCCTATTTTATATATATTTTTTCGTCTTTTCACGCAATAAAAAATTATATCACATAATTGGAAAATAATCAAAGTTAAGTATACCATACTTTTCGGGATTTTACTCATTAAAAATGTTTGTTTTTTGGAAATAATAAATATTATAAGATCTTTGTATATAACTTAACCTAAAAATTTGCAAATAACCTCTATTTCCCTTAAGATATTTACTCATTTTTCTAAAGATTGTAATATTAAACCTATCCAATTGCCCATAATCATAGTAAGATGAGAAAATGTTTTAAAAAAAATAATATACAGCTAGATATTCTTTACATCTAAAGGAGTTTTTCCATCATGTCAAAACAAGATCAATGGACTTCAAAACTTGGGTTCATCCTGGCAGCCGCGGGATCCGCTATTGGATTGGGCGCCATCTGGAAGCTCCCGTATATGACTGGGGAAAATGGCGGTGGGGTCTTTTTCCTGCTCTTCATTATATTCACCCTGCTTATCGGGGCACCGATATTAATAGCGGAATTCACGATTGGCCGCAATGCACAGAAAGATGCCATTAGCGCATATAAACATATCGCCCCTGGAAAGCCTTGGGCATTGATTGGATATGGCGGTGTCGTCGCTTCAATCATCCTTCTTTCCTTCTTCAGTGTTGTTGGAGGCTGGATCATCTCCTATTTAGCAAGGAGCTTTACAGGTTCCCTCTCAAACTTGACGCAAGAGGAATATGGGAACTTCTTCAATACGATAATCAGCAATCCTTATGAAACGGTCATCGCTCAGTTATTATTCATGGTCTTTACCATTTGGGTCGTGCAAGGCGGCGTTTCCAAGGGAATTGAGAAGGCTAATAAATATATGATGCCTTCATTGTTCATTCTTTTCATCATCCTTCTTATCCGATCCTTGACGCTGGATGGAGCGATGGAAGGTGTTAAATTCTTCTTGAAACCCGACTTTTCCGCATTAACGGGGGAAACGATCCTTTTGGCACTCGGCCAATCCTTCTTTGCACTAAGTGTCGGTGTTTCCGTGATGGTAACCTATGCATCCTATTTAAGTAAAAAAGAAGATATTACAAAATCGGCCTTTTCGGTAGTCGGACTGAATATCTTCATTTCCTTGCTGGCAGGTTTGGTCATTTTCCCGGCTGTTTTCGCACTGGGTTTCAGCCCTTCAAGCGGGCCTGGACTGGTATTTGTCGTGTTGCCTGCCGTCTTCAATGAAATGGCGCTTGGCGGGATCTTCATGTCCATTTTCTTCATATTATTATTATTTGCCACCCTTACGACGGCATTCTCCATTCTCGAAATCGTCGTTGCAGCCATGATCAAGGGGGATTCCGCAAAACGGAAGAAGGCTTCTTGGATAGCTGGTATCACCGTTTTCCTGATTGGGATTCCAAGCGCATTATCTTTCGGGGTGCTTTCGGATGTGAAGGTTTTCAATTTATCCATATTCGATTTCGCTGATTATCTGACAAGCAATATCGCGCTGCCAGTCGGCGCCTTGTTCATATCCCTTTTCATCGGCTATCAAATGAAAAGGATCGAGGTACAAAAAGAGTTCGAAACTGGCGCTGATCCCGGCCGATCACTTTTTAAACTTTGGTACTTCCTGATTCGCTACATCGTGCCGATCATGATCATACTCGTATTCCTTAAGTCAACTAATCTCATTTAACATTCAACGTGCCGTTTCGTTAATCCCGATGCGGCATTTTTTTCACAAAACTTACATATTCCGTTCCTTCACTTAAGTAATAATATGGTAAAATAATTACATAATAAAAATATATTTCCTGAAAAAGGAGTGTCTGACCATGTCAAATATTGCGAAGAATATCCGTCAATACCGAGAAGATCACAACCTAACTCAACAGGAACTGGCTTTGAAATTACGAATCGGCACGAAGAAAATCGAAAAGTATGAATCGGGTGAATCGGTTCCTGATACACAAACCATTTTACGGCTTTCCACTGTTCTTGACATTCCGGCTTCAGAATTCCTGAAGGAGAGCGGTAACGCCGCTGGTATCGACGAGGACATAAAAAAATTGATTGAAGAAATCGGAACCAAAAAAGCTGAGCTCATTCTAAGAACAGCCAAGGACTTTAGCGAAGAACAAATTCTGAAAGTTATGCATACTTTATATAATACACAAGCTTAATTCAAAAAAATGGGTCGTAGTATATGTATTTTTTTTCTGGGTACTGGATATACTATGATTAACACTTTCTATGTTAATCCATTAGATTAACTCTTTTTTCTAATTCCCCCTATGGAAAGGGATCCGGCTGCTAATGGCCGGATCCCTATTTTTTTGCTTTTATTGGCAATGATTCTTCATGAAACGTTCCATTCTTCTGAGGGCCTCCTGAAGCTGTTCCATGGAGGATGCATAAGAACAGCGAATATGACCTTCACCGCTTTCCCCGAACACATCTCCCGGTACAACGGCAACAAGTTCTTCCGTCAGAAGTTTTTCAGCAAATTCCATCGAAGTCATCCCCGTTCTTTCGATTGATGGAAAAGCATAAAAAGCGCCGCCGGGATTATGGCAATCCAGCCCCATATCGTTAAATGATTTCACGATATAATTTCGTCTTCTCCGATAACTCCGACGCATTTCTTCCACATCCTGCATACCGTTCTTTAAAGCTTCCAATGCAGCATGCTGCGCAACGGTCGGCGCGCACATCATCGCATATTGGTGAAGCTTAAGCATCGCTTCGGAAATTTCCTTAGGTGCACAAACGAATCCAAGACGCCACCCAGTCATCGCAAATCCTTTCGAAAACCCATTGATGACAATCGTCCGCTCAAGCATGCCGTCAACGGCAGCAAAAGAAGTGAATTCCTCATCATAAGCAAGTTCGGCATAGATTTCATCGGAAATCACCAGCAAGTCATGCTTTTTAACGATGTCAGCAAGCATCACTAATTCTTCCTGCCCAAGCTGGGTTCCCGTCGGGTTATTCGGTGAACAGATTAAAACGGCCTTCGTTTTAGGCGTGATCGCCGCTTCGAGTTGTTGGGGGGTCAACTTAAAGTCTTCTTCCTTGGATGTTTGGACCGTGACCGGTATTCCCCCTGCCATTGTCACAAGCGGTGCATAGGCCACGAAACAAGGTTCGACGACAATGACTTCTTCACCTGGATTCAAGATGGTCCTCAGGGCAATATCGAGGGCCTGGCTTGCTCCGACCGTGACAATGATTTGATCATCCGGTCTATACGAAACATGGAACTGTTTCTCCATATACCGGCTGATTTCCGACCTTAATTCAAATAATCCGGCATTGGCCGTATATGAGGTATATCCTTCCTCCAGGGAGTTGATCGCCGCTTCCCTTACCGCCCAAGATGTAACGAAATCCGGTTCACCTACACCAAGCGAGACGACCCCTTCCAAATTGGCTGCCAAGTCGAAAAAGCGGCGGATGCCTGATGGCTTAAGCTCTGCAATCGTTTTTGAAACATAACTCGTTTTAATCATGGTGACACCACTATCCGCTTATCTTCTTCAGTTTGATCGAAAATGGTGCCATCATGCTTGTATTTTTTCATTATGAAGTGAGTCGTCGTAGAAATGACGGAATCCAGTGTCGAAAGTTTTTCCGAAACGAAGCTTGCCACTTCGTTCATCGAACGCCCTTCGACAATGACTGAAAGATCATAAGCCCCAGACATTAAATATACGGACTCGACTTCCTTGAATTTGTAAATCCTTTTTGCAACATCATCGAAACCGACGCCGCGTTTTGGAGTGACCTTTACATCGATCATCGCTGTGACACCATGGTATTCATCCACTTTAGCCCAGTTAATGACTGTTAAGTAACGTACAATGACCCGCATATCTTCCAATTTCTTCAATGTTATTTCAATGTCCGATTCTGACTGATCGGTCATTTTAGCCAAATCCTTCAGATCAATCCGGCTGTTATTTTCAATGATTCTCAAGACTTCCAATTCCTCTTCATTCAAGTGCATTGGAAAACCCCCCTTTTGGAATTCACTAATTTAGCTGTGATGGTTTGGCTGGCAGATAGTCTCACGAATTACCTTATTAGACTTTTTAAAAAACCTATATGACAATATAATTTAATAAGTCCTATGCTGTCAGGATAAACTTACACTATTATATCAAAATTGGTTGAATACCTGTTATAGTAATTGTGTTTTTTCATCGTTATTATTACAATTACTGTTATGCAACAGTATTATAGGACCTTTTTTGGAATATTCAGGGTAACATGGGTTTTTTATTATGGAACAAAACGGAGGAGGAGCTTATATGGAAAGGCATACAATCAAAGGTCTCGAACGGGTAGGGAATATCGAAATCTATTTTGAATATGACCGAATCGATGATTCTCTCCCCACCCTTGTCCTGCTTCACGGATTTTTGTCATCGAGCTTCAGTTTCCGTAAATTAGTCCCCCATTTAATCAAGGAATATAATGTGATCTCCATAGACCTCCCGCCATTCGGGCAAAGCGGAAAAGATTATCGATATACATATTCATTCCGAAACATCGCTAAATCCGTCGTTATGTTCCTGGAGGGAAAAGGCATCAGGAAATTCAATATCATCGGCCATTCCATGGGCGGGCAGATATCCCTGCAGCTCATCAAGTCATATCCTGCTCTTGTCGACCATGCCATTCTACTTGCCGGCTCAGGCTATCAGCCCGGCTATTCGGAAAAAATGAAGATGGTCAGTTACCTGCCTTTCTTTTCATACGGGATAAAACGGTATCTGCAAAAATCGGGTATCGAAAAGAACTTGAAAAATGTCGTCCATGACCCGGCGATGATTGACGATGAAATGCGGCAGGGATATCTAGGGCCATTCATAAAGAAGCATGATATTTTCCGGGCATTGGGAAGGATGCTTCGAGATAAGGAAATCGATTTGCTGAAGGAGGACCTTAGTGATATTCATACACCATGCCTGCTTATTTGGGGAAGACATGATCGAGTGGTGCCATTGAATATCGGCGAAAGGCTCCATGAAGACCTGCCTAATTCAGAGCTTGTTGTCATTGAGGATTCCGGGCACCTTCTTCCAGAGGAGAAACCTGAAGAAGTGTATCAACTAATTAAGGGGTTTATCGGAGTAGCCACCCCAACGTAAACTCACGAGTAAATGGGTGAAATTCATGAGTAAATGGGCGAAACTCACGGGTAAATCACTGAAACTCACGAGTATACTGCACAAACTCACGAGTAAAAGCACAATTCACCAATAAATCGCCAAAACTCACGAGTATTCTGCGCAAACCATCAGTTAACTGAACAAACTTTGAGTATTAGAGCAAAGAAAACAACGTAAAAAAGGTGCCCCTGATTTCCGGGTACACCTTTTTCACCTTTATATCGAACAGCTGGCATCATTTTTTATGATGAGCAGCTTTCGTGCAACGTCCAGGCACTTTTCCATCTGAATGGACTCATCGAATGCGAACTCGTAAATGGATTTTATTTTTTCCGCCAGCTCCTTCGGGTCATCTATATCCCGGATTGCTACGACCGTATCTGCAATTTCCGGCTCATATAGATCCCAACCTATCTTGAAAGGGTCCCATTCTTGTAAAACGGCAACCAATGCTAAATTCATTTGCTGTGTATCCATCTAATTTATCACCTGCTCAATATTTTCAAAGAACATGATATCATAGTATCATAACAACAGGCTTTTCGCGAAAACGACAAATTTTTATTCGGTGGTGTATATTTTGAACAAATCAATTTTTGAAGAACAAATCAACAGGGAAAATTCAGGGTCTGCAAAATGGGATAAAAACTTCCTCACATCCTTATATGGGCGCGAGGATGTTCTGCCAATGTGGGTTGCCGATATGGACTTCCCATCTCCTGAGGGCATTCAAAAGGCATTGATGGAACGCTTGAATCATCCAATTTTCGGCTATACCGTCCCTTCTGAAACAGTTTTCACTGAAATTCAAAGCTGGCTTAAAGACCGGCACTCCTGGCAAATCGATAAGAAGTGGATTTCATTCAGCTCCGGTGTCGTTTCCGCAATCGGTACAACGATCCAGGCATTCACGAACCCGGGTGATAAAATACTGTTACAATCTCCCGTCTATACCCCATTTTTTGATATGATCAAAAATAATGACCGGGAAGTGGTCAATAGTCGCCTTATCATAGAAAAGGACCGCTTCGAGATTGATTTCAGCGATTTTGAGGACAAGCTGAAAAGCGGAGTGAAACTATTCCTTTTTTGCAGTCCGCATAACCCTGGCGGACGCGTTTGGACAAAGGACGAACTCCTGCGGATCGGGGAGCTATGTGAAAAATATGATGTAGTCATCGTCAGTGATGAGATACATGCCGACTTATTCCATACAACATCCAAGCATTATCCGATCGGCTCGCTTTCAGAAAAATTAGCGGATAGGACCGTTACTTTGATGGCGCCAAGCAAAACTTTCAATATTGCCGGACTTCAGGCTTCATTCCTGATCACCAGTAATGAAAGATTGCAGAAGCAATTGCAAATGGCGCAAACGAAACTGGCCTTCCATGGCCTTAACATCTTTGCCTTAACAGCAATGGAAGCCGCGTATCGGGAGGGCTTGGAATGGCTTGAAGACATGATTGGCTACATTGAGGAGAATATAAAAGTGGCAGAGGAATTCATTGCAGCCGAAATTCCTTCACTGCATGTCATGCATCCGGAAGCCTCTTACCTTTTATGGATTGACTGCCGTGACCTTGGATTGAACGACAAGGAAATAAAGGATCGACTGATCCATCAAGGGAAGCTGGCATTGGAGCCTGGTTCTAAATACGGACCTGGCGGAGAAGGTTTCGTCCGCATGAATCTCGGTTGTTCACGCAGCGTCCTGATGGATGGGCTAAACCGGTTGAAATTGGCTTTTTCTTAAATAAAAAAGAACCAGGCTTAGAATCCTGGTTCTTCTTTTTCAATCTTTTTCTTCATCCACATAAGGATCATGCTCATATCGGGGCAAATCCCCAAACGGGGTTTGAATATTTTCTTCAAAAAGTTCTTCCTTCAATTCTTCATATTGGGAGTTCGGATAAACCTTTACCTCTTTACCGTATATATCCACACCAACGAAATTTTCATAATTTTCCACATAGCCGACATTTTCTTCGGACTCGACATACATATCTTCGTAATCGTTTGGCGGATTTACGAAATCGGAAGGCGTTTCAGATGTTCCATAACTGGCAACATCCTGCCAAGAATCTTCCGCATCGTACGCGACCGATTCATGCCGGTCATCATAATCAAACCTCCCGAATGGGGGTCCCAGCACTTCCTCTTCCACCGGCCTATTGTCCGAAGTTTCCTGTGAGGGGGTATGTTCGACACAATAAGTCGTAGTAGGGATTGCTTTCAAACGTTCAAGAGGTATTTCCTTTGAACAAACCTCGCATTTTCCATACTCACCTGCCTCGATGGCAGAAAGCGCTCGTTCAATATCCCTTATTTCATCCCGATCATGCTCGGAAAGGGCCAAATCCTTTTCCCGTTCATATAACTCGGTTCCTTCATCTCCGGGATGATTATCGTAACTCGATAACTCACCAGTCGAATCCTCCAGGCTTCTTCTTAAATCGTGGTTGCCTGAATCATTTAATCGCTCTTCCAACTCTTGCTTCGTTTGCTGCAATTGCTGTTGAAATTCTTTTAGCTGCTGATTGGATAGCATGTGCAACATCCTTTCAAAATCGTTCTTCCCTCTAGTATTTCTCTCTTCCCGTCATTCCATAAAGGTACTTTTTACCTTAGGAATAATTTAATTCAGATAACAGAAGCTAACTTAGAAATATTAATTTTAAGGAGTGCTTCCATTTGTATTTCTATAAAGAAGACTTAATCAATATGATCGTTCCCGATAAGCCTGATCCAAATGCAGCAAAAGTGCTTCAGGAAACGCTTGGAGGGCAATTCGGGGAAATGCGGACAATGATGCAATATTCTTTCCAAAGCGCCAACTTCCGCGGCAAAGCTAAACAATATCGTGATTTAATTCGCGGGGTTTTCTTAGAGGAACTGAGCCACGTCGAACTTGTCCAATCAACCATCAATCAGCTGCTGAATGGTGCTGGCGGGGATATGCCTGGAGATTCCGGTATCGATGGCGCCCCATTGGATGAAGTCATCAAAGGCGGTGCAAACCCCCACCATTTCATCGTCGGTGCGAAAGCATCCCTGCCCGTCGATGCTGGCGGCAATCCATGGAACGGATCATGGGTTTATGATCACGGTAATCTTGTGGCCAACCTTTTGAACAATGTCATGCTTGAATCTACGGGAGTCCTGCAAAAGTCCAGGATTTATGAAATGAGTTCCAATAAAACAATGCGCGAAACACTGGCATTTTTAATGGTTCGCGACAATTCCCACCAAAATGCATTTGCCAAGGCACTGGAAACGCTTGGGGTCGACTGGGGAAAAATCTTCCCTGTACCTAATTATGACTTGAACAAATATCCTGAATGCCGCAAATATGTGGATTTAGGCTACCATAATGCCCAATTCAATTTCAGGATGGACCAAACACGTATCAGTCAGATTTTCCAAGGCGAGACCCCGAGCCGAAATGGCGGAAACCTTGCTGTTACCGAGCCGCCAAAAGGATTCCCTGTGCCTGAAATGCCGGATATGCCTAATGAACATAGCCCTGGATTGAGTGATTTGAATAATTAAAAAAGAAGGCGGACACATCATTCTGTGTTCGCCTTCTTTTTTAATTATTGATATATTTCTCAAAAACAAAGCCAAAATCTTTCACATGGTACTTTTTCCGGCTGTCCATCAACCATTCGAAAGCGGCCGAATTAATTTCCTTGAAACTTGCAGCCATTTGGCTTCCATCAGTTCGAACCTGGTTCAAGGTGGAAGAAGCAAGGTTTACGCTTTGCTGGGCATATTGAAGGGCAAACTCATTCTCATGGCAAATTTCCGATATTTTCACGAGTGATTTGAACAAATCCTTTAATTCTTCAATGAATTTCTTATGCACATCAATGGAGAAAGTCTTTGCACCGATCGAAAATTTAATTTCCGCATCCAAATCCACTGTCCCTGCTGTTTCAAGCGTGGCATTGGAAATCGTATACTGGCTGTAGCTATATCTTGTAAGTGTTCGCTTTTTGCTAATCGCACTTGTGCCGTCCAAATGTATGAACGCTTGATTCGTGAAACAGTACTCATCGGTTTTCGATTTAATCAGGAAATAAATTTTTTCCCCATCTTCATGCATGATATAATCATCTGCATCCACCTTATCAAAATCTGCAGGACTAATCACACTTCCAATATCACTAAGACCAAGGGCATCAGCCGCCATTTTCTTAAACATAACTATTCCCCCTATCAATATCCAGGTGAATTTCACCTTATTATAAGCATTTCTCCAGTATGATCTCATCTCGGATCGGAATTCCATCAAAACTGTAAAATGGTATTTCCGGCTTGATTTTCCGTGATTCTTCCACGGCATTTTTAACGATTTCCGAAATGACATAACCACGCTTTTGAAAAAACTTCAATGCCTGTAGATTATCGTTCGTTGTAATCGCTTTAATAGTATGGCAATTTTTTTCCTTAGCGATATTTTCCATCACATAAAGCAATGATGAGCCCACACCTTGATTCTCATGCTCACTGTTCAAAGAGATGATCTGACATACATGGTCGGATAATTTGTATGTTCCCAACCCCGTGATTTTTCCATTCTCGTCCACCACCCCAACACCCTCAAGTTCCGCATAATGAAACAAGCCTCTTGAAAAAACGACTTGAGTCGTCTCCCAGTGCTGAATGAAAAAATCCTTGACCGTATCTGCCGCAATCATTCTTTTAGCTACGATTTGCATAACCAATTACGCCCCCAAAATTTCTATCTCTATGCTTCTAGTATAAAATGCTTATGCTAAGAAGGGAACATTTAATTCTTTACGACCTTCTAACAAAACATAATACCATTCATATTCAGATAATCATATCCAAAAACGGGGCTCGCGATGCAGGCACCTTCCGGGATCAGGAAATGGTATCATCCTTTATACGCTGGTTCCTTCTGGTGACCTCATCTTCGAATTGCTTCGTTTTCAATTCTTCCTTCTTTGAATATCTTATAATTGCCCTCATCGTAAAAACGGCCGCCACTAAAAAAATGAAGCAAGTTATACCAGCCGAGATATATTCAGTCTTGTCTTCCGGAAAGTAAAGAAACAAACCTAGTAAAGCATGATTGAGAAAGTCCATCCGTTACATCCTTCCTGATAGGGAATTAAACTGCATTCTCTCATTATATCAATTTCCAGAACAATCCACTAGTGGGCCTAATCCACTAAAACATAAAAAACGAGAGGCACTGAGCCCCTCGCTTCTCTTTTATTCATAAAATGGTGATCCCTTTAATGACAACGTCCACTGCTGGCTTGTCTCCCGCAACTGTCTCTACGTTAGCAATCGTATCAACAACGTCCATGCCTTCGACCACTTGTCCAAAAACAGAGTGTTTATGATCCAGCCATGGTGTGCCTCCTTGTTCCATATAAGCACTGATGATTTCTTCCGGATAACCGGCTTGCTTCATTTGCTCACCCATCCTGCTGTCCACATGCTGGGCTTGTACGACGAAGAATTGGCTGCCGTTAGTTCCCGGGCCTGCATTAGCCATGGAAAGAGCTCCGCGCAGATTGAATAATTGCATGGAGAACTCGTCCTCAAATGGAGCTCCCCAAATACTTTCTCCACCCATTCCAGTCCCTGTAGGATCTCCGCCTTGAAGCATGAAATCCTTGATGACACGGTGGAAGATGATTCCTTCGTAATAACCGTTTTCAGCATGTGTCAAGAAATTCTCCACTGTCTTTGGAGCCAGTTCAGGAAATAGTTTAATTTTAATATCGCCCATCGTCGTTTGCATGATGACCGCTTTTTCATTTTCCAAAACTTCACTTGTTAATTGCGGAAAGTTTGTCATTGTACATAACCTCTTTCTTTTTAAAATAAAATGGCATGAAACACCATTTTTCATCTTCATTCGTACACTTTACACGATTTTCATAAAAAAAGCATCTTTACGAAATTGAACAAATTCGCTGTGAAAAATCGTTGTTCTTATGTATCATGAAGGGAGTTAAAAGAAAGGTGGTAGGGAAATGTCAGAACAGGATTTTAAAATCGGCGATAAGGTTACCGCCATATATAAAACTGGAAAATACATCGGGGAAGTCACCGATATCAGACCTGCTGCATATCTTGTTAAAGTGTTGGCTGTTTTGAAGCACCCCATGCAGGGAGACCTTCATAACCCGAAGCAAACGGAAGTGTCCATGTTCCATCAGCGGCGTGCTCTTGCATTCCGGGAGCAAACCAATGTACCAAAGAATATGGTAAGGACTTTCAATGAGGAGATTCCGGAGTATAAGGAATCCTTAAGAGAAGCTGTTGCGAAAATGAAAGGCACTTTAAGCGAAGCCCAAACAGAGTGGAATGATAAAAGCTTACAGTTGCTTGAAGATCTAGCGGCGGATTATTTCAAATAAAGCTTAAAAGCCAAATCAGTAGTATATGATTTGGCTTTTATAACGCTAAATGATTCAATACTTTTGATAAATCAATGCGGTCGCCAATTGTCGTCGGTTCATGATTTTTCATATAACTTTTATCTTTCTCCACTAACTTAAAGATATTATATGTCGTAATCGCATCATCCAGCGCCCTGTGATGCTTGCCTGTCCCTTCTTTGCCATAGGCCTGTACAGCCTTCCAAAGTCCCGTTTGATTTTGATCCCCGAAAAAGCGTTTATACTCCAGGCAAAGATCATTTTCCTTCCCTGAAAAAGGGAAATCCAATCCTGCCTTCTGACAATTCTGGCGAAGCACCTTCATGTCCATATTTCCCCAAGTAACAATCGTCGTCGGGTGCTGTTCATCTATTTTCTTCAATAACGCAACCAGCTCTTCAAATGATATCCCCCGGTCCACCTGATCCTGGGTAATGTTCAAGAACTTCTTGCATCTTCCCGTTAAAACTGGAAATTTCAATGGGTTAACAAAAGATGAGAATTGTTCCTCAATGGTTTCATTAATGACCGTGACTAAACCAACCTCAATGATTTCCGGATAAAACCCCGTTGGATTGGCTTTTCCTTCCGGCATCGTAAATTCAAAATCTATGAATACATATTGCTGTTGTTCCTCCATTTTTATGACCCCCTTCATATTCCTGACATCAACATATAAACAAACATGGATTTTCTCACGAGATTATTATAACAGAAGATTTAGAAATTTTTTTCTTTGGATCGCAACACACCATTCGGATACCGCGCTTACTGTCATACCTAATTTACCCAAAACTCTTTATTGTCTACCTTTTTTGGATTATGATGGATGAATGAACCAAAAGTACCATTTTTTCACGCCTTCATTCCAAGGACATACTAAAAATATATTAGTTAGGAAGTTGAACTATGCGCACGTATCTTGGCTATATCACGATTTCCCTCTTAGTTCCCGTATTGATCCTTTTCATTTTCCTTTCCCATCAGGAGTGGTCCTTAGCGCAATCTCCCTATCATGTACTCGAAGAGCGGATTCCTGTTGAATCGATAGAACTGGCTCAGAATAGTTACATGAAGGCCGCAAATGGAAAGGTCATCAGTGAAATATCCACTGGTGAGAAACGGACTTACTTAAAACTTGAAGACATCCCCCTTTTCCTGGAAAATCTGTTCATCGTTACAGAGGACCAGAAATTTTATGATCATGCAGGAGTCGACCTTTCCGGCATAAGCAGGGCGCTTCTTATCAATTCACAAAATAAAACAATCGAACAAGGCGGCAGCACCATTACCCAGCAACTTGCCAGGAATGTTTATCTATCACATGATAGGACATATAACCGAAAACTCAGCGAACTCATTTATGCCTATCAGATAGAACGAAAAAAATCAAAACCGGAAATCATGGAGCTGTATTTGAATGCCATCTATTTCAGTAATGGAGCTTATGGAATCGAAGCTGCTTCCCAATATTATTTCAGTAAACCGACTGGAGAGTTAACCAAGGCGGAACTTGCCTTCCTTGCCGCAATCCCTAATAATCCGGAATACTATAATCCCCTTGAACATTTCGATGCGACGAAAAAGCGGCAGGAGAGAATGCTGGAACAAATGGTTGCCAATGGTGCTTTAGAACAGGCCGAGTACGAAAGGCTTATCAAAAGTACGATTAAATTAGACTTGTCCACCCCGGTCGACCTATATCCCGATTACGTAACATATGTTCATCAGGAATTGAAAAACCTGGTGGCATCCTCCGAGGGTCTCGACAAATCTCTGCAAAGCACTGATGTCGCTATACGTAAGAACGCGGAAGCCGAGCTGGATAAAAAGGTCAAAGAGCTTTTAAACTCCGGTGTAACCATCCATACCGCACTCGATACTAAACTGCAAACACAATCAAAGACTGCTGTACAATCAAAAATCGGTGTCAATGATATCGAGGGAGCTTTAGTGGTTATACAGCATCATACGCACGAGCTTGTCTCTTTGATTGGGGGAAAAGATTATAAAAAAAATTCTTTCAACCGGGCTTACCAAAGCTATAGGCAGCCAGGGTCAGCGATTAAGCCGCTTCTCGATTATGCTCCCTATTTAGAAGAAACGGATGCTGGCATCAATCAGCTCGTAAGCGGAGCAAGCTATTGCAGCAATAGCTATTGTCCAAAGAATTATAGCGGCGACAGCTATGGGATGGTCACACTAAGAACTGCCTTCGCTCAGTCCTATAACACACCTGCCATAAGACTCTTTGAAAAGACGGGGATGGAAACGAGTTTCAAGTACCTGGATGCTTTCGACTTTAAAAAGGTGAGCAAAAAAGACCACCATACGAGTTCGGCCATAGGCGGATTCGAATATGGCATGAGTCCCCTTGAACTCACAAATGCCTATACTTCCTTCCATGACGGAAACTATCAGCCAGCGCGTGCCATCACAAAAGTCACCGACCAAGAAGGTAAAGTCCTTTATAAATGGAAAGACCGCTCTAAAGAGATATGGAACAAACGAACCGTAGCCAAGATGCGGCAGCTGCTCCATGAAACAACCCTTTCCGGGACAGCCCGCAAAGCCTACTTTCCTACAGACTATGTCGGCGGTAAAACCGGTACGACCAATGATGTCAAAGACATGTGGTTCGTCGGTCTGACAGCAAACTATACAACAGGGGTTTGGATTGGAAGGGATAAGCCATCCAATCTACAATCCATTTATTCACATTCACCCCATCTATTGATTTGGAAAGATATCAGCCAGACTGCCGAGTGAAAAAAGAAGGTGCCGATGTGGCACCTTCTTAGTTTGTCAATAAAATGAGGTTCGAAATGGTCTCAATCCCTGCACGATTTAATCATGGAATTATTACCATGATTTTAAAACAAGACATGGTCCTACTCCATGATTTGTTTGACAGGGGATGAAACCTGAATCGATTGAAAAAATTCTCGACACGCCTGTCCAATAACCAGCTAGCCAAGCCCCTGCTAGACGCTTACTTTGATGAGGCTTGGCAGACAGCCGGCGGAAAGGGAGAGCCTGAAGTGGAAATCTACGTTCATTTAATTTTACACTCCCTCAAAATAACTGTAAGGCAACTCCATTATTATTAAGTTTGTCTACATTCTGATGGCACCTTCCTGTTGTCGATAAAAGAAGTTCCATCTAAATGTTAAAACAAAGTTGATTGGAACGTAAGGTACGAGACTCCTGCGGGAACGCGCGTCGAAGGGAGACCCCGCAGGCGCTGGCGCCGAGGAGGCTCCCTGACCGCCCGCGGAAAGCGAGTGCCTGGAGTGGAAATCAACGTTCATTTAATTTTACAAAAAAACTGTAGGCAACTCATTATATTGTCTACAGTCTGTAAGGTGCCGCATGGCACCTTCTTTTTTGCTATATGGGAAGACTTGCAATGACGCTGTTATAGAGCTTCAATCCCGCAAAAGCGACTATTGAAATCAGTGCTGTCCAAACGAAGATTGGAAAGAAAACCAATCCCACTAGCCTCGACAAATTCAGGCTCGGGCTCAACTTATTGACAAAATAAATTAAAGCCACGACATTCGTCGCGATAAAGATCGACCCAAGTCCGAAGATGAATTGAACACTGAACAATGAACAGGCACCGCCAATCACATAAATGACTGACCCCTTTCTTACACTGTTCAAGGCTTTCCCCTCCGAATCCTTGGAAAAGAATAATAAAGACAGCTCCATTATCGTATCGGAAATCAGCTTCAATGCAGCAAAAACCATGAAGAATAAAAGGAGCAATACGATCAGCAGCGCCAGCTTGATGCCGGCTTCAGAAAAGAACTCCAGCATCCCTTGGTAGATTCCCAAATTTCCAAATAACTTGAGCATTTGCATTTCCCCATAAATGGAAAAGGAGAGGCTGAATAATAGTGTTGATATGATTGGTAAATAACTAAATAAATAGGTGTTTTTCATGATTTCTCCATCCATGCGCCTTTTATCCTATATTATGCAAGATAATCCACGATTTCACAATGGGTACTCCACTCATTCACCGTTGAAAAACTTTTTTTAATAAATTTTTCAGGGTGGTTACCCCTCCTTTTCTACCTATATATAAAACATCATTCAAGTTGGCCTTCACCGTTTTTAAAGCCATGCAAACCCACATAAATTGCGTTATACTTTTAAGCGAGGCAAGGATTCGATAAAAAAATACATATTCAACGAAGTTTCCTAACGTCTAGGATTGCCCGAAAAAAGCATAATAAGACGACTGACTTCGTTTTAAAAAAAGGGGGGGAGTTTATGTCTTTACTTCATTGGGCGGTATTATCACCGTTTCTATTAGCAATTATTGTACCGATATTGTACAAACTATTTCGACAAATACATACAGGATGGTTTGTATTGATTTTACCGATTCTCCTTTTCACCTATTTTTCAAGGTTCATTTCCTTGACCAAACAAGGGGATATCATCATGGAAAGCGCAACATGGATTCCTTCTCTGGGAATTGATGTTGATTTCTATGTGGATGGACTAGGGCTTTTGTTTGCCTTGCTCATTACTGGTATTGGTTCACTCGTCGTTCTTTATTCAATTTTCTATTTATCGAAGGAAAAAGAAAAGCTGAACCAATTTTACGTCTTCCTTTTGCTTTTCATGGGGGCGATGCTTGGTGTCGTCCTTTCCGATAATCTAATAGTCCTTTATTCGTTTTGGGAATTCACGAGTTTATCATCTTTTCTATTGATAGGATATTGGAATGAGAGGGAGCGTTCACGTTATGGGGCGCAGAAATCGCTGCTGATCACTGTGCTTGGGGGCTTAAGCATGCTTGGAGGCTTCATTCTCCTTTCCATTATGGGGAACACATTCAGCATACGTGAATTGATTGCCCAAAGCGGGGAACTTATGGACCACTCGCTCTTCGTTCCTGCCCTTTTGCTTGTGCTGCTTGGCGCGTTCACTAAATCCGCACAGTTCCCGTTCCATATTTGGCTTCCTGACGCGATGGAAGCCCCTACTCCGGTCAGTGCTTACCTTCATTCCGCCACAATGGTCAAGGCTGGTATTTATTTGGTTGCCCGATTAAGCCCTGTTTTTGCAGAATCAGGATTATGGTTCTGGCTCGTTTCGATCGCCGGCTTGATCACCCTGTTCTGGGGCTCATTCTCTGCAATCAAGCAGACTGATTTGAAGGGGATTCTCGCTTTTTCCACCATCAGTCAGCTCGGATTGATCATGTCGCTTTTGGGACTTGGTGCTGCGGCACTCCACTATGAAACGTTGGGGGAAAATATATACTTGGCAGCCACGGTTGCAGCAGTATTCCACTTGATTAATCATGCGACCTTTAAAGGGAGCCTATTCATGGTTGCAGGCATCATTGATCATGAAACCGGTACGCGTGATATCAGAAAGCTTGGCGGATTGATGCAGTTGATGCCCATCACTTTCACTGTCGCTGTGATAGGTGCTTTTTCAATGGCTGGACTTCCGCCCTTCAATGGTTTTTTAAGCAAGGAAATGTTCCTGGCCAGCATGGTGAATGTATTGGAATTGAATATCTTCAATATGGAGACATGGGGGTTCCTGTTCCCTGTGGTTTCATGGGTAGCCAGTGTATTCACTTTTATTTATAGCATGATTGTCGTTCTCAAACCCTTTACAGGTAAACTTCAGTTACAACTTTTGGAAAAGAAACCCCACGAGGCACCGGTCGGGATGCTGATATCCCCGATCATCCTTGCTTCGTTGGTCATCGTTTTCGGTATTTTTCCAAACTTGCTGTCTTCATCCATCATTAAACCTGCGGTAGCCGGCATACAGCCAAGCTTGGCGGGACCGGATTTCCGAGTCCATATCGCCTTCTGGCATGGATTCGGACCAGAAGTATGGATGACCATCGGCATCATAGCATTTGGAATTCTATTATACAAAACGCTTCCGAAGTGGCAGAAAGTCACTCAGTGGATTCCTGAACGCATCTCCCTGAATGCTTTGTATGATAAAGGGGTAAGAGGGCTCGAACGTTCAGCTTCCTTCGTCATAAAAGTATTAATGACAGGTTCGATTCGGACGTATCTGCTTTCAATCTTCCTTTTCTTCATTCTTTCCTTAGGCTTTACGCTCTATTGGAAGGATGCGTTTAAATTGGATGCAGGGAGTTTTGCCCCGATCGGCATATATGAATTGGTATTATCCGGAATCATTGTGATTGGCTCCGTCGCCATTCTGTTTGCAAGATCCCGTTTAACTTCCATAATCATCTTAGGAGCCGTCGGTTATACGATTTCCCTATTTTTCGTTTTGCTGCGGGCACCTGATTTAGCCTTGACTCAACTAGTCATCGAAACGATTTCGGTATCGCTGTTTTTGCTCTGTTTCTTCCACCTTCCGTTAATGGCAAGCAGAAAGGAAGAACGGATGACGTTCAAGTTGAATAATGCCATGATATCTATTGGTGTAGGAGTCATCGTCACATTGATCGCCTTATCGGCACATAGCAATAAACTATTTGATTCCATATCCAGGTACTATCTTGAAAATGCTTATAAGGAAGCAGGCGGGAAAAACGTCGTAAATGTCATTCTCGTTGACTTCCGCGGACTTGATACGATGTTTGAAATCACTGTCCTTTCCATCGCTGCGCTCGGAATATTCGCGATGATCAAATTGCGTTTGACAGGGGGGAAAGATAAATCATGAAGCAAAATGACCTGATTCTCCAAACGGTTACGAAAGTCGCCGCCTTTGTTATCCTGCTGTTTGCGGTAGCCATCTTTTTAGGCGGGCATTATTCGCCGGGCGGCGGGTTTGTCGGCGGTTTAATGACTTCAGCCGCCATAGTCCTGCTGTTGCTCGCTTTCGACATTAAAACCGTCACCGGCATTTTGCCGATCGACTATAAGTTAATGATCGGTTCAGGCCTGTTCATATCAAGCCTGACCGTGGCAGGCGGGCTGGTATTCGGGGTGCCCCTCATGACACATGTCTATCAATATGTTGATCTTCCGCTTCTTGGACACATCTCGCTTCATACCGCGGTACTATTTGATCTGGGTGTTTATCTTGTGGTTGTTGGTGTAACGATGACCATTATTCAAACGATAGGGGAGAGTGAATAATGGAACTTTTAATGGCCATTGTCATTGGAATACTATTTATGTGTGCGACCTATTTAATGCTTTCCAAAAGCATTTTAAGAATCATAATCGGTACCGGGCTGCTCAGTCACGGCGCCCACCTTTTGATTTTGACGATGGGCGGTTTGAAAGGCGGTTCCGTTCCATTGTTAAGTGATGAAGCTGCATCATATGTCGATCCGCTTCCGCAAGCGCTTATCTTGACGGCGATCGTCATCAGTTTCGGGGTTACATCATTTCTGCTGGTACTTGCTTATCGGACCTACCAGGAACTCGGTACAGATGACATGGAAGAAATGAGAGGTACGGAAACGAATGAATAATCTTACTTTCATGCCTGTTTTATGGCCGCTTTTCACAGGCATCCTACTCATATTCTTTTCCAAGAAAATCAAGCTGCAAAGAGGGATATCGCTTTTTTCCTCTTTTATCGGAATTGTAATTTCCCTTTATTTAGTGTTTACGGTCCATTCTCAAGGGATCATGACTTTAGGCGTCGGCAGCTGGGAGGCGCCATTCGGGATCGTGATCGTCGCAGATATGCTTTCTTCGCTGCTCGTACTGACTACGAATATCATTGGATTGGCCATATTGCTTTATTCGTTTTACTCCATAGGGGAAGAACGTGAAAGACATTATTACTATCCTGTATTTCAATTTTTGCTGATCGGGGTAAACGGTGCCTTCCTAACGGGGGATCTTTTCAATCTATTCGTATTCTTCGAAGTCATGCTGATGGCTTCCTACGTGCTGCTTGTGCTGGGAGGTACGAAAATCCAGCTGAGGGAATCATTGAAGTATATCATCGTCAATGTGCTATCCTCTTCCTTTTTCGTCATCATGGTGGCGTATCTTTATTCAGTTCTAGGCACATTGAACATGGCTGACATCAGCCAAAGGATAACGGAAGTCAACCAGCCTGGAATCATCTCGGTGATAGCGATTGGCTTTCTGATCGTCTTCGGTTTGAAGGGAGCCATTTTCCCGCTTTTCCAATGGCTGCCTGGTTCTTATTATGCTCCGCCCATTCCAGTGATGGCTCTATTCGGGGCATTGCTGACGAAGGTCGGGATCTATTCCATTTTCCGGACCTATACACTGATGTTTTATCATGACCAGGATTTCACACATACATTCCTTGCGATACTTGCAATCTTGACCATCATCATCGGTGTCATTGGGGCGATAGCTTATTGGGATGTAAAAAAAATCATCATTTACAATATCATCATCGCCGTCGGGGTTATCATATTCGGCATCTCCGTCATGAATGAACAGGCCTTATCGGGTTCCATTCTTTATATCATTCATGACATGCTGATCAAGGCTGCACTCTTCCTTCTGGTGGGCATCATGATCAAAATCAGCGGATCGGATGATTTACGGGACATGGGCGGCTTGATCAAGCAATACCCTGCCGTTGCATGGACCTTCTTCATAGCGGCCATATCATTGGCGGGAATCCCGCCGTTCAGCGGTTTTGCCGGCAAGCTCCTTATTCTTCAGGGAGCTGCAGAAAAAGGGGCATACTTGGGAATGGCCGTTGTCTTAATTTCAAGCTTGATGGTCCTCTATTCCGTCATGAAAATATTCATGAATGGCTTTTGGGGAACTCCAAAAGCTGATTATGCCTTAACTAATGGAAAGGTTAATAAAATGCTGGTTCCGGCAGTCCTCCTCGTCATCATTTCCGTTTTATTCGGAATAGGGACAGAATCGGTTTACCCATACATTACACAAGCTGTAGATTCATTAATGAATCCCGAAATCTATAACAAAGCGGTTTTAAAGGAGTAGTGCCTGATGTCATTCCAAATTTTACTGAATGTGTTCCTTGCGTTTATCTGGATGTTTTTAAAAAATGAGTTTAACGGGAGCACTTTTATCATCGGATATTTATTGGGGCTCGGCATCATGTTCGTCTTCCGTCATTTTTTCAATGATCGTTTTTACTTGAAAAGGGTGAATGCCGTCGTTCTATTGCTGCTCATATTCGCAAGGGAACTCATACTTTCCAACATAAGCGTCCTTAAGGCTGTGCTTAAACCGAGACTGGATATGAGACCTGGCATATTCGCATTTGAAACCGTGCTGACCAAGGATTGGGAAATTACGATACTATCGAATTTAATTACACTTACACCAGGAACACTTGTCGTTGAAGTATCGGAAGATAATCGGATTCTTTATATCCACGCGATGGATATTGCCGACAAGGATGAGGCTGTGGACAGCATTAAAAATACATTTGAAAAAGCGATTATGGAGGTGGGCAAATAATGTTCGATCTAATGCTTAAAATCGCGTTGCTCGGTGTTTCGCTTTCCATGATTGGATTCTTATACCGTTTAATCAAAGGGCCTTCCGTGCCGGATCGGGTCATCGCACTCGATGCAATGGGAATCAATCTTATCGCAATCGTTGCACTTGCCTCCATTGTCATGGATACAAGCGCATATCTGGAAGCCATTCTTCTGCTCGGAATCCTATCTTTCATCGGGACGGTCGCTTTCGCCAAATTCCTTGAGAAAGGGGAGATAATCGAAGATGACCGCAATCGTTGAAATCCTATCGGCCCTATTCCTATTAATGGGAGTCTTTCTCTTTTTAGTCTCGGCTTTCGGCATCATCCGGCTGCCCGACGTCTATACAAGAAATCACGCTGCCTCAAAAAGCTCGACACTTGGAATCATGTTCATCCTGATCGGCACCTTGTTATATTTTTATTATAAACATAGCCATTTCGATTTCCGGGTCGTGCTCGCGATCATCTTCATCTTCATGACCAGTCCTGTTGCCGGACATTTAATCATGCGCTCGGCTTATCATACTGGCGTAAAAATGTGGGATCGGAGTGTCCAGGATGATTTAAAGAAAACCCGGTGATCCCTGCCATTGCAAAAGAGCTGCCCTGATTACAGGAGCAGCTCTTTTCTATTTCAATCTATTAAAAGTACCTGGTCGCCCACTCTGATTTCACCTGTTTGCATGACCGAGGCGTATACGCCAAAATGATTTTCCCTTTCCTTGACGACAGTTTTCAGCAGTGATGGATCTCTATGTGAATCGCTTGGATCGACAGTTATGATCATACAGCGCTCACAATGCCTTTTGATCTCCAATTCCACTTCATTTCCAATTAGAATCCTTTTTCCGAACCATTGCTCTTCTAAAAAGGGGGTTTTGTTCACTAAGGATATAATCAAATTTTGCCTGAATCTCCTGCCATCCAGTTCTTTTCCCCAAAGCTTTGTCAATTCGCCAATCGAGGCATCACTGACAAGCAGGATGTTTTCTTCCTCAATCGCACCTAACGGAATATGTGCAGGATGATAAACAACTGGTTCTGCATCCTGTTTCAACAACCGTTCCATTTCCTCCTGAAAGGCTCCCTCTCCCCATGTCAAAACGTTTCCTGAAGGGGTCTTCACTTGGATTTCCGGATATTGGTCAAGTGCTTCCTCACCAGAAAAAGCAGCTTGATAACGGACCATTTCCGGGACTTGGGTTATCGTCAGGAACTTCCCATTTTTGCCTTTAAAGGCATGGCTGCGATCTCCATATAGTCCATAGTCCATCACCTTCGTTTTTTGCACCTGTTCACCAGTGAATGATTTTACAGGATGACGGGTGATTTCTTGAATATGACCCACCAGCATAAAAAAACCTCTCTTCATACATTAGTCTACTGCCCTTATTATACGTAAACCGGATAATGCAGAATCAGTGCGCCAATTTGCGATTGTTCTTTTGATTCACTTTGACTTCGGTAAGTCGATAACGGCCAATGTACAGCGTGAAATGCAGATAAGATGATCCTCTTCATCACGGATCTTCACATCCCACACCATCGTGGTCCTCCCACGATGGATGATGTTCCCTTCTGCGGTAACAAAACCTGAACGGACGCCCCTAACATGATTGGCATTGATTTCAAGGCCGACGACAGCTTGTTTTGTACTATCTACCAGCTGCATCCCGCCAAAGCTTGCAACGGATTCCGCAAGGGCAACGGACGCTCCCCCATGCAATAAACCATACGGCTGCCTAGTCCGTTCATCGACAGGCATCGTCGCAATGACTTTCCCCTCGCCTACTTCTTTCATTTCAATCCCAAGCGTGCCTATCAATGACTTTTCAATATTTCTCTCCATCCCATTACCCCCGACTCTCTTGTTTTTTTACCAAAAAATGAATCGTTATTCATATTAGTATACAAAAAAAGGATGACCCAAGTCTATCAAGTCATCCTTCAATCATGTAAATGTATTATTTGGAGAGGATTTCTTTTAATTCAAACCAGCTTGTCAGTCTTGGAATATCCATTTCCCTGTTATAGGAGTTATCCATTGCGTACACTTTCGTTGGAATATCCAATAACGTTTCCAGCACTGCCGGTTTATCATCAAAATAATAATCCAATTCCAATTTGCGGATCGTATCAATTTTTTCATGATCCTTCATCCCGCAGTAAAAATGTTCATCCTTAACCGGAAAGCCGTTTTCGATCAGCCATTTTTTTGTCCGTTCACCATGCTCCGCTTTTCTGGCGGTGATGTAATAGATTTCATGGCCATCGCGTTCAAGCTCCTGCAGCGTTTCCACTGCGCCCTCGAAGGCTGGACAGGATGAGTAATACACTTCATCGGCAAGGCTGTTCCACATCTTGCCCCCAGCCTCTTTATCAAGCCCGAATGCTTCATGGATCTCCAACGTCTTTAAAGCCGTGAATTTCGTTAACTCTACGTTCGTATTAAGCTTTTCATTATAAAGATGGAACGCAAACTCCCTCAAGTTAATAAGGGTATCGTCAATATCAAAACCGAATTTCATATCCTTCACTCCTATTCAAACATAAGCGGCGGCAAACTGTGATGCGAAGGACATCTCCTTGTCCACCTGAATGGCCTGTAATCTTTCAATCTCGGCTTTTCTTTTTGGCTCAGCCGTTTTAAGTCCAAGGAAGCCAGTATCCCCCTGCAGGATGCATCCAGAAATAAGCTCGGCCAATATATCGGCATCCTTCATGGCACAATTGAGTCCGAACGCACCTGTAGGCGTCATCGTATGGGCTGCATCACCTAATAAAGCAACGCCATCCTTTGTCCACGTTTCACAATAGCTGCTGTAAACATCCAATAAAATGAAGTCCCGCCAAGAGCGGATATTTTCACACACGACCTTTTTCAATTCAGGAAAGGCAAGAAGCAAATCTTCAATGAACGGATCAAAATGCTGTTTTCGCAATTGGGGAAAACAACCATGCTCTATATTCCAGCCAATTTGGATGAAACCGCCGGCCTGGGTGAAGAGGGCAACCTGGGAGCCATTGACCAATGCCATCTTGATCGAGGGCTTCCACCCCTCCGGAGCAGGAATTTTTGCCCACAGTAAATCATAGCCATGATCTTTAATCACGACTGGTATTCCCGCTTTTTTCCGAACGATGGAAAACCTGCCGTCCGCTCCGATTATCAATGGACTTTGCACTTCCAGGTCATTTCCGCCATTACGGGCCTTGACACCCGTAAAACGGCCCATTTCATTCTGCAACAAGTCGGTAACCCTCGTATTCATCATCAATTGAAAGGAGTCCAGCTTTTCGGCTTCATTCAATATGGCTTTAAGCAGATGGTTTTGAGGGACATGTATCCCAACATGATCGACAGGCCATTCCGGGAAAATGCTTTTGAACATTTGGCCGCCATGCCAATAATCAATTTGTTCCATCCTAAGCAAGCCAAGTTTTTCCACACTATTGAATAAACCGTGCTTTTTAAGAATGCCCTCTCCTTCATCGTTCAAGAACTCGCCCCTGAACTCCCTTGAAACTTCAGAATGCCTTTCAAGCAATACGACTGAAATGTCCTGCTTGGCCAATAGGTAAGCCAGCAGGGCACCTCCAGGACCTGAACCGATTATGCATACATCTGATTTAACCAACATGCCTCTTCACCTGTTGTCCATTTTATTTAGGATAAGCCGTGATGCGTATGTCCTCACCAAACGTTTCCACGCCAGAGAAGGAAACATCCATCGCTTCATCCATCGTATCCACATTCATGCCGGTATACGGTGTCAGTGAGTTTCTACCGCCCAATAGTTTAGGGGCTATATAAATCAAGTATTTATCGATGAGCCCTTCCCTAAGGAATGAGGCATTCACTTCGCTTCCGCCTTCCAGCAAGACATCCGTAATCCCCTTTTTATACAGCTCTTCCATTAATGCCTTTAGATTCAGTCCCGTCTCGTTTTTGGGGACGAAAATGAATTCGATCCCTTTTTCACGTAAAAGGTCCATTTTATCCGCAGGTGCATTTTCCTGCGTTACTATCAAGGTTTTCGCATCTGATACTTGTACAACTTTGGCATCCAATGGAACCCGTAATTCACTGTCCAAAATGACCCGGATCGGATTTTTCCCTCCGCCCTCCGGAAGTCTGGTCGTCAGTGATGGATCATCGGCCAACACAGTCCCGATACCAACTAGGATGGCATCCACCTCATCACGAAGCAAATGAACGGAATGACGTGATTCTTCTCCTGTTATCCACTTTGAATGGCCTGTGTGGGTTGCAAGTTTTCCATCGAGCGTCATCGCATACTTCGAAATGACAAATGGACGATCCGTCAGCATATTGTGAATAAAACGCTCATTCAACCTTTGGGCTTCCTTTTCCAGGACGCCGACTTCGACTTCAATGCCGGCATCCCTTATGATGGTTATTCCTCTGCCGGCCACTTCCGGATTAGGATCTTGAGTCGCAACCACCACTCGCCGGACACCTGATTCTTTCACCAAATTTGCACAAGGTGGTGTCTTTCCATAATGGGAACAAGGCTCAAGAGTCACATAAAGCGTTGCACCTTCTGCATACTCACCCGCCATTTTGAAAGCATGTACTTCCGCATGCGGTTCACCCGCTTTACGGTGGATCCCTGTCCCGGCTATCACACCGTCTTTCACTATGACTGCCCCGACCACTGGATTTGGATTCGTCTTTCCTTTAGCACTGGCCGCCAAATCCAATGCCAGCTTCATGTAATATTGATCATCATTCATTCTATAGCTCTCCTTATACAATCAAAGTTGGCTTCTTTGTGGGAATATGTCCAGACTTCTTAACCTTTGTATCGAGATAGAAACTATTATCTTCCGTCAAACCGCCCCAAAGCGGAATATGGTCCTTTGCCGCAAGTCCATGCTTCATGAGGGCATCCAGCTTTTTGGGGTTGTTCGTGATTAAAGTAACCGGATCCTTACGCAGTTCCCTCAACACGCGAATGGCTCCCTCGTAAGATCGCGTATCGTCTTCGAATCCTAAAGCCTCATTCGCCTCGACCGTGTCATAACCTTCCTGCTGAAGCAAATAGGCAAGAGATTTGGAGAACAGGCCAATCCCTCTTCCTTCATGGTCCGCAAGGTAAAAAATGGCCCCGCACCCATGCTCGGCTATCATCTTCATCGATTGGTGGAGCTGATAGCCGCAATCACAGCGTTTACTGCCGAAGATATCACCTGTGTGGCAGATGCTATGCATCCGGACAAGTGCATCCTCCGACTTTTCAAAATCACCATAAACCAATACGGAGGATTGCTGTCCAAAAGCGAGGTTCGCTTCCGAAAGCGAATCAAGCACCGTATCCTTGTCATTATCCGCACCGTCAAGCTGTAGCCATGTATACCATTGGAAAACCGTTGAGAAATCTCCTTGTTCAACCGGCAGGTTCACAGGTCCCACAAGGCATATATCAGCTTTACCGGGGGTTTGGATGATATTCATTTTATCTATTAAAAGGTCTTTTGTTTCCTGGGTTATTTTCATGTTAACATCACCTATTTTTATAATTTATAGTGTGCCTTCTCCTTACTTTAGGTAAGTAAGTATATTACTATACACTATACCTGTCAATGAAGCAGTTTACAAATAATAGTGTATCTTTGATCATAATTTCCAAGAAGTTTTTTTGCAGAAAATGGTCATACACAAACCGCTATCATATCGGCTGGCCTTTATACATATTTTAACGTATAACGAAAACGTGTCTATAGACAGACCTAATGAAAGGAAGGAAACCTTTTGGAGGATTTCCCTTATTTTTTATATGATCCTATCCTATTTCCGCCTCACGCCAGGAATCAGACATTGCGCCCCTACTCGGCAACCAATCCAGATCTGCTAGTCAAATCGGCAAATGCCTCGCAATTTTTGATGCTTGATGTAAAAAGGGTCATGGATACTTTAGCCGCATCCAAGCCTTTCTCGAACCGGTTGATGACCGCTGCCCAAGCATCGCAAAAAAATGTCGTGATCGATATGATCCGCAAGATAGGAATTAAGAACGAACCTGATATCACGTATAACCCCGATGGGATACGTTTTGATTTCTATCCTAAAGCAGGGGAAGAAAATTGCCATATCATCGTAAGCTTGAAATGGAGGGATGTATAACGTCCGTTTAACACCTTTTTGGTAAAAAAACCGAAGCCTATTTTCGGCTTCGGATATTTGGGTTCAACTTGTTTTCGTTTCAAAGGTTTCAACCAATAATGCAAGCGTGCGTGCCATGACACCGGTAGCCCCCGATGTGCATAATTCGGAGTTGCTCGAGGTTGTGGAAGTTCCTGCAATATCCAGATGGACCCACGGAGTGTCTTCGGCAAATTCACCGATGAAGGCGCCGCCCATGATCGCATGTCCCGCCCCTCCAGGTGAATTATTCAAATCCGCTATTTTACTATTGCGCACCCGCTCTTTATCCTTTTCCGTAATCGGCAATCTCCAAATGGGCTCCCCGGCCTCCTCTGAGGCTTTGACCACTTGTTCATAGAACTCCGTGTCATTTGTCATTGCACCCGTCATATCCATGCCCAGAGCCGTTATGACACCACCCGTTAAAGTGGCAACGTCAATTAGATACTCAGCACCATGATGTTTAGCGTAAGTCATGGCATCCGCCAAAACCAGCCGGCCTTCCGCATCCGTATTCAATACCTCTATCGTCTTGCCGCTCATGGCAGTGATCACGTCATCGGGCTTGAATGCATCACCGCTGATCATGTTATCAGTGGAAGGAATGACCGCCACGACATTTTGGTCCGGTCCCAATTCGCCGATGATTTCCATTGCACCTAAAACGGCTGCAGCACCGCCCATATCAGTCTTCATTCCAACGATACCAGCCTTCGTTTTCAATGAGTATCCACCCGTATCGAATGTGATTCCTTTACCGACCAACCCGATAACATCCTTCCATTCATCCTTACCTTGATACTTCAGGACGATCATTTTCGGAGGCTCGACCGAACCTTTATTGACAGCAAGGAGTGCGCCCATTCCCAACTTGAGCATGTCTTCCTTCTCGAGGATCTCCACTTCAAAACCATAACGTTCGCCCAAGGCAGATGAATAATTCGCCAAATCTGTGGAAGTCAGCAAATTGCCGGGTGTATTGACCAAAGTTCTGGCTGAGTTCGTCGCCCTTCCGAAGATCCTCCCTACATGAAGAGCGGCACCGACCTCTTCTTGATCAAATTCACTGTAAACCGTAATCGATTCAAGGCTTTTTTCGACCTGGTTCGATTTTTGCTTGTATCCGTCAAACTTATAGGAAGCAAGTTCAAAAGCCTCGGAACAAGCATGCGCTGCGTCCAATGCATCCAGATTTTCAGTCGTGAATGTATCCAACGCGATCGAAAGTGTCGTAATCTTGGATTCTCTAATCGTCTTACGCGCTTTTCCCAACGCTTCGCGGAGCGTTTCAAAAGATAGCTCCTTTTCCTTGCCCAATCCTACAAAAATCAATCTCTTTACGCTTAATTTACCTAATGTATGTATTTTGACCACTGTTTTTTTCTTGGAAGAGATTTCTCCGGCTTTCACTAACTCCGTCAGCTGGCCATCCAATCGTTCATCCGCTTCTTTCCCTATCCCTGTGAACTTTACGGGTCTGTCAAATACGCCTAGAACCAGGCATTCGTCAATCAAATCTATATTTAAGGAATTTTTTACTGTGAACATTCTGCTATCTCCTCCATTCTATTACTTTCATTATAACGAAATCTTCAAAAATTTTCGAATAAGGTCCGCAAAAATAATAATAACAAGGTATATTGTTTAGAATGGGTGACTTTAGAGTAATAGTATAAGAAAGATCATATTTATACTTATGCCGGCAGGGAATCGACAGGACTGAATGGAACTAATAATAAGGTCCTTATTCCGAACAGATGCATTTACCCATATATGGATTTCATCTTTACTTATAACTAGAAAGAAGGCTGATACTCTTGGAATTATTACTCAACTTCCCTTTAATCGCAGCATTGATTGCCATTTTCTTTGCTCAATTCATCAAAGTTCCCATCCACTTCATAGCATTTCGTAGAGTGAACTGGTCACTCATTAACTCCACAGGCGGTATGCCAAGCTCCCACTCTGCGGCCGTATCAGCCCTGACCGTGGCGGTGGGGATCGAAACCGGAATGGATTCCCCTGTATTTGCCGTTGCCGCGATCTTTGCAATCATCACGATGTTCGACGCGACAGGAGTGAGGCGGCAGGCAGGAGAACAGGCAGCCGTCTTGAACCAGCTCGTTACCGACTTCAATACCTTTGTCGAGCAAGCAAAGAACTGGCAGAAAAAAGCAGATAAACAGAAACAGCAGCAATTAAAGGAACTGTTGGGCCATAAGCCAATCGAGGTATTTTTCGGAGCCTTGACAGGAGTATTCATTGCATTGGCACTTCACTTCTTCATCTTTCAAGTGTAGGTGTTCAATTTGAAAATAATCTCTCTTTGCCCCAGCAATACGGAACTATGCACATATCTAGGAATCGAAGATCAGCTGATCGCCATCGATGACTACTCTGATTGGCCTGAAACCCTACAGCATCTTCCTAAGGTGGGGCCCGACTTATCAATCGATATCGATCATGTGGAATCACTAAAACCCGATTTGGTGCTGGCTTCACTGAGTGTACCGGGCATGGAAAAAAACATTGAGGGGCTAAAAGAACGGAACATCCCACATATCATCTTCAACCCGCAATCGCTTGAAGATATCGCAAAAGATTTACTGACCTTGGGCGAGGCGATGGATCTTAAGGAAAAAGCAGAGGAACAGGCTGCCAAATTCCGTGATGCCATCCTTCAATATAAAAACATCGCCGATAAAATCGAAACAAAGCCATCCCTGTATTGGGAATGGTGGCCTAATCCCTTATTCAGCCCCGGGGGAGTTAATTGGTTATCCGAGATCAGTACGCTTGCGGGAGGATATAACCTTTTCGAGGATGTCGATATGGCAAGCATTCAAGTTACTTCCGAAGAAGTCCAAAAAAAGGATCCCGACTATATTTGCTTAGCTTGGGTCGGTGTCCCTTTACGTAAAGTAACCCCGGCTCTTGTCAAGAAACGGCAAGGGTGGACTGATATGAAGGCCGTCCGGAATAACCATATTCACATCATGGAAGAACCTTTATTCTGCCGGCCTTCCCCGCGTTTGCTGGATGGGCTGTCCATATTGGCAAAGACTCTGCATCCTGAAGCCTACAAAGGCATGCCCTAAGGACGTCCCAAATGAAACAGAAAAGGGTGCCTCAATTGAGGCACCCTTTCACTTTCCTCTTTAAAAAGCAAAGGAAGCTACATTCTCATTCAATGTTTTCTCAGCGATTTTCGGCTTGAATACCTGTTTGATCTTGGTTTCATTCAACCTGCTTAACTGTTGTTCGGATAACTCGCCGTTCCCTTTTTGGACAACATATACTTCAAGGGTTTTCTTTCCCCAGTTCTCGTACACATCCTGTACCGTTTCGTAGTATAGATCCAGGTGATTCCCTTTGATCGCACCGCCCTTGTCCGCTACAACCCCATATCCATAGCCCGGAATCCAAAGGATGGTTCCGAGAGGGAATATGGCAAGATCGGCGGCAATGGTGGAAAACAAATCCCGTTTCACCTTCACCCCTGAATATGTGATTCCATAAGATGGGCTTTCCGGGTACTTTCCGGTTGATTCATACCCTGCTGTATATCCTGTGGCCAAAACTTCATGCTTCGGGTATTTCGAAAGCTCGATCGCCTCCGCTATCGTCGTGGGACCATTGCTCGCGGATGCCGATGCCATTAGCGTTGCCACTTGCCCCCCACTATGAATCGCTTTATATTCGAGACCAAGCATTCGATGTTGTCTCATTGCCTCTTCAAAAGGATGATCTTCAGGAACTGCCCCAAAAACATGATTCAAGGTCGATTCGATGGCCAAGATAAATAATATGATAATAGCAACCCTCAAAAATAATGCCTTTACAATCTTCATATGTACCAATTCCACTCCTCTCACAAGGATATTTGTTCCCTTAACAGAGTGAAAGTATTCAAAAAGCATGGAAAGAACCAATTTTTCTTACAAAAAAGGGTCTTTTCGTAAAGATCGTTGTTTTTAAAACGAAACTATTTAAGGCTGATTGGAGCGGAAGTGCCAGACTGCCTGCGGAAGCAGCGGGACAGGTGAAGACCCCACAGGGTTTACGCCGAGGATGCTCACCGCCCCGCGGAAAGCGAGAATCTGGAGGGGAAATCAACCACACCGCACTACTTGGTAAATAGCAACAAAGTATGCAAAACAGCCTATAAAAAAAAGGACCATCCAAACATGACGGCCCTTCCCTTATTAAAACATTTGATATCCTTTATTCCTTAGAATCCTGATGACCACACCGGCTAAAACCGCGCCAAGCAGCCCGCTTGATAAAATAATGATGTCTGCCATATGCAGGGATGTAAGGTTCTTACCAAGATTGGAAAAAGATATTCCCGGATTCCTAAAATATTCTATTAGCTTTGTTTCATTGACAATGATGATGAAGACGATTGGAAATAAGAAGACCATGATCCACGAAGAACGAAAGAGCATATTCAGCAAAAAGCCAATTCCGAAAAACAATATGAAAAATAAGAGTATTGAGATAATTAAAACAGGCAATGGCATGTTATTCTTGACCCTCCTTAAAAGCGACACCTTTAGTTTACTGAAAAAATAATTGCTGCGTCAACGACTTATACCAAATAATACCGAAGAAAAGATAATTACCCAAATTACAAGAATAGTTTATATGATGTATATCCAAATTGATCTCCCGGATTCAACCCGTCAAGCATCGTCTGCATTCTTTCCTTTTTAAAAGCTAAAAGCTGTTCCAATAGTAACGATTGCTTCCCCTCCTTCATGAGTAAATCAGGGTGATAAAATTTAGCTTCATATAATTCATCCAATTGAGCATGTACTTCAAAACTGAGCGGTTTAAGTAAAAATATCAACATATTATCACTTATATCCCCTTTGATGACTCCGCTTCTCACTCCTACGATGCCTTCGATTTCTGTATGAATGCCCGTCTCCTCCAACACTTCCCTTACGACAGCCTCATCGACGGTTTCATCATTTTTGACAAAACCTGCCGGAAGCGACCATTGCCCTTTCAATCCGCCATACCTTTTGTTCACGACAAGCCACTCACCTTTATCGGATATCACAAGGCCGGACACTGCCAGCCAAACATTTTTGCATCGTTCCACCAAAACCCACTTCCCCTACATTCATTATTTAGTAAGATGATGCCAAAGATAATTTCCTTGATCAAACTTCATCATCCCCATTATATTCCACACAAAAAAATGCATACTCCGCTCTGACGCACTCATCGATGGATGGGCTGCCAATGAAAAGGCCATTCAGGGACAATCCCCAAATGGCCATTATTGATCTATCGAAAAATTAAAGGACGTTGAATTTACCTTTTTTTGCAACAAGTGAGGCTCCGCCAATCATTAACAATGCCCTGTTATCAACCATTTTCTTCATGAATGATGCAGTCTTACCTGTAACTTTCTTGCCGAAGACAACACCAATCGCATTATCTTCACCGAGTGAACATACCGTTCCTTTGTTTTCGAAAGTGAACGTTTCCAGGTCGCTTTCGTTACGCACCAATTTAGTCAGGTTCTTCGCAATGACCTCACCTTGCTGCATCGCTATTTGTGCAGTAGGTGGATATGGACGATTAATTTCCTCGTTGATGATCAAAGCGCAATCCCCTACGATGAAGATATCGTCATGCCCCGGTGCCCGCATGTCAAGGTTCACTTTAATACGGCCGCGCATGGCTTCAAAACCGGAAGCCTCTATCACGGAGTTTCCACGTACGCCAGCTGCCCATACAACGGTGCCCGCTTTTATTTCTTCCACTTCATCTTCGCCTTTTGCCACGATGATGCCTTCAGGAGTCGCACCCTTGATCGGTGTGCCGATTTTGAATTCCACACCTTTTTTCTCAAGGTAAGATACTGCATAATCCACCAATTCCGGATCGAAGCCAGGAAGGACGGCTGGGGCTGCCTCCACACAGTACATGCGGACCTTTTGGAAATCGATGTCGTATTCTTTGCAAAGTTCAGGGACACGGTTAGCCAATTCGCCAAGGAATTCGATACCCGTAAATCCTGCTCCTCCAACAACGATCGTCAAGCGGTCTTCATTCTTTTCGACCTCCGTACTGTACGTAGCGAATTGCAATTGGATATGGTCACGGATTTTACGTGCCGTGTTCACGTTAGAGATAGAGAAAGCATATTCTTTTAGCCCCTGGATTCCGAATGTTTCCGATTCAGGTCCAAGACCAATCACTAAGTAATCATAAGAAATTTCGCCGTTTTCAAGGATGACTTTTTTGTTCTCCGATTTCACTTCCAAAACGGAATCCTGGATGAATTTAACTTTGCTGTTAATGACACTTTTGATTGGATAGCGCACACGATCATGATGAAGCGTTCCAGCGGATGCTTCATGCAGCCATGTTGTTTCATAGTGGTAATCATTTTTGTTAACTAATACGATTTCTGCTTCATTTCGACCTAATGCCTTCTGTAAGCGAGTAACAGTCATCAATCCACCATAACCTGCTCCTAAAACAACGATTGTTGGCTTTTTCAAAAGTATTCTTCCACCTTTACGATATTTTCTTGTGATGCTTTCCATAACTAAAATATATTGTCTATCTTTATAATTTCCATTATAAAAAGCACTCTTATACATTTGTGACGTATTTCACGTAACACTTCATAAATGTCATAAAATATTCATAAAAAATTTACCAAATGATATCTAAGTAAATATTAGTCTTTTTCCTTACCTTTTTCAAGTAACAAACCAAACTTCTTCGGGTTAAAATATAGCCGAAAAACATTATTTCTCACCCAGTTGCGACCATATTCATACGATATGCTCAACATTGGCAAAGGGCAATTTCACCCGGATTTGAAAGCGGATACAGAACATCAATCAGGAAACCGCACAAATATAGTCGAAACTTTCCCACTTTTCTAACTTTCTCCGTTTTTTAAAAGATCATCTATGTTAAAATAAGAGAATAAATTTCAGCAAACCTAGTATATCGGAGGGATAACGTTGGAAGTTAATGAAAAAGTTTATGATATTACAATCATTGGCGGAGGCCCGGTTGGATTATTCACTGCATTTTATGGAGGAATGAGACAGGCATCCGTAAAAATCATCGAAAGCCTGCCACAATTAGGCGGACAATTGTCGGCCCTTTATCCTGAGAAATACATCTATGATATCGCTGGTTTCCCCAAAGTGCGCGCTCAGGAGCTAGTGAATAATTTGAAAGAACAAATGGCAAAATTCGAACAGGATGTCGTCCTGGAGCAAGCCGTTCAAGAAGTGGAAAAGCAAGCCGATGGAGTGTTCAAGTTAACGACTGATAAAGAAATCCATTACTCCAAAACGATTATCATCACAGCTGGAAATGGGGCTTTCCAACCCCGCCGCATCGAAATTGAAGATGCAAAAAAATATGAAAACGGCAACCTTCACTATTTCATCGATGACCTCAATCATTTTGCCGGCAAAAAAGTGGTCGTCTTCGGCGGTGGGGATTCAGCAGTGGACTGGGCCTTAATGCTGGAGCCGATCGCCGAGAAAGTGAGCATCATTCACAGAAGAGATAAGTTCCGTGCCCACGAACATAGTGTAGAAACACTTAAAAATTCAAAAGTGGAAATAAAGACTCCATACATACCTGCAGAGTTGATTGGAACAGACGGACGTATCCATACAATCGTCATCAAGGATACAAATGGTGACGATACAGAGACCATGGATGTAGATGCAGTCATCGTCAATTACGGCTTTGTTTCTTCTCTTGGTCCCATTAAGGAATGGGGACTTGATATCCAGAAGAACAGCATTTTGGTGAATTCCAGAATGGAAACGAATATCCCGGGGATTTATGCAGCAGGCGATATTGCAACCTATGATGGCAAAGTAAAATTGATTGCCAGTGGTTTTGGTGAGGCACCCACTGCCGTCAATCACGCCAAACAATATATTGACCCAAAAGCAAAGGTTCAGCCGATGCACAGTTCTTCCATGTTTTAACTATATTACGCAAAAACCGGCTTTCATGGCCGGTTTTTTTTGTCCCCAATTCGATGATTGTGGATAAGTTTTTAAATTAGTTATCCACAGTGCTCTCCCTTGTCATTCTTGGGTAAAGCGTAGAAGAAGCCATGAAAGGGGAATGCATCCATGAATATTTTAATTGCAGGGGCCCAGGGAACGACCGGAAAGCAGATCATTGGGGAATTATCAAAAAATCCGCAAATGAACGTATACGGGATGATCAGGAAAGAGGAACAGGCTCAAACGATAAAAGAACTCGGTGGGCATCCAATCCTTGCAGATTTAGAGGGAAATGTGGATAAAGCAGTGGATAACATGGAAGCCATCATTTTTGCCGCGGATCTGGACCCAAAACAGGACCGGATAAAACGACAACTGTGGATAAGAATGGAGCCATTAAACTGGATGGTGCCGCCAAAAAGAAAGGGATCGAACGTTTTGTCATGTTAAGCTCTGTCGGTTTCTGATAATCCGGAACATGCCCAAGAAGGAATGCGCCATTATCTTGAAGCAATACATGATGCCGATGTTTTAAAAGCCAGCGGGCTGACATACACGTTTGTCCGGCCGATTGTTTTGACAAATGAACAAGCGATCGGAAAAATCTTTGCGGATGTGAAAGTGGGTCATACTAAAAAGTCCATTCCAAGGGTCGTTGTCGCTTCCGTTCTTGCCCAATCTGTCACAGGGGAGAAAACGTTCAATAAAACATTCGAGATATTATGCGGCACCCTCCCAATCAAGAAGGCTCTGAACAATATGTAAGGCAGAATGAAAAAGGGGCAGTTGTTAAATTCCTCCCTGGACTAGACTGTAGAAACATTCAAAGAAAAGCATGTTTGCCTACCGTTTTTTCTAAAAAACGTTGTAGTTGATTTCAGAAATCCGCTCCCTTTCCGCCGACTGTCTGCCAAGCCTCCTCGACGCAAGCGTCTGTGGGGTCTTGGCTAGCCAGTTATTCGGCAGGAGTGTCGCAAATTTCTTCAATCCAATAAGGTTTACAATAAAAAACAGTAAGGATAATCTAGTCTCGTGTTAGGATGAGACCACCTTGAATCCCTTTTGTCAAAACAAACTAAAGGGGGCACTTGTTAAAGTGCCCCCTTTTTCCGAAGTATTGGAGTTTACTTAGCAGTTCTCCGGCGTGCCGGCGTTTTTTGCCGTTTTGAAGGAAGACCCGCAACCGCATGAAGCGATGGCATTTGGGTTTTCGATCGTAAAGCCTCCACCCATCATCGTTTGTTTATAATCAATTACCGTTCCATTCAATATATCTGCATCCTCGGCATTAACAAGGATCTTAATTTCAAACTGTTCCAGCTGGCTATCTTTTTCTCCGGGCTCTTGTTCAAAGCCCATTCCGTAGGATAATCCACTGCAGCCTCCGCCTTTAACGGCCACTCTTAAAAAGGAACCCTCTTCACCATTATGTTTCATCATTTCTTTTATCTGAAAAGCGGCAGCTTCCGTTATTTGAACAACTTCACTCACAATAAATCCCTCCTTCTTCTGAATATGTGAGATAGAACCATTTCTCCTTATAGTATATACCAAAGAAATTCCCGCGCTCAATTTTCCAGCTTGGAAAAATTCATATTCCCCCACCTATTTTACCAACTAACATTAGTCTATAATAATAGGTATAGGTATAATGGATCAATCCATTGAACCCAATCTTAAATTACAATAAGGGGGTAATCACCATCGAAAGTATACATCCTCTATATGACAAAAGCATGGAATGCCTTTTATGCAAACAAAAATCAACCACTAAAAAGGTACGGTCACGTTTTGTAAAAGTTGCTAAATATGACACGGACTTTTGTCCCATTCATGCTGATTCAGCCGTGAACCCACTTTACTATAATATTTTTGTGTGCCCTCACTGCGGCTTTTCTTATTCCGAGGATTTTTCACGGCACTTCCCCCCCACTACAATGGAAATCATTTTGGAAAAAGTCAGCTCCCAGTGGGTTCCCCAACATTTTAGCAAGGAAAGATCCATTAAAGACGCGATCAATACATACAAGCTGGCGAGTTATTGCGGATCTTTAAAAAAGGAAAAACATATAATCCTTGCTGGAATCTGTTTACGGATTGCCTGGTTATATCGGATCAAACAAAACAATGAACAAGAAGAAAGATTTTTGAGGTTCGCCCTAAAGGAATATGAAGCATCGTATTCAACAGGGGACTTCAGCGGCACCCAGGTATCCGAAGCCCGGATCCTTTATCTCGCTGGCGAAATCTCAAGAAGGATAGGCAATGAAAAGGCAGCCATCAAGTTTTTTTCATTGGTGTTCGAAAGACAAAAAAATGCCCGGGAAGCCTCCATCATCCAGATGGCCAGGGACCGCTTTCAGGAACTCAAACGGACCCCGGAAACTCCCCACCATTTGCTGCAACGCTGATAAAAAAAGGGCTGTCCCTTCCAGGAACAGCCTCTTATCTGCCGTTGATGATTAAGACATTTCATATTCATCAATGTACTTATATATTTTATCTACCAATTCATCCGTTGTGTCACCAAAAACCACTTCACCGTTTACAAGTGCATATAAGTTACTGGAGCATCTGCCGCAATATCCCAGGCAACCATATTCTATGATATCCAAATTCGGATCCCGCTCCAATCTTTCCAGAGCCTCCTGAGCCCCGCTGGCTAGATTGCTTACGCAAAATTCAATAATCGGGTACATTGTTTCACCTCACAGTCACTAACAACCCATCTTATTACTTTTCCCATTAACAGTCAATATTTACGCATAAAAAATAAGCCTATTTCAAGATATCGGTTGTGATTTCCTTTTATATTCGTTATACTTTTGTCGGGGTACGTAAAAAAAGAAAATTATCTAATTTTTTATTCTTACTACAAATTGGGGTATATATATTTAATTAAACTTTTAAGGGGACCATTTGGGGGAATCCTATAGTTAAGTGCTAATCAAATTTTTCAAGAGATCAAATAAAGGGGAAAATATCATATGAAGAATCTAGTCATACTTGGTGGCGGGTATGGTGGTATGCGCATGTTGCAAAGATTGCTGCCTAATCAGCTTCCTGAAAATGTGAGCATCACGCTTATCGACCGTAATCCTTATCACTGCTTAAAAACGGAATATTATGCTTTAGCAGCAGGTACCATTCCAGATCAGCACATCCGTGTTGCATTTCCTGAACATCCTCGCTTGAAGAACGTATACGGAGAAGTACTTTCCATCGATATGGAAAATAAACAGGTCATTATAGAAAATCAAGATCCTGTCGTTTATGATGATTTAGTCATTGGCCTTGGCTGCGAAGATAAATACCACGATATTCCTGGTGCAGACTTACACACTTACAGTATCCAAACAATCGATAAATCACGCCGCACATATTCAGCTTTGAATAATTTAGGTGCCGGTGCAACCGTTTCTATCGTTGGTGGCGGACTGAGCGGTGTTGAGCTTGCAAGTGAATTGATTGAGAGCCGTTCAGATTTAAACGTTAAGCTATTTGACCGTGGGCCGCATATTCTATCTGCTTTCCCAGAAAGATTAAGTACTTTTGTCGAATCATGGTTCGATAAACATACCATCGAAATCGTCCATCATTCAAATATTACGAAAGTTGAACCAAACCTTCTCTATAATGGAGACGAAGCCGTTCAAAGCGACGTCATCGTATGGACAGCTGGAATTCAGCCAAGCAAGATCATCCGCGATATGGATATTGAAAAAGACCGTCAAGGAAGAGCCGTTCTGACTCCTCAGCATTTCCTTCCTAATGATGACAGCATCTTTGTAGTCGGCGATTGCGCGAGCCTGCCTCATGCACCTAGTGCTCAATTAGCGGAGTCCCAAGCTGAGCAAATCGTCCAAGTCCTTGTGAAGAAATGGGCAAATGAACCACTTCCGGAAAGCTTCCCTACCATGAAATTAAAAGGAACATTAGGTTCCCTTGGGAAGAAACAAGGTTTTGGTCTTGTTGCAAATCGCCCAATCACCGGCAGAGTGGCACGCCTAATGAAATCAGGCATTCTCTGGATGTATAAATACCATAACGGTTGATTCATAAACTGGCCCATTGAGCTGCATGCAGCCCATCCATGGGTCAGTTTTTCTTATTTCTTCCATTATATATCACTCCCGCACCGAGTATCCATATTTCTCCATCGTTTCCACCACTTTTTTGAGACGGACATTTCCTTCCGCAATGATTTCACCTTCGATGAGGACCAATGGATAAAATAAATCTTCCTCGATCATCTTCTCGGCAAAGCTCTTTTGCTTCAATGTTTCTGGTGGGTTATACATATCTATATAGGATATTTTGAATGGCTGCTCAGGAAATTTTCTCGTTAAAGCGGCTTCAAGCCACTCGCAGGTATCTTTCGAAGAGGGGAGATTCACACAACTCGCGCAAATTTGCTCCGCTCCATACACTTCTATTTCAATATCTTTCCTTACCATACTCTTCCTCCTTCAGTTTATTATAGTTGCTTCATTTGAATAATGTTTAAAACTTCACCTGTTTCCATCATACCAGAATAATATAGATTATATTTCCGCAAAGTTACAGTTGGATTTTTTATTACCTTCGCATTATAATATGATTAGGAAAGGAGTCGATTGCAATGTCTGAACAAACAATGGAAGTTCAAGTTCAAGAAGTCCTAGATAAGCTTCGTCCGTTTCTTCTTCGTGATGGCGGTGACTGTGAACTAGTTGACGTAGAAGATGGAATTGTAAAATTACGATTACTAGGAGCTTGTGGAAGCTGTCCTAGTTCGACCATTACGCTAAAAGCTGGGATTGAGCGTGCCCTTCTTGAAGAAGTTCCTGGTGTAGTGGAAGTTGAACAAGTTTTCTAATAGCCCTTTAAATAACATGCAGCGTAAAGATGAAGGGTCACTTCATCTTTACACGTTCAACCTTTTTTCATGCAGGCCGGAATCTTTTTGCGGACTGTAATAAAAATAAAGCTGACTCGGCTTTTGCCCTATCAAATGAATTGATACGGCTTGACACGGGTCAGCTTTTTTATTTGTGGACGGCAAATGAACACCGCTCACGATTTCAAAAACTTCAATTCCTTTTTTTCCTGTTCAGAAAGGATTGCCGTATAACTTCCATCATTATCGATTTCCAATTCCTTCACATGGAATTCCGGAAATCTACCCTTCAATGCAGTGAGCAAACCTTCACTTTTTTCTGGAGATGCCAAGCATAAAACAGTTGGACCTGCTCCGCTTAGTGCCGCACCAAATCCGCCTTCATTAAGGACGACTTCTTCTATAAGCGCTAAATGAGGGACCAACTCCGCTCGATATGGCTGATGGAAACGATCGCTTTGCATCATCTCACCAACAAGTTTCCAATCTTTCGATAGAACGCCTGCAAGCATTACATTTGCGGCTGCGCTCCCGCTTATCGCATCTTTATAGGAAAGCGAATTCGGAAGGACATTTCTTGAATCCTCAGTAAGCAATTCAAAATCGGGAATGACAGCGATGACCTTGACTCCCTCGATCGGAAACGACAGGACATCCGTCCTTTCCTCCGTATGAAGGCCCACAACCAATCCGCCATACACAGATGCCCCCGCATTATCGGGATGCCCTTCAAAGAGGGAAGCATGCCTATTCTTCTCCTCATTTGATAAATGAAGCTCACCAACGATGTTCGCCAATTCAATTCCCGCCACAATGGCGGAGGCGCTGCTTCCAAGCCCCCGCGCCAGTGGAATTTCGCTAGAGACGAAAAGCCGGCATGGGGATAGTTCCTTTCCATAGGAAGCCGCCGTTTCCTTGGCAATTTGGACGATATAATTACGATCATCCCTTGGAAAAACAGACATTTCCTCTGAAAGCGGGACGACTTCCCAATGATCTGATGTTGATCCGTGTATTTCCAAGTAAAGTCCTAGCGCCAATCCGATGGAATCGAATCCTGGCCCTAAGTTGGCCGTACTTGCCGGTACACGGATCAAGAACATCTCTGATTCCGCACTCATGCCTGTTTCACACCCTGCAGATGTTCCAAAATGACTTCTTCATCCATTGGCAGCAATGTAGGTTGAATCGTACTCGTATTGACTGCCACATTCGGATCCTTCAATCCATTTCCAGTCAATACAGCAACAATCTTACTTCCCTTTTTGATTTCACCGCTTTTTAATTGTTTATAGATACCTGCAATGGAAGCACATGATGCCGGCTCTGCAAATACCCCTTCTTTTTTAGCAAGGAAATGGTAGGCTTCCAGAATTTCTTCGTCTGTCACCTCATCAATTTTGCCTTTTGATTCATTTGCCGCTTCCACAGCAAACTTCCAACTAGCAGGATTTCCAATCCGGATGGCCGTTGCAATCGTTTCTGGATTTTCAATAATGCTATCCCGGACAATTGCAGCCGCTCCTTCCGCTTCGAACCCTCTCATTTCAGGAAGGCCCGTTTGTTTCGATTCGTTATATTCCTTAAAGCCTTTCCAGTAAGCCGTTATATTCCCTGCATTCCCGACTGGCAGCGCCAAAATATCCGGTGCGGAGCCGAGAGCATCACAAATTTCGAAAGCGGCTGTCTTCTGCCCTTCAATCCGGTATGGGTTGACCGAATTCACAAGAGTTATCGGTGAACTCTCACTAAGTGAACGGACGATCTTTAAAGCTTGGTCGAAGTTCCCTTCGATCGAGATGATTTCCGCTCCATACATAACAGCTTGGGCAAGCTTGCCCATCGCTATTTTACCTTCCGGGATGACGACGATACAGCGCAGGTTTGCACGGGCCGCATAAGCTGCTGCAGCGGCTGATGTATTCCCAGTGGAAGCACAGATGATCGTGTCACTGCCCTCTTCTATCGCTTTGGCGACGGCCATGACCATTCCGCGGTCCTTAAATGACCCAGTTGGATTTGCCCCTTCATATTTTACATGTAAGTCGATTCCCCACTCTTCGGATAATCGATTCAGTCTGATTAAAGGTGTATTGCCCTCCAAAAGGGTTAGTTCAGGCGTGTTTTCATTAACGGGTAAAAAATCTTTATACGTGCTTATAAGTCCTTGCCAGCTCATTTGATGTCCTCTCCTTCAACTCTGTATGTGCTTTTCACTTCTCTTACCATATTGTAATCATGTAATTTCTGTATTATTTGCTCAAATGCTGCCTTTGTGGCAGTATGCGTAACTAATACGATTTCGGAAGATTCCTTTTCATCCAGAGGCAATTGTAGGATTTTATCGAATCCTACCCCGTGCTCGGCAAATAAATTCGTGATTTTGGCTAAAACGCCCACTTCATCCTGAACATGTAACCGAATGAAGAATTTAGCGAAAATCTCAGTGGCATCCTTTAATTGTTTCGGGTACTGAGGTGCAACGGCACTGCGGCCATTTACGCCCAGCCTCATATTCTTGATGACCGTCACCATATCCGAAACGACTGCAGTCGCAGTAGGAAGACTGCCAGCCCCCGGTCCGTAAAACATCGTTTCCCCTACGGCTTCCCCATAAACGTATACAGCATTATACTCATTATTTACCGATGCCAATGGATGTGCTTCCGGAAGAAGTGCAGGCTGGACACTTACGTCGACCCTATCCCCCGCCCTGGAAGCGACCCCGATCAATTTCATTGTATACCCAAGCTTCTTGCTATATCTCAAATCCTCTTCGGATATTTCGGTAATGCCCTGTACCTCAACATCATTCAAACCAATGTTCATTGAGAACCCGAGTGTTGATAGGATCGCCATTTTACGGGCCGCATCCAATCCGCCTACATCGGCTGTCGGATCGGCTTCAGCAAATCCCAGCTCCTGGGCTTCCTTCAATACGTCATCATAAGCTCTGCCTTCCTTGCTCATTTTCGTTAAAATGAAGTTTGTCGTTCCATTTACGATTCCCATCATTTTCGTGATGCGGTCAGAAGATAACCCATCGACAAGACCGCGTAAAATCGGAATTCCCCCTGCAACACTTGCTTCATAGAACAAATCACATTGATTATCGGTGGCCAATTCCAACAGTTCCGGTCCATGTAAAGCCATTAGGTCTTTGTTGGCCGTAACGATATGCTTTTTATTTTTTATCGCTTCTATTAGATAGCCGCGTGTTTCTTCGATTCCGCCCATCACTTCTATTACAACATCAATCTCGGGATTCGAAAGGATATCCTCAGGATTGTCCGTTAACATTCCTTTTTCGATCGCGACAAGCCGCTCCTTCGTCGTGTCTTTCACTAGTATCTTCTTAATGGATATGGAACAGCCCACTTGGTGCATGAGCTTGTCCTGATGCCTTTCAATGATTTGGACGACTCCTGATCCGACTGTACCTAACCCCAATAAACCGATCGAGATGGCTTTCATAATTTGGTTCCCCCTTAAAACTGTTTGCCTGTAAAAAACATTTGTATTTGTATAGTAGACATTATAAGTTCAATTCACATAATTATCAATAGTTAGAAAAGATGGATGCACGAACTTTTTTCGTCCATCCCTTGAACGAGTAAGGACGGGTACCGTTAATTTTTTTATGGGAAAACCATTTTGATGATTATTACTTAATGCTCTTCAATGAATCATTTGTACCCATTACAATATGTGGCTTTTGCACGGGATCCATCCACTTCAGTAAACTGAGGACATTCCTTTCGGCCGTGGCTGTACATCCCGCCGTCGGTTTTGTACCCCCTCTCCATATATGGAGAAAGATTGCACTGCCTTTTCCTTTTATGATGGGATCCGTATTATAATTGATGACCGCTCCATACCTATACAGTTCATGATTCATCCTTTCAAAAGACTTCCATTTAACTGCAGGATTCCCTTTATAGGTTTTCCACTTGTTATAATCCTTGGATGTCTGATCATCAATCCAGTAGTCATATTTGGTCGTTTTCTTATATCCCATTTTCATTCCGGCCGGCTTCGTTTCGCTTCCAAAGGCCGTACCAAAGGAATAAATTCCAACCGGGGATTTCCCATCCCCTTCTTTTTTGCTCTTCGTGAAGCCGTTCTTCCCAATGACACCCTCCATCTTCTTCAATGCCCGGCGCCATTCCCCTTGTTTCTTCTCATAAGTCTGGATCGTGACCTTCGTATCATTCATCGATTTACCTGTCGCCGATACAACTTGGTTAACGCCTTTCCTCCTATCGAATTTCTTCAGAAGAGCTTTTTCATCGGTACTGAAAACCTCTTTTACATCTGCCATATTGATATATGCGGCCTTATTTGCGTGACAGATTTTATACCAGTTTCCAGTTCTCCCGCTTGCCGATAATTCTTTGTTTTTCTTATACGTTTTTAACGTTTTACTGGCAGCCGACGCCTTTTCTTTCACATCCGCTTCAGACTTCAAGACAATCTTGTATTGAGCGGATTCGCAACTTGTTCTCGATTCAGCTTTCGCAAGATTCGCTGTTTGGATGATTAAAAAGGCTATGAGGGCGGCCATCATCAATCCTTTCATGATCCCATCCTTCCGCAGTGATTAAATAACTAATTATTCTAAAAAATCTTGTTATCATCATAACATAGTAAGTAAGAATGAATCATATTTCTTTTCCGTTTTTATCTAAATCCAGTCAATTTTAGGCAAATCATAATGCTTGGCAGGGACCTCTGCCAATTCATAAAAATGTTTGAGGAAGGACTCATAAAGTTGGGAGGATTTCGCGATCGAGGCTATTTTATCCTCCAATTCATTCGACCTTGATTCCGTCGTTTTTGAAAAATACTCTTCCACCGTTTCAAAATAATGAATGGGAAACAGCATCCTCGAATATAACAACCGGGCTGAAAAACTGGAGAAGGGTTCAATGGACTGATATTCGTGAAAGAAATGGCCAATGCCCCGCTGATGGGTATGCACATTTTGAAAATAATGTTCCCTCACCCATTCCGCGACATCCCTTGTTCCGTGGTCAAATACCCAATCGAACGGATTTTTCATCCACTTATTGCTTTTCCAGGTATCATGTAAAAACCGTTCATAACATACGGTTCCGCTATCGACAATTTGCGGGGTATCATCAATTTCCGTGTCGACTAAATATTGAATCGCATTTTCACCTAGGACCATATAATAGGGAAAGGTTTCTATAAATAATTTTTCAAACTGGTTATCAGGATGGGCGTTGAGCTTATCCCGCCAAATCTTTTCTAACTGATCGATCCTTCGTTCCCAGAGTTCTTTCCATTTACCGATTCTTGAACATGTTCGAATCGTTTCATTAATCGTTCTCCCACGCTGATGGAATCTTGCCAGACGTCTTCCCGGGTTGAAATTTCTCGGACCTTCCAATGCCTGATTGGCGAGAAGGATGAATAATTGTTCATCCGCTTCCGAAACATAACTTCCATGATTGGCAAGGACAAAGGCGGATACGTGACGATCACCTTGTGAAATCAGATGTTGAGACATTTTATACCGTTCCACTATTTCCTCCTGCTCCATATTTTCAATGGGAACGATACTGTACACCATATTTCCTGAACGGAAGCTTGGAAACCTGACATTGGCTTCTTCAAGCTCCACCTGTATGCCATAATTATTAAAAATGATTTCTTCTATCATGGAATGGCCTCCTTCATCAAATGGATATAATAGAAATATTGGACATCATATACTTATATATATGTGGAATAACCCGTTTTCTGAATGATTATCGAAACCTTATTAGAAATTCCAATCAAAACATCCTCCATAGGTTTTAAGTTTAATCAAACCAAACTGCCTGCATTAGAACTATCCCTTTAAAATATAGAGAAATGGGTGATGAAATGGCTAATATTGAACAATCAATGTCTGAAAAAACGGCTCGGAAATGGCTAATTGAACGAGGAGTGAAATTGGAGGATATCGCTGAGCTTGTCATGTATTTACAATCCAGCTACCATGAAAATCTCCAAATGTCTGATTGCCTTCACAATGTCGAACGGGTCCTTTCAAAACGTGAGGTCCAAAATGCCATCCTTACCGGCATACAGTTGGATATTCTGGCTGAGAAAAAACTGCTCGAGGAGCCTCTGCTGAGCATCATTGAAATAGACGAAGGCCTATATGGGGTCGATGAAATATTGGCTTTTTCAATTGTGAATGTTTATGGATCCATCGGCTTTACCAACTATGGTTTCATCGATAAACAAAAGCCGGGTATCTTAAAATATTTAAACGATAAAAGCACAGGTAAGGTGAACACCTTTTTAGATGATATCGTTGGGGCAATTGCCGCTGCCGCTTCAAGCCGGCTTGCCCATAGAACCGAAAATGCGGAATAGTAAACGAATGATATTCCGACATGAAAAAACCAGGGCTGCATTCGCAGACCTGGTTTTTTTCATTCAAAGCGCCATAAGTCAAGGGTGTCCACCACATGCGTAGGCTGCTCCTTATATTGCTTTAAACGTTCTTTTGTCGTTACGCCAGTATGTACAAGCAGTGTATCGATCCCAGCATTAATGCCGGCAAGGATATCCGTATCATAGTTATCTCCAACCATGATTGTCTCTTCTTTAGGAACCCCCAATACTCTTAGGGCTTGCTCCACTATGACGGATTCTGGCTTTCCGATGAAAATCGGCTGTACCTGGGTCGAAACGGAAACAACGGAGGTCAAGGAACCATTCCCAGGCAAAAGGCCTTGCTCGGTAGGAATAGCAATATCACCATTGGTCGAAATGAAAACAGCACCATTTCTTACAGCAAGACAGGCTTTTGACAACTTTTCATAATTGATGCCGCGGTCGATGCCCATGACCAGAAAATCCGGATGCTCTTCCACAAGCTTCATTCCTTTTTCCTTAAGAGACTCGATGATGCCTTCTTCACCCACCACATAGACCGATGCACCTTTCTTTTGTTCAGCTATGTAAATGGCCGTGGCCATGCTTGTCGTGAAAACCTGGTCATCCTCCGTCGATATGCCGAGGCTTCTCAATTTATCCGCTACCTGTGCCGGAGTTCGGGATGAATTATTGGTGACGAATAAATAAGGGATATCCCTTTTCCTTAAGTCATTAATAAACCCTGCCGCTTCCGCAATTTGTTCCGTTCCGCGATACATGGTGCCATCCAAGTCAATTAAATATCCTTTATACGACTTCATTTGAAATTCGCCTTCCTAACGCTGCTAGTTTTTAAAAGCTGAAACAGGTCCCAATTCATTCGTTAAATAGTTCCTCACCAAATCAGGGAATTGCTTGAATGCCTCGATATTTTCCGAAAATACGGCATGCAGTTCTTTGTGGTTCACTTCAATGAAGTCTTGAACCAGCATTTTCCTTAATGGCAAAACCTTTTTGAATTGCATCGCTTTTTCTTCTGAAATCACTTTTTCATCTTGAAGGATATCGATAATATCCTCATAACTTCCTGGATCACGCATAATGAAACCATCAATTACCGCATTTCCTACATCCAACACGGAATCGATGGAAGTTTGTATAAGCCTTTCAGCGATAAGTTCCGAATGCTCTCCATCCCAATTATCCTGCCCCTCAAAAAGTCCAAGCTGCTTTTCAAGAAAACCTAATATTTGTTCAATCTTTTGGCGGTCTACAAAGTACATTTTTTCCAGATCCTTTCTGATCTAAGATGATATAGGGAATCATTGGTTGAGTGAGCGGCATAGTTAAAAGCTGTACCGAACCAACCTTATTCCTTGATGATACCATAGCTTCTCCCTTACTCTCAATTCCTTCAACTACACATTGCCTTTTCTACGGGGATGCATTTCCAGACGTACACTCCCGATTCCATTTATATTCTTGCCATTTTCATTTAATCGATGAATGCCATTATTGCCGAAGCGAAATGTTCAACCGGAACCCCCGAAAAATGTCTGTTCCCCTATTGAAGTCACTTTGTTATGATGGAACTACAAATGTGAAGATAAGAAGGGAATGATACTATGGAAGATCGTTTTTATTTATACAATGACGTCGTTGATTCAAAAACCCGGTTCATAAGCTTCATGGGAGAGGAATCAAGATTCGATCTGGCCATTACGGCAACCGATCGTTTCTATGGAAAGAAGCTTGTTTTAAATATGCAGAGTAACCGTTTCGCGATTATTGGGCCTGATGATTTGGAAGAGGAAGGCTATCTTGAGCATGCCTTTCAATTGTCGGAAGCGGAAGCCGAAGAACTTCGTCACTTTTTAATGGAAATCGTCTGAGTGCTGAAGTTTTTTAGCTTAAACGGGAAACCTACTGAGTGTAAGACCGATTACATGAGGGGGGATAATCTTGGACAAAGAAGAATACCACGATTTTTCCAATGTCGAAAAACAGAGGGATTATTTAATTCCTGAAGAATTTCCCGAAGGACCTTTTGGATCAGCCATAGCAAAAGATGAACCAGTTCAGAATAAAAATACCCCGTGGCAGGAAGGGCAACGATATCAAAGTGCCTTTAATTATGAAAATAAATCGTTACATGAGGGTATGCCTCGACAATATCCTGGGGCACATCCGACACATGATGATTCAGAAAAAGACGAACAGCCTCCATATAAAGGATATGGTAACTCTTAACATGGAAGGCCAGAGTGAATTCTGGCCTTTTTATTTCTTTATTTTCTTCACGACGAAATAAGGACAGCCAAAATTGCAGTATTCATATAAATATTCACTCAGCGTGCTTATTTTCGTATCAAAGGTGGCTTTCTGATTGGAATCATCAAAAAATCCACGCAGCCTCAATTGCCCGTAACCCCAATCGCCCACTATATAATCATACTTCGTTAAAATCTCACTGTATCTGGCTTTAAACGCTTCTTCGTTATAGCCTTCCCTTTCATCCTCAATTATTTCATAGGTCATGTTATTGATGTTAATCATGTTTTCACCTCTCATATATAAATTCCTTCTTTAAATTATAACTGATTCCCCATCAATTACTAAGCGAAAAATAGAGAAATATGTTCATCCTAAAGTTATGGGGGTGTTATTGATGAAAAAAACGATAATAACGATAGGTTTAAGCTCGATTATTGCACTAACCGGATGTGCTGATAAAGAAAAAGACCAGGGGCTAGGTGCAAAAAACAATGCCGGTAACCCAACGAACGTAAATAATCCAACTCAATATTATGACGAGGATTATCGTAATAATGACAATAAAAGTGATGATTTCGGTTTTACCCGCACAAATAGTGCAACCATTGACGGCCGTAACATTTCCAACAAAGCTGCTTCCATTGACCGTGAACAACTTTCTGATGTCATCTCTAAACTGAGTGTTCAGATTCCAAATGTCAATGATGCCGCTACCCTCGTTACTGATGAGGAAGTGCTTGTCGTATATGATACCAATGCAAAGGATCGGACGGAAACCGCAGACCAGGTTAAACGTACTGCCATGTCCGTCGTGCCTCGCTACTATCATGTCTATGTCAGTGATGATTATCAAACCCTTGCCCAAGATGTCGAGAATTTCGCTACAGTGAAATCCGGCAGCAGAGGGATTGACTATACGATTGAACAAACCATCAAAAGAATGCTGAAGTCGCCTCAAGGATACAAAATGAGTGATGGTGAAAATGAAAACGGCGAAATGGTTAACGATAAAAGAGATCATCACGATAACATCCATCAAAAAATGGATAACCGTTGAATACAAAAGGACCGAATTTTTTCGGTCCTTTATTTCACTCTATTTCAATAATTCTTCACCTTTGCTCTGCTTATGTTTAGCCGCAGCATTAACCTGTTCATCCGCATGATAGGACGAACGGACAAGCGGACCTGATTCACAATGGCTGAACCCTTTTTCCAATGCACGTTCTTTCAGTTCGGCAAATTCTTCAGGCGTGTAGTATTTCAGCACTTTTAAATGCTTTTTAGTCGGCTGCAAATACTGGCCGATCGTCATGATATCCACATTATTAGCCCTTAGGTCATCCATTGTCTCAAGGATTTCCTCACGCGTTTCACCCAGCCCCACCATTAAACTGGACTTTGTCGGTATTTCCGGATACAGTTCCTTGGCTCTTCTTAAAAGCTCCAATGAACGATCATACTTGGCCTGAGCCCGTACACGGTCGGATAAACTTCTGACAGTCTCTATATTATGGTTCAGGATATCCGGTTTAGCATCCATCAAAGTCTTGATATTTTCAAACACCCCGCCCATATCAGACGGCAATACTTCAATTGATGTAAATGGATTTTTGCGGCGGATGGCACGGACCGTTTCAGCGAAAACTTCAGCGCCTCCATCCTTTAAATCATCACGGGCAACAGCTGTAATGACGACATGCTTTAAATTCATCAAAACAACGGAATCGGCAACACGCTCCGGTTCAGCCCAATCCAATTCATTCGGACGTCCGGTTGTTACTGCACAAAAACGGCAAGCCCTTGTACAGATTTCACCTAGAATCATGAAAGTGGCCGTCCTTCTAACTGCCCAGCATTCGTGAATATTCGGACATTTTGCCTCTTCACAGACAGTGTGAAGATTTTTCTCGCGCATCATATTTTTTAAACCGAGGTAATTTTCGTTAGTATTAAGCTTTATTTTCAACCAATCTGGTTTTCGAAGAATTTCTTTATTTCTAGAAGACATGAAAATGCCACTCCATTCTATAGAAATTAACACACCCTACTTTAACAATAAAAAAGCATTTATACAAGTTATAGTTGGTTTCCCATTATTTATTTTTCATGTTTATTGCCAAATCAGCAAAACTATAAAAGATGGATGGACTGATGTCTTTTAATAACGGAGAATATCATGAAAGGAGCCTGCCCCGTTGAAAAAATTATTCCTTCTAACGATAACTTGTTTGTTTATCTTGGCACCAGGCCAAGTCGCCAATGCTGCCAATACCCCTGATGTTTATGCCGGGAGAATGGCGCTATATAAAAATATGGAGGCTGCCCTCCAAATCCCGTGGTATTACCTTGCTGGAGCAGATCAATATGAGCACAGCCTAAGGGCCGCACGAAGGGATTTAGAGCCGGCAAAAGGTTTTATAGGCATCCACATCGAGCCTTCAAAGTGGAGCGGGGCTCTCAATCCAGACTTAAACGATGTGAACCCGCTCACGATTACATTTTTTGATGGGTTGGGCCAGGATGGCAATGGTGATGGCAAAGCGGATATCACTAATGATACCGATCGATTGTATGCTTTTTCGAAGCATCTCCAAGCATATGGTGCAGATGAAGATAATATCCGGATCGGCTTGTGGGATTATTATAAACGCGATAAAGCCGTCAGCATCATTATCGGCAATGCCGAGATTTATAAGAAATACGGCCGGTTGGATCTACATGAAAAAGCCTTCCCGGTTCCAGTGCGGACTCATTATACGTACTTGAATACATGGGGAAGCGCTCGCGGATGGGGCGGAAGAAGAATCCATGAGGGCACCGATATTTTTGCGGATTATAGCCTTCCCGTTCGTTCCACGAGCTATGGAATCATTGAAATGAAAGGCTGGAATAAATTCGGCGGTTGGAGGATCGGGATACGGGATTTAAATAATACCTATCATTACTTTGCCCATTTAAGCGGCTTCGCCAAAGGGTTGAAAGTCGGTCAAATCGTTGAGCCCGGACAAGTCATCGGGGGTGTCGGCAGTACGGGCTACGGTCCTCCAGGAACTTCCGGAAAATTCCCTCCTCATCTTCATTACGGAATGTACAAAGACAACGGAATCACAGAATGGAGCTTTGACCCTTACCCCTATTTAAAATTGTGGGAAAGGAAAGATCTCGCCAAAAAGAAATAGTGAGCGGCGTGAATTTTACGCTGCTTTTTTTTGATTCGAACATAAACCCCTGAACTTGATGCATAGTTATTAGTAAAGGGGGCTAAAGCGTGTTCCGAAAAAGATTTCGAACGAAGAAATTCCGAAAAAAGGGGCCTCTTCCCACCCGAAAAGTATTTCTCTATTCATTTATCCTTTTCATCATTTCAAGCATCATGACTCTTTGGTACGTGGACAAATCGATCGAACCCGTGATCATGAGTGTAGCCGAATATGAAATCAAACGGATTGCAACCGAAACGATTCATGAATCGGTTGATGAGAATATAGCCAAGGTTGACATGAACAAAATCATCACCAACAACAAGGGTGGTGATGACTCCAGTTCTTCCTATAGCTTCAATCCAGTCATATATAGTGAATTGCGGGCTAACATCACGAAGGATATTCAAAAGAAGCTTGGCATCAAACAGGGAAACCCTTTTAAAACAGGTTCAGCCAAAATAAATGATGAACAATATAAAAGTGTGGTGTATTATATACCATTTGGTGTCGTAACCGGGAATAACCTCCTTTCCAATTACGGACCTGAAATCCCAGTGAAAATGTCAGTCATCGGGAATGTTGAATCCGATTTAAGGACAAAACTGACAAACGCAGGCATCAATAATGTTTATTATGAATTGATCGTGGACTTTGATGTCAATATTCAAATCGTCATCCCCTCTTTCACGAAGGAGACCAAGGTGAGCCAGGAAGTGACAGTCGGAAGCCTGCTGATCGAAGGTGATGTTCCAAGTTATTTCAGTAACGGAAACGGTTCGGTTGCACCTGCCATCATGAAGGAAAACAAGGAATGAAAAAACCAGCTTATCCTTGAGGTTAGGCTGGTTCTTGTATATCGAGACATTTCATGATGAGCAGTTGCAGGTTTTTATTCAAGTCCACTTCGTAGGGCTCTTTTATCTGCTCGCCATCTTCTTCAAGTATCCTTATCATGGGGCGGTCTCCTATCCCTTCATTTTGAGAGGATACTACCCCTTTCCTCCCATCATTCAATTCGACGGATAGACCATTGGGATAAATGGCAACAGCCCTGCGGAAAGCTTCGATGATCGTATTGTCGAACTTTTTCCCGACTCCTGCATAAAGGACTTCCAATCCCTGATGCGGCAGCATGGCCTTACGGTAAACCCGATTGGAAGTAACGGCATCAAACACATCGGCAACGGCAATGATCTTGCCGAAATAATGGATTTCATCCCCTTTTATCCCACGGGGATATCCAGATCCATCTAACCTTTCATGATGCTGATAGGCACAATTCGCAACTAAAAGTGGAACCGTATGAACATTTTTAATTAGATGAAATCCGTAATCGGCATGTTTTTGGATTTGTTCAAACTCCTTTTCCGTCAGCTTACCGGGTTTACGGAGGACTTCCAAAGGCACGAGCATTTTGCCGACATCATGTAAAATCGCTCCAAGCCCAAGGATTTCGAGATTCTTATCATTGATATTCAATTCCACCCCTATCGCCAAGGTATATAAGGTCACATTGAAGGAATGTGTGAAGATATAGTCATCGTATGTATAAACGTCGGCCAATAAAGTCATTAGCTCTTTATTCCTTTTCAGCTCGCCCATGATGTTCCGGACTATTTGAGTTAATTTGACGTTAGCCTGCTCTATCGTGAATGATCCATCCAGGTTCATTTTATTTTTCATGTCCAGGAAAGTGGTTTCAATTGTTTTAATGGCTTCTCTTCTAAGTTTCCCGGAAACTGGGGGCTTTGGAATAATGTCATCCGTCCTGGAATCTTGAATGTAAACAAAGGGAATATTAAGGGAAACCAGTCGATTGATCATCTTCTGCGTTAATGTAAGGCCCTCGCACAATAGGATATGGCCCTGCTCATTATAGATGTTTTTACCGAGCCTTGCTCCAGGTCTTAGGGACTTTGTAATAGCTAGCCTCATACTTGTACTCCGTTTCCCCATTCAATATTTGTAATTCATACCGATTCTTTCCTTTTTAAGTTTTATCGGAACATATTTTTATAAATGAATCCGTTAGAACATATTTATTGAAAAAATATCAGCATTTACTTTGGTAAAAAAAATAAGGCCCCCTCCGGAAGAAAGAAAGCCCACCTTTTCAAATCATTTTGATTAATGCCTCTTTACCAATCATTCCTGGATGTATGCCCTTTTCAACAGCCTCCCAGGTAACTGATTCAAGCGGCGCTTCCAATAACTCTTCAATCGATTTAACCCCTGTGGCCCTCCCTGCAAGGATTTTACGATCTCTCAATTTATCGTTCAGCAGTCCAACATCTAACGCACCGCACATTATATACCCCTTTTCGGACGCGACAGCAAGTAAATTCGTTTTCGGCAGTCGGACAGAAATGGCTAGGAATGTATGATTATCAAGAATTATTGGGATCATGTTAATCAATTGGTTTCGCCCCTTCCTTCCCCATACTTTATGAAAAAAAGGGCAAAACCGTGATTTTGTATCAGGGGTTCGTGTATATTTTTTTCAGCTTCCATAAAAGGATATCCCGTAAGAATTCCGGCAGTAAGTATTCTTTGCAATTGGAGCGATGGATACTTGGAAAGAAGTGCCCGAACGTGAACATATCAGGTATTGCCAATTTATAGGACTTATCCGCCTGCAGTTTCTCTCCTTTTATAAGGATCTCTTTTACGATTCCATTCTCCATTTCGTTAAATTCAATTTGATCATAATGCATGGCTCCCATGATTTTTCCGCGGAAACCGAAACCTTTCACCTGAATATGAGGCCACTCTTCATTTCTCGATTGCATTAAGATTTCCTTTAATTCATTCCCATCGACTTCAACTACGCACGGATTGATGGGATGTGGGCAGATTCTGTGAATATCTCCTTTTGTGACAGGTCCCTTCGGAAGCCCTTCGAGCAGAAGACCTGCATTCAAAAAGGAACAATCCGCCTGACTCCACTCCCTTAGGGCCTCAACAAGAATTTCCGTCAAAGGACTTCGTTTGAACCATTCATTATCCAGTGCCATCGGTAAGTGCACAGCAACCTGTTTTAGCGATTCCCCCCCGGCCTGGTATATTTCTTCAATCCATGAACGTTCATTCTCCAATTCCAAAAAATCATTGGTATCATAAAGAATGGCTCTCTTCTGGCTAATTTTCTTTTCCTGATTGACGGTCATTTCCACCTGTCCAACAAAAAAACCATATTTCCCTGCCCCGCAAAGGAGTGTGTCATTGATCAATTTACCTTGGTGGAGGATGTGGTGGGTATGCGCGCCAAGTATAATGTCAATCTCCGGAAAGTCCCTTGCCATCCTCTCATCATCATTGATGCCCAGGTGGGAAAGGATGATGATTACATCCGCCTCTGTTTTGACCCTTTCGAGCTGTGCCTGTAACTCCATGAATGGTTCCGTTATTTCCCAGCCCATCGCAGAATAAAACTTTTGAAAAAAGGCTGTCAAACCTATCATCGCGATTTTGGTGCCTTTTACCGTTGTATGTATCCAAAATGGAAGCGCCCATTCCGGCCTTTCATTATCACCATAATAAATATTGGCTGCCAAGACCTTGAACCTTGCTTGATCATATAAGGAGTCCAATGCATCATGAGGTAAAGTGATCCCTTCGTTATTGCCGATGGTCACATATTGGTAGCCCGCTTCATTAAGCAGTTCAATATTCCCTTTACCCAACGTACCTTCTGTATATGGATGCCAGCGGTCCACATGATCGCCTATATCCAGTATGATCGCTTCTTCTCCCGTTTCTTGATGAAGTTGTCTTCTTTCTTTAAGAAACTTATCAATACGAGGCCAATTCTCAAAATGACTATGGAGATCATTGGTGTGATACAAATGAATGATTTCTGACATCATTTTTCCTCCTCGTTTATCCTGTAATGCCTTGATATATTAGACGTAAACCAATGATTATCAGCACTATTTTCAATATATTTTCCAGCGATGCACTCTTTAGGCGCGTATTTATGAATGCGCCCAATTTAGCACCGAACCACGCACCCGGAATCAGGGCAAAAGCATATGGCCAATTTACATTTCCAAGGGAAATATGCGTAATCGAATTAGTGATGGAAGATAGAAATACCATGAACATCGAAGTCGCTACAGCCATATGCGGAGGGAAGAAGAAAAGAAGCATCATGACGGGTACCATTAAGGCTCCGCCGCCAATTCCAAATAACCCGGAGCTGAATCCCACGACAAAAGAAATAAATACAGCTAACAGGGGGTGGTAACCATAGGAAAATGAATGTCCATTTTCGGTTTTATACGTTTTCACTATTTTCCCTTTTCCAGGCTTGAAAAGCATGGGCTTCAAACGATTTTTCACTAATAACACGATGGCCATGAAAACCATGAAAATTCCAAAGTACAATGAAAAAGCTTCGGCGTTAAGGTTTTTATTCACATAGGCCCCCATTATTCCACCAGGTGCACTGCCAATGAAAAAGATTAAGCCGGCCTTATAATCCACCACCTTATGTTTTAAATAAGATAGAGTGGAAGATAAGCCGGTAAAAATCATGATTACGGTTGAAACACCAACGGCGACCTGTGGAGTCAGCTCATCGATAATATTTGTAGATGTTCCTAAATATAAAAGGGAAGGCACAATGATGATGCCGCCTCCCAGACCGACAAGAGCGCCGATTGATCCCGCTAATAATCCAATACCCACTAATACTAACCATACCATGAAAAAATCCGCCTTTACCTGTTTGTGAGGATATTGCCTCTACTAGCTTGTCACATCATCTCATTATTCATTATATAATTCCTCTTAAAACAAACCAAGCTGCTTAGGAGCCAGCCCTTCATATTCTATACCAAGCAACTCAATCATCTGTTTGGCATTATCAGCGGCATCCCCGCCCGAGTTATTATTGAACAGGACATATAACTCCTTGGATTCCTTTTCCAATATCCTGATTTTCTCCGCCCATTCAGTCAATTCCTGATGATTATATCGATATAGGTACCTGACCTCACGCCAATTATCCCCCGAAGCAGGCCTTTGCCAGCCATGCAGGTTACGGCCATGAAAGCGTACCAAGGTTTTATCTTTATCGGTGGCATGCAAAACGACAGGAATGGATCCCTCACCAGCCTGCGGCTCATCGCATACAGTATGGATCCAGCCTTCCTTTTCGATGAAATCCAAAGTTGGCTGAATTACGTTGGGCCTGTACCAGCTTTGATTTCTGAACTCTATGGCAACTGGGATATCGCCCATTTCAGCTTTGCACCATCGCAGATAATTCACATTTTCACGTTTACAATCAAACCATGGCGGAAACTGAAATAAGACCATCGCGAGCTTGCCGGACTTCCGATATGCTTCTAGTGAGTCGCAAAACGCCTTGAACATCTCCTTCTTACTTTCAAATGGGATTTCCCCACGTTGATGTCCTGTCATCCCTTGGTAGGCTTTAACGACAAACTGGAATGATGCTGGCGTATCGGATACCCATTTTTCACTGTTCCTCTTTGGCTGGACTGCATAGAATGAGGCATCCACCTCCACAATGGGAAAATGAGCGCCGTACTCTTTGAGTTTTTCACGTTGGGAAACACCTCCATGATATAAACTATCATGATCACCCCAACCGGTCACACCAACATAAATCATCTGCATCATCACTCCTTTGGGACAGGACCATTTCCTGACTTCTTCTTTTATTATTTTTTACCCTTATTGAGCCATATCTAATCTTCCGTATAAGGGTGTGGAATATCAAAACAAAAAGCCTGCCAGTCATGCCCGGCAGGCTTTTGTATGAATGGTTATTCTAAATCGCCTTACAGGCAGGCCAGTCGGTTATTATCCGATGGAGCCTTCCATTTCGAACTTGATCAAACGGTTCATTTCAACCGCATATTCCATTGGAAGTTCTTTTGTAAATGGTTCGATGAATCCCATTACGATCATTTCCGTTGCTTCTTGCTCAGAAATCCCGCGGCTCATCAAGTAGAACAATTGTTCTTCAGATACTTTGGAAACCTTCGCTTCGTGTTCAAGGGAAATGTTATCATTCAAGATTTCATTGTAAGGGATCGTATCAGATGTAGACTGATTATCCATGATTAATGTATCACATTCAATGTTGGAACGAGCTCCATCCGCTTTACGTCCGAAATGAACGATACCACGGTATGTTACTTTACCGCCCTGTTTAGAAATTGATTTTGATACAATCGTCGAAGATGTATTTGGCGCTAGGTGAATCATTTTCGCTCCAGCGTCTTGGTGTTGGCCTTTTCCTGCAATGGCAATCGATAATGTCATACCGCGAGCGCCTTCACCTTTTAAGATGACAGCAGGATATTTCATTGTCAATTTGGAACCGATGTTACCATCAATCCATTCCATTGTTGCATTAGCGTCACAAACCGCACGTTTCGTAACCAGGTTAAACACGTTGTTTGCCCAGTTTTGGATCGTCGTGTAACGGCAGTAAGCATCTTTCTTGATGACAATTTCAACAACTGCACTATGAAGGGAGTTCGTTGTATAAACAGGAGCTGTACAACCTTCTACATAATGAACGGATGCGCCTTCATCAACAATGATTAGCGTACGTTCGAATTGCCCCATGTTTTCAGAGTTGATCCGGAAATAAGCTTGAAGCGGAGTATCCACTTTAACGCCTTTCGGTACATAGATGAATGACCCGCCTGACCAAACTGCCGAATTCAATGCAGAGAATTTATTGTCAGTAGGTGGGATCGTTTTCCCGAAATGCTCACGGAAGATATCTTCATTTTCACGAAGTGCTGAGTCCGTATCTTTAAACACGATACCCAAGTCTTCCAATTCTACTTTCATGCTGTGGTAAACCACTTCAGATTCATATTGGGCAGATACACCGGCAAGGTATTTTTGTTCGGCTTCAGGAATTCCCAATTTATCAAAAGTCTGTTTGATTTCATCAGGAACTTCATCCCAAGACTTCTCTGATTTCTCTGATGGCTTAACATAGTATGTGATTTCATCAAAGTTCAGGCTCTGCATGTCGCCGCCCCATTGAGGCATTGGCATGTTGTAAAAATGCTCCAATGATTTCAAACGGAAATCAAGCATCCATTGCGGTTCATCCTTCATTCGAGAAATTTCTTCCACGATTTCTTTTGTCAGACCACGCTTTGAACGGAAGATGGAAACATCTTTATCCGCAAAGCCATATTTATAATCGCCGATATCAGGCATTTTCTTTGCCATAGCTCGTATTCCTCCATTTCAAATGGCTGAATTACAACAGCTCATTTTAATTTAATTATTCCTTCAATCCCTTTTCCATGGCTTTCCAAGCTAGGGTAGCACACTTGATTCGGGCAGGAAATTTAGAAACACCCTGAAGGGCTTCAATATCCCCAAGGTCCATCTCATCGTCGTATTCTTTTCCTTGAATCATTAAGGAAAAAGTCTCGGACATCGCTAGAGCAGTATCAACGTCTTTGCCCTTAATGGCTTGCGTCATCATGGAAGCCGAACTCATGGATATCGAACAACCATCACCATCGAATTTAACATCGCTGACCTTGCCATCTTCAATCTTCATCGTTAAACGAATCCGATCGCCGCAAGTAGGATTATTCATATCGATTGTCATGCTTCCATCTTCTAGCATGCCCTTATTACGAGGTTTCTTATAGTGATCCATAATGACTTGACGGTAAAGTGTATCAAGGTTATCAAAAGACATTACTGAAATACTCCTTCGTTTTAACAAGCCCGGACACAAGCTTATCAATATCTTCTTCCGTGTTATATAGATAGAAACTTGCTCTTGCTGTTGCTGATACGTCAAGCCATTTCATTAATGGCTGTGCGCAGTGGTGACCGGCACGGACAGCAATTCCATCTGCATCAAGAACGGTAGCGACATCATGTGGATGTACGTCATCAATATTAAAGGTTATTACACCAGCACGCTTTTCTGCATCTTTAGGACCGTAAATGGTCAGCCCTTCAACTGCTGACATTTTCTCCATTGCATATGCGGCGAGCTTATGTTCATGCCGTTCAATATTATCCAAACCGATTTCCTCCAAGAAATCAATGGCAGCCCCCATGCCGATGGCGCCGGCGATGATTGGAGTACCGCCTTCGAATTTCCACGGGAGTTCTTTCCATGTAGACTCATACAAACCTACAAAATCAATCATCTCTCCGCCGAACTCGATCGGTTCCATTTTTTCCAGAAGATCTTTCTTGCCATATAATGCGCCGATGCCTGTTGGACCGACCATTTTATGACCTGAGAAGGCAAAGAAATCACAATCCAAATCACGGACATCCACTTTTAGATGCGGCGTGCTTTGTGCCCCGTCGACTACCATTACAGCATTGTGATCATGGGCAATTTGGGCGATTTCCTTCACAGGATTGATAACGCCAAGCACATTCGAAACCTGCATGATGGACACGATTTTCGTGGCTTCCGTAATTGTAGCCCTCGCATCGTCAACGGAAATCGTGCCATCCTCCTGAAGCGGAATATACTTCAATACAGCGCCTTTTTCTTTGGCAAGCTGCTGCCACGGAATGATATTACTGTGATGCTCCATGTAAGAGATGACGATTTCGTCACCCTCTTTAATATTTGCACCACCGTAACTTCTTGCTACAGTATTTAAAGCAGTCGTTGTGCCTCTGGTAAAGATGATTTCTTCTGTAGAAGAAGCATTAATGAATTTACGTACCTTTTCACGAGCACCTTCATACGCATCCGTAGCTTTTGTTCCTAGTGTATGCACCCCGCGGTGAACATTCGAGTTATAACCGCGGTAATATTGCTCAATCGCTTCAATCACTGCAGCCGGTTTTTGAGAGGTTGCAGCACTATCTAAATAAACTAATGGCTGACCATTGACTTCTTGATCTAATATTGGAAAAAGCTTACGAATTTCGTATGGGTTCATTACTGTACTTTCCTTTCAATGACCGCTACTAATTGTTTTTTGACTCCCTCAATTGGAAGCTCGTTAACAACAGGGGCCAAGAATCCGTGAATGACAAGTCTTTCTGCTTCTTTCTTTGTAATACCACGGCTCATTAAATAATACAGTTGAAGCGGATCGACACGGCCGACGGAAGCAGCATGGCCAGCCGTTACATCATCTTCATCGATCAAGAGGATCGGATTGGCGTCTCCGCGTGCTTTTTCACTTAACATCAATACGCGTGACTCCTGTTCGGCATTGGCCTTTGTAGCTCCATACTCTATTTTCCCGATTCCATTAAAAATGGAGGATGCGGATTCTTTCATGACACCGTGCTTAAGGATATAACCCTCAGAGCGTTTGCCATAATGAATGATGGCTGTCGTGAAGTTCTGCTTTTGTTCCCCGCGTCCGACTACAACGGTTTTTGTATCACCGTGAGAGCCATCGCCCATTAGATATGTTGTATTATCTGAAATCGTATTTCCGTCGTTCATCAGGCCAAGCGCCCACTCAATACGTGCGTCACGTCCTGCCACTCCACGGCGGTTAACATATGTCGTGAAGCCTTTTGAAAGGGTATCGACCGCACCATATTGGACTTTGGCATTCGCATTTGCAAATACTTCAGTTACGATGTTGGCAACACCTTCGTTAGACTCAACGGTTGAGAAGTAGTTCTCTACATATGTGACAGAGCTATTATCTTCAGCTACGATCAAGACATGGTTGAAAAGTGTAGTATCTGGATTATCCAAAAGGAATACCGATTGAATCGGCTCTTTGATTTCTACATTTTTCGGAACATAAAGGAATGCTCCCCCATTAACCAATGCAGCATGAAGTGCTGTTAAACGATGCTCATCTATTTTAACGCCGTCTTTCATGAAATATTTTTGCACGAGCTCAGCATGATCGCGGGCCGCTGATAAAATATCCGTAAAAATGACGCCTTGTTCTTTCACACTTGCTGACAGATTGATATGTGCCGGCGTATTATTGCGTTGGATGTATAAGTTTTCATTTTCTTCAATGATGGACTTAATTTCTTCCGGAAGCTCCTCTAAAGAGGCAAAAGCTTCACTCTCAACCGTATGAGTTTGGAAAGAAGTGAAATTCCATTTATCGATTTTCGTTTTATCCGGCTTTGGCATCGGGAGCTTTTCTAATTCAGAAAACGCTTGAATCCGAAGCTCGGATAGCCAAGCTGGATCATTATTTTTAGTTGAATAGGAGCTTATATCCTCTTGTTCAAACGGTAATTTCGTTTCTGTAGTCATTGCAAATCCTCCTACTTACGCTTCTTCGCCAACAGTTTCGTCTTCAATGCCCAATTCTTGTTTAATCCAGTCATAACCTTCCGCTTCCAAGCGGGCAGCAAGTTCAGGACCGCCTGATTTTACGACACGTCCTTGCATCATTACATGTACAAAATCAGGAGTGATGTAATTTAATAGACGTTGGTAGTGAGTGATGATCAAGCATCCAAAGTCTTCTCCGCGCATTTCGTTGATTCCTTTTGAAACGACTTTAAGTGCATCGATATCTAGACCTGAATCAATCTCATCCAAGATTGCAATTTTAGGTTGGATCATCATTAATTGAAGGATCTCGTTGCGTTTTTTCTCTCCGCCTGAGAAACCTTCATTTAAATAGCGTTGCGCCATATCTTCATCCATTTCAAGGAATTCCATTTTTTGGTCCATTTGACGGATGAATTTCATCAATGAAATTTCATCGCCTTCTTCACGGCGTGCGTTAATGGAAGAACGTAAGAAGTCTGCATTTGTAACACCGCTGATTTCACTTGGATATTGCATAGCTAGGAATAGACCGACACGAGCGCGCTCGTCTACTTCCATCTCCAATACATCTTCACCATCGAATGTGATGCTTCCGCTAGTTACCTCATATTTAGGGTGACCCATGATTGCTGATGATAAAGTTGATTTACCAGTTCCATTTGGTCCCATGATCGCATGGATTTCTCCACCTTTAACTTCAAGGTTTACCCCTTTTAAAATCTCTTTGCCTTCAATTGATACGTGCAGATCTTTAACCGTTAATGTAGAAGCTGACATAATAATACCTCCGTGAACTAATTCCAATTTTATTACCAGAAAGTAAAGATTACTTTCATTACTATAATTTACGTAAAAGCATTCTCACTTTATTCTCATTCCAATTTTATAACAAATCCAATTTAGAATCAACTAAATAGATATGGGTTTCCACTTCGGCCATGTTAAAAACCTGTCCCATTCTTACAATACTAACAGATATGGCCTGTTTACTGCATATTCATACTTATTTTAGCTTTTGTTAAAATTATCTTATTATTCGGCAAATCTTCGTCCTTAATACTATATGTTCAAAGGATTCGATTGCAAGGTATGAACGTTCCGCTTAAAAAGAAAAAAATCGGACTGTCAGGTATTATGTAAGTTTATCCAATAAGGAAATCCTTATTTTATGGACCACTTTCCATTTTACCTCTACAGACCGATCTTTTAAAGAACTCTTTTATATGCTTAGCCGTGAATTTTGCGTTGTAGGTCCTGGACCATTTTGTTGCACTTTACATGTTCCCTATCCCGTTCTTTCTCAACCTCGATACGGAGGTCTAAATCTCTGCTGTACTCACTGTAGCCAATCCCATGTGAAGACTGCATCGCCTTTTCCATTTCGCTTGTTACATTTAAATCCAGAGTATTGATAGTGAACCATCCTTTCAAATTTGTGTATCATTTTTCACCTTCATTATCTCTATACCCTTTCCTTTCCTGATTAAACATGAAAGGAGTAAACTAAACCGCAGACTGAAACAACCTGGATCATCATTAACCGAACTTATAGAAGTGAAGCACTTTATCACGGAAATCCTAACCGGCATTGAACGGAAATAGAATGTAGGTGAAAGTGATTCTATTCTGATTGTGTAGTCTTAGTGGATTGGAACGGAAGGTACGAGACTCTTGAGGGAAAAGCGAGTGCCTGAAGCGGAAAGTAACGTTCAAATTTTTAAAACCTAAAAATCTAAAAAACTGTAGACAAACTAAAAATCATGAGCGACGCATTATGTAAAAGCTGAACGGACAAACCAGCTCGCTTATTCATTTATGCTTCAGCAGACCGTAACGGATTTGTGTTGGGACGATAGTAACACCCGGAAATACTCGATTAAGAGCCTCTGATTGAACAAGTGATTAAGAAAGCTGGAAAACCTGAAGCTGTTGACCCAGATTCCGCAACCATGGCTATGCGTAATATGAGCGTTTTGGTTGTTATCCCTGTCCATCGGCACTCAATAACAAATATAGAGGGCTATAATGATTAAATCCAATAACAAAAAGGTTTCGGAATGAGACCATTCCGAAACCTTTTTAAACTGCTACCTGAATTAAATCAGGCCGCCATTCTCGAATTATTTATCCGCCGGTACAACTGCACCTTTGTATTCTTTAAGAATGAAATCTTGAATTTCTTTAGAATGCAATACTTCTACAAGCGCTTTGATTGCTTCTTTATTTTCGTCACCTTTGTTTACGGCAATGACATTCACATAAGGTGATTCGGAATCCTCAATCGCAATTGAATCTTTAAGCGGATTCAAACCGGCGTCTATTGCATAGTTGGAGTTGATCAAGACTGCATCGCCTTCGCCGCTCTCATAAATTTTAGGAAGCAGGGCCGCTTCATAATCTGCATCGAATTTAAGGTTTTTCTTATTTTCAACGATGTCTTTCGTTGTAGCCGTCGTTTTATCGATGCCTTCTTTCAAAGTGATCAGGCCATTCTTTTCCAAAAGGGATAATGCGCGTCCATGATCAGCAACAGAGCTGCTCATAATAATTGTTGCACCTTCCGGAAGTTTATCAATGCTTTTATATTTTTGTGAATATAGAGCAATCGGCTCGATATGGATTCCGCCAGCATTGACGAAGTCATATCCATTTTCTTTAATTTGCCCCTCTAAATATGGAATGTGTTGAAAGTAGTTAGCATCCAATTCCTTATCATTCAACGCCTTATTCGGTAAAACATAGTCCTGGAACGTTTCAATTTCCAAATCGATTCCTTTTTCTTTAAGAAGCGGTTTAGCTTCCTCAAGGATTTCTGCATGAGGAACATTGGATGCCCCTACAACTATTTTCTTCGATTCTTTATCCGTATCGCTGCCGCTTTTATCCTTTTCACTTCCACAAGCAGCCAAAGCGATAGATAACACTAAGATTAATGCAAATCCTAAAAACTTTTTCATCCTATTCATCTCCCTTTATCTTTTGTCCAATTTAGATGTAATCACATCTCCAATAATTTGAATTATGAAGACGATAATTAGAATAACGATCGTCGCTACAAGCGTAACGTCATTTTGATTTCTTTGATAGCCTTCCAAATAGGCTAGATTACCAAGCCCGCCTGCGCCGATGACCCCGGCCATTGCGGTATATCCAACCAATGCAATCGATGTTACCGTAATCCCGGAAATAAGGGCAGGCATCGACTCTGGAAGAAGGACCTTCCAAATGATCGTGCTCGTTTTTGCCCCCATCGATTTAGCGGCTTCAATTACACCTTTATCGATTTCACGAAGGCCGATTTCAACCATACGCGCATAAAATGGTGCCGCTCCGATAATGAGTGCCGGCAGTGCAGCGTTCTCACCGATCATGGAACCGACAAGCGCTTTAGTGAAAGGAATGAGCAGCACAATCAAAATAAGAAATGGAATGGAACGGAATATATTGACGACAGCACTCATGATTCCGTTGACAGCCCGGTTTTGCCACATATTACCTTTTCCTGTCAAGAAAAGGATCAATCCTAGTATTATGCCTATAAAAAAGGTTGCCACTACAGAGACGCTTGTCATGTAAAGCGTTTCTTTCGTAGCTTCAATGATGTCTTCCCAATCAACATTCGGCAATAATTCTTCAAGCATGAGTAATCACCTCCACGCCTACCTGCTGTGCTTTAATGAATTCGATTGCGCGGAGCATTTCATCCTCTTTGCCATCTAGGTGGATAAACAATGTTCCATATGAACCGCTTCTTGTTTGGGATATCTTACCTTGAACGATATTGACATCCAACTCGAAGTTACGTACAAGCTTGGTAATCAATGGGCTTTCTGCATGATCGCCTACAAAGGTCAATTGAATCACTTTGCCTGCTGGATAGCGTTCGAGCAAATGGTCCATCGTTTCTTTCGTTTCTTCCGGTTCCGTTACCTGTTGCACGAAACGCTTCGTCATTTGTTCTTTAGGATTCTTGAAGACATCCAGGACAGGACCTTGTTCAACAACCTGCCCGCTTTCCATCACGGCGACGCGATGGCAGATTTTACGTATTACATGCATTTCATGCGTAATCAAGACGATCGTCAATCCCAAACGCTGATTGATGTCAACAAGCAATTCGAGTATGGAGTCGGTAGTCTGCGGGTCCAATGCAGAAGTCGCTTCATCACACAGCAGCACTTTAGGGTCATTTGCCAGAGCCCTGGCTATTCCCACCCTTTGCTTTTGCCCTCCGCTTAATTGCGAAGGATAGGCCTTTTCCCTGCCTTCAAGTCCGACTAACTTGATCAATTCGTTCACACGCTTGGTGCGTTCCGGTTTAGAAACTCCTGCAATTTCCAACGGGAAAGATATATTCTCCTGAACGGTCCTTGACCACAATAGATTGAAATGTTGGAAAATCATGCTGATTTCTTGGCGGGCCTTACGAAGCTGAGCCCCTTTAATTTTTGAAATTTCCTTTTCAGCCACCACAACGGATCCCTCTGTCGGTGTTTCCAATCCATTGAGCATTCTGATCAAAGTACTTTTCCCCGCTCCACTGTAACCGATGATCCCGAAAATCTCGCCTTTATTTATTTCAACATTCACATTATTTACAGCCTTGATCGTCTCACTGTTTCCTTTTCCTGTTCGGAACAGCTTACTGACTTTCGTCAATGTAATCATTAACCCTCACCTCTTTTATCCAATAAAACCTATGAACTTAGTTGATTTCTCTACATTATTAGTCTGTTCTTCCCATCATGTAAAAGTTTTCTCAATTAAAATAGAAAAAACCTTTCTGCATGAGCAGAAAGGCAGGTGAAGAAACAGGCCTTCCTCTCATCTTCCAAAGTGATTAAACTTTGTGTGAATTGGCACCTTTCCAAGGAAATCTCCTTGTCGGTTGCCGGGTTTCATCGGGCACATCCCTCCACCTCTCTTGATAAGAGCTAATATATAGAATATTTAAATATCATTAAGTTCTTTAGTATGTTGAAATTTTATCATAGATAAAAAAAGAGCGCAATGTATATTATTTCTAGTACAAGAATGAACAGGAACTTTGCTTAAAGCGTTTTGGAAGTCAAGGAGACGATGTTCGTCGCCTTTTCAATTGCCTGCTCCAAATCTTCTATTAAGTCCTCTACATTTTCAATCCCAATCGATAAACGGACTTGATCGGCACTTACACCCGCTTTCGCAAGACCCGCCTCATTCAATTGTTGATGGGTCGTACTGGCTGGGTGGATGATCAAGCTCTTCGCATCCCCTACATTCGCCACATGGGACCATAATTCCACCGAATTGATAAGTTTTGCCCCGGCTTCGCGATTACCTTGAATCCCAAATGTGACGACAGATCCAGCTCCCTTTGGCAAATATTTATCCGCAAGGGCTTTATCGGGATGATCCTCATCACCTGGATGTGAAACCCAGGTCACGGCAGGATGGTTTTTTAAATATTGAATGACAGACTTGGTGTTTGATAGATGTTCTTTCATCCTTACATGCAGCGTTTCAAGTCCAAGCGTAAACTGGAATGCACTTTGGGCACTTAGCGCAGGGCCCAAATCACGTAGTAACTGGACTCGGGCTTTCGTTATGAATGCGGCAGGGCCAACTGCCTCGGCGTATACCAGACCGTCGTAACTTGGGTCAGGTTCCGTGAAGCCAGGGTAGTTCGGCGAGTTCCAATCGAATTTCCCTCCGTCCACGATGACACCGCCTAGCGTCGTTCCATTTCCAAGAAGCCATTTTGTAGCGGAATGGATGACAATATCCGCTCCAAAATCAATTGGTCTGCAAAGATACGGTGTCGCGAAGGTATTATCAATGATTAAAGGTATGCCTGCTTCATGGGCGATTTCCGCTACTGCTTCAATATCAAGCACCCTCAAACTTGGATTTCCGATCGTTTCAGCAAAAATGGCTTTAGTTCTTGGCGTAATCGCCCTTTTGAAGTTTTCAGGATCATCGGGAGAAACGAACTTCACTTTGATCCCATATTTAGGAAGAGTGTTTTCGAAAAGGTTATACGTACCGCCATATAATGTTGAGGCTGAAACAATTTCATCCCCTGCAGCGGCGATATTCAGGATTGAAAGTGAGATGGCGGCCATTCCGCTTGCCGTTGCCAATCCGCCGATACCGCCTTCCAATAAGGCCATTCTTTCCTCAAAAACGCTGACCGTGGGATTATGAAGCCGTGAATATATATAGCCATTCTCCTTTAGGCCAAATAAATTCGCTGCATGGTCGGTGTCCTTAAACAAGTATGCATTGCTTTGGTAGATAGGGACGGCACGGACACCTGTTTCATCAGCTTGCAGACCGCCATGAACACTCAATGTTTCGAAACGCAACTTTTTCTCTGACATATAATTTCACCTTTTTTCTATGGATTTAGTTGGATTTATATGAAATATGGCTTTTTATAAACAAAAAAACCACTTCTATAAGAAGAGGTTTCAAGAACACACCTCATCTACCAGAGCCAACACTCTGCTGGAATTAGCACCGTATATAAAAATTTATACCGGTTGCCGGGCTTCGTCGGGCCAGTCCCTCCGCCACTCTTGATAAGAACTATTAAATTCTGCCATTACTTAATTCAAAATATAGCATTTTAGATTAAATCAGTCAATGAATTGTTAGAATATTCTTTGTTTATTTCCTGCTCTCATTCAAATGTCAGCAACAAAGAAAACCAACCGCGGTTCTGATTGGTTTCCTAACTGATTTCCTTAAGTAATCCGTACAAATATGGAACGGATTGAAAGGCATATATTTTCTTTTGCAGCTTCCCTTCTTTGAAAAGCAATAAGCAAGGAACACTTTCGATTTCATATGATTCGGCAATTGCTTGGACATAGTTCATATTCATTTTGCCTGCCTTCAATTCGGGGAAAAGCTCCAAGGATATCGTCAGCATCTTGGAGGCCACCTGACAGGTTCCGCATAAAGGTGTATATAAATATAAGCAAAAGGTTTCCCCATTTTCAACAGCACGCTTACACTCTTCTTCTTTCCATTCCTGCATCAATTAGTCGTTCACCCTTTGACTTAAAAATTTCATTTTCACATTCATATTGGCAGATAGGAGCACAGTTGCGATATGATGTTCGGGTGAGCTCTCCACTTCTTTGTACATTTTATTAATATACAGGTGGTTCGCTTCCGGCATTTCCCTTCGGAACTGCTTCCGCAGCTTTTCTCCTGATTCATCTGCGTCAAAAAGGAGATAAACATCACGGTCCATCAATTCATCCACTAATTCATCCAGCTTAGTTAATGATATGGTCCCATTTGTACATCTTATTTCCACATCTTCATTTAAAACGGAGGCAACTTTTCTTTTATCGGAACTGCCTTCTACAATGATCACTTTATCGAATTCGCCCCACTCCATGTCATCACTCCATCTCACGAATTATGTGCGCAACTCACCCACTGTACAAATGAAAAAGAGAGCAGGCCTTTTCAGTCCCCCCTCTCCTTTGTTTTTAACCGTTGATTAAACTCTCATACTCTTCAGCGCTCATCAAGTTTTCAATATCACTGCTATTAGATGGTTCAAGCACAACCATCCATGCCTTTTCATAAGGAGACTCATTTACATATTCAGGGTTGTCACTTAAATCTTCGTTCACTTCAACAACCTTGCCACTGATAGGTGCATAAAGTTCAGAAACGGTCTTAACGGATTCAACGCTTCCAAATGGTTCGTTCGCTTTTAATTCATCGCCGATTTCCGGAAGCTCAACGAATACGATGTCCCCTAGCTCGGACTGTGCGAATGCCGTAATTCCAATGCGCACTGTTCCATCTTCCGTTTTGACCCATTCATGTTCTTTAGTGTAACGAAGTTCTTTTGGTGTTGTTGTCATAATTAACCCTCCATATGTACATCTTATTTTATCTATTCCATTATAAGGTAGATTGTTTGTTTAAGTAAGGAATTAACCAAATATTTTGTGAAATTTCAGTTCCAAACCTGTTCGAATTGCTCTTCTTTGAATCCTACCGTCACTTTGGTGCCATCCGTAACAATCGGCCTTTTCAGAAGCATGCCATCTGTGGACAATATATCAAGCATCTCTGCTTCAGAAGCTTCTTTCAGCTTATCCTTTAAACCCAGCTCCCGATATTTTTGACCGCTAGTATTGAAAAACTTCTTCAACTCCAAATTGCTGTTTTTATATAGTTGTTCTATTTCAGTTCGCGAAGGGGGATTATCCGCTATATGGATCGCTTCATATTGCAGTTCATGATTATCCAGCCACTTCTTCGCATTACGGCATGTACCGCATTTTGGGTACCAATATAATGTTAAGCCCATCATTTCACCACCTATCAATAGAATACCCGTTTTTACTACGCAATACAACGAAATGTCTTTTGAATTTCCAATGTGATTTCATCATAGGAAATAAAGGGAATGCCTTTACGGGCATTCCCTTTACGGATTCTGACTCATTGCTTAAAGAGCATACTTTTCCGTTTCGATTACTTTTACGGATGCTTCACGTTTTTTCGCAATGACATTGATCGGAGTGTGTCTAGTGAGCTTACGGAGCGATGAAAGCATGATGCGAAGAGTATCGCCTGTTTCCACCGCAATTAACGTTTCCTTAGCATGCTGTTCTATTTCATTGAAAGCTTCCTGAACGAATATTTCAGTGTAAAGCACTTTTTGTTTGTTCTTCTCAAGACCTGTAGCTGCAATTGCTTTTTCCGTACGCAATACCACGGATTCAGCTGCATAGGCAAGAGATGCGATATCAGCGATGTTGGAGAGGATTTCTTGTTCTTGATCAAGATTTTTGCCGTATTTCTGTGCCGCAAGCCCAGCTGCCAGAATACCGATTTTCTTAGCGTTCCTAACAAGCATTTTTTCTTGTGCCAGCGGCGCATCGCCAGGTTCTTCCGGCATCATCATCATTAATTCCTCTTGCAGGCCTTGAGCTTTTTGAAGCAGCGGCAATTCCCCTTTAAGTGCTTTCTTCAGGAACGTTCCCGGGACAAGCAACCTATTGATTTCATTTGTACCTTCAAAGATCCGGTTAATACGGGAATCGCGATATGCCTTTTCAATTTCATACTCCTGCATGAAACCATAACCGCCATGAAGCTGTACGCCTTCGTCCGTAACGTAATCCAATACTTCGGAAGCAAAGAATTTATTCAATGAACATTCAATGGCATACTCAGCGATTGCGGCCGCCATTGATTTCCCATCTTTCACTTGCTCATCCGTCAATTTGCTTTGTCTTTGATCATAAAGGCCAACCGTACGATATACAGAGCTTTCTGCTGCATAAATTTTCGCCGCCATTGTTGCAAGTTTTTCTTTCGTCAAGTTAAAATCGGAAATTTTCGTTTTGAACTGTTGACGTTGATTCGTATAAGCAGCTGTAATCTCAAGGGCACGTTTAGATCCGCCTACAGCACCGACGCCTAATTTATAGCGGCCGATATTCAGGATATTGAAAGCGATGACATGACCTTTTCCGGCTATACCCAAAAGGTTTTCGACTGGTACATGAACATCTTCGAGGATTAAAGTACGTGTAGATGAGCTTTTAATGCCCATTTTCTTCTCCTCAGCCCCAGTTGATACACCTTTATAATCACGCTCAACAATGAAAGCGGAGAATTGTTCGCCGTCGATTTTGGCGTATACACAGAAGACATCTGCAAAACCTGCATTTGTAATCCATTGTTTTTCACCATTTAAAATATAGTGTGTTCCTTCTGCATTCAATTTCGCTGTCGTTTTTGCTCCCAAGGCATCTGAACCTGAGCTTGGTTCCGTTAAGGCATACGCAGCAATCTTCTCACCCGTTGCAAGTAAAGGAAGGTATTTTTTCTTTTGGTCTTCATTCCCGAATAATACGATTGGCAAAGATCCGATACCTACATGTGCACCATGAGTAATCCCGAAGCCGGCTGCAAGTGCCATTTTTTCCGTAATCAATGCCGAACTGATTTTATCAAGACCCAATCCGCTGTATTCTTCAGGAACATCAGCACCAAGTAAACCGATTTCACCTGCATGCTTCAGTAATTTAACGGAACGGTCAAACTCATGGTTTTCTAAATGTTCAACCTGCGGCAGAATTTCATTCACTACGAATTCCTCGGAAGTTTTGGCAATCATTTTATGCTCATCAGAATAATCTTCAGGTGTAAACACTTGATCATACGTAATATCTTCTATTAAGAAGGCTCCGCCTTTAATAAGGTTATCTGTAGTTTGATTGGACATGTTATTTCCTCCTATGTGTTTAAGATAGTAAACCCGCCGGAAGCATGACAGCTTCCGGAAGGGATCGGATTACGCCATTAATTCAAACACTCCGGCAGCACCCATTCCGCCGCCGATACACATTGTCACGACTCCGAACTGTTGGTTTCTGCGCTTCATTTCATGAAGCAGGCTTAATGTCAATTTTGCTCCCGAACATCCTAGCGGATGGCCTAAGGCGATGGCTCCGCCATTTACATTAACAATCTCTTCATTCAATCCGAGCTCACGAATGATTTGAATGGATTGGGAAGCAAATGCTTCATTCAATTCAAATAAACCAATATCCGATAATTCAAGACCCGCTAGCTTCAAAGCTTTAGGTATGGCTGCAATCGGTCCGATACCCATTATTTCAGGCGGTACTCCTGCTACAGCAAAGGAACGGAATTTACCCATCGGTTTCATCCCTAAGGAAGAAGCCTTTTCCCCGTCCATGACCATGACCGCGGCTGCACCATCACTCGTCTGTGATGAATTCCCTGCTGTTACGGATCCCGTAACGGAGAATGCAGGTCTTAGTTTTTTCAGCACTTCAGCTGTCGTTCCTGGACGAACGCCCTCATCCTGTGTAAAAGTAAATGATTTTTCCTTTAACTTAAGATCTGGCCCCACTGAACGAAGGGTAACGTCAACCGGTACGATCTCCTCGGAAAACTTTCCTTCTGCAATGGCCTTAGCCGCCTTCTGATGACTTCTAACAGAAAATGCATCTTGCTCGTCACGGGAAATGCCGTATTTTTTGGCAACGGCTTCAGCAGTGTGACCCATCCCCATATAATATTCCGGTGCCGTTTCCGCAAGTCTCGCGTTCGGACGTGTTACATGGCCCATCATTGGCAAAAGGCTCATGGATTCCGCACCGCCTGCAATGACTGTATCACTTTGGCCGAGCATGATCCTTTCGGCTCCATATGCGATACTTTGCAGCCCGCTTGAACAGTAACGATTAATCGTTATGGCCGGTACTGTATAAGGCAATCCTGCCAATGCTCCAATGTTACGCGCCATATTCAATCCTTGTTCCGCTTCTGGCATTGCACAACCGATAATCAGGTCATCTATCGTTCCTTCATAATTCCCTGCACGCTTTAACGTTTCCTTTACGACAAGAGCCCCTAAATCATCAGGACGTACACTAGCAAGAGAACCTTTTTTCGCTCTTCCTACCGGAGTCCTTGCTCCAGCTACTATTACCGCTTCTTTCATGAGGATCCCCCTTACTCATTTTTAAGCTATCGATCTATCGATCTCGTTTTGGCCATCTTCATCTATTCATCAATTACGGAGTGGTTTACCTTTAACGAGCATGTGCTGCATCCTTGCCTGGGATTTCGGAGTCGAAATCAGTTTTAGGAATGCCTGTTTTTCCAGGTTCAAGATATACTGTTCATCTACTTCCGTGCCAAATGGGAGTTTTCCTCCCGCCAGGACGTATGCCAGCTCTTTGGCTATGACAAGGTCATGTTCAGATAAGAATCCTGAAAGGCGCATGGATTCCGCCCCCAATAGCAGTGCGGCATATCCAGTTTCACCTACGACAGGGATCTTTGTGCGGGCTGGAGCGGTATATCCTTGTTCATGCATGGAAAGTACCGCCTGTTTCGCATCATATAACTGATGATCTGCATTCACGCTTATTCCATCAGCTGAATTAAGGAAATTATTCCCCCTCGCTTCCTCGGCGGAGGTCGAAACTTTTGCCATGGCGACCGTTTCAAATACTTGGTTGGCCACTTTCTGTAAGTCGAAGTCAACGCCCTTCGGCATATTCCTCAACGTCTTCACATAAAGTTCTTTAGTCCCGCCGCCGCCTGGGATCAAGCCGACACCAGGTTCCACTAGTCCCATATACGTTTCAGTCGTTGCCTGGATGCGCGCTGCCGGAAGGGACACTTCAGCACCCCCGCCAAGTGTCATATTAAACGGGGCAACCACTACAGGAACTGCACTGTACTTTATTTTAAGCATCGCCTGTTGGAATTGGCTGATGACCATATCGAGTTCAAAAATATTGTCATCCTGCGCTTCCATCAGCATCATTGCAATATTAGCGCCGACACAGAAATTCTTTCCTTGGTTTCCGATGACCAGGCCTTTAAAATTCGTTTCCGCTTCGTCAACCGCGGCATTGATCATTTGAATGATATCCAGACCGATTGCATTATTCGGCGAAGTGAATTCAAGCAGAGCTACCCCATCGCCGATATCGATCAAGCTTGCGCCACTGTTTTTCTTGATTACGCCTTTTTGCTTCTTGATGGCTTTAAGATTGATCACTTTAGGATTTTCGACAAGCTCTTTATATTCACCATTATCATAATAGTGAACTATGCCATTATCTTCTTTATAGAATGACTTGATGCCTTTAGCGAGCATATCCTTCACCCATTGAGGGACGGTTATGCCTTCCGCTTCCATTCGGGCTGCCGATTTTTCTAAACCTATCGCATCCCAGGTTTCAAATGGGCCTGTGGACCATCCAAATCCCCATTTCATCGCTTGATCGATCGCCACGATGTCATCCGCGGTGTCCCCAAGCAGCTGGGCAGAATACACAAGCACTGGATTCAGAACATTCCATAGTAATTGGCCTGCACGGTCTTCGCTATAAACAAGCGCTTTCATTTTATTATCCAAGCCCTTGACCTGTTTAGCCATTTCGACGGAAGGCGTTTTTAATCTTTTTCGTTCAGCATATTCAAGGGTTTCGGGATTCAGTTCAAGGATTTCCTTGCCTTTTTTCAAGAAGAATCCTTGTCCTGACTTGCTTCCAAGCCACCCATTCTTAAGCATTTCATTCATGAAATCAGGTATCTTGAAAACTTCTTTTTCTTCTCCGTCCACCTGGTCATAAACGTTTCTGGCAACATGTGCAAAGGTATCCAATCCAACGACATCAAGTGTCCGGAAAGTGGCGCTAGTTGCCCTTCCAATCAACGGACCTGTAACCGAGTCGACCTCACCGACACTGTATCCGCCTTTTTGCATTTCCCGCAAAGTGACCAATAATCCATAAGTTCCAATGCGGTTTGCAATGAAGTTGGGGGTATCCTTGGCTTCGACAACACCTTTTCCAAGCACATCTTCGCCAAATCGTTTCATATATTCGAGCACTTCAGGTGAAGTTGCCTTAGTAGGGATGATCTCCAACAATTTAAGATAACGTGGCGGATTGAAGAAGTGAGTTCCCAGGAAGTGCTTTTGAAAGTCCTCCGAACGTCCTTCTGCCATCGCTTCGATTGAAATTCCGGATGTATTCGATGAAACGATGCTTCCTGGTTTACGATGCTGATCAACCTGGGCGAACACACTTTGCTTAACCTCAAGCTTCTCAACGACCACTTCGATGATCCAATCGACATCCTTTAAACGACTTATATCATCTTCCAGGTTTCCAGCCTCGATCAACTCGATGTTTCCCTTAGCCGAAAGCGGAGCTGGTTTCTGTTTTAAAAGTTTCGTAATCGCCGTTTGGCTGATACGGTTACGCACTTGTTTATTATCTAATGTCAGTCCCTTTTTCTTTTCATCCTCAGTGAGTTCACGAGGTACGATATCCAATAATAAAGTCGGAATGCCAATGTTAGCAAGGTGTGCAGCAATCCCTGATCCCATAACTCCTGACCCTAGAACAGCAGCCTTTCGTATTTGTCGAACCAAGTTTATATCCCCCTTACACAATTTATTGAATGAATGTTCATTCATTTTTAATTCAAAAAAATTTTGAATATTTTTTCTTATTACTAATATAGAATATATTTGGAAATTCCGCAATGATTAAACAGGAAAAAATATTTTTTTCTCCGCGTTCTTTCGGTTATTTCTCCTCCGTTCAGTAAAAAATAACCGGGCAGGAGGTGACTTATATAATGAAGCGTAAAGATAATCCTTCTAAAGCAGCCGTGAGCGCAGCAAGTGTTAAAGGCAATGCCGGCCCTGGCGCTGAACGTCAACATGGAATCAATAAAGTGAACAGCCAGAACAATCAGTTCAAAAGATAATCCTTCTTGATTTGAGCAGCCGTCCCTTTTCCGGGGCGGCTCTCGCTTCCTATTTCTTGAATAGGCCTTTTAAAACGAAAGCAATATTGGCCGGCCTCTCCGCAAGGCGGCGCATGAAATATCCATACCAATCCGTACCATAAGGAACATACACCCTTACCTTATATCCTTCTTTAGCAAGTTCAAGCTGCTTTTCAGTGCGGATGCCATATAACATTTGAAATTCAAATGAATCCCGGGGTATTCCATGATCTTTGACTAGGGCCCTCGTATAATCAATGATACTATCATCATGTGTGGCAACGGCTGTGTAATTTCCATTTTGCATATGCTTCTTGATGATTTTCTTGAAATTCTCATCCACATCTTTTTTTTCAGGAAAAGCCACGTCCCTTGGTTCTTTATAAGCCCCTTTAACAAGTCTTAAATTCGGATGGTATGCATCCAGCTCTTCAATATCCCTCTCAGTACGATACAGATAAGCTTGAATGACAGTCCCCAATTCATTATATTCAGACTTAAGGGTTTTGAATACATCCAAAGTCGGCTGACAGCGCGGAAAATCTTCCATATCAAGCGTCACGAAAACTCGATGGGCTCTAGCTTCATCCAAGATTCTCCGCATGTTATTCATTACGACTTGCTCGGACACATCCAAGCCCATCGAGGTCAGCTTCAGGGATAACTGTGAATCCAGTTCATTTGTGCCAATCATCCGGATGGCTTCGATGCACTCTTCTGCCATCTTCCCTGCTTCTTGTTCATCTTCAATGAATTCACCCAAATAATCAATGGTGACAGCAAGCCCCTTCCGGTTAAGTTCAGCAATCACATCACATGCCATATCCAAAGATTCTCCTGCCACGAAGCGAGATGCACCAAACCGCAGCCCGTATTTTTTCGCTGCCTTTGTCATTGCTTTATTCTTTGATAAAAAAAGGAATAGATTTTTCAAAATCCTTTCCATCTGCAGTCCCCTCCAAATCATTTTGGAAAATAGATGCACAAGATTATTTTACCATTTAATTCATTTTTCAGATATTTAGAATCAAGAATAAAAAATTTCATGAAGGGAAAATTAAGCCCGATTATAGAACACATAAGGAGGTAGAATGATGGAACAGCAAAATTCGTTTAATAGCCAACAGCAGTCGACCGGCTTTATGAAACAGCCGCCGGAGATGGTTTCGGTGAAAGATAGCTTATACTTAACCGATATGCTTGCATGGAATCTGAATGCGGTTAAAAAAGCACATTTTTTTGCCACACAATGTAAGGACCCGCAAATCATTGATGCGTTAAATCGGTGCGGACTCATGCATCAACGCCATTACGATACCATTTTGAAACATTTGAACCCGGACCAAAATCAGAGTCAACAACAATATCAATAAAGGAGGGTTCTTGATGCCCAACGAAAACAAAGTCCAAAACCCTGAATCTCCCGTGGCAAAAACACCGCAAATGAATGACAGGGATTTTATAAATGATATGCTCACAACTGAAAAGTACTTTTGTAACTCCCTTTCCGTTGCCCTGCATGAAATGAGCAATCAAGCATTATTCCAAGACATTTTCTCCATTTCCAAAGAAAATCAGGAGATGCAGCGTGAACTCTATAACCTTATGTTCGAAAAAGGCTGGTATAGTTTAGAAAAGGCGCAAGCTTCCAGCTTAAGCCAATCGCATCAACAATTTTCCGGTTATAAAAATCAATTTCCATCTGGAACGAACATTCAATAAACAAACATTCAGGGAGGTGGATTCTTCTCCTTTTGTTTGTTTGCTACAAATAAAGCCGGCCCATCGGGGCCGGCTTTATTATTAGATATCCGTGGAAAACATATACTTCTTATAGTGATACCGAATGCTGAATATTAAGCCCATTGCCATCATGTTCCCCATGAGCGAGCTTCCTCCATAACTGACAAATGGAAGCGGAATTCCCGTAATCGGCAAAAGGCCCACAGTCATGCCGATATTTTGAAAAACGTGGAACGTCAACATGCTTATAACGCCTACACAGATATATGTATAGAAGTTATTTTTCGTGTCCATTCCCGTTTTTGTTATGTGGTAAATCAATAGGAAAAACAAGGAAATGATGATGCTTGATCCGATGAAGCCGAATTCTTCACCGATGATGCTGAAAATGAAATCCGAATGACTCTCAGGCAAATACACTTCCCTTGAACCGATTCCCTTTCCTGTGGTCTGGCCGGAGCCGATGGCCAGTAAGGATTTGGTTAAATGATACCCTTCCGAGCTGGCATAATTATATGGATCCAGCCAAGAATAGATACGGCCGAATTGATAAGATTTTACCCCTAGGTATTTTTCCAGGATTTCCGGCTTCCAAAGTACAAAGTACAGGACTGTGGACGCGACGACAATTCCTCCCGAAACGATCGGCAGCAGGATCTTCCATGATACCCCTGATATGAAAATCATTCCGAGCATGATTGACATGATGACAAGCGAGGTGCCCAAATCCGGCTGTTGCATGATCAACAATAAAGGGGCACCGGTCACAAGACCGATTTTAAAAAGCAGCCAGATATCCGTTTGAATCGTTTTCAGCGTGTTTTTGAGATGATGGTTCGATATGACATTCGCTAAAGCCAGGATCAGGAAAACCTTCATGAATTCCGATGGCTGAATCGAACCGATTCCCGGAATGATGAACCAACTTTTCGCACCATTCCGGACAGGAACGATGCTTTCCGGCATAATGATCAGTAAAAAAAGCAAAAATAATCCGAAGCCATAAGCGTACCAAGAGATTTTTTTCAACTGATCCGAATCCAGTGTGATGATGCCTAATACGATTCCAATCCCCACTATATACCAAAAAATTTGTTTTATTAAGAAGTTTTCAGCGTACTGTCCAGTCGTTTGGGCACTATATATTGCCAGGCAACTTCCAACGCATAATAACAGCAATATTGTGACCAAAGAAAAATCTATTCGAGATGAAAATTTACTTTGTTCTTCCATACTAAACTCTCCCTTAAAAAGGCTCCTGCGGTACATCTATAAATACACTTATTCATTATACTTTAAACAAATAAAATCACAACTATATAGAAGAATAGTTTACAGGCTTCATGGAGTTATTTCCATGAAGCCTGCAGGCATGGAGAGCTATGCATGTGATTCCTTTGATTTTCTCCGTTTTAGCAATAGGCTGACCAATCCATTGCCCGGGGAGAAGAGAAAGGCCAATCCGAATAATATGGCGGCCGAACCCACCATGCAACCTGATATCGAGGCATCCAAAATGGTGGCTGAATAGTAGCCGATGACGGAACTTAGCACCCCGACCCCGATACTAACCAATATCATGCGGCTTAAACGGTCTGACAGCAGATAGGCCGTTGCCGCAGGTATGATGAGCATTCCAACTACTAAAATGGAACCTACACTATCAAAAGAAGCAACAGTTGTCAGTGAAATGAGGCTCATCAATAAGTAATGAAAGAACAGTACAGGAATTCCCATCGCGGCAGCAAGTGATGGATCAAATGAAACGAGTTTAAACTGTTTGAAGAAAAGGAAAATCAGTATGAGGTTCAGGATAAAACAACTGCCGACTATCCAAACAGCTTTTGGTCCAGCCTCGATTCCCGCGATTGTCATCGTGTTCCACGGAGAATAGGCTATTTCCCCATAAAGGACATGTTCCAGGTCAAAATCTATTTGTTGCGTGTACAAGCTCACAAGTACGATCCCCGTTGCAAAAAGGGAAGTGAATACAATCCCGATCGCAGCGTCGGATTGAACGCCCGACGATTGGAAAAGCTGGATCAAGAATACGGTAAGCAAGCCGAGCGCAGCAGCCCCGATCAGCATTGGAACCGAATCGCGGGTTCCGGTTATTAAAAATGCCAATACGATTCCCGGCAAAACGGAATGACTGATTGCATCTCCAATCAACGTCATTTTCCTGACTATCAAAAAACACCCTAATACACTGCAAGAACCCGCCACTAATGCTCCGACTAAGATAATCCAAAAATCATTCATGATGAGTGGCTCCCTTTCCTTCTATCCTGTTCGAGAGAATATTTCTTTTTCGTCGAAACCCTTCTCCATATAGATGAAAGCACTCCGCGTTTAGGTGCAAAAAGCATGGAAAAGAAAAACCATACCGTCGCGGATAAGACAATTAACGGTCCTGTCGGCAAATCATTGACAGATGTACTGATCAACGTTCCAGACACACCGCTCAACATTCCGAATATACCAGACAGGATGACCATGATATGCAGGCGCTCCGTCCAATATCTTGCGGATACCGCAGGTGTTATCAGTAAAGATGCCATCAATACGACGCCTACAGCCTGGATACCGATCACTACAGCTGCCACGATCAGCATCATGATGAAATAATCCAGAAAAACAACCGGCAATCCCATCCCCTTAGCAAACCCTGGATCAAAGGAAAGTAATTTGAATTCTTTAAAAAATACGGTACAAGTGAAAATGAGAATAAAGGAAACCGTCATCATCATATATACATCGGACATGACCATTGACGCCGTCTGCCCGAATAAAAAGGTATCCAATCCACTCTGGTTTCCATACTCGCTCTGCTGGATTTGCGTAAGCATCACAATTCCGAAACCAAAGAAAGAAGATAAGACGATTCCCAAGGCCGCATCCTGCTTGATCTTACTGTATCTCGTAAGCACACTGATCAATAAGACAGCGACTAAGCCAGCCAGTGCGGCACCTATCAAAAAGTAGGAAGTGGATTTCACTCCAGTTAACATGAAGGCGACACAGATACCGGGTAACGCTGCATGTGCGAGCGTGTCGCCTAGCAAAGACTGTTTTCTGAGGTAGGCAAAGCTGCCGATGACCCCGCTGCTTAATCCAAGGAACATCGTGCCAAGCAATATCCACCTTGTATTTGGATCGGTGATAATGTCCATTATATTCATCGTGTACACCTCATTTTAATAAAAGGCCGGACTTTGTGTCTGATAGTATCGCTAGGCGGCCTCCATATGTTGCCTGTAGGTATTCGGGAATGAACACTTCTTCTGTCGGACCTATTTTCATCACCTTCTTATTCAATAACATCGTCCAGTCGAAATATTCCTTCACGGTGGATAGGTCATGGTGCACAACCAGAACGGTTTTGCCTTTTTCCTTCAATTCCATCAGCAATTGTATGATCGCTTTCTCTGTTGCGGCATCCACCCCTACGAACGGTTCATCCATAAAATAAATATCCGCTTCCTGTGCCAATGCACGGGCCAGGAATATCCGTTGCTGCTGTCCACCTGATAGCTGGCTGATCTGGCGGTTAGCATATTCAGCCATCCCCACCTTCTCCAGGCACTCCATCCCCTTCTTCCTTTCGGACTTCCCTGGTCGCCTCAGCCATCCGAGATGACCATATCTGCCCATCATCACGACATCAAGTGCGTTGGTCGGAAAATCCCAATCCACTGACTCCCGCTGTGGTACATAACCGATACTCTTCCTCATCGATTTATAAGTAGAGCCCTTTATCGTGATGTGCCCCGATATTTTCGGGATCAATTCGAGTATCCCCTTTATCAAAGTGGACTTCCCTGCTCCATTGGGGCCTATGATACCGATTAAATTCCCTTCCGGCACCTCAAATGAGACATCTTCGACAACCGGCTTCTTATGATAAGCAATCGTTAAATTCTCGACCTTCAAAGCTGCTTGATTCATAGTTTATCCCCCCTATTTCAAAGCACGGACGATGGTGTCCGTGTTATGACGTACCATTCCGATATACGTTCCTTCTTCCGTCCCTCTTTCACCCATGGCATCAGAGAACAGTTCACCGCCGATTTCCACTTTGTGACCCTGCTTACCTGCTCCTTGAATGACAGCCTCGATAGCCTTCCTCGGTACGCTTGACTCTATGAAAATCGCTTTTATTTTGTTCTCCACAAGATAGTTCCGCATATCCGTCACATCTTTCGATCCATATTCCGATAATGTATTGATCCCTTGGAGCCCTCTTACGTCCAGGCCATATGACTGCCCGTAGTACCCAAAAGCATCATGTGCCGTAACGAGCACCCGTTGGTCTTCTGGAATTTTATTGATTTCCTCATGGACATATTTATCAAGTTCCTCCAATTGCAGAACGTACTCCTCATAATTTTCACGATACTCCGCTTCATGGTCCGGGTCCTCGGCAATCAATTCTTTCTTAACCGCCTCCGCCGCAACGATCCAAAGCTTTACATCAAACCATACGTGGGGATCATGCTCCGTTGCACCCACTTTGCGAAGTTGGTTTTCCTTGAAGTCTTCCGTTACGGCAATCGTCGGTTTATCCTTGCTCATCATTTCAAATATATCCGTCATTTTCCCTTCAAGATGCAGTCCGTTATAAAAAATCATATCAGCCGAATCCAATGTCTTCACATCACCCTGCGTCGCTTTATATAGATGGGGGTCGACTCCCGGTCCCATTAAACTTGTGACCTCGACATGTTTACCGCCGATATTCTCAACCAAATCCCCAATCATTCCCGTTGTTGTAACGACATCCAGCTTGCCATTGCCATTATCGCTTTCGGCCGTATCATTGCCGCACCCTGTTAAAACCAACAATGCAGCAAGCACGCCTCCAATAGATTTAAGAAAACCCATCCATATTCCCTCCCTTTTTCATCTTTCTAAAATAGTTTGCCGTGCGCAAAATTAAGTGTAAATTTTTTTACATTGTCGTAAATGCTAAAAAGTTTCCTCTACACAACTTATTTTATACTATACACAAATATACAAAAAAAGTGCAACTATTTTTAAACATTTCAAAAAGGCGAATGACTTTTACACACAGCAAAAACTGTCAGGAAGCCCCACTTTCGGCAGCTTCCTGGCAGTCAATCATTCCGTATGATGAAGTTATATTTATATTGTGGGGTTTTACTGGTGAATATAAACCTAGGGGAGCTATTTCGGGACGACGTGAAATTCACATGTAAACACGGTTTCCACGCGCAATGCCGCGGAACGGGCATTGCAACTCATTTCTCCTGTTTCAAGGAAATGGCCAAGTACGCAAATCCCAATTCGATTCCGCAAAGCACAAACAGGGTGATTAAAGTTTGGAACATCATGATTTCCTCCTCCTCTAAGACTTAGACCAATCTTAAAGGATGAAACCAATACCATAACAAGACCTTAATAGAAGAAGTTCTCAGCAGTCACACACTGTTCCCTTGCCCTGAAATGGGTTTCATACTGTACAATATAAAAAAAGAAAAACGGTGATACCATGACAAATATTAAAGAAATAGCTCAATGTGCTGGTGTATCTGTCTCAACAGTGTCTCGTGTATTGAATGATCATCCATATGTAAGCCCCGATAAAAGAAAGAGCGTCTTAGAAGCGATAAATCGTTTGAATTATACGAGAAACATCAACGCCATTCATCTTTCAAAGGGGAAAACCAACCTTATCGGCGTCATCATCCCCTTCAACAATCACCCATATTACGGGGCAATCGTTAACGGAATCACAAAACAGGCAAATGCAATTGGCTGTCATATCGTCATCTTTCAAACAAATTATGACAGGGAGAAAGAGATCCAGGCTTTTAATATGCTGCAAATGAAGCAACTCGATGGCATTATCGTTTGTTCAAGGATTTCGGAAATGAAAATCCTCTTGAATTACCAAAAATACGGACCGATTATTTTATGTGAAGATACCGCGCAGGCTGAATTCTCATCCATCAGCATTGATCATTATGCAGCTTTCTCCTGTGCCCTTGAGTACGTGATTGCTAAAGGATATAAGAAAATCGGATACAGCCTCGGCCGTAAAAAGAGCAGAAACAGTTCCCATCGTACAAAGGCCTTTAACGATATCATGAGTAAACATCAACTGATAAACAATAAAGAATGGCTGTTTGAAGGCAGTTATCACATCAAAGACGGTGAACAATTGTTTCAGGAATGGAATTCGATGATGGATAAACCTGAAGCCGTCATCATCACGAATGATGACACGGCGGCGGGCTTCATTCTTACCGCAAAGAAATCGGGTATAAGAGTACCGGAAGATGTGGCCATTCTCGGCTTCAATAATGATAGCCTTGGCGAAATGCTCGACATCACGACCATTTCCTTACCGCTGGAATGGATCGGGAAAATGGCAGTGGATCTCTTTGAGAATCCTGAAGAGGTCAAACATGTAAAACTGGATTATGCCCTTATAAAAAGGAGTTCTGTTTAGAATGCTTTATTTTGGTAGATCAGCATTTGAGTCCCTTCCTGACATCATTCATTTTCTAGGAAAATATAACCACATAAAATAATCATTGCGATATCCAAGAAGTTATTTTATAATTTTGATATAGTAAAGTTTACTCAATTACTAGCAATCTATTAACGATTGCATGAATTTCATGAGTACAATCGTCCGACGTCACTTACAAGCTGGCGCAACGATATTAGAAAATTGAATACTTCCTCATTTACCGATGAGTTAGAGGCTGCAGCTTATAAAAGTAAAACGGACGAGATTCTGGAAAATTAAAGACTCCGTTTAAAAGGATAAGTTGCCGAAGTTAGGGTATATTCCATGTATATTCTTGCTGGCGGTGTTACCGAACAGGAACACCACTGTCACGTTTTTACAAAAAGCGTGGGGAGCTATCTTCGGAAGGATAAACGGGTTTATTATAAACAGCCGTCGATCTTTTTCGACTGCTGTTTTTTTATTTTTCGTTCCCTTCCAATAAAAAGGAGTGTAACATCAATTGTCAAATTCACAATCACCAACAAGCCCTACTGAACTGAAAAGGAGCCTGAAAGCGCGTCATTTAATGATGATTTCATTAGGTGGAACGATTGGAACAGGTTTATTTTTAGCAAGTGGCGGGGCCATTCATTCAGCCGGTCCCGGCGGGGCCTTAGTGGCATACGCGGTCATCGGCATCATGGTTTATTACTTAATGACAAGTCTTGCAGAAATGGCGGCGTTCATGCCAGTGACCGGTTCGTTCCGTGTCTATGCATCCAAATTCGTCGATCCGTCTTTCGGTTTTGCGATTGGTTGGAACTACTGGTATAACTGGGCAATCACCATTGCCGCCGAATTGGCAGCCGTTGTCTTAATTATGAAGTTCTGGTTCCCGGATAGCCCTTCATTTATCTGGAGTGCCATTGCGTTAATCACTATGTTTCTTATCAATTACATGTCAGTTAAAGGTTTCGGAGAAACGGAATTCTGGTTTGCCATGATCAAAGTCGTGACAGTCGTCATTTTCTTGATTACGGGTGTTCTGATCATTCTCGGAATCATGGGTGGGAATGACCCAATCGGTTTTTCCAATTTCACAATGGGCGAAGGTCCCTTTAACGGAGGGTTCTTCACGATTCTAGGCGTATTCATGGCTGCCGGCTTTTCATTCCAAGGAACGGAATTGCTTGGAGTGACTGCTGGTGAAAGTGAAGATCCAGAAAAAAATATCCCTAAAGCAATCAGATCCGTTTTCTGGCGCATCCTCTTGTTCTATATCCTTGCAATTTTCGTTATTGGAATGATCATTCCGTTTACGGATTCACGTTTATTGAGTCAAGATGTTGCCGTAAGTCCATTCACGCTTGTATTTGAACGGGCCGGCCTTGCATTTGCTGCATCCATCATGAACGCGATCATTTTATCATCCGTACTCTCTGCCGGTAACTCTGGCATGTACGCTTCAACCCGTATGCTATGGGACTTGGCACGTGATGGGAAAGCACCGAAATTCCTAGGCAAGTTAGATAAAAGAGGAGTACCGGTGAATGCACTTATCGTGACTTCATTAGTTGGCTGCGTTGCATTCTTGGCTTCATTTTTCGGTGATGGCGTCGTTTATATCTGGTTATTGAATGCTTCAGGCATGGCGGGATTCGTCACCTGGGTAGGGATTGCGATTGCCCATTATCGGTTCCGCAAAGCCTATGCAGCTCAAGGCCTTGATTGGAATGACTTACCATTCCGGGCAAAAGGCTTCCCATTCGGGCCTATATTCGCACTTGTCCTTTGTATTATCATTATCATCGGACAAGGCTATCAGGCTTTCAGCAGCGATGGGATCGACTGGAATTCAATGTTCGTTTCCTACATTGGCTTGATTCTATTTTTCGTCCTATGGTTCGGCTATAAAATTAAACATAAAACGAAAATCATTCCGCTTGAGGAATGTGACCTTAAATCAAAATAATACGCAAAGGACCTGTTCTTCCCTAACCGGTGAAGAACAGGTCCTTTTTTCATTTCAAATGATAAACACGGCATTCATATGGTTGCAGGGGTTTGCTGGAGACTCCTTCTTCCTCCTGATCATAATTGCCGATCAACTTTGTGGCAGAATATGCATGCAGCTCTTCAGGCAAAGTATAAGAGGCCTGCTCTTCTTTAAAGTTGCATAGCACCAACAGCTTTTCTTCTTCCAACGATCTCGTGTAGGCAAATATTCGTTCATCATCCGGCAACAGCAGTTCAAAACGGCCATAAACGACGATATCATGTTCCTTGCGCAGTTGGATAAGCTTTTTATAAAAATGAAAAATGGAATTCGGATCATTGTAGGCCTTTTCTGCATTAATCTCGGGAAAATTGGGATTAACCTTGATCCAAGGAGCCCCTTTCGTGAATCCTGCGTTCCGGGAGTCATTCCACTGAATCGGTGTCCTCGCATTATCCCTGCTGCGGGCGTGGATGGCTGACATCATCCGCTCTTTCGACCAGCCATGAGAATGGATGAGTTCGTCATATGAATTCAATGTTTCGATATCCCGGTATTCATCGATGCTTTCAAATGCAACATTGGTCATGCCCAGCTCTTCCCCTTGATATATATAAGGTGTACCTTGCAGCATATGAAGACAAGCGGCAAGCATCTTTGCGCTTTCGATACGATACTTTGCATCATTACCAAACCTTGAGACAACCCGGGGCTGATCATGGTTGTTCCAGTATAAACTGTTCCAGCCATCCCCCTCCAAACCAGTCTGCCACTTGGAGAGGATTCGCTTTAAATCGGTTAGCTTCCATTTATCGTCACTCCATTTACCTTCTGGTCCCTTCCCCAAATCCATATGTTCGAATTGAAAGACCATATGTAGCTCACCACGATCTTTACCTGTGAACAATTGCGCTTCCTCCGGTGTGACGCCTGGCATCTCCCCAACCGTAATCACGTCATGTCCGGAAAGTGCCCGTTGATTGATTTCCTGCAGAAACTCATGTATGCGCGGGCCATTCAGGAAAAAGGGGCTTCCATCACCATACTGCTTCTCATGCTGAATGGCTCCATCTGAATAGCTTTGATCTTTTGAAAGGAAGTTGATGACATCCATCCGGAAGCCATCGACACCCTTATCCAGCCACCAAGTCATGATGCTGTAGATTTCTTCGCGGAGCTTAGGGTTCTCCCAGTTTAAATCCGGTTGTTTCCTGCTGAATAAATGTAAATAATATTCATCGGTTCTTTCATCATATTCCCATGCTGAACCTTTAAAAATGGATTCCCAATTATTTGGCTCTTTTCCATTCCTGCCAGGTTTCCAAATATAATAATCGCGTTTTGGATTATCTCTTGAGGATCGGGATTCCTCGAACCATGGATGTTCATCTGAAGAATGGTTGACCACGAGGTCCATCATGATCTTCATTCCACGTTCATGAACGGCCTTCAACAACCTATTGAAATCAGCCATTGTCCCGAATTCAGTCATGATTGCTTTATAATCACTGATATCGTATCCATTGTCATCATTGGGAGATTGATAAACCGGGGATAGCCATATCACGTTCACACCCAGCTCTTGTAAATAATCGAGCTTCATCAAGATCCCGTTTATATCCCCTATCCCATCGCCATCACTATCCATAAAACTCCTTGGATACACTTGATACACAACCGCCTCTTTCCACCATGCTTTGTCCATGCTTTTCCCCCTTTTTAGCCGCATTGACACAATCCTTACACCAATACCCTATTATAAAGGGGAAAACTCCAGAATATTCTATTTTTATTCAGCTATTCCCGTTTGAATCATTTCAATATCCAGATCGACCTCGATTGGAATATCGGGATATGCCTCCTCCCAATGTTTTTGATCGAAATTTCTTGTTTTGCTTTTAGCATGATCACCGAGTGCAAGCGGATCTATATGGTTCTCCTGAAACATGGTTACCATCTCATTTAATTTTTTACCAATGACTTGCTCGGCCCTGACCTCTATTTTTTTCAGGTCGACCGCTTTGCCCAAGTCATAGCCCTGTACCTCTAGCAGACTCGCTTTCATTTTCACATCAATCCTGACCTTTGGGTCTTGATTGGCATTCGAAATATGATAATGGACACGTGACTCCACGTTATTGATATCGGTAGAGTCATTTTCCTTCCATTTAATTTCATAACTCCCCAGCTTAAAGTTTTCACTAAGGACTTTATATAAAAAGCCATCTTCATAAGGGATATATTTACCGATATAACGATCCTTTTTAAACAAAGCGATCCCTTTTACCCGTATTTGATCTCCTGCTTTTTCCAATAAGGGCAAGACCGGGTCGATTCCTTTACCATGACACGCATATAAATACCTGTGAAGATCTACATCAGGCAAATTGGTCCTTATATTCTGTTCTATCAGCTCCTTCACTTGAACCCCGGGAGTTTTAATCAACTTTGGCTCGATTTTAACTACATCCTCCGCTTTTCCATGAACGACCGCCAAATACAAATCCCTTCCCACCATTGGGTCACGCCTATATGTATCGACATAATCATTCAACCCCTTACTTGCCAATCCTTCACCATATAGAATGGCTGTCAGCCTCCCGCCGACAATCGGATATGGTGTTTTTGCATTTTCCTGCTGGCGGGCTGCCTTTATATCATGGGAGTTCGCTTCATATACTTCTTTACCCAGATTTTCTTCCTCCCCAGGCTGGGGAACGCTGACAACAACCGTACCTTTGATTTTTTTATTTTCGGCATCATCATAACCTACGACTTCAGCTATTAATATATCTTCTAATATTTGCTTTTCCACGCCGCACGCCGCCATCAAAAAGCTCGCTAATGTGAATAAGAGAATTTTGATTTTCATGATTTATGACCCCTGACTTTATAAACGATCGACTGCCATATGAATAAGAGAGGAAGATACAAATAAACGATATAAAAACCAATTTGCGAACTGATCGTGTTAAACTTATCGATCCTATAGCGGTTATCCAAAAAAATGCAGGAAACCAAGATGATGATAAGAATGAGAACCAACATCTTTTTCTGTCTGAATCCGAATACTCTCTTCGCTGTCCTGCTTGCTGCCCAAACCCCTAGGCAAACATTCGGCAGCACCATGAACAGCCAAACGGAAATCCCTATGTATTCGAACCTTTCGATGAATGGAAGGTCAACTATCTTCCATAACGTCAAATTTGCCCAGATTACATCTTTGAGTTGATCTTGATGATAGTAGGCCAACGAAACAAGTATGGATACAACATATATCACCATAGTAAACAACGCCCCTAAATGGGCCCATTTTTGAGATTTTTCACGATTTTTAATGAAAGGATAATAAATGAGGAGTAATTCAAAACCAAGGTAATTCAGGGTCATTTTCTTACAGGCCTTCATGATTTCCAAAAAGGAATGGTCAAGCAAAGGACCCAAATTTTCAAAGTGGGCGTACTTCAATGGGAAATAATTCAAAAGGAATAATGGCGATCCGATAATAAGCCCGATTATGCAAAAACCGGTAATGACCCTGAAACCACCCTCCACAAAGTTATACACGAGAAGAAGAATGATGGTCATCAGCATCAGGACATTGACACCGGGGAACATCCAAACCTGAATGACTTCTAAATAAGTCCTGATAAGAATGATGGAAATCATGATAAAGTAGAGGATGAATAAAATATTGAAAGCATTCCCTACCCCTTTACCGAATAAATCCTTATGGATGGCAACCAAATCAAGTGTTTGGGGGCCCCTTCCCAATAGCTTGAAGCACATCCAAAGCAGAACATTTATGATCAATCCTGATATTATGACCGCTATCCATGCGTCTTGGCCAGCCTCTTTCGCTATGATCCTTTCAAACCCCAGTATCCCAACTCCAATCTGCATGCCTGGCATGAGGAAAAAAACAAAAAATGGAGATATTAATTTTGTTTCATTTGGTTTGACTTCCATTCCTTCTCACCGCTTTCTACACCTTATTCATCAATATCATTATGGGAATTTCGCGTTTCTGCCTCCTTCCTTATCCTTAGTGGATTTTCCGTCCGCAGAAATTGCGGGCGTTTTTTCTGCTTTGAAAAAGGGAGGCGGATCAGACTATCTTTAAAGTCATGAATTCTTAACGGGTAAAGCGGGTCTAAATAAGGACTGCCAAGCGAAGTCAATTTCAATAAATGACTTAAAATGAATGCACTGCATAAGGCAATTCCAAACAGCCCGTATAACTGGGCGGCAATTAGAAAGGGAAAGCGGATAAGGCGAATCGTATTGCTGATTTGGTAAATCGGCACCGTAAATGAAGCCAAGGCAGCCAAAGCGACAAGCATCAACAAGACATTACTGACAAATCCCGCTTCCACAGCGGCTGTACCGATTACTATACCGCCAACAATACCGATGGTGGAGCCAACCTTGGCAGGCAGCCTGACCGCCGCTTCCCTCAGCAATTCGATCGTCCCTTCCAGCACGATCGCTTCCAAGATCGGCGGAAAAGGGATCACTCCCCTGGATGATATTAAGATTGGCAGCAAATCCGTTGGGATCACTTGATAATGATAGGTTAAAACGGCCACATACAAAGGTGATGACAAAACGGAAAACAGCACGGCGAAAAGCCGAATCAAACGGAATGAAGTACCGAGATTCCAAATTTGAAAATAATCTTCAAATGACGAGAAGAATGAAATGATCGTATTGGGACCAACCAATGCATGAGGAGATCCATCCAGCATGATCCCTATTTTCCCTTCCGATAATACACTGGCCAGATGATCAGGCCGCTCCGTATCAATCAATTGCGGGAACATCGAATTCCGATTATCCGTGATCATCTGGCTAACGAACGAAATATCGACGATCGTATCATATTCTATATCTTCTATTCTCTGTATGACCGTCTTGATGATCTGTTGGTTTACCACCCCATCTATGTAGAGTACTGCTATCCTTGTTTGTGAGATGCTACCGACCCTAAATTCCTTGGCCTGCAATTCAGGAGTGGGCAAGCGGTTACGGATCAGATTCAAATTCGAATCAAGCGATTCAACAAACGCCTCCTTTGATCCAACGACCGTATACTCCGACTCAGGTGTGGAAATTTGCCTTTTCACACTGTGAACACACGGAATGAGCAAACACATTTCATCATCTTGCTTGTACTGAACCATGATCGATCCTGCCAAAACCAATCTTTGAATGTCCCTTAAATCAGCCGTCAATTTCATATCTTCCATCGGAATATCGCCTTTTAGTTGCTTAAGGACTTTCTTTGGTTGCTTCGACATGACCGCCAATACTTGTTCATGGAGCTGTTGTACACTGACTAGTGAATTGAAGTAGGAGATGATATAGCCATCATCATTCGGGAATTGGAAGGTAAGAAAATCATCAGATGCTGTAAACTTTTTAAGGAGTTCCTGAAAATCCTTGGAAGTAACCTGAAAGGATTCTGAATCCATTTCCCTCTTGCCCTTAAATAGCCTCACCATCCCACCCCCAATTCAAAGTTTTTCGTTCATTCGATTATTGTAACCACCCTATTTAAAGTTAGTCATCTTCCACAGATATCTTAAAAATAGGAAAAGACCTATCCGGAATCCACCGGATAAGTCTTCCCTCCTTAATTTTCAATTATCTTGGACTTGGAAAGATCCGTGTTACAAGTTCACGGAACTCTTCAGCAAATCCTTCAACGGGTTTTCCATTCTCGATATCATTCGCATACCTATCCATTCTTTGGACAAAGTCCGGATTTGCCGACACATAAACTTGGTCTACAGATGGATCCGCTCCCCTTACTGCATCAGCAACCCTTTCTTTAAGGTCATTCGAGATATCCTTTTCCCCGCCGTCTTTTAATACTGCGCCTACATAGGCATTATTTTCAGTCACGATGACATTTGCTTTACTTACTTCCTTCAAAGCTTCGACTCGTTTTGAGATATCCTCGGAGACCCTCATACCGTTTACGCCATTATCATTATTGTCATTATTGACATTTTGCCTTGTGTCGCTTACATTCATCGGATTATCCAAATTATCCTGATGAGTACGATTCAGGCCAAGATTTTCACTGGCATCTTCGTTATCATTCGTTGCACAACCTGTAATCACTAAAGCCATCATTGCACTTGATACTATCGCTTTATAGTTCATATTCTTCACTCCTCAAAAATCATTTAACATTACTATTTGCGAGGAGTGGGCAGATTATTCAGAAGAAGTGACCTTCAAGCCGATAATTCCAACCAAAATAAAACCGACGAATACCAACCGCATCGCATCCTTAGGCTCGTTAAAAACGATGATGCCTACCAGAACAGCCCCAAGAGCCCCTATTCCCGTCCAAATTGCATACGCTGTTCCCATAGGCAGAGTTTTTATCGCCGATGACAAAAAATAAAAACTAATAACCATACCAGCAATCGTTATGATAGAAGGTAATAATTTCGTAAAACCCTCGGTATACTTTAGACTTGTCGCCCACACCACTTCAAATAATCCTGCAATCACCAATTGAATCCAAGCCATCTTTTTCCCCTCCAATTACAGAAAAAGCCCGGGAGGTCATCTTTCATGATCTCCCGGGCTTTTTTCCCTCCGTGTACGCAGATTCCTGCGCGTTTCTCTTGGACCATTCCGGTAACATCCAACCGAGGAACCCTAGAAACATAGTATTTCCATACTATATCATGTACATTTCAGTTCGGTCAAACACTTATGCATCGCTTCTGTTTCTAAGCTTCCACTTGTCACCTTTTATTGAAAACCAAATATTCTTAAAGGGTTCAGGTATTTCTTTAGCCGCCTCCACGGTATATTGGACAGCCTCTTTTTTATATTCAACATCTTCAGTGATTTCCTGCTGTGTCATGGCGAGTTGGTCCGTTTCGGATTTAATCTGGTCCGTTTTGGCCTGGATGCGAGTAACGGTTTGAGTCACATTTTCAATGGTCGGTTTGGAATCCTTAAATGTTTTAAAAGCAAAAAACGCTAAATAAATAATCGATCCGATAAAGAGGGCAAGACTAATATATACAATGACCACCTAGATTCCTCCTTTTATTTTACCTTTACTATACCCGTAATAATTGAGCAGAAAACGAATCCCCATGTATTTTCTTTTATGCCTGGTCATATTATTGAAAGTAAAAGGAGGAATGAAAATGAATCAAATGCCTCTTCTTAAAGCCTGTTTTAAAGCTGGAATCCACTTTATTAGACATATGACCATACATCAGGCTGCCACGATTGCAGGAATCATTTTTTTAATCATTCATCCAGAAGTTTTCAGCCCCCTTTGGCTAACATTGGCAACATCCGTCTTGATTCTGCTCCTGCTTTGAAGATTGTAAGTATCCCCTGCACACTGGCTGAGTTATGGATTTCTTCGCTGACACCCCCATCCAGATCAGAAAAAAAATTCTGAGGATATGCACCAGCATTCTCCCCTTGCTTCAGAAGAATGTTCTCCTGTACGGATCAAACTGCCATGGAGACCCGAACATTAATATTGCTAGGAATGTTCCTATGCAGGGTTTCAACCTCTTCAAAACGATGAAATAAAGTTTAATCAATCGATTGATTAAAACGGAATAGGACTTGAATCCCCTTGTGACACCTGAGCTTCCCTCCCCTTCAGATGTTAATTACACTACACTTACCATTTTATCAAACGGAAAACTATTAGAAAATTACGAAATTTGTGTATAATTAGGCTATATTCATTAACTCTTAAGGAGGAATCATAGTCATGGATAATCTTATTCAACAGTTCAGGAATTTGCCCACCACGGCGATTTCAGATGCAATGGAAGGGTTGAGCAATCTGGATTCGGCAATAAAACCCTTAAAGGAAGAATTTCGTATGGCCGGACGAGCTTTGACCGTACAGATTCCCGTCGGTGATAATTCTGCCGTGTTAAAAGCAATCGGTGAAGCCAAGCCTGGGGATATAATTGTCGTTGACAGCAAGGGTGATACATACCGGGCCATAGCAGGAGACTTTGTTGTCGGCATGATGCAGACGATGGATATTGGCGGCCTCGTAGTTGATGGGGTCATTCGCGACCTTGAAGCCATTAAAGAATTGAATTTCCCTGTATTCAGCAAAGGGACGACGGTTGCCTCTAGCGGCAAGGCAGGTGTAGGCGAAACCAATGTGCCCATATCCTGTGGAGGTGTCACCGTATATCCAGGGGACATCATCATAGGGGACATAGATGGAGTCGTGGTCGTGCCCAAAGATAAGGGTGAAGAAATCCTGGTCAAAGCAAAGGATAAAATCCTGAAAGACGAACAGCTTGCTGAAAAATATGCAGGGAAGCCTGAAGAAATCAGAAAGTATATTGCCATGATGACCAACAAAGGATGACGCATAAAAAAACAGGCAGGAAGCGCTGGCTTCCTGCCTGTTCATTCATTAGCCTTATTTATCGGACTTTTCTTCCTTCGAACCTTCTTCATCATATGTGTAATCATAGTCAGCTGGATCAATCGGTTTAAAGCCGTTTGGAGTATAGAAACGGAGTAAGTCGCCGTTCACTACTTGGTCGGATAAATTGAGCATCGTTTCAGCCCTCTTTTTATAATTGAGGATGGCATCATTTTCCTCGACCAATTCTCCCGTTTTAGTATCGTAGTATTTCCCTTTAATGGAAGTGACATCCGGTGTTACAAAATCACCATTCCTGAAAGGTACCACTTCATTATGATCTTTTGACAATAAATCGGAACCGAATTGTACATAATCTTTAGATTCAATTCCTAACAGATGCAATAAAGTCGGGAGAAGGTCAATCTGTCCTCCGTATTGGTGCATTTCCCCGCCTTCAACACCTGGAACATGAATCAATAATGGTACACGTTGCAATTGGGCATTCTCAAATGCACCAACATCCTTGCCAAGCACTTTTGACATGGCTTCTTTATGGTTTTCGGAAATACCATAATGATCACCATACATAACGATTACCGAGTTATCATATAGACCGGATTCCTTCAGATAATCGAAAAACTCCTTAAGCGCCTCATCGGCATAGCGAGCAGTTTGGAAGTAACTATCAACGGAAGCATCACCTGTCGTATGCTTACCGATTGTTGCTTTTTCCTGGTCCATTGCATATGGGAAATGATGAGATACCGTTATGAATTTTGTATAGAAAGGCTGTTTTAGCGTTTCTAACATTGGAATCGATTCCTTAAAGAACGGCTTATCCATTAATCCATAACTTAGTACTTCCTCTTTATTTTCCATATTATAATGGTTAGCATCAAAGAACTGATTAAAACCAAGAGACTTATACATATTATCCCGGTTCCAGAAAGATTTGTAATTACCATGGAACACAGCAGATGTGTATCCTTGTTGTCCTAAAATAGCTGGTGCTGCTTGATACGTATTTTGGGAACGGTTTGTGAATGCTGCCCCCTGCGGTAAGCCGAACAGGGAATTTTCAAGCATGAATTCAGCATCCGCTGTTTTACCTTGGCCTACTTGATGGAAGAAATTATCAAAGTGCATGAAATCGGACTTATCTGCTGCAAGTGAGTTCAAGAATGGAGTTACTTCTTCCCCATTCAACTTATAATCGATAAGGAAATTCTGCATCGATTCCAAATGCAGGTAGATGACATTCTTGCCTTTGGCTGCACCAAAATACTTAGGATTCGGCTCAGCGCTTGTTGCCTTCGTATAGTTGACGACTTCCGCGATATCCGTGCTGTTTGCAGTCGCACGCTGGGCGTATGTTTTAGTATTCTGAACGGCGTCATAAACCGTATAGTTGAACATGCCCAAGTATTTGACGATATAGTTCCGGTCGAATGTCCTTGATAACAATTGCGGGCGATCCTTTTCAGCAAGTCCCAAATTGATGGCGAAAATTGCCAGTCCCGCCAGGTAAACCATTCCAACTGTACGGCGTTTGACTTTGAAGTCTTCCACTTTAAAGTCTTTGAATCTGTACAACACGATCAAAAGAACCGTATCAAGGAAATACAATACATCATGGCCTTTAAATAATTCTAAAATACTCGGTCCCAAATCCCCGGCGTTTTGCACTTGCGTCAAGGTTGGCAATGTAATGAAATCGGTAAATGACCGGTAGTATACAATATTGAAGAATAACCATAAGGACATCAATAGGTTCAACCTGATGATCCATTTAAATGATTTTTTGCCTCTAGCCAATAATGCCAAACCAAAGAATAAAATGGCTGAACTAATCGGGTTTATAAACAGTAAGAACTGTTGCAGGCCATTTTCAATACCTAAGTTAAATTCAACTCGATATCCAATATAAGTTTTAATCTGAAACATAACTACTGCAATAAAGAAAAAGCCTAGTATGTTATCTGCAAATAAATGCCGGCTTTTTTTGAGAAAATTATTCATGCTTTCACCTCTATTAATCTAGTGGTTTATTTATATAAATTCTTACAAACTTACAAAAGACGGAAAATCGGAAACCTTATAATAGCATTCTTTCACTTGGATAGTCAAGATTGTGAAAAACCACCTTTTGTCACATCCAAAACTCTTATATCCAGAACACTTCTTTAGCTTATGAACAAGCCTTTGAAAAAATAACAGAGTTTCGCCCGTCTCGAATGTTCAGCGAACCTATAACAAATATATAGGAACTACATGTCTTAATCCAATAAATATTACCGTAATTTTTTGGTGTGACTGCGAATGGCAGTCACTAAATATTTTAACGTCCTTCAGGCTTTTACCATTATAAACGACTCTTTATAAAAAAACCAGCACATTACAAAATATGTAAGGATATAAACCTTCAATTATTGAAAGCTATGGTTATATCCCAGGATTTTTTTCCCGATAATTCGACAGCTTAAACTGGATTGCCGGATACATGGATGCTTTTCTCACCCGCACTGTTGATACCCCGTGCCTGTATAAGTTTGACCGTTAACCATTGCGTCCTGCCACCCTAAAGTCCCATTAAATAACAAATGGATTACACGAAGTATCGACATCATTCCCCTCGGCTTTTTTATTCAGCTTTTTTCAAATAACTTATCCTAAAAAATTAATCCACCCCGATAATTTGAAGTGGAGATCATATTATTTTTATCATCCATAATAGATGCAATTTCCCAAATTTAACATAGATTGCGATTTCAAATCCCTCCTGGTACCGAAAAGGATGCAAAAGACAATATAATAGGAAGAAACTGAATTTTTCATTTTGGATGGAGGGTCATATTCTTACGATCGCAGCCCATATAAGCCATAGTGGCGGCAACAGCGGAATATGGACCTTGTCCTTTCCCATTCCCCTTAATTGGGGTTGGGGGCGCCTTATTATAAGCTTACCTGTGTTTTCAGGAATTCTTTTCTTCCCCTTTGTTAGTATATTTATTTGATCCAGGTTTATTATAAAAAATAAAAAATCCTGCCCCTCGATCGAGGACAGGATTATCTTTAATTATTTAAATTACTTAATGCCTTCTGAAACTTCTTTAACCATGGCGTCGACAGATTCTAAACCGCCGCCTGATAAGTACCAGTAGTTAGGGTCTAGATAAATGATGTTGCCTTCTTTAAATGCCTTTGTATTTTTAACAATGTCATTTTCAATCGTTTCTTTTGCTGCAGCTCCATCACCGGCAACCGCATCTCTGTCTACAACGAATAGGTAGTCAGGATTTTTTTCAGCAATGTATTCGAAAGAAATACTTTGACCATGTGTCGATACTTCCAATTTATCATCCACTGCAGGTACTCCGAATACATCATGGATGATTCCAAATCTTGAATCAGGTCCGTAAGCACTTACTTTTCCGCCGCTGGCAAGAACGATTAAACCAGTTTTGTCAGTCGGGGCTTTTTCTTTCAAAGCATTGATGTTTTCTTCAACACTTGCCAATTTTTTAGCGGCTTCGTCTTCTTTATCGAAGATTTTACCCAAAAGTGTTACGTTTTCTTCAAACGATTCCATATACTTTGTTGTATCCACACCTACAAAAACAGTAGGGGCAATTTTACTTAATTCTTTATATGCTTCGGATTGACGGCCAGAAATAAGGATTAAGTCTGGAGCAATTTCATTGATTTTTTCGAAGTCAGGCTCTTTTAATCCACCGGCATTTTCAGTTGTACCTTCATATTTAGAAAGGTATTCCGGAAGTCCATCATGAGGAACAGCTGCTACTTCCACACCTAATTTATCAAGAGTATCAAGAGTACCCATATCGAATACAACGACTTTTTCAGGGTTTGTTTTCACTTTCGTTTCGCCTAGTTGGTGCTTAACCGTAATCTCTTCGCTTTTAGCACTTTCCTTTTTCGTGCTTGATTCTTCTTTTTCCTTATCTGATCCACAAGCTACAGCCACTACAGCCAGCATTGCAACCAAAAGCAGTAAGGATAATTTCTTAATCATTATGGTCACCTCGAAAAAAATTTTTTATTTAAAATTACATATTGAATCCTCACCATCACAGAGTTCACCTTCAACACTTTTCCTGCCAGATGAACAGGAGGCGGCTAAAGTCATGGGCGCCCGCCAACTCTTAACTGCCTAAGAAGCGTACGAGGTGATTTCTGGACAGCTATGAATACTGAAGTAATTTAAAACCAAATGGAATTGTCTTACGTGAAGTACACACAGATCTTATTGTCATTGATACTTTGGATTTCAATATCCATATCATAAATTTCCTTTAACACTTTGGAATTGATGACTTGTTCGGTAGGCCCATTATGAACAACCTTGCCATCCTTCAATGCGACGATGTAGTCGGAATAACAGGATGCGAAATTAATGTCATGAATGACGATGATGACCGTTTTCCCCAATTCATCGGCCAACCTCCTCAATACCTTCATGATTTGGACGGAATGCTTCATATCAAGGTTGTTCAGGGGTTCATCAAGAAGCACATACTCCGTGTTCTGGGCAATGACCATGGCAATGAAGGCCCGCTGTTGCTGGCCGCCGCTAAGCTGGTCAAGGAACTTATCCTGCATGTCAGCAAGTTCCATATATTCAATCGCTTCATCGACGTATTTCCAATCCTCTTTCGTCAGCTTTCCTTGTGAATAAGGAAAACGGCCAAAGGCGACCAGTTCACGAATCGTTAAACGGATATTGATGTGGTTAGCCTGCTTTAAGATGGCAATCTTTTTCGCAAGTTCATTGCTATTGAATTTCCCCATATCCTTACCCTCGATAAGGACTTCTCCTGAATCCCGGGTAATGAGACGGCTGATCATCGAAAGAACGGTACTCTTCCCCGCTCCATTGGGACCGATGAAGGATGTGATTTTCCCTTTCATTATTTCAATGGAAACATCCTCGACAACCGTTTTATTATTATATTTTTTGAATAAATTTTTCACTTCTACCATGATTTATTCTCCTTTAATAGAAGATAGATGAAATAGACACCGCCGACAAAGTTGATGATGACACTTAAGGTCGTGGAAAACGTAAAGATCCTCTCTACAATGAATTGGCCGCCGACCAAGGCAATCACACTGATTAGCATTGCACCCGGGAGGATATGTTTATGCTGGTAGGACTTAATGAATTGATAAGCCACATTTGCAACAAGCAATCCGAGGAACGTGATCGGACCGATCAAGGCAGTCGAAATGGAAATTAAAACCGTAACGACGATTAAAACCCGCTTCGTGACAAAATCATAATTCACACCCAAGTTTATGGCTTGGTCTCTCCCAAGGGACATGACATCTAAATACTTCAAAAATCTCATGAAATATATCATTGCCGCAATCATGAGGATAATAGCTAACGTTAACAGGTCCGTGTTGACATTATTGAAGCTGGCGAACATTTTATTTTGAATGATTTGGAATTCATTCGGGTCAATCAATACCTGCATGAATGAAGACATGCTGCCGAATAAGGTTCCGAAGATGATACCGATCAGCAATAGGAAGTAAATATTGCGGTTTTTCTTGAACATGAACTTGAACAGCAGGCTTGCAAAAATGAGCATGGCCGCAAGTGTAATCAGGAAATTGAGATTTTTATTCATGATCATGATATGCGTTGAACCGAAGATGAAAATCACTCCCGTTTGAATCAGCATATACATGGAGTCCAACCCTAAAATGCTTGGCGTCAGGATTTTATTATTCGTGACCGTCTGGAAAATCACTGTTGAAAAAGCAATTGCACAACCAACCACGATGATGGCGACGATTTTTATGACCCTTCTCGGCAGTGCATAATCCCAATTCGGGCCAAGGTCCCAAAAGATATAACCTGCCGTTAAAGCGGCTGCAAGAACAGCCAATACAATGATCCTAATTTTATTATTCATATGCCTTTCTCCTCAGTATCAGATAGATAAATACGGCGCTTCCTATCACACCAACCACGAGTCCGATCGGGATTTCAAATGGATATATGAGGATCCTGCCCAGAATATCGCAGATCAATAGGAAGACTGCCCCTAGCAATGCTGTATGAGAAAGACTCTTTTTCAAATTGTCACCAAGGTAAAGGGATACAATATTTGGTACGATCAAACCTATGAAAGGAATCGTTCCCACCGTTAACAAAACGACAGTGGAGGATAATGCCACGATGATCAATCCAAAATTGACTATAAACTTATAATTGAGTCCTAGATTGATAGCAAACTCCTCTCCCATCCCTGCCACAGTGAATTTATTGGCAAAGAAGTATGCGAGAATGACTAGCGGGATACTTAGATATATAAGTTCGTACCTTCCCGACATGATCATCGAGAAATCACCATTCATCCATGTGTTGAGGCTTTGAATCAAATCATATTTATAGGCAAAGAAAGTCGAGATCGATCCTACGATATTACCAAACATCAAACCAACCAATGGAATGAAGATCGTATCCTTATATTTCACTTGATCAAGAATTTTCATGAACAAGAATGTACCTGCCAAAGCGAATATGAAAGCGAATGCCATTTTCTCAATGAGTGCTGCCGAAGGAAAAATGATAATGGCAAGAAGAAGTCCCAGCCTTGCAGAGTCCATGGTACCGGCAGTCGTCGGGGATACAAATTTATTGCGGCTCAATTGCTGCATGATCAGACCGCTTATACTCATCACAATACCGGCAATGACTATGGTCACCATTCTAGGGAAACGGCTTTGCAGCATGATTTGCACTTTATCATCACTTAGATTCAATAAATCCAGGGGGGTAATATCTTTTACACCAATGAATAATGACGTAAATGATAGAACAATTAACGCCATGACTAAATATCTTATCTTCATCTACATTTCCTACTCTTCCTATCTCACTTTAATACAGCGATAATATTTTTAATTAAATATATTTGAATAAAGACTATCAGTAAGTCACCTATTGAAATGGGACTCATTAAGTTGCAATAGTTACAAGGATCTTCCATTCATGATAATGAGATTCATTATCATTCATTCTTATTCTATCATTTCTTGGACATGTGTCAATATACACAAGGGAATTACTTGATATTCTCCCGATAGTCAAATTGTAATGAATTCGGATGAACCAATCATGCATTTCGTTTCAGAAAGTGATAAAATCAACATAACAAATATTTACTCTTCCAATGAAAGAAGCGATATGATGAAAAACTTGTTATCCAAAGTGTTCTCAAAAAAGGCGAAAATCCAGATTGAATTTTGCCAAAATAATCTTGACCGCTTCCTTAATGAACAAACAATTGCCGATTATGGTAAGTTCTTAGAGAATCCAAGGATTGAATATAAGGAATATGAATGTTTGAGTGAGTGTAAACTTTGTAAGAAAACCCCTTATGCGAAAGTGAACGGCCAGATAATGAGCGGTCAAGATTCACAGGATCTTTTAAATAAGTTATATGATGAATTGAAATGATACGGGCCAAGCAAATAGTTGATCTGTATCATTTTCACTTTCCACCTGTAATTATACAGAATACAGGTGATGAACATCTATTAAAAGGATTGCGAATTTCACCATGGAATCATTAATCTGGTCGTTACTTCCTGTTTTTATTTCAATTGCTCCAAAATCGAAGTTGATTCTAATCATACTTCTGCTTTTGTTTAATAATTAACCTATCTCACGAATCAAATACCCCCCCGAAAGTCTTATAAAATCCACAATCCATACCTTCAATTTCACCGTATATGTATGCTCAATCGCTATCAGCCTTCTCATTTTTAAACTAGTTCTATATACAAAGGAAAATATTGCTAATGGGGGATCTTACGGGTTAAACGGGGATAGTTAAGGCGCTTTCATTCAGTTACTCTCTAGGGAATGAAAAAAATAATTAAATCCCTTGTTAATATGAGTATCAAATTATATTTGATACGATAGTGATATTTCCTAGTGTAATCAATCAACACACGAGAAGCTGATTCATCAGGAAATCCTTTCTTTAATCAGGTATGTTCGTATGCCCCTTCTACTTTCACTTTAATTGACCGTGAAGGTAATTCCTCCCTTGTTCCTGATTTCAATTCGTAAAGAAGGGACTTTCCTTACTGACCTCGCAACCTGTTCGAAACACCCGGACCAAACGGAGGCTTGTGAGGAGATCCCGGATTTTTGTTTGCTCCCCTATGTTTAACATTAACTTCTTTCCCCCCTCATAAATTGAAGCCATACCATTTGAATGGCTCCATTGTCTTTAAGTAACTTCCTGATTTATTGATTCTTTAATATTTTTTGAATTTCACGCATGCTGACACTTCTTTCAAATGAGATTACTTCTAAATAATATATTTCCTTCCCTTACCATTGATATGCTGAATGGAATATCATGGTAGGAGTTGGCGAGCCTTCGTTTCAAGGAAATTTGTATAGGATAGGGCCAAGTCTTTATCGTAATGAATGTCACTAAGAGATTTAATCTCTTGAATTATTTGGTATGGGTCTTTTGGATTTTGATAAATACGTCCATATAACATCGTATCGTAAGAATCAATAATTCTGATAATCCTAGAAAGTAGGGGTATACTTTTTCCTTTCTTTCCGTAATATCCAGAACCATCAAAATTTTCATGATGAAATAAGATTACATCTGAAAATTCTGATGGGAATTGGGGGATGTTTTGTACTATTTGTGCTCCGTAAACTGTATGGTGCATAATCTCTTCATATTCGAGTTTTGTTAGTCTTTCTTTTTTATTTAATAATTGTTGAGGAATTTCTAATTTACCAATATCATGAAGAGCTCCTAAAATAAAAAGAAATTCTTGATTTTCGATTCCCAAATAACGTCCGAAACCAGATAAGTCATTCCCCACCCTAAATGAATGGCAAGTTGTCATTTTACAGTGTTTATATAAATTACATATTAATTCTTGTGTAGTTTCTATCATTCCGTACTCTCCTTATAAATAATCTAAATTTAAGTAGATAGAATAATTGATTATTATTTAATAAATGTTATCAAGTAATACATCTAATACATCAATTAATTTCATCACTTCTTAAGAGTACCTCTTCAAAATTCAGACAATATATCTTTGTTGAAACCGAATAAATTAAAATTGGGACGTATCTTTTTACAACAGAAGTATAATTGAATTACCTAATCCAAAAATCCAACTGTTTTTATGGGATAGTACTTACAACACCTCAAAAAAGAAGTTACATATATGATCTTAACTGTAGAGAGGTTTTGGTTAAGTTTCTGTTATTCTGATTTAATACTAAAATACAATATAAATTTGCCATCATCTCACATAGTTAAAAGTCTCTAAAAAATAGGTAAGATCCGCCGAAAATAATCGGTGAAACTTACCTAAAAAAATGGGGTTGAGAGTATGTGCAAACAAGACTACTTACATTGCTAATATAAGACATGAAAATACCTATAGTATTTCTTTATTGAAGCTTACTACTTCATATTAGATATATTTTTAAAGATAGTTTGTCCCAAATCAATTGTCTTCTCATGTACTTTTTCCCGATTAGTCTTATGTTAGTTGGAAAAAGTGTCTACCTAACCCGCTTCAGCTGTAACTTCTACAAATCTTTCGGGCTGCTCCTGAGCAGACAAGTATGATCTCAAAACTTTCATTTTATAGCCCTGTTCAACATGCTCATAAGGTATCAATTTAACTCTTTCAAAAACAAGGCAATTTATATTTATTCACAATCCGAATCGCATTTTCATAGAGAATACTCATCAAAACAACTTCAACAAATTTCCGTTAAAACAGCCCCATAAATTTATTTTGACTAGAGTATATGCCGTTTATCGAAACTATGAGCCCTTTTTATTATTTATTGTCAAATCCCCTTTTCTTACCTTCTAATAGTGCTTCTTCCTCTTGAAATATAACTTTTTTGAAAATAATTTCATTCTTATCATGATCATTCTAAATTTCATTTAACTAAGTGAATTATGCTTCTTATTCCTTCTTTATCCTTCTAGCGTTAAATTTACAGTACCGGACAAAACACAACAGTCCTAAGTCATTCAACTAAATATCCATGGGTCTAATTTCTTATATGAAGTCTCACAACCCATCTTTGAAATTAGTTCTAATGATTTATTTTATAGAATGTAATTAACACATGACATTCCTTTTATATTACAAACTACTCATTCCTCTCATTTCTTTATTGAACATAAATAACTGCCAAGGAGGGACAAACAACGGGAAAACGAGGAGTTATTAGTAGAATTGGTACAGTGTTTTATCGATGCACTGGGTTTTTCATGCAAATCCAAGGAATGGTCATGTTCAACATATATTAAAATTAAAAAGGGGAAATACAAAATGAGTATCACAAAAGCCTTAATTAAAGGATTAATGTCCTTAGCAGCATTATTGTTATTCGCGACACCTACATTCGCAGCAATCGATCCCAATGCAGTGACTGGAAGTACAGATGGCCTTGGAGCAACTTCTCAAGGTCATATTACGATTACACCTGGAGACGAAACTACAGGACCAACTGACCCGATTTTCCCAAGTGAACCAGGTGGTGAAACAGGTAACGAAGGTTCATTAACGATTGATAATGTTTCACCTTTAGAATTCGATACCCACCAATTAGCGAGCGGTGCAGTAGAATATACAACTACATCTATAGATCCTAACGTACAAGTAACCGATAAGCGTGGTACAGGTGTTGGTTGGGCTTTGCAAGTAGCAACCTCACCATTTACGGATCAAACGGATGGCACTAAGATTTTAAAAGGTGCAATTGTAACATTACCAATCGGTGCTGCTGAGACGAATCCAGGAAATGTTTCTCCACCACCTGAACTAAGGGAAGTACAATTAGGTACGGATAGTGGAACAACTAATCCCCAAATCCTCATGAGAGCTGATGTGAACACAGGATTAGGGACTTGGGTAGATAAACTTGATCCAAACAGCATTAAAATTTCCGTTCCATCAGGAAACTTAGCAGGAGATTATGTATCGACTTTAACTTGGAGTCTAGTGGACGCCCCACAATAATAAATAAACGAAATAGGAGATTGGAAAAATGAAAGCATTTAGTTTATCAGCAGCAGGCAGTATTATCTTGGCCGGAACACTTCTTTCAACAAGTTCCGCACAGGCGGCTGTCATAAATGACGCGACTTCTAATAATTATATTGGCTTTATTGCAGATGAGGGGCCAACAAATCCAGTAGATCCTACAAATCCGGACAATCCTAATCCACCAAGTCCAATTGATCCCGAAGATCCAGGCAATGGAGGTACTGGAAATACTGGGGCATTAACTCTGGACCATGCCTCAAACATCCAATTTGGAACACAAAAAATCATGAGTGGAAACACGACTTATAATGCTGAAAATACAGACCCCTTTGTACAAGTTTCAGATAAACGTGGAACGGGCGAAGGATGGTCTTTGACAGCAAAGGCTTCAGAATTTAAAAGCGATACTGGAGAAGTATTGAAAGGAGCTATTTTATCTTTCAAAAATGGACAAGTGAAATCACAAACCAGTAATGTTTCCACACCACCAACTGCTAATGATGTTGTATTTGATAATACAGATTCCAAAGTACTTATGTTAGCTGAAGTAGATGCAGGTCGCGGAACATGGCTAGATGTTTTTTCAGGTACTGAAGGCGATAATAGTAACGTACAATTAAGTGTTTTGGCGGGATCAGCTGATGCTCAAAACTATACAGCTACTATGACATGGGAATTATCTGACGCACCGAAATAAATTCAAATTCAAAAACTTGGCTTAATTAATTATTATAGCCAAGTTTTTTTAAAAAAATGACATCATGAAATTAGAGATGTGAGGGATAGAAAAAATGAAAAATATGTTATCCATTATGGTTTTAATATTATTGATTGGATTAGGATTTGTTTCCAATAATAAAGTGGCCTTTGCTGGTACTATGGAGTATTCAGTAAAAGCCAATATTCCCAAAAACCAAGTTAATAAAAAGCTCACCTATTTTGACTTGAAGATGGCTCCAGGTTCAAAACAAACGATATCTTTAACAGTTAAAAACACTTCTAGTGAAGAAAAAAAGATAATGATCGAACCCAATTCAGCTATTACCAATCAAAATGGAGTGATTGACTATAGCAAACATGGACACAAAAAAGACAGCTCATTAAAGTATGCTTTTTCTGATCTGATATCCCCAAAGCAAGAAATTACAATGAAAGGAAAAGAAACGAAGAAAGTGCCCTTTACTATTCAAATGCCCAAAGAGTCATTTGATGGAATTATTTTGGGTGGATTCTATGTACACGAAATAAATAAAGAGGACAAAAAGAAAGAAAATAATAAAGTTCAAATCAAAAATGAATTTTCGTATGTGATTGGCGTGAAATTAACCGAAACGGATGAAGTTGTTAAGCCGAAATTAAAGTTAAATGAAGTTCAAGCAGGGTTGATGAACTATCGTACGGTTGTTACTGCGAATTTACAAAATACAGAAGCTGTCATAATAAATAACTTGGATGTAAATGCACGTATTACGAAGGAAGGAAAAAAAGAGAAGCTCCACTCAACGAAGAAAAGTAAGTTATCCATGGCACCGAATTCTAATTTTGACTTTCCTATTACCTGGGATAATCAAAAGTTGGAACAAGGTAAATATCATTTATATTTAACAGTTACAGACGGTAATCAGACATGGAAATTCGATAAAATGTTTGAAATTAAAGGTGCAGATGCAAAAGAACTAAATAAAACGGCCGTTGAGGTTGAGAAAGACTATACCCTCATTTTTGTAGGGCTGGCTTTGTTGATTTTAGTACTAATTGCAATAATCTTCTTCTTACTTAGAAAGAAAAGGAGAAAGGACATTGAAAAATAAAAAAAGTTTCTCAAGAGCTGCCCTTTTCCTCATTTTAGTAAATGCATTATTTTTTTCAAACATTGGGTTGCCATCCTATAAAGCGGAAGCAGCGAATGAAAATAATCCTCCTTCTAAAATTGATGTTTCGAATATATTTACAACTCCTATAACTGGATCAAGTAGTAAAGTTACCAATGGTAATATGGTTGAAATAACTAATAGTACGTGGCAAAAAGGAGGTATTTGGTCCACAGAGATTAATAAAATGGACCTGACAAGAAATTTCACTTCCTCAATGTACATGTATTTTGGAAATAATGGAGATTCCGCTGCAGATGGTATGGCTTTTGTTATGCATAATGATGCTAGAGGTACAAATGCGACTTCTACAAATACTGGGGGGACACTTGGCGTTTGGGGATGGGAAGGTAATTCAACTAAAGCGATTCAAAAAAGTTTCGCAGTTGAGTTTGATACATGGCATAATTCTTCTGATTTTGATTATTATGTTTCTAATAAAGATCATATCGCATGGAACTTTCCAGGAAGGCCTGAGGCCTTTAATCATGTTGGTGCTTGGGGTATAAAACATAATGATATCCAATATACGACGGGTAACCTTGCAAATGATGTTTGGCGTAAATTTACCATCACCTGGGATGCCGCTGGGCAAAAACTAACTTATCAATTAGCTGGTACTAACGCCGTCACGGTTCCGATTGATCCAATGGTTATATTTGGCTCAACGTCAGTTTATTGGGGATTTACGGGTGCGACAGGGGAAAATGCTACTATACACCGTACTACCTTCGATTCTGTACCTGGCCTAGTGAATGCCGATCTTACCAAGAAAATTACTAGAAACGATGGATCTGTTGTGAATAATGGAGATCCTGTCTATAAAGGAGAAGAATTAACCTATTCGATTAACGCAAAGTATTTATCTGGAAAACAGGATTGGATGAATTTAATTGCAAATAGTAAATTAAATGATCACGTTACTTATATTCCAGAATCTATGACCTTAACGACCTCTGGCACGACTACAGAAGTAGAAGATAGTGTATGGTCAGGGAAATCGTTTAACCTTAGTCTTCCAAATATGAATAGTAGTATGAACGAAATCACTATTTCTTATAAAGTAAAAGTCAATGAGGTAACCGTTGATACACCAATAAGTGAAATAGTTAATTTTGTAGGTAGTAACTATATAACGAAAACGCATCCAGTAGATTATGTCATTCAAGCTAACCATGTACCTGAAGTGACTATAAATGAAAAAGGCCCCATTCACTTAGCTGTTGGTGAAGATTATCAAGCAAAGGGCACTTGGAAAGATTCAGATGATTCCACAAATACCTTATATTATGACTTAGATGGCGAGTTGCTAAAATCCGAAGTGCTAGACAATGGAGGTTCAACTGAACCGGTAGACTGGAGCTATCTTATAACATCAGATCAGTTAAAATTAGGAGAAAATAATCTTCAAGTCACAGCAAGAGATGGTAAAGGCGCTCATTCAGTTTCCGCTAATTTGAAAATCATTGTTGAAAGTCCTCCAGCCATTACGTTAACGGATGCTAATCGGGAAATTCCTGTTGATTTTGGCACTGAGTATACGATTAGTGGCAGTTGGAACGACCTTGATAGTAATCTAGTTGATTTATATTATGCAGCGAACAGTAATACTCCTGTAAAATTTGCTTCTAATGTATCAAATTCTACTAACAAAGGTGAAGACATTAACTATCAATACAGCATTCCGGCAGATCAATTGTCCATAGGGATGCATCAAGTTTCAGTTTATGCTGTAGATGATACGGGTCGAAAATCAAATATTGAAGTAGTGAACGTCAATGTAACGGGAAAATTAAGTTTCATGAGTGTAACTGAAAATGTCAGTTTTGAAAATATGCAAATACCGAATCAACCAACCTATTCAAAAAGAAATAATGATTGGGACATCCTTGTGAACGATACCCGTGGATCGGGAAGTTCATGGCGTCTCACAGCAACATTAATGGAGGAATTCTCAGATAGTCAAGGGCATTTTTTGAGGGATGCATTAAAGTTTGTTAACGAGGATGGAATTGAAACAACAATGGCGCTTGGAACTGAGACGAATGTTTATGAAATGATTACACAAGAGGAACAAAATGTATCGATTAACTGGGAATCAGATAAAGGTATACTGCTAAAAATTGATCCTTTTGTTTATATAGGTAATTATATCGGGAAAATTAATTGGAATCTAATTGATGCTCCATAAATAATAACTCATCAGTTAATCGTAACTTGAAGAAATGATATGAACTGAATAGGTTCCTTAGGACAATTCGCGGGTAGAAATCCTTATTTTATATACTTGTTTCATTTCATTGTTACGAATAGGTTTAATAAACGTTCTAAAAATATAGAAAATCAGAAGGGTAGGAGAAGCTGCCTAAATGACTACCACAATTGCTATTATAGATGATCATCAACTTTTCCGAGAAGGGGTTAAACGAATCCTTGAAATTGAAGAATCTTTTCAAGTTATTGCCGAAGGTGTAGATGGTAACGAAGTAGCTTCTATTGAAAAAGAATATAAGCCAGACGTTTTCATAATCGATATAAGTATGCCACTAATGAATGGACTCGAAGCAACACGCAGGCTAATCGAAAATAACCCCAATACAAAAGTAATGATCTTATCCATAAGTGAAGATGAACATTATGTAACCGAAGCACTTCAAAGCGGTGCATTAGGTTATCTGCTTAAAGAGATGAGCGCAAGTGAACTTATTGATGCTGTTCATCTTGTTGCGGAGGGCGGTACTTATTTGCATCCAAAGGTGATCAACAATATACTAAATGAATATCGAAAATTAGTTGAAAAAAACTTAAGTGAAGATGAAGCTTTTGAGCAATCTCTTAAGCTTTGTCGCCCACTCCACCTGTTAACAAATCGCGAATGTGAAGTCCTCCAATTGCTTACAGATGGAAAAAGCACCTCCCAAATCGGCGAAGCACTTTTCATAAGTGAAAAGACAGTAAGAAATCATGTCAGCAGAATACTCCAAAAGGTAAAAGTAAATGACCGCACTGAAGCAGTTATCCATGCGATTAAAAATAACTGGGTCAAAATATAATAATAGATCTGACTTTTCATTACGAAAGTTAATGGTTGAAATAATGTAACAATCACCTGCCTACTCGTTAACAGGCCACAAAAAAGATAAAGACCGGTTTAAGCACTTACTTTATGTAAGTGCTTTTTGGTACACATACAGTCATGATCATCATCTTCTTAAAAGTTGCGTTTCTAATGAGAAAGAAAAATACATTAAATAACTGGGTGTGTGCCATAAGCGGGACGGTAATTTCTAATTTTCGGAATATTACCCCAAGAAAGTGAAGGTACTATTAAAAAACGGGACTTAGTTACTATCAGAATCGATGTAAACATTCTAGGTTAGGAATGTAAACTCCTTAAACGGAGAAAATAAAATGAGAATTCTTTTGTAGTCTTAGGTTTAGGAATAGATTTTGATCAATTACGAAATAGGTGATAATATGAATCGATTTTATAAACGTTATTCAGACTTGATCTTTCATTTACTTAATAATAACAAATGGATTAGTATAGCTGAATTATGCGATAAAACAGAGTATTCAAAAAGTACTATTTGGCGAGATTTAGAAATCCTGGAGTCTATTTTCCCTGACGGATGGGTTTTGAAAAAAAGTGAGAATCTTGGAGTTCGTCTAATTAAACCTGAAAATGGTACATTAGAAAGTTTATTAACACAAATAAGAGAAAAGAATTCCTATTTACACACATTAAAGTTAATTCTTTTGAACGATGGTGTTGATATTTCCCAGATATCCCAAGCGGTTTATATTAGTCGTTCCACTGCATACCGTCACCTTGAAAAATTACAAGAGGTTGTGAGTGAGGCAGGTGTTACATTAACTGCAAGCCCCTTTAAAGTCATTGGGGATGAAAAAAAGATTAGAAGATTCATCATGCAATATTTGGACTTCATGTCGGTTGAATCCAATATCATTAAAGATGATTCACTCGATACGATAAAATTTCAAACAGAATTATTACAGCTGTTTTCAAAATATTCAATGTCTTGCAGAACAGGCGCCTTACAGCGATTAACAATGATTTTATCTTTATCAAATTTTCGTGTCTCCATGGGGCATTATATCTCATTTCCTAAAAAACTTATAAATACTTACGAGGGTAGTAAATATTTTGAGCTCTCGAAAGAATTGGTAAACTATATGGCCAAATGCCCTACAAGAGATATTCAACTACAAGAAATTCTCTTCTTTGCTATTTATATCATGAGTGAGGAACGACCATTAAATAGATCACAGTACATCAATTATATTAAAAAAAGAATGAGGAGCCAAAAAGGACTTCCCTTGATGAAATTTTTAAAATGTCTTTCTAAATATGTTGGTTTTAATCTATCACAAGATGATATCTTTTTATTTCATTTATCCCAAACATTAAAAAGGATACAAGTTGAAACTGAATTTGAAACGGAAAGTGCAGGAAATTCAATGCTGCAGTTCCTTCCATACTTTGAAACAAATCCGATTTTCGAGGTAATTGAGGAAATGGCAATTGAAAGTTTTTCTTCAGTGCCTTTAACGATTAAGAAACTTGATGTTTTAGAGATATTTTCACTTCTACAGTCTGTTGTCTTGAGAAAATGGAATCAACATACAATACAGGTTGCGTTAATGTGCAGAACTTATAACGAAAAAGATTATATTAGGGAAGTATTAAAATATCACTATGGTAATAAAGTGGCTATCTCAACATTGGATCCATCCAGCATTGATTTGCTTTTCAAATATGAGGAGTTTGATTTGCTCATTTCTACCGAAGTTGGTAATAATACAAATATGCTAATTGAGCACATCCCTACCATTCAAGTATCGTCCTTTCCCACCCCTTCAGAATTAATAAATATTAAACATTTTATAGAACAGCATTTTTATGGAAATTTAGGCATAGAACCGGAAATGATCCATCCATTTGGTACTAATGAACGTCCTTGTTAATGACCATAAGAGCTCGAGTAGAAGAAAATCAGTATATTTGCTAACCCGAATTTCTCTCATAATTCGGGTTAGATGATTTAAAACATGCCTTCTTTGAATCCAACCTAACTTCTGATAATTGACACTTCGGCCGGAATCTATGCCTTACCATTTATTCACTGCTTCTTTCGGGGATGTCTTGTTCTAATATTTCCAAAATAACTCTGATACAGAAGGAAGCAGCACCATCGGCGGTTTCCATTTCATGTATAGCAGGATATAGCAGGAACCGGTTGGCTTTTTGGGGTTCGATACCCCTCCCCTAAAAGGCGCATGCCTTTCTCGGAAAAAAACGGAGCTCCCCCTCTTTCATTTCATCCAATTCCTCAATATAGCCTTCCAGCCAATCTTCAGCTAATTTTTCAGGTTGAAAACCGTTATACAATCATTTGGAAACCACACATCTTCCCCATATTGCCGTCTACTTCCAACAGTCTCCTGCATCCTTTACAGGCATATTTATAAATTCATAGAAAACCTTTACATCCCCATGAATTTACTAAATTTCAAACTCTTTCTCAATAAGGGGCAAATTCTTCGTACCTCTCTTGGCTGAATTTTAATATCGTTATTTACTCCTAAAGACATCAAAACCACTTCCTCTTTTTATTTGCTCTTAGAATAAACTAAAAGTAAACATTATACCAATCATGAAAATTGCATTTTGAGCATGAAAAACACCTTAAAAAAAAGAATTAGAGGTATCTTAGTCAGTAATCGTTATAAATTTGATTAAGAAAACGATTTTCAATATTTTTTCAGAGTTTGAAAAAAACCTTTCTAAAAATGAAATAGACTACTTTTCACTAATAACATTTCCAGTTTATTTATAAATGGGCCTTTCGAAACGACAGCAGTGGTTCATAAAGGGGCTGAAACGGTTCCCAAACCCTTCTGTATCAGCAAAAATTGCTGAAAATAAAAAATACATGAAGGTAGCTGTTGAAAGTATGGTCAATGATTTAATAGTTTCCGCTGAACTGGAAAGCGGACATTCCACAAGGGAGTCGTCACTTCAAAAACTCGAGATTTCCCAAAAGGAAGCTATGTTTTCGACATGGGGTCATCCTGATGCCAACTTCCTCTCCCTTGCCCTCGAACCCGAAGGCATAGACAGCTACGTGCTGCCGATTTACCGCTATGTGCGGTCATCTTCCTTACCAGTTAAATGATGCATAGGATCTAAAATGACGCTTTGGCAGCTCTCATTGCCAAAGCGTTTTTAGTTCCCCCTCCTTTATTCATGTGGGACGATGCACCTGACCTGATTTCTTGAATGCAACGACAAGTTTTGAATATACATATAAACGGAAATGTGTTTTTAGAGGAGGAAAGTCATTGAACCAACATGTACAATCGGAAATCAATCGCCTTGTTCATCGCTTGAAACAAGACCAATCCGCTGATGGTTCGTGGAATTATCCCTTTGACACCGGGATAACAGCAGATGCCTATATGATCATATTATTGAAAATTCTAGATATGGAAGATACTTCACTTATAGATGCTTTAGTAAAAAGAATCGAAAGCAAGCAAACGGAAAATGGGTCATGGAAACTTTTCCAAGATGAGAAGGACGGCAATGTTACGGTTACGATCGAGGCTTACTATGGCCTTCTTTTTAGCGGACTCCGCAATAAGAATCATCCCCATATGAGGAAAGCCAAACAATTCATTCTTTCCAAGGGCGGCATCAAACAGGCCAAAATGTTAACGAAAATGATGCTTACTGTCACCGGACAATATCAATGGCCGCGCCTATTCCCCATTCCACTCGAAGTGGTCTTACTGCCTCCGACCTTTTTCGTCAGCATTTATGACCTTTCCGTTTATGGGCGGGTCAATATGATTCCATTGCTATTGCTTGGCCATAAAAAGTTTCAGATCACGACCCCGGACACGCCAAGTTTAAAAGATTTATTCCAAACAAGGGAGGACAGTTCCGAAGAGCAAGTGTGGGAAGAATACCGTACCGAAGAATATCGTTCCTTCTTCTCCAAACTTCAAACAGGCGTCAAAGCCTTGATTGGTTATCCGGATTATTTGCATTCCTTGGCCTTGGATTCAACGAAAAGGTTCATGCTCGACAGGCTGGAACCAGATGGGACACTGTACAATTATTTCGGCTCTACCTTTTTCATGATCTTTGCCCTCCTTTCAATAGGATATTCGAAAAGAGATCCAGTGATTCTAAAGGCCATTGCCGGTCTGAAGGGGATGGCCTGCTCCATTGAGGGACACACACATATCCAGTTCACGACGCCCCATGTTTGGAATACCTCCTTAATAAGTTACGCCCTTCAAGAAGCGGGAATGCCTTTCAAAGACAAAACGGTCAAGGCCGCCAATCAGTACTTACTGTCACGCCAGCATTATATGTATGGAGATTGGCTGATCCATAATCCTGATGCAATTCCTGGAGGCTGGGGGTTCTCGGATTTGAATACCATGAATCCGGATGTCGATGATACGACCGCCTCACTGCGGGCGCTGGCAAAGCAATTGCAAGCGAAACCGGATAATCGGGACAGCTGGCAGCGCGGTGTCGCCTTCACGATTTCCATGCAAAATGATGATGGTGGATTTCCAGCCTTCGAACGGAATAACGACCATAAATGGCTGCAGCTTCTTCCTATAGAGGGTTCGAAATATCTCCTGACTGACCCTTCCACCGCTGATCTGACAGGAAGGGCGCTGGAATTCCTGGGGAACTATACAAATATGAAGAAGCCGGAAGAAGTCAGTAAAAGAGCGGTGGATTGGCTATTGGAAGACCAGAAACGAGATGGCTCCTGGTATGGGCGCTGGGGCATCTGCTTTCTATATGGCACATGGTCTGCACTGACCGGCATGAAGGCAGCAGGGCAAGCCACTGGACATCCATCCATCCAAAAAGCCTTAACTTGGTTGAAGAAAATTCAAAATGAAGATGGCGGCTGGGGTGAATCTTGTTACAGTGATATCAAGCAGCGATATATCCCCCTCGGAACAAGCACACTGACACATACAGCCTGGGCTGTGGATGCGTTGATATCGGCATCGGAAAAGCCGACAGCCGAGATTGAAAAAGGCATTGCCTATCTCATCCGTGCAGGTCAACAAGAAAGCTGGACCAATGATTATCCTGCAGGCCAGGGAATGGCGGATTTTTTGTATATCCATTATCATAGCTATCGCTATATATATCCCCTTTTAGCCTTAAGTCATTACAATAAAAAATTCCTGGAGACTTAATCGCCAGTGTTTTTTTCATATTAAAGGTGAATATGTGGATTACCTGTGGAAAAGTAGTGAATAACACCGGAAAGTTATCCACAATCCGAGGTTATCCACATTCATTTATCCGTAAAAGTGGCAAAAGCAAGAATTTCCCCATCAAATTTGTTGATTCATTCATTTCGGCTATGTAAAAATGACTGGTTTTATACAGGTTTGTGAATAGTTTGGGGATGAGCACGATTTTATGTGAAAACTTTATCCAGTTTATCACTATAGAATTCTATCGCCTTAGCATAAGATTGTATTTCTCGATCCCTCGAGGTTTCGGCAATGATCTTCAAAAGAGATTCCATCGCAAGATCATGTTGGGCCAAATTATAAAATGCCATGGCCCTGAATACCAATAAAGGCTTATCCCCAGGAAACTTCTCCAGCCCGGATTCCAATGTCCGTCTTGATTTTTCATATTCCCCTATGGTGCGATATGTGCTCCCCAACCCGAGATAGGCCCCTTTTGCATCCTCCTCCGGCAAACCTAATTCGAGTTCTGCTTCATAATAGGGCACCGCCTTTACCTCAAGTCCGAGAATATCAAAACTCCAGGCACACTGATACTGTATGACTGCATCGCCAGGATTTTGCTTTGCCAGATCCATCAATAAACCATTGGATTTTTCGAATTCTTTCTTCTCCCTTAAGTACAGGGCCATTTCCAAATTTCCCATTGTCATTCCTCCATTGTATATGATTCCTTAATGCCCCTATTCGCGATTCTTCTTTTCAATTCCTTCTTATATGTTAAACAGCCCATCTCCCTACAATGCTGCGGCCAGGAACTAATATGATCGTTAAGGATGTGTAAGCCTCACTTCCCACTGTCTTGGCAAATAAAAAAGGATCTGCCACCGGGCAAATCCTTTCATGCACTTCCATCTCCATATATCATGGATTACTGCCGACATGACATATGATTAATCATCCAATTGGTCTTTCAATACTTTCCCCGTGGTGGCATCCACCACTACATCATATTCCTTTAGTCCTTGTTTTATTTCCAGCTCGTACACAAGGGTGCCACTCTCTGAATCCAGCTCCATATCCGTTACTTGACCATCCACCGCTTTCAAGGCAATCTTTTCAGCTTGATCTCTGCTGATTTTTGCAGTTTCCACGGCTTGTTGTGTGCTCATATCCTCATCGTCAACGTCTTCCATCTCCTGAGAAAGAATCTCTCCTTTTTCAGCATCAACGTCAACGTCTTGATAGCCTTCTTTCGTTTTTACGGTCATTTCATAGGTCATCGGCTGGTCCCAATCCTTTTCAAATTGAGTAACTTCCCCGCCTAGTTTTTCTGAAATCATTTTGATAGCCTCATCCTCGGAAAGGTTCCCCTTATTGACTGCATATACCGCCGTTCCAGCAGCACCGCCGAAAAGCAATACGGACGCTATGGACACTGTCATGATTACCTTTTTCCTTTGAATGATACCTTCTTTAATCGTACTCCACTGTTTTTTCATGAATGTTTCCTCCTTTAAGTTGTTACCCTTATAATAAGCACCCTTCATGAAATGAACATGAGCGTTAGATTAGAATTTGATGAGAAAGAGTAAGAGTCACCAACGTTCCCTCCCCCACCTCGCTTTGAATCTCCAATTTACCGCCGAATGACCCGACAAGCGTCCGGGCGATGGATAGCCCGAGCCCATTGCCTCCCGTTTTCCTTGCCCTTGATGAATCAACGCGATAAAAACGGTCAAATACATGTGGGAGATGTTCTGGTGATATCCCTCCGCCATGATCTTTCACACCGATGACAATTTCATTATCCTGCCGTTTTATCATGATCTGTATGCTTGATTCACTATATTTCATTGCATTGTCCAATAGGATGACTATCACCTGTTCAAGCTTACTGGAAATGGTCATCGCATAGATTTCCTTAAACTCTGACTCTATCGTTATTTCACGATTTCCCGTCCTTCTGAATGTTTGGGCAATCCCTTCACAAAACGAAATGAGTTCTATTTTCCCTTCCACATCTTCTGAAGGTTCCGTTTGGGAAGCTGACTGCAGTAAATGTTCCGTCAGTTTTTTCATCCGGACGGCTTCATGATGGATTGCCTCCACTGCCTCTTCCTGAATCGCCTGATCCTCCATTCCCCAGCGTTTCAATAGAGAGGAGTAGCTTTCGATCACCGTAATCGGTGTTTTCAATTCATGTGAAGCATCTGAAAGGAATTGCTGCTGTTGGTTATAATTCCTCTCCAGCCTTTCCATCATCCTGTTGAATGCCGCTCCCATCACCTGCAGCTCGTCCTTCGATTGATCCGATAGCGGTATCCGTTTGAATTCCCCGCTTTTCTCAATATCCTTCATCGTTCCGCTCATGACCGATATCGGTTTGAGGATCAGGTTGGCCAGCCACTTACCGGCAAGAATCGATAACAGAATGACAAAAAGGGATGCACCGCCCAAAACGAGGGCAAGCGTCGATAAATTATCAAGGAGGGTATCCTGCGGCTGTGTGACCTCGATCATCCCCAGTTTCTTCCCCTCATCCGGATAAGGATAACGGTAGGTCAATACATATTCACCGTCAGCTTTGGCAAAGTCGTATCCTTTCTCGTCAAAGGATTTAACCGCAAGCCCATTGAGGTCCTCTTCATCCGTAAATGATTTAACCAGCCTTCCATCCGTGTCGAATATCCGCACCATTCCATCGTCCGGGATATACGGCTCCATTAAATCGGAATCACCGGAAATCAAATCCTTCGTCAGGATATTTTCTTCGATTAATGAAGCTTGATCTTCAAGCAGATCCCGTTCCCTCTCTAACGATATCCAAAGGAAGGCGATTAAAACGATGATACTCAACAAGATGAGCATGACGCTTAAAAAAAGACTGGAATACGATTGGATTTTCGTCCGAATCTTCATACTGGCTCCTTCAGGCTGTAACCTACCCCGCGGTAAGTATGGATGAGCTGCAGCTCAAAGGGATAATCTATCTTTTTGCGCAAATAACGGATATACACATCAACCACATTCGTATCCCCTGCGAAGTCATATCCCCATACATGTGTCAGGATTTGCTCCCTTGAAAGTACTTGATTTTTATTTTGTAAAAGATAAACCAGCAAATCGAACTCGCGTGATGTAAGCTCAATCCTATTGCCTTGCCTGTGAATGTCCCTAGTGCCAAGGTTCAGCTTCAGATCGTGGATCTTTAGTTCATCCACTTCCCCTTCTGATAGGCTCTCCCTTACATTGGTACGAAAACAAGCACGGATCCGTGCCAGCAGCTCTTCAATTTCAAACGGCTTCGTTACATAGTCATTCGCGCCATGATCCAGGCCATTGACCTTGTCTGGCACAGCATCCCTTGCGGTCAGAAGGATGACTGGTGTCGACCCATTCTTTTTCCGGTAACGCCTAAGTACCTCTATGCCATTCAACTCGGGCAGCATCACATCCAATAAGATTAAATCCCACTCTTCGGCTTCCGCCCTTTCCAGACCTGCCTTTCCCGTAAAAGCCGATTCTGTTTGATAACCCTCATGATTAAGTTCCAGCTGCAGGACCCTCGCTATTTTTTCTTCATCTTCTATTATTAAAATTCTCTTATTCATGATCATCACCACCTACCCCTTAGTGTACTGAAGAAATATGAAAATATCATGAGAATTCGGCCCCTCCGCATAAAAATCCGTAGAAATAATGAATAAAATTTTTGAGCCGTTAAAAGGACAATAAAAAGAACCGGATGTGTAAGCACACCCGATCCATTTCATTCACCGTTCCAATGCTGGCCAATGAATTCATCGCGTCCCGATTTCGCACGGTCCGCTTTATAATCATCTTTGTTTTTTTTATGATAGCCTTGATGGTATTCTTCGGCAGGGTAAAAGGTTTTAGCCGGAAGGATTTCCGTTACGACTGGTTTCTGGAACTTCCCGCTGGCCGCTACCTTTTCTTTCGCTTCAAGGGCCAGTTTTTCTTGCGTTTCATCATGATAGAAGATGGCCGTCCGATATTGGCTTCCTCTGTCATGGAATTGACCGCCGTCGTCGGTTGGATCGATCTGCTGCCAATATAGTTCCAGCAATCTTTCATAAGGAAATAACTGAGGGTCGAAAGTGATTTCCACGACTTCATAATGCCCCGTAGTTCCCGTTTTCACTTCCTCGTAAGTCGGGTTTTCAACATGTCCTCCCGTATAACCGGATACGATTCCCCCAATACCCGGTTGTTCTTCAAATGGTGTCACCATGCACCAGAAACAGCCTCCAGCAAATGTAGCCTTTTGCATAATGGTCATCCTCTTTCCTTATGTAATAGAAATTAATATACCATATTTCAATCCTGACACTGTGCTTTTTTGATTTGCAAAACCTCCAGGGATTTACGCTTTGTTCAATCTTTTGACCAGCCCTTCTCCTTGAATCTTACGATCGCTTCAACGCGGTTGCTTACATCCAATTTATCAAGGATGACTGATATATAATTACGGACCGTTCCATTGGTCAGATAAAGCTGGCTTGCGATTTCCTTTGTGGTCTTACCATCTGCGATCAATTTGAGCACTTGACTCTCTCTTTCAGTCAAAGGGTTTTCTTCTTCGAATGCCATATCCACCAGTTCGGGAGCATAAATGCGCCGCCCATCCATGATGACACGGATCGAGTTCGCCAGTTCCTCACTAGGGCTATCCTTGAGAAGATATCCGCCTACCTCGGCCTTTCTTGCTCTTTCAAAATACCCAGGACGTGCAAAGGTGGTCAAAATGATGACCTTGCATTGGTGGCCCTGTTCCTTGATCTCCTCCGCTACATCGAGCCCAGTTTTAACTGGCATTTCAATATCGGTTATGCAGATATCCGGCTTTAATTGATTGACGAGATTCATTGCTTCTTCCCCATTGCTCGCTTTCCCTACAACTTCCATGTCACTTTCCAAATCAAGGATGGAACCTAGCGCGCCAAGCAGCATTCGCTGATCTTCGGCAATTACGATTCGAATCAAGGTTAATCCCACCTATCCATTATTTTTTATAGCATTCGGAACCCTTATATAAAGTGTCGTTCCCTCTGTTGATTGAATATCCAGGCTGCCATTAACGAATTCCAGCCTTTCTTTCATTCCTTGAAGTCCATTGCCTTTAATATACTCTGATCGGTTTGAAAGCCCCACTCCATTATCCTGTACTGTAATCGTCACTCCTGTTTGTAATTCTTCGATGACGATATTACAGCAGTCGGCACCGCTATGTTTGACGATATTGGTCACAGCTTCCTTCAGGCACATGCTCAAAACCGTTTCTACAAGCAATGGGGTATCTCGCAATTCCACGGTGCCTTCCAACTTGAATTCTATCTCTGCCGCTTTCAATATTTGCTTGACCCGGATGATTTCATCGCTTAGCTTGGACCCACGCATTTCCGACACCATTTCACGTACTTCCTTGAGTGCCGTCCTTGCCGTTTGACGGATATCCTTGATTTCCTTCTTGGCCGTCTCCGGATTCAAATCGATCAATTTCCCTGCAAGGTCACTTTTCAAGCCAATCAAAGACAGCTTTTGACCAAGTGTATCATGTAAATCACGGGCAATCCGCTGACGTTCTTCCATTTTGCCAAGCTCTGATATTCGTTTATGGGCGTCCTCCAATTGTTCTTCCAGCATGCCCCGTTTGTTCCGATTATACGTGTTGAAAGGGAGAAGGATCACGCCTACCACACAAATGAGCATAAAGGGAAATTGCGAAAAGAAGGTAGGGTCTTTCATGATGAAACCTATATTGACAGACACGATGGTAGCCAATAGCTGGATTGAATATAATACGAAAAAGCCAACCTTATTTTGAACATTCCCAATAAAGAATGCCAAAAAGAGTGAAAAGTAAATGTAGCTGAAAAATATGGTCATCGATATGGAAATGATTATTTGTATCGCCGTCCACACGTATACGGGCCATCCCTTCGAAACGAATGAGAGACCATATGATATGAAAAACAAAATGATCATGACGATTCCAAAGACTATCTCCAGCATCGAAGAGGATTTGAAGATGAAATAAAAAGGAAGGATACAAAAAATGATCCAGACATAAGGGCTCAGCCCTGTGTTTTTCGGAAAGATATGATACCAACTTTGCATGGCGCCGCCTCTATTTCTTTTTATCCTAGTATATACTAATGAGTTTCATCAAAAAACCATCCAATGGGAATCGAATGGTTTTTTAATGAACTATTTATTTTTCTTGAAGACTTGGACGTTTATTATTGATTTCCACCTTGGATTTTGTTTCATTTAGACGTTCCTTAATCTCTTTAAAACTTACAAACGTCTTGTTTTCTCCATCATAAAGGCGGAAGCGAAGCGATCTTAAACTTGAACTAAGGGTGATTGTCGTTGCCTGCTGCAATGGCAGGGTGGACTCATGGACTTTTTCCAAGTTATAGTTTGGCACTCTTGGACTAAGATGATGCACGTGGTGGAAACCGATATTACCAGTTACCCATTGCAAAACCTTTGGGAGTTTATAATAAGAACTTCCATCAATGGCAGCCTTCACGTAATCCCATTCAGATTCCTCTTCGAAATAAGAATCTTCGAACTGATGCTGTACATAAAACAGCCAGATGCCCAGAGATCCCGTTACAAAAAGCATCGGTACCTGAATCATCAGGAATGCCTGCCATCCGATAGCCAAGCATAAAAGACCATAAATGGCCACGATTGCAGCATTTGTCAAATACGTATTCATTCGTTCTTTCTTTTTAGCGCCCTTTTTATTCAGGCGGTTCGATATAAGAAATAGATAAAATGGACCCAATCCAAACATGACGATCGGATTTCTATATAAACGGTAAGCAAGACGCCCCCAGAATGAAGCGGCGATATATTCATCAACGGTCATGATCCAAATGTCCCCTGTACCGCGTTTGTTTAAATTACTGCTAGTTGCATGATGTATGGAGTGGCTATGCTTCCATTGCTCATACGGAAATAATGTAACGATCCCACTGATTGTCCCCAGGATGCTATTCGCTTTCCTGCTTTTGAAAAACGATTGATGACAGCAATCATGGAAAATGATGAAAATCCTGACTACGAATCCTGAAGCAAGAACGGCCAATGCAAGTGTCAGCCAGTATGAAATGGTTAAGCTTTGATAAGCTAAAAACCATAACAGGAAAAATGGCGGAAATGTATTTATGAGCTGTTTCACGCTTGATTTAGTATTGGATTTTTCAAAAGGGGCAATATCTTTTCTCAATTGTTTTTGATTATGATTATGATTACTCATGATTTCCTCCTCATAATATATAGGAATGGATTGGTTATGCTTACATCTCTTCTTTAAGTATAGGAATTATAACCGATTTTCTATAGTCATAAACGTCAATTCCCTGCCATGACACTTGTCATATACTTGTCTGCATCAAAACTTTTCACACGTATTTTTTCCCCATTCATCATTTTTAAACTGCAAAAAAAACGTGAATTCCCCATCAATCTAATTCCAAGAAATCGCCTGCATTTATTCGATCAAATAAAAAAAGATCCGCCTTTGGCGAACCCATTATATCTTGATGGCATATACCCGTTCAGGTCGTCCTACCGTGCCATATGTTAAATCGGCATCAATTTTTTCCTCTGACATCAAGTGCTCCAGATACCGCCTTGCCGTTGTCCTGCTCACCCCGATTTCCTTCGCCACTATTTCTGCAGTTAACCCCAGGGAGGATTTCCCCAACACAACCATCACCTTCTCCAAAGTCATCCGATCGATTCCTTTTGGCAGTGAAGTTTGTTCCCTCTCTTTTTCTTTCATTTCCTTTCGCAAAAGCTTGTCCACCTGTTGCTGCGTTACAGGAAAATTACCCTTTTCCAATTCAGACAGTTTAATGTGATACTCTTGGTACCGGCATAAGGATTGCTTGAAACGTTCAAATGCGACAGGCTTGATTATATAATCAAATATGCCGATCTTGATGGCTTCCTGGACTTTTTCGATTTCTTTAGCCGCCGTTATCATGATGACATCCATTTGTTTGCTTTGCTGCTTGATTTCTTTCAGGATATCTAGACCATTCATATCCGGAAAATACATATCGAGCAGCAATAGATCCGGCTGCATGATTTCAATGAAGCTTTTAGCCTCGTCATAGCTTGATGCGATCCCGATCGTTTGAAACCCCTCAAGCTTTTCGATGAATAGCTTTTGTATCTCGGCAATCCGAAGGTCATCTTCGACGATCAGAACTTCTATAGCGCGATGGGCCATCATTTAATCCCCCCTCTGTTTTTTGGTATGGCTACGGTAAAAATCGTATATTCCCCTTCTTTCGTAGAAAAAGTGATATATCCCCCTAATCCATCAATTGCTTCCTGAACAAGGCTCAAACCTATACCCGAATTGGTTTGATGGCTTTTCGTCGTAAAACCGTTCCGGAAAATCAGTTCGGTAACATTTGAGCTCATCCCTTTTCCATTATCTTCGACCTCCATGATCAACTCTTTACCCAAGTCCGTGACGAACAATGATACCCTTTTTTCCTTCCTTTCGTTTTCCCGTACAGCTTCGAAGGCATTATTGATGAGATTGCCAATGATCGTCACTAATAAATCGCGATCTATTTCGGACGGAATATCTTTAAAACTGCTTTCTCTATCGATGGTAAAATCAATTTTCAGCTCGCTGGCTAAACTCACCTTCCCTAGGATGAACCCCGCAATGATCGGATCGGGCACTTCCTTCATCAGAAAGTGAATGAAGCCTTGGGTGACATCGACTTCCGTCGATATGAAATCCATTGCTTCTTTATATGAACCTAGTTGGATCAAGCCTAGCAGTGTATAGAGCCGATTGGAATATTCATGTGTCTGGGCCCTCAGCCCTTCTGCATACGCCTTAACATGTGACAGTTCTTGAAGGAGATTGGATAGTTCCGATTTATTTCTCAAACTCGCAACTGCACCGATGATTTCACCCTGTCCATTCAAAATGGGGATCCGGCTTGCCAAAAAAACTTCACCGTCAATCATGAATTCCTGGTCATATTCGGCCCGTGCCGTGCTTACTACATCAAGCAAATGTGTATGCGTTAGGACTTCTTCGATTTTTTGTCCGCGAAGCATGACGTCTTTAGGGATATGAAGGAATTTATGCGCCGTTTCATTGACGACCGTGATCTTCCCATGAACATCAATGGCAATGATGCCTTCATGAATGGATTCCAAAATGGCATGCTTCTCTTGAAACATCCAGGCGATCTCTTTCGGCTCCAGACCCAATATCGCCTTTTTTATATTGAATGAAATGAAAAAGGCCACCAACAAACCGCCGATTAATATCAAAGAGATGATCAAGACGATCTTTCTTTGTATACTGGACACTTCTTTTTCAATATCATCCTGTAGGTAGCCAACGGAGACGACACCAATGACCTTTTCATTGGCGATTATCGGGGATTTCCCCCTTATGGAAGGTCCCAATGTTCCAGTGGATTCCGTGATGATGGATTTCCCATCCCAAACCTCGGCGTTGTCTCCCCCTACCATTTTCCTCCCGATCATGTCGGGATTTGGATGAGACAGCCGTGTTTCATTCTCATCTCCTATTACTATGAATTCCGCATCGATCTGCCTGCGGATTCTTTCCGCGATGGGCTGGATGATTACAGAAGGATGATCCGTTCGAAAAGCTTGTTTAATTTCAGGCAGCAAAGAAATGGTCTGGGCAACCGACAATGCTTTTTCCCCCGTTTCCTGCTTCAGGTTATTTTCCAGGATATTTATGAAAATAACTTCAAAGATTCCACCCATTAAGATGATTAACGTACAGATGCCCAGCATCAACTTGGTGTGTAAACGCATTCAATCACCCCTAATTACATCATATAAAAAATAACCCCTTTAAAAAAGGGGTTATTTCGCAACATTCAGAAAATATCGATTAACCTTCAATATTGATGACAACATCCTTCCCTCTCTTCTTAAGTAATACCGGAATGAGCAGCCATAATGCCGTTACGATCAGGAAGGTCAGCGAAAGCGGCCGAGTGAAAAACAAACTGTAATCCCCATCGGATATCGTCAGTGCCCTGCGCATATTGTTTTCTATCATCGGTCCTAACACCAGTCCTAATACCAACGGGGCAATTGGATAATCATTTTTACTTAAGAAGTATCCCAAGATCCCGCACCCTAGTAATAGCAATAAATCATAAGTCGATACTTGTACCGCATAAACACCAAAAATGGAAATCGCGATAATGATCGGAATCAAATATTTCTTTGGCGTTTCAATGATTTTCGCAAAAACCTTAACGAGCGGGAGATTAAGGATGAGGAGCATCAGATTCCCGATGAACATACTGGCGATAAGTCCCCAAGCCACCTGAGGATGGTCCTCGAATAATAATGGACCTGGCTGAACATTGTACATCATGAGCGCACCCATTAAAATCGCCGTTGTACCGGAACCCGGAATTCCCAGCGTCAATAATGGAATCATCGCTCCGCCAGAAGCCGCGTTATTGGCCGTTTCAGGACCAGCCACACCAGCGATCGCCCCTGTACCGAATCTCCCAGGTTTTTTTGAAATCCGTTTTTCCATAAGGTATGAGAAGAAGGAAGCTAGAGTGGCCCCGGCACCCGGCAGGATTCCTACAAAGAAACCTAAGAGCGATCCCCTCGCAATCGGCCCCGCAGATTCCTTGAATTCCTCTTTGGAAGGAATCAAATTATTGATCTTTGCAATTTCCCCATCACCCTCGTCCTTTTCCAAGATTGTCTTGAATACTTCCCCAAGGGCGAATAGACCAACAGCTATCGTCAGGAATTCGACCCCTTGATACAGCCAAGGAATGTCGAATGTAAAACGGGCGATCCCGGAAACATTATCAATGCCTATCGTCCCGATCAGCAAACCGCAAACCGTCATGATCAGTGCTTTGGTTACGGATTTTCCCGCAAGGCCGCTGACTGCCGCCAACCCTAGAAGCATGAGTGAAAAATATTCCGCGGGACCGAATTTAATGGCAATCGTCGATAATGGCTGAGCCAAGGCAATCATGGCGATAAGGGTGACGATCCCACCGACGAAGGAACCGATCGCCGAAATGGATAAAGCACTCCCGGCTCTTCCCTTCTTGGCCATTTGGTAGCCATCCAATGTGGTGACGACAGAAGAAGATTCGCCAGGTGTATTCAATAGGATTGAAGTTGTCGATCCTCCATACATCGCTCCATAATAAACACCTGCAAGTAAAATGATGGCGCTTGTTGCTGCTTGCTCTGGAGGAAGGCCACCTGTAATCGAAGCGGTTACCGGTATTAAAAGAGCCACACCGCTCATCGGCCCGATCCCCGGCAAAACGCCGACCGCCGTACCGATCAATACCCCGACAAACGCAAATAGTATGTTATACCAAGTTAGTGCCGTTTCAAATCCATGCATTAAATAATCAAAAGTGCCCACTTCACATCCCCCTTCCTTTTATGAAAACCAGATTGGCCAACCCGGCAATGTTCCCTTTAACACATTCACGAATAAATAATAGATGATTCCGGAAAAACCTGCGGAAATGATGAGCGAATTCACCCACTTATTCCGTTCCATCGTTTGAAAGCAAACAAACAAAAACAGAAAGGTCGTAATGACATATCCTATCGTTTCCATTGTCAAAATATAAATCAAGGTGGAGAGAAGAATGATGATAAATGGTTTATATTGAAGCTTTTCTTTACGTGATTCCTGCCCCTTGCCCCGAAATGCCTCATAGAACAGGCGAATACTTAAAAGAGAAAGAACGAGCCCCAATACAAAAGGGAAAATGTCCGGTCCTACCGAACTTCCATATGAAGAACTGGCCAGTTTCCTGCTTCCTATCATAAACAGCACTCCGACAGCCAGAAAGGCTGCAGAAGCAAAGCGATCAAATTTAACATCCATCACAATCCCCCCATTTCAGAAAATAAGAAGAAGGTGAAAGCACCCCCTTCTTCTCGATTATTTTTCCATGCCTAAAGCTTTCAATAATTGCTGCACCTGTTTCTCCTGTTCTACTAAAAACTTGCTGAATTCTTCACTATTTTTGTATTCTTGTTCCCATCCCTGCACTTCCACTTCCTTTTTCCATTCAGAAGTTTCAACTAGCTTCTCAATGGTTCCGTCCCAAAAGGCTTTCGCTTCACCAGACATATTCTGCGGTCCAAAAACGCCTCTCCAAATCGTGAATTCAGCATCGACCCCTTGTTCCTTTGCCGTAGGTATGTCTTTAAGATCCCCACCTAAACGTTCATTCGAGGTTACGGCCAACACTCTAATCTTTCCTGCTTTTAAAAATTCCCTGACACTGGATGCATCCGTTCCGATCACATCCGCATTTCCGCCAAGCAATGCCGTAATCGCTTCCCCGCCACCGTCGTAAGAAACGTATTTAAGTTCGGTTGGATTCAAGCCATATTCATAGGCTGGAAGAATGGAAATCAAATGATCCATGGATCCCGGTGCAGATCCCCCTGCAAAGGTCAGCTTACGCGGATCTTTCTTCACCGCTTCCAGCACTGATTTCAAATCCTTGAATTCAGAATCCGCCTTTACCACTATCGCCCCATAATCCTTTGTCAGCTGCGCCAAAGGTGTCGTATTTTTATATCCATAAGGACTATTGCCTTCTTTTTTAAGGTTATTGATGATGACAGGCGGTGAATTAACGAACAGCATGTCATTATTATCCGCTTGCTGTGTTGCATAGTCCGCCATGAAGACAGCGCCCCCGCCGCCGGGTTTGTTTTCGACGGTCAATGGCTGGTTCACCAGTTTTGTCTCACTCAAGACCTTTGTAAATGAACGGGCGGTTAAATCCCATCCACCGCCTGCGCCCGATGGAGCAACGACCGTTATCGCTTTTTTCGGATAGCCTGTACTTTCTTTCTTTTCTCCTGATGTATCCGAACTGCTGCATGCACCTAAACTTAAAGCTAACGAACCTGCCAATAGTACCGCTGAAATCTTTTTACGAGAAAACATCGTAATCCCCCTTTGAAAGCGTTTTCTTAATTCTACAAAAATATCTTCGCTTTCAATGATTACCCAACTAAAATGCATAAATTCCAAAACCCTCATAATGTTCATAAAGTTTTATCGCAGGAAAAAGGGAAAAGACTGCTCCTTCAGAGCAGTCCCTGTTTGCAGACAAAAGGGGTTCTATCTAAATAAAACAAAGCGATTGAGACTCCTGCAGGAAAAGCGTGTCCTAGGGACACCCCGCAGGCGTAAAGAACGCCGAGGGGGGACTGCCCGCGGGAAGCGCGGTTCGATTTTACAAACACTTTAAACTGAAGTTTGAGCAGCCCTGCTAGAATAGTATTTTTGATAGATATACGACCATCGTTACCGTTATGCTGCTGAATAAAGTCGACATCAAAACCGCCTGTGCCGCATACTCCGGATGGTTATCATATTCCAAAGCGAATAATGCGCTGTTTCTTGATGTGGGAAATGAGCTTGCGATAAACAACCCTTGGGCGACAGTCCCTTCCAGGCCCAGCATGAGAATGATCAGGAAAGCGATGGATGGCGAGAGTATTAACCGCCCCGCCAAGCTAAGGATCAGAGGAAGCGGGAAATGCGTTATTTTCAAATAGGCACTCTGTGCACCCAATGTAATCAATGCAATGGCAATGAAGGCACTCGCGATATTATCAATCGGGGTCCATAAGAACAGAGGGATTTCGAAAGAAGCTGCCTGTAATATTAAACCAAGCAATAATGCATAAATGACGGGGTTCTTCAAGAACTCGCGAATGGCACCCTTTGCACTTTTTGTATGGACGGAAACCGAATTCATCAATCCATAGGTATAGGTCAACAGATTCTGAAAAATGATCACGATGACTTGGATCGACAGGCCAAGGGGATTACCATTAAAAACCATCTGACTGACAGGTAACCCGAAATTGGCCGAGTTATTCAGGACTACACTATTTTTAAACGTGGCCGAAAGACTTTGGTCAAACCTGGCTAGTTTAGCTACCACTGTACTCACGATGATGAGACTTACTGCTTGAAGAGCAAGGAAGCTGAATATCTGGACGATCATCCCCCCGCCCAATTTGCTTTGATAGATATTGACAAAGCTAATGGCGGGCATGAGCAGGAAGTGATTCAATTTAGAGAGCGTATTCATATCCAACTTGAATTTACGATGCAGAATGGCCCCCGCCCCTATAAGGAAAAAAACCGGTACAATGACATTCAATACGATCAAAAACAGGACACTCACTTAACTTCCTCTCCATTCCTTAGGCAAATTCCTGATGATTTACATCTCCCATCTATCATAATGCCGGGATGGCCATAATTAAAATACCAATAAATTATCGTTATCCATTCAAAAAAGGAATGATAAAAAAGCACAGAGGTTTCTGCGCTTCTCGTTAAATATCCCTCATGAAATCGACGCCTTTGACGAATTCGACAAACTCTTTGACCAGTTTTAATTCCAGCGACTTTTCATGATATAACATCCATGTATTCCTGATAAGGGGATTACCTTGCTTGTCCTTAAGGTCCATTTGACGGAGGTTTTGGTCTTTCTCCAATAAAACACTGGGGAGGATGCCATATCCCAGGCCATTCTTGACCATTTCCTTGCATGTATCCCCTTTGTCCACTTCCATCCCCACCAAAGGAGGCCCGGAAAAATTGTCTCTCCACCAATTATCGATCATTGTCTTCAAAAGGGCATCTGTCCCATAATCGATCCTCGGCAGGAAAGGCAGGTTCCGGACATCGATTTCTTCCTTGGAAGCAATACAAATCGTTTCCTCAAAAAGATGATGCCTTGATCCTGACCATTGATAGTCCCCCCGAACAATCCCGACATGCACTTCTTCCTTATAAATGAGGTTCAGCACTTCTTTACTCCAGCCAGTTGTCACATGGAAATCCACTTTAGGAAATCGCTCGCGAAATATTTTCAGCAGGCCTGGCAACTTATGCAGCGTAATATAGTTGGAAACACCCAGCCGTAATGTTCCACTGATCTCCTGCCCCATATTGAACGCTGTCTCTTTTATCTGCCGGAGCCTGATCAGCATCTCATCTGCACAGATGGCCAAATATTCACCTTGAGGGGTGAACTGCACTCCCCTAGTTCCCCGCTCCACAATCTTCAGATTGAATTCCTTCTCCATTTGTTGAATCCTTTTCGTTAAAGAAGGTTGCGAGATATATAAACTTTGCGCCGTTTTAGTAATATTCCTGTGTTCATGCAACACTTTTAAAATATGCCAATCCCTTTCGTTCATACCTCTTCCCCCGATACGAATTCCCTTGAATGTTTTATAAAAACTGTACCATAAAAGGCCTGCTTGATATATCCTTTTACAAATACAAAAAAGCCCAGGCCAAACCGCCTGTACTTTCCGATAAGCATCCTTCCAGCGAAGGATGCTCAGTCATTCAATAGAATCCTTTCAGGACATGTGTAGATATTCAGCGATTCATTGCGAATGAACCCGACCGTCGTGATTCCCAATCCTTCAGCCAACTCCAAAGCCAATTCTGTTGGAGCGGACTTCGAGAGTATCAGTTCACAGCCGATTTTCGCCACTTTCAAAAGAATTTCCGATGAAATCCTGCCGCTGAACACGATGGCCTTCCCTTCCATCGAAATGCCATTTTTCAAGCAATGCCCGTATATTTTGTCCAAGGCATTATGCCTTCCGATGTCCATCCTGCTTAATACGAGGCCGCCGGCATCACATAAAGCGGCATTGTGGACTCCGCCCGTGTTCTGGAAGGTGACAGCAGAATTTTGTAAATCCTTCATCAAGCGGAAGCAGTCCTCAGGAGTCAGTTTCACCGAAACATCATCCATTTTCTTGGCAGTCAATGCATCATTTACAAAGACGAAACCTTGTCTGCTCATTCCGCAGCATGATGTAATATACCGCTTATTTTGAAAGTCCTGGAAGTAGGGATTCACTTTATCCGTCTTCACATGAACAAAGCCTTCTTTTTCCTGGACCCAGATTTCTTTTATCTCATCATATTTTTTGATGATGCCTTCCGAAGCCAAATAACCAGTCACCATATCCTCGATGTATTCCGGTGTACAAACCATCGTGACGAATTCCTGGCCATTTATTTTGACAGTAACGGGATACTCCGTTACGATCGCATCTTCCGTCCGCTCGATGTTACCTTTGGTTATCCGGATGATGTCCCTCTTGATTTCAATCGCTTTCATGTTCCCACTCCTTTTACTATCCAGGAGCCAATTGACCAAATGTTAAGGAACATGGTCAATGCCCGTTGAGTTTGTCCGCTATATTCTTATCAAATACGAATACGGAAATCGCTATGTTCTCTTTGATTTTAATGTCTGAAAACAAATGGAGCAGTTTAGCTCCAACCAGATCTTCCATTCCATCAGGAGGACTCTCCGAATAAACATCCTGAACCATTTTGGTTCGTGCAGAATGGACCATATCCCTTCCTTCCTCCGATCTTGATATGAACATTTCCGTAGGAGTCAAATTTCCATATAACGTAGAAACGGCCATATTTTCCACGAAAACCGTGTGTATACGTTCTGGTCCTTTACCGAATAGTTCCTTGCGCAGCTTACGAATCATATCATTGAATTCATGGATAACTTTTGACACCGTTGCGTCACTCCATTTCAAGAAAATTAAGTTCTCAATTTTCTTATCATAAATCAACGCGAAGAAAAACGAAAGGAATTTGGGAATGATACCCTCTTTCCAGGATTGTTTCTTTTCAAGATAAAAGGTATAATATCAATGATGAAAGTTGGGAGCATAATAGTGTACTGTTGTGCCCTATCTTTCTTTAATATGATCCAATATGGTATGGATTGGTATATTGGCAAGCTTTGCTATTAAACTATTCCACCATGACCTACATTTCCGTTCAGAGACTGAGGTGTAATCATGGTGGTTTTTTTGCGTCTTTTTGGCTATAAAAAGGGGGAAATATAATGAGCGATTCGAACATCACCATCACAATCAACGGGAAGGCTTATACCGCTAATGAAGGTGCGACAATACTTGAGGTCATCAACCAAAATGAGATGGCCCATCCACAGATTTGTTATGTTCCCGAGGTGGACCCGATCCAAACATGCGACACATGCATCGTCGAAGTTAATGGGAAACTCGTCCGGTCATGTTCGACAAAAGCAGTGGGCGGCATGGATATAGCCTTGGACTCAAGCAAGGCAAAAGAAGCCCAAACCGAGGCCATGGACCGAATCCTGGAAAACCATTCTTTATACTGTACTGTATGTGATAATAATAACGGAAATTGCAAGCTGCATAACACGGCAGAATTAATGGAAATTGAACACCAAAAATATCCCTACACACCAAAAGTGGAATTGGGCGCCGTCGATATGTCCCATCCATTTTACCGCTATGATGCCAATCAATGCATCGCATGCGGGCAATGTGTTGAAGTGTGCCAAAACCTTCAGGTCAACGAGACGCTGTCCATCGACTGGGAAGCAGAACGCCCTCGGGTAATATGGGATGAAGGAACGGAAATCAATAACTCATCTTGTGTAGGCTGCGGACAGTGTGTAACGATTTGTCCCTGTAATGCATTAATGGAAAAATCGATGCTTGGCGAAGCTGGTTTCATGTCAGGCTTGAAAAACGATATGCTGGAACCGATGATAGACCTTGTCAAAGAAGTGGAACCTGGATACAGCGGGATTTTTGCCATTTCGGAGATTGAAGCGGCAATGCGGGAGACACGGACGAAGAAGACAAAAACGGTCTGTACGTTCTGTGGGGTAGGATGCACATTCGAAGTCTGGACAAAAGGCCGTAAAATCCTTAAAGTCCAACCTACTCATGAAGCGCCTGTCAATGCGATATCCACATGTGTCAAAGGGAAATTCGGTTGGGACTTCGTAAACTCGGAAGAACGTTTGACAAAGCCCCTGATTCGGAAAAACGGAAGATTCGTTGAATCAAGCTGGGATGAAGCACTTGATTTGGTTGCGTCCAGACTGGGTTCGATCAAACAGCAATACGGCGGAAATTCAGTAGGCTTCATTTCCTCATCCAAGATCACGAATGAAGAAAACTATGTCATTCAAAAACTGGCACGGCAAATGTTCGAAACGAATAACGTCGACAACTGCTCCCGTTACTGTCAATCCCCGGCAACAGACGGACTGTTCCGTACAGTAGGCATGGGCGGAGATGCTGGTACGATCAAGGATATCGCCGCAGCAGGACTTGTCATCATCGTTGGGGCCAACCCGGCAGAAGGCCATCCCGTGCTGGCGACACGCGTTAAACGGGCACATAAGCTTCACGGACAAAAACTGATTGTAGCTGACATCCGCAAAAACGAAATGGCCGAACGTTCCGACATCCATATCAGCCCAAAACAAGGAACGGACCAAGTCTGGTTGATGGCGGTTACAAAATATTTGATCGATCAAGGCTGGCATGATCAAGAATTCATCAATGAAAATGTTAACTTCTTCGACGATTATAAAGAAGTGCTTGAGAAATATACCCTGGAATATGCAGAAACACACACAGGCATTTCAAGAGAAACATTGATCCAAATCGCTGAGACCATTCGCGATGCAGACGGAACGTGCATTCTTTGGGGAATGGGCGTTACCCAAAACACCGGTGCTTCCGATACTTCGGCGGCAATCTCCAACCTGCTATTGGCTACGGGCAACTACCGCCGCCCAGGAGCGGGAGCCTATCCGCTTCGCGGCCATAACAATGTACAGGGCGCTTGCGATATGGGTACCCTTCCAACATGGCTTCCGGGATATCAGCATGTTACCGATGACGCGGCACGTGCTAAATTCGAAAAAGCTTATGGAGTGAAAATCGCTGGCCAACCAGGCTTGAACAATATTGAAATGCTTAAAGCGATAGAAAAAGGCGACATGAAGGCGATGTATCTTGTAGGTGAAGATATGGCACTTGTTGACGCGGATGCCAACCATGTTGATAAAGTGTTATCGGGATTGGACTTCTTTGTTGTCCAGGATATTTTCCTTTCAAGGACAGCCCAATATGCCGACGTGGTATTGCCCGGAGCTCCATCTCTTGAAAAAGACGGAACGTTCACCAATACGGAGCGCCGTGTACAGCGATTATATAAAGCCCTTCCCACTATGGGAGATTCTAAGGCGGACTGGGAAATCACTCAAGAAATCGCCAACCGCTTAGGTGCGAATTGGAACTACTCTCATCCTAGTGAAATCTATGACGAGATGGCAAGCCTTTCACCGATATTCAGCCAAGCGAATTACGAAGTGCTGGAAGGATGGAACAGCTTCCTCTGGGGGAGCCATGATGGATCAAGCACGCCGCTTCTTTATGTGGATGGCTTCAACTTCCCTGATAAAAAAGCGCGCTTTGCACTGGCTGACTGGGTGGAACCTCATAAATTCCCGGAAGAATATGACCTTCATATCAATAATGGACGCATGCTGGAGCATTTCCATGAAGGCAATATGACGAACAAGTCCAATGGAATCCAATCGAAGGTACCTGATATTTTCGTCGAGGTTTCACCAGAACTTGCCAAAGAGCGTAAAGTCAGTGATGGCGGACTCGTTCGCTTAGTGTCTCCATTCGGGGCCGTTAAATTAAAAGCATTGATTACAGACCGCGTTAAAAATAATGAGCTATTTTTACCGATGAACTCCGTCGATAAAGACTCTTCCATTAACTTCCTGACCGGTCCCATCTATGATCTGCGCACAAGCACGCCTGCTTACAAACAGACGATGGTCCGCATGGAGGTATTAAGCGCAAGCGGAGACATTCCATTACCGGGTACCAATCCACGGAACAAAAAACGTCATCCTCAAAATGGTGTCGAGGTTGAACGTAAGTGGGCCCGTCCAGGGTATGTTCACTTAACGGATAAATAAACAAGGAGGGTGAAGATCATGGCAGCTCCTATAACGGAAATCCATAATCCCATTACTGAGGAAGAAATAAAGATACAAAAAATGGAAGAACTGAAAACGCTGATCACCGATAATGAAGATGCCTTGAACAATATGTTTAAAATCGTCAATGAACTGAATGACTCGGGAGTATTCGAAGCCGCGACCTCCATGCTTCAAGGAAAAGAACAAATTGCGAAAATCGCACTTCAACAAATCACAAGGCAACCTGTAACAAACCTGATCAATACCCTTATGGGAGCCACAGGAGCCTTGATGAACGCCGATGCCGCACAATCCACGAAACTGCTGAACAGTGCACTTGCAGGAATCGATGAAGGAAACAAATTCCTTCAGGCCGAAAAGAAGATCGGCGTTCTGGAATTAATGAAAACATTGAATGACCCAGACATAAACCGGGCAATCGGCTTTGGCGTTCACTTCCTCAAGGGAATGGGCAAGGAATTAAAAGAATAGAAACGGAACAAAGACTCAAGAGAAGTTTCTTTTGAGTCTTTGTTCTATCATAGGGCTTAGTTGCTGCAAAACTGCAGAAAGTGCAGCGTTGGATTGGAGGATTTAATCAATGAAGAAGAAAAAAATTCCCAAAATGTTGATGTGAATATATATAGTCACTCATCAAAATTCAGTCTGTACACCCTTCCCTTATTCACGCCGCTGCTTGTCAGATTCAATGATTGCAAAATCCGTGTTGCACTGGAAGAAGAGGAAATGCTTAAAAAATCCCTCAACTGCCGATTCGTTATAGTCGAGCCAATTAGATAAAAATAATCTCGTAAAGCATGGATATGTGCTGTTTTACTGGATTGTTGGCATTGATTGCAAAGCCATGTGCCATGCCTTCTAAATAGCTGACTGCCCTTGCAATTCTCACATATCACCCCTTGTATCAGGTCCTTTTCAGTAAGATTGTATCGTCCCAGGATGGAAAAGTCCGCATCGATATGGTGTTTATTCATTACACGGACTGCTTTCTTCAAATGTTTTTCACTAAAACTGGGTTCTGTTATGGAATGCTCCATTTGATTAATTTTAGCGGGAAGTGCATCGCGATGGATAACTTTATAGTGGAGTTTATGGTTTTCAGGAGCTGTACGGATGATTGTTTGGGGATTACTGATGACAATCAATGAAAGGATGGGCAGTGAGGGAAAACTGTTTTTCAAGAACCAATTGGTCAATTGTGATTCCTGGCGGCTGACTTGCATGATCATGATTGGGATCTGGAAAGGCCGTTTCTTTTCCTTCTATCGTTCGAATGAGCTGATTGAAATGAGGATCGAAATAAAGCGACCCTGCCATGTTCTTCACTTCAATGATAAGTGCAAATTTCTTGGAGATTAATAAGGTATCCAGCTGAAAAAATCGGGATTGATCCTGCAGCCTTAAATCGTGGAAGATTAAATAGTTTTTCGGTTCAAGAAAGCTTAATGGAAAATCAATCGAACATTCCCCTTTATAGCCCGCTTCCCTTTTTTTGAGATCATTCATGATTAAGGGAACTTTAGGGTGATTCGGAGGAAGCCTGCACGCTAATGCACGTAATTTGCGGATGGCAAGAGGAACTTTTCGCTTTTTTACAATCAATTTCATCGCTCCAATCCTATTTCTCCAAAAGGATTCTACAGCAAAAGATGGAAATTGTACAGTTTATCTGCGATATCGGGAATATATCTTCGAAAATGGAGATATATCTGCGAATTATTCGATTTATCGATTTTTCGACAAAAACGACCAAATAAAAAACCACCAATATATGTATTGGTGGAGACGGTGGGAGTCGAACCCACGTCCAGACATAACGGCACTTAAGCTTCTACGAGTGTAGTCGATATATTCGCATTTCGCGAACTCATTAGCCTATCGACAGGCGGCAGAGCAGCTAGTCTGATTGGTCTCTTCCTTCATCCTCAGACGGTGGATTCCGGCGTATCCCACTTAGAGTGAGTCCCTTACCCTACCACGTGGGCCATGGAGGGAGGAACAGCTATCGACTGTTATTAAGCAGCGAAAGCTAGGTTGTTGTTTTGTTTGCCAGTTATAGGCGTTGACGTTTTAACGAGGCCGATCCCCTCGACTCGCAACTTAAGCTCGAACTATCCCTGTCGAATCCGTAACGTCCCCATGATATAAATGGAGCGTACGAGAGAAGAATAGTCAGCAAGTTGGCTGATATTCAATTGTCATCGGTACAGGATTAATTATAACAGATTGGTTCAAAAAATCAATTGTAAGGTCTTGGCAGTTCTACATCTTCTGACGATCACGGAAAGCACGTTCAATATCACGCTTAGCTTCCTTCTTCTTCAGGTCATCACGCTTGTCATATTGTTTCTTCCCTTTTCCAAGTCCGATTAAAACTTTGGCAAAGCCATTCTTCAAATACATTTTCAACGGGACGATGGTGTAACCTGTTACCTTGGTCTCCCCGATAAGTTTACTGATTTCTTTCTTATGTAAAAGAAGCTTCCGGGTCCGCAACGGGTCATGGTTAAACTGGTTTCCCTGCTCATAAGGGCTGACGTGCATATTATGAAGATAAATTTCGCCATTTTCTATTTTAGCGAAGGCATCCTTCAAATTCACCCGGGCCGCACGGATTGCTTTGATTTCGGTCCCTTTTAAAACGATTCCCGCTTCAAACGTTTGTTCAATAAAGAAATCATGATACGCTTTTTTATTTTGTGCTAGTTGTTTACCTGAGCCTTTTGGCATCTAACTCTCCCCTTTTTACATCCAATCGCGGCGAGAGAATGAAAAAATCATCCCCCGCCTCAATCTTTATCTCTTTTTAGGTTTTCTCTTGCGCTTGGCAGCTGGCGCATTTTCAAAGAATTTCTTCTTCTTTTTCGGTTTTCTTCCAGCAGAAGGAGAATCTCCATTACGGCCGCCGCCTTTTCCTTCATTACGTCCTCCATTGGCGCCTCGGCCGCGTTTGCGTTCACCTGAATTGGCTTTGAATATTTTCTTCTCGCCGGATGGACGCGGACGGCTTACCTTCATTCCGATAATTTCAAAATCGATGGCGCGTTCCTCTTTATTGACGTTGGAAACACGTACGTCGATCTCATCGCCAATCCGGAATACATTACCGGTACGTTCCCCGATCATTGCTAGCTGACGCTCATCGAAGCGATAATAATCATCCGTCATGAAGCTGACATGGACAAGTCCTTCAATCGTGTTCGGCAGCTCGACGAACATCCCGAAATTCGTGACTGAACCAATGATTCCGGTATATTCTTCGCCGATTTTATCCAGCATATATTCCGCTTTTTTCAGATCATCCGTTTCCCGCTCGGCATCGACTGAGCGACGCTCACGTTTCGATGTATGATCGGCAATCTCAGGTAAATTGGCATTCCACTTCTCCTTCGTGGCTTCATCCAGTTTACCTTCCACCAAGTAGGTCCTGATCAACCTGTGCACGATCAAATCCGGATAACGGCGAATCGGCGATGTGAAATGTGTATAAAACTCAGCAGATAAACCAAAGTGGCCTAAGCTCTCCGGATCATATTTCGCCTGTTGCATGGAACGAAGCATGACGGTGGATATGACCGTTTCTTCCGGCTTACCGGCAACCGCCTCAATGATTTCCTGTAACGCCTTAGGATGGACGTCATTGGCCGATCCCCTTACAATGTATCCGAAGTTCGTAATGAATTCGAAGAAACGCTGCAGTTTTTCCGGCTTGGGATCTTCATGAATACGGTAAATGAACGGCACGTCAAGACGGTGGAAATGCTCAGCAACGGTTTCATTGGCTGCAAGCATGAACTCTTCAATCAGCTTTTCCGCAACCGACCTTTCACGTAAAACCACATCAGTCGGATGGCCCTCTTCATCAACGATGACTCTCGCTTCATTGAAATCAAAGTCGATCGCTCCGCGGTTCATCCGGTTCTTGCGAAGGATGGCCGCTAGCTTCTCCATGTCCTGGAACATCGGCACCAGCGCTTCATAGCGTTCAAGCTGTTCTTCATCTTTATCGACAAGGATTTTATTCACATTGCCATATGTCATACGTTCCGTCGTCTTGATGACACTTTCAAAAATGTCATGGTTGACAACCTTGCCATCTGGCGTGATTTCCATTTCACATGAGAGTGTAAAACGATCGACTTGTGGGTTCAAGGAACAAATGCCATTCGATAAACGATGCGGGATCATCGGGATGACCCTGTCCACCAAATACACGCTCGTCCCTCTTTCCAGGGCTTCCTTATCGATTGGAGATCCTTCCTTCACGTAATGACTGACATCAGCAATATGAACGCCCAGCTTGTAATGGCCATTTTCAAGCTTGGAAACAGTGACGGCATCATCCAGATCCTTTGCATCCGCTCCATCAATCGTGACCAAAACATCATTACGCAAGTCCCTGCGGTTGCCGATTTCACTTTCTTGAATGGTATCGGAAACGGCATTGGCCTGCTCCATGACGTCATCCGGGAACTCCATCGGCAAACCGTACTTATGGATCACGGAAAGAATATCCACACCAGGATCATTTTTATGGCCAAGAATCTCGATGACTTCACCTTCGGCACTTATGCGTCCTTCAGGATAAGAAGTAAGCTTGACGACAACCTTATGTCCCTCTACCGCTCCATGTGAAGCATGCTGTGGAATGAAGATATCGTTTGCGATCTTTTTATCATCAGGGATGACGAAACCAAAACTTTTACTTTCGGAGTATGTACCGACCACTTGTGTAATTCCGCGTTCAAGTATTCTGATGACCGTGCCTTCTTGCCTTGAGCCCGATGTTTCCGAAGATACCCGTACCATGACGACATCTCCATGCATCGCTGTGCCCGTTTCATTTGGCGGAATGAAAATATCATCCATTCCCGGGTTGTCTTCAGGTGTGACAAAGGCAAACCCCTTTGCGTGCCCCGTTAATTTACCGCGGAACAGATTCATTTTTTGCGGCAGGCCGTAACGATTGCTTCTCGTCCTGACCACCAATCCCTTTTCTTCCATCTTTACTAAAGCCTTAACGAAATTCTTGAAATCTGCCGAGTCTTCGATTTTCAAAGCCTCTTCCAGTTCTTGTACCGTTAACGGCTTATACGCTTCATCCGTCATGTATGTCAGAAGCTTATTAATATGTTCTTGAATGTTATCTTCCATGAAAACCCTCCTATTCAGGGTATATTTTTGTTATTCGGACCAATCCAGGCTTTCTAAAAATTCCAATACATCTTCATGCAGCTCGTCTTTTTCTTTATCAAGGGTTATGACATGACCGGATTCTTCATACCACTTGATTTTTTTGACCGGTGATTCAATGGAATCAATAATAATATCGGCACTTTTTGGATTGATAACATCATCATGCCGGCCCTGCACGACAAATGTCGGAGCGTAAATAAGATCGACGTGCTCCCGTACATCCGTTATCAATTCCTGAAGGGCTTTCAATGTATTCATCGGTTTATCGGCAAGGAGGTCCATTTCAAGCTCTATTTGCTCTTGAGTTTTTCCTTCATACTTCTTAAATTCTCTGGCGTACTCCAATACTCCTTTAAACATCATTTCTTCACTTTTGATATACATAGGCGCACACATTGATACGATACCCTTTATAGGTACAGTGTAACCTAATTTAAGAGAAAATACGCCTCCTAATGAGAGACCGGCAACAGCAATTTCTTCATGGCCTTTGCTTTTCAGGAAATCGTAGCCCATCATGACATCTTTCCACCAATCTTCCGGACCTGTTTTCACCAGCTCCTCTGGGGGAACGCCATGTCCTTCATAGTGCGGGGCATGGCAGGTGTATCCCTGTTTCTCCAAGTAACGGCCCAGCATCCGTACATCCGCTGAATTCCCCGTGAATCCATGTAAAAGTAAGACAGCCCTTTTTCCGCCTTCAAAAGTAAAGGGCTGCTGCAGCTTGATTTTCATGACCTTAAACTCCTTTATCAGTAAATAGAATTTTTAAAAATCCCTATCCTATAATTAAGTACTAAAATCACTATATCTATTCATCCAACTATTGTGCAAAGAAAAAAGCCCAGCTATTTAGCTAGACTCATTTTTGATCCATTACACATCAAAGTATGCAACAAGTAAAGTTAAAGCAAAGAATAGAATCGCCAATACTATTGTCGCACGATGTAAAACCAGGTCCAAACCGCGTGCCTTTTGCTTTCCGAATAACTGCTCAGCACCGCCGGCAATCGCACCTGATAAACCTGCACTCTTACCTGATTGAAGCAATACCGTCACAATGAGGGCGATACTGACAATCACTAAAAGCGTTATGAGAAATGCATGCATGCAATTACACCTCCTGAAGAACCAATAAACAATTACTTTAACTTTACCACACCCAATAAATATCCACAATCTTTGTTATACTATGATGGTAAGAATTCCTAAAAACCCATAGCCATTTATTTCTTTTTGAATCAAATTTTGAGATAATTTGCATAAATAGAGGAAGAGGTGTCAACATGTTTAAGTCCATACTGCGGATTCTTGATCTCCTGACCATCCTATTCTCGGCAGTTGCCGGCTATTCTTTATGGACAGGCGGAAGCAATTTCATCAGCGTCCTATTAATCATCCTATCACCGCTTTTATTGCTGCTGGCAAAGTATCACGGAAATCGATACTTATTATTTGCTGCATATATCACGACAACCGTTTATTTTACTGCTATTATTTATAATGGACTTTCCAATAGCGGTATCGACTTTTTCCAATCAAGCTTCAATGTCCTCCTGATCGGGGCAGCAGCCGCCTTGCTGAGCGTCATAGCGGCGGTCATTGGGTTCGGGACCAATACCCTTACGATCCTTTGGTTATCGCTTCACGCCCTTGTCACATTCGAGACAATCAGGAAGTCATCCGGTTTCCTTTCCAGCTTTTGGTCTGATCCCGTCGTGGAAACCGCAATCCGTAACGATTATCCATTTTTATTGATGGTCGTCTGGATTGGCTTATTTCTTGATAAATATCAAAGTGAATTAACAAGGGATTACTTATCACGATAATTTTTCAAAACTACTTTTATTGGAAATCTTATATTAAAAGCAAGGGGCCTTTCATATGTTAAAACCTATATTTGCAGCAACCGCTCTATCATCTTTCATTCTGATGGCAGGCTGTTCATCCGACCTGACAAGCGAGAATAAAAAAGAGCAGAAAGAAGAACAACCGAGCTCCCAGGAGACTGAGAAGGAGACTGAGACCGACAAGAATACTGATTCAAAAGAATCGGCCCAGCGCCAGGTGGCAGTTGATGAAACGGCCAAACCCGGACAAGCTGGCCTTCAGACGTTAGCCCATCCGGAAAGCATACCTGTTCTTGTCAATAAACAATACAGCCTGCCTGAAGATTACAAACCTGCTGACCTTATCTACCCAAATGTGGATTTCATCTTTGAAGATAAAATCGAAAAAAGAATGATGCGCGAAGAAGCGGGAAAGGCTCTTGAATTAATGTTCCAAGCTGCCGAAAAAGAGAATATGCACTTTGCCGGCGTTTCCGCTTACCGCTCTCACCAAAGACAGATCGAGGTCTTCAATAACTATGTGGCTAAGGACGGGGAAGAAAAAGCGAAAACCTACAGTGCAATGCCTGGGACAAGCGAGCATGAAACTGGCTTGGCGATTGATGTCACGACCCACGATGGGGCATGCGCTGCCCAAGACTGCTTCGGTGATACGAATGAAGCGGCCTGGCTTGCTGAACATGCACATGAATACGGATTTATCATCCGCTACCCTGAAGGCAAGGAAAACATCACAGGTTATAAATACGAACCCTGGCATATCCGCTATGTTGGTGTCGATACCGCAACTGAAATCTTTGAAGCGAAGATTACTTTGGAAGAATACTATAATGCCGTACCAGTGGAAGCTGTATCGGATAAATGAAAAAAGGTGCCCGGATGCGGCACCTTTTTTTTATTAATCAAACGTTTGATTAAATGGTCTTATCTATCTTGAATCCAGCTGGAATCATGTCTAAGATGTAACAATCCCCATCTTTTCTAAAAGAGAATGATGTAACTTTAAGGTTTAATAACAGTTCGAAATGAACCGGAGGGGACTGTACTTTCATAGTCACTTTCGCTGACTTCATAAGGTTTGGGTAAAGCAATAACCTGAAAATTCGAATCATGCTTTACCTTTGGAAGCTTATATTCAAACACTTTTCTTTCACCGGGGTTAACTGCCACATTTCCTACTAACTGATCATTTTCCAACGGAATCTGCTGCCATTGATTTAATGCAATGATATTGTAATTTTCCTTTTTTTCACCAACATTCCCAACAGATATGAAAACATGTTCACCACTTCTTGCTGCAGACAGGATATTCAGTTCCTCTTTTTGCTTGCTGACAAATATGGTATCGTTTGGGCCTTTTTTAATCGTGTCATCTGGAATTAAACCAGCAGCTGCTTTTGGATTGTCCCCGTTGCTCTTAACCATATAACGCATAGGTAACACTTCTTGCAATGTATGCATCCTTGATATATCTAATTTATCTATTAAATAATTTGGTTTTTTAATTATAAGATAATCTATTTCTTTTGTACTATTGTTAGTGGTAACACTCAGATTAAACTCGATACTTTTATTTGGCTTGGCATTAAAAGTATAAACACTGTATCGCTTTCCTTCAACTGTGAAGGGTGTTTGTTCAAAGTTACTAAGGACTATTAAGGCATATTCTCTTTCCACTTCTATAAAATTTGAGAGAGAAAGAGTATACTCGAGCTTATTATTTTTCGGTTCTAGAGCACTTCCATTATTCATTACTTTTCCATCCGCATCTAACAAGCCGTAGGAGATGGTATTGGAGCCTTCCTTAAAACTAGGCTGTACACCTTTTGTGTTTTCATCAGACATTTTATTGTAAAAAATCCATCCTGAGATTCCAATCAATAAAAGGGACATTGCTATCAAAAGCTGTTTTTTCATATCATCATTGCTCCTAAATAAAGTTAAGGCTAACATCAGTTAGCCTTAACTTTTCTTATATTTAAAATTTATCCTTAGTTTCATGTACTACTGTTTTATAACTCTTCTTTACATAAGTATGATTGCCAAAAGCAGTTGCAGGAATTTTATTAGATTTATCAGTATAGGTAGCTCCAGCATATGTTGAATTTTTCTGAGAATCTGTTTTTTGTCCTTTTAATCCTCCCTTACTGCTATATACCCTAACTTTAGCAGAGATAGTATCTTCTTTTACTGCTGCTGATGAAGTAGCGGTTGCGCTTGGAGAACCAAATATTGGATTTCTCGCCTTTACTTTGGAACTACATTTAATTTTTTTACCTGATGTTTCACCTGAAATGCCTGAGGTTAGGCTGCTGACTTCTGATAAACTAGATATGTTAGTAACGGTCGTTTCTGATTCTATTTCTGCTGCAATTGTACTATTTCCAATTGATAAACTAGCAAAAACTGTACCCACGACAAATAATTTCTTAAGCAAAATTATTTTTCATCTCTCTTAATATGTAATAGTAGTTTCATCAACCTATACTTGGTTTATGAAATATTTACCAATATATTTATATTATACCATTTTAACTATATATTGAAATTAAAACTTAATAGTCTTGACATATTATTGTTTTATCCATGCAAGCACATTATAGTAAAAGACTGTATCTCCCCCATATTGAATGCACACTTCCCCCTCATAAACATAAAAAAACCTCCCATTCACATTGAATGGGAGGTGAAAAGAAATTACTGTGCAGAATCCATCTTCTCGTCAGAAGCGGAATCCCAAGATAATTACTTCTTCAGGTTATAGAAAGATTTCAAGCCGCCATATACAGCCAAATCACCAAGCTGGTCTTCGATGCGAAGAAGTTGGTTGTATTTAGCGATACGGTCCGTACGGGACATGGAACCGGTTTTGATTTGTCCTGCGTTTGTTGCAACGGCGATATCAGCGATCGTTGCATCTTCCGTTTCACCTGAACGGTGGGAAACGACTGCAGTGTAGCCTGCGCGTTTAGCCATTTCGATTGCATCAAACGTTTCGGTCAGTGTACCAATTTGGTTCACTTTGATCAGGATGGAGTTACCGATGCCTTTTTCGATGCCTTCAGCCAATTTTTTCGTGTTCGTTACGAAAAGATCGTCACCAACAAGCTGAACTTTAGAACCGATGCGTTCCGTTAGAAGCTTGTGGCCATCCCAGTCATTTTCATCCAGGCCGTCTTCGATGGAGATAATAGGGAATTCATTCACTAGCTCTTCATAGAAAGCAACCATTTCTTCGGATGTAACACCATTGCGGCCTTCGCCTGCAAGATCATATTTGCCTGTTTCTTTGTTATAGAATTCAGATGAAGCCACGTCCATGCCAAGGTAGATATCTTCGCCTGCTTTGTAGCCAGCTTTTTCAATTGCCTCGATGATGACTTGAAGCGCTTCACGGTTTGAACCAAGGTTTGGCGCAAAGCCGCCTTCATCGCCGACTGCCGTATTCAAGCCTTTGGCTGAAAGGACGGATTTCAAGGCATGGAATACTTCTGCACCCATACGAACTGCTTCTTTGAAGCTAGGAGCTCCTACAGGAAGGATCATGAATTCCTGGAAGTCAACATTGTTATCGGCATGTGATCCGCCGTTAATGATGTTCATCATTGGAGTCGGAAGTTGTTTCGCATTGAACCCACCAAGGTAACGATACAATGGTAATCCAGAAAATTCCGCAGCGGCATGGGCAGCAGCCATTGATACGCCAAGGATTGCATTGGCTCCCAAGTTTCCTTTGTTTTCAGTGCCATCCAACTCAATCATAGTAAGGTCAAGGCCTGCTTGGTTCGTTACATCCAAACCGATGACAGCTTCAGCAATGATATCATTTACATTATCGACTGCTTTTTGTACCCCTTTACCCAGGTAGCGAGATTTATCCCCGTCACGAAGCTCAACCGCTTCGTGTTCTCCTGTTGAAGCACCTGATGGTACGATTGCACGTCCGAAGTATCCGGACTCTGTTTGGATTTCTACTTCTATTGTTGGGTTACCACGTGAATCTAGCACTTCGCGTGCATATACATGTTCGATGTACGGCATTATAAATCTCTCCTTTTCCTATTCACAATTTTATTTAGATAATAGGGATCTCCCTGTCATTTCAACAGGTTTTTCGACTCCAAGCAAATCAAGCATCGTTGGAGCTAAATCGCCTAAGATACCACCTGTTCTTAATGTTACCTGATTTTTAGTGATAATGACAGGAACGGGATTCGTAGTATGGGCTGTCATCGGGTTGCCTTCTAGCGTTACAACTTCATCAGCATTCCCATGGTCAGCGGTGATGATCGCTGTACCGCCTTTTGAGACGATTAAATCGACAATCCTGCCTAGGCATTCATCCACTGTTTCAATCGCTTTAATGGTAGGCTCAAGCATCCCTGAATGACCGACCATATCCGGGTTGGCAAAATTCAAGAGAATGGCATCAAAACGGTCAGCCTCAATTTGTTCCACCAATGCATCCGTCACTTCATAAGCACTCATTTCCGGTTGTAAATCATATGTAGCGACTTTCGGAGAATTAATTAAAATCCTCTCTTCACCAGGAAACTTCTCTTCACGTCCGCCGCTCATGAAAAACGTCACATGCGGATATTTTTCAGTTTCAGCGATACGAAGCTGGGTAAGCTGGTTTTGGGAAAGTACTTCCCCTAATGTATTATCAAGATTTGTCGGATTAAATGCAACATATCCGTCAACTGTTTCTGAAAAATGTGTCAAGCAGACAAAATGAAGATGCTTCGGATGTCCAGGACCGCGGTCAAATGAGCGGAAATCCTCATTCGTGAACGTATTGGAAATCTGGATTGCCCGGTCTGGACGGAAGTTATAAAAGATTACGGCATCATCATCTTTAATCGTTGCCACCGGTTTACCGTCTTCCGCCGTTATGACTGAAGGTATCACGAACTCGTCGAAAATTCCATGTTCATACGAATCCTCGACACACTCCATCGCAGAAGAGTAAGCAGGGCCATCACCATACACCATCGAACGGTAGGATTTCTCCACACGTTCCCAGCGCTTATCACGGTCCATCGAATAATATCTTCCGGAAATGGTCGCAAACTGACCAACACCGATTTCCTTCATTTTCGCTTCCGCTTCCTTAATATAACCCTGAGCCGTTTTCGGTCCGACATCACGGCCATCTAAAAATGCATGTACATAAACATTTTTAACTCCTTCTTTAGCAGCCAATTTCAAAAGGGCATACATATGATCGATATGACTATGCACGCCGCCATCTGAAAGAAGACCGAAAAGATGAAGGTCCGTGCCTTTTTTCTTGGTATGGCTCATGGCATCGACCAAAGTTGGGTTTTGTGCAAACTCACCTTCACGGATTGCCAGGTTCACACGGGTCAGGCTTTGATAAACGATCCGTCCTGCCCCGATATTCAAATGGCCCACTTCCGAGTTCCCCATTTGACCGGCAGGCAAGCCTACCGCTTCCCCGCTTGCAGTTAAATGGGAGTGCGGATACTGTTCCCAATATCGGTCAAAGTTCGGTTTTTTCGCATGAAAAACAGCATTACCCTTTTCTTCGTTACGGCAGCCAAAACCGTCTAAGATGATAAGTGCCACAGGCGACTTACTCATAGTGACCAGCCTCCAGCAATTGTAAAAACGAATCGGATTTCAAGCTAGCACCGCCAACCAATGCACCGTCTATATCAGGTTGTGCCATATACTCTTTAATATTCTCAGGTTTTACACTGCCACCGTACTGAATGCGGATGGCTGCAGCTGCTTCATTTGAAAATTTGTCGGCAACGACTGAGCGGATATGCGCACAAACTTCGTTAGCATCTTGAGCAGATGACGATTTTCCAGTACCAATCGCCCAAATCGGCTCATAAGCAATAACGGCTTGTTTCAATTGATCGTCAGATAATCCTGCTAGGCCTTTCTCAATCTGGCTGCCTACGAAATCATTCGTTTCGCCAGCTTCCCTTTGCTCAAGTGTTTCACCGCAGCAAACGATCGGGGTCAATTGGTGGGCAAAAGCGGCATGAGCTTTTTTATTAACGGCTTCGTCCGTTTCATTGAACATTTCCCTGCGCTCAGAATGACCAAGTATGACGTAGGATACCCCAAGATCCGCCAATGAGATTGGGCTGATTTCTCCCGTGAAAGCACCGCTTTCTTCAAAGTGCATGTTCTGTGCCCCGATTTTCACATCGGTTCCTTTTGCCGCTTGAACGAGCTGATCCAAAAATAAAGCTGGAGCACATACAACCGTATCGATTACATCTTGCTTCGGAATCAAATTGCTCACTTCTTCTAAAAAGGCAGTCGCTTCAGATAGTGTTTTATTCATTTTCCAGTTTCCTGCAATAATCGGTTTACGCATTTGGTTTCTCATCCCTTCTAATGTTGAAATATGTAACGGTTTAATCTTATTTATCGTTCAAGGCTACAACGCCAGGCAACTCTTTGCCTTCCATGAACTCAAGAGATGCACCGCCGCCAGTTGAAATATGGGACATCTTTTCTGCCAGGCCAAACTTTTCTGCAGCCGCGGCCGAATCCCCTCCGCCAACAATGCTGTACGTATCGTTTGCTTCCGCCAAGGCCCTGGCAACGGTTCTCGTTCCATTCGCAAATTTATCGAACTCGAAGACACCCATTGGTCCATTCCAAATGACAAGCTTGGAACTTTTGATTACATCCGCAAATAATTCACTTGTTTTTGGTCCGATATCAAGAGCCATTTTATCATTTGGAATAGCATCGATATCGACATTATCCGTCTCTGCATCAGGTGAAAATTCAGCAGTTACGACTGCATCGATAGGCAAATGAAGTTTTACGCCTTTTTCTTTTGCACTTTCGATGAAAGATTTGGCCAATTCTATTTTGTCTTCTTCCAATAAAGAATTACCGATTTCATGACCTTGCGCTTTAATGAATGTGTAACCCAATCCACCACCAATGATCAAGTGATCGACTTTTTCCAAAAGGTTTTCGATGACGCCTATCTTATCCTTTACCTTTGCTCCGCCAATTATAGCTGTAAAAGGACGTTCTGGGTTGGATAGGGCTTTTCCAAGTACAGAAAGCTCTTTTTCCATCAGCAATCCTGCAACGGCCGGGAGGTGGTGAGCTATTCCTTCAGTTGAAGCATGTGCACGGTGCGCAGCTCCGAATGCATCGTTAACATAAACATCAGCCAGTGCCGCAAATGACTTCGCCAATTCTTGATCGTTCTTCTCTTCTCCTGGATAGAAACGAACGTTTTCCAACAACAGGATCTCGCCATTTTGCATGTTTTCAATGATTGATTGAACGGTCTCGCCGTATGCTTCTTCTGCCTTTTGCACATCTTTGCCGCTAAGTTCGCTTAGTCTTTCCGCAACAGGTGCCAAACGCAATTCTTCTACGACTTGTCCTTTAGGACGGCCAAGATGGCTGGCTAAGATGACTTTTGCGCCTTGTTCCGTCAAATAGGAAATCGTCGGCAGTGCAGCCTTGATTCTCGTATCATCCGAAATCTTTCCGTCCTGCATCGGCACGTTGAAATCAACACGGCAAAATACGCGTTTCCCCTTTAATTCAATATCTTTAATCGACTTTTTATTCATAATCCAAGAACCTCCTTAGATATTGTTATCATATTTTTGATTCTTTTAGCCAAAAAGGGAGAGGGTAATTTTCCCAACTCCCCTTTTCTCTTTTTCATTATAGTCGGTTTACAGGAATTTATCCAAAAACAAGAAATGTAAACGCTTGACTGATTAATGACTTACTAATAATATCATCTTCTGCCAAGTTTTTTTAGAGCTGTGATAAAAAAAACCTCACCTTGGTGAGGTTTTTTATTATTCTAATTACAATCCTTTTTTAGCCAAATAGTCGATCAAGTCAACAACACGGCTTGAATATCCTGTTTCATTATCATACCAAGATAATACTTTAACCATGTTTCCTTCCATTACCATCGTGGAAAGGGCATCGATTGTAGATGATGATGGGTTACCGTTATAGTCAGTTGATACTAGCGGAAGTTCGCTGTACTCAAGGATTCCTTTTAATTCACCTTCAGAAGCCTTTTTGAATGCTGCATTAACTTCTTCAACTGTTGTGTCTTTTTCAAGTTCAGCAACAAGGTCGACAACAGACACGTTTGGAGTAGGTACACGCATTGCCATACCATTCAATTTCCCTTTAAGTTCAGGAAGGACAAGTGCAACAGCTTTTGCTGCCCCAGTTGTTGTAGGAATGATATTCTCGGCAGCTGCACGTGCACGACGGTAATCTTTATGAGGCAAATCAAGGATTTGCTGATCATTTGTATAAGAGTGAACAGTAGTCATCATACCGCGTTTGATTCCGAATTGTTCATGAAGCACTTTAGCAAATGGAGCTAAGCAGTTCGTTGTACAAGAAGCATTAGAGATTACATGATGGTTTGCTGCATCATATTTGTCTTCGTTTACACCCATGACGATCGTGATATCTTCATCAGATGCAGGAGCAGAGATGATTACTTTTTTCGCGCCAGCTTCTAAATGCTTAGCTGCATCCGCACGTTTTGTGAAACGCCCTGTAGATTCCACAACTACTTCTACTCCCAGTTCACCCCATGCCAATTGTGCAGGATCACGTTCAGCCAATACTTTCACTTTGTGACCATCAACAACAAGGTAATCCCCATCAACTGTTACTTTTTCATTAAGAGATCCATGAATTGTATCGTATTGAAGAAGGTGCGCTAACATATTAGCATCCGTTAAGTCGTTAATAGCAACAATCTCTACCCCAGGATTACTCAATGCTGCACGAAATACATTACGTCCAATACGTCCAAAACCATTAATACCAACTTTTACTGCCATGAAAAATTCCTCCTTTTAAGTTCGCAAATATATTAAGGGGTGTAATTCCCCTGAATTAACTCTTGTGCCGCAGCTTCATCCGTGATCAAAACGGTCGATGAAGGTGCGCCTTTCATGTAGGAACGGATAGCCTTTGCTTTAGTTTTGCCACCTGCCACAGTTATCACTCGCTTTTCAGGGCTAAGATCATCTAACTGGATGCCGACCGTCAAAACTTTATGAACAACTTTGCCGTTTTCATCGTAATAATAACCGAATGCCTCTCCTACAGCATTTCCATCTAACAGCTTCTTTAACATTTCTGGCGAAGAATTTCTTCTCTCTGCCATCGCCATGGCATCACCGATTCCATGAATGATCATATCGGCAGACTTGATCTGGGAAATCACTTCTTTAATTGCAGGTTCCTTCTGAAAAGATGCATAAACCTCACCGCTTAATTGATCGGGTACATATAACACTCTGTATGAGGCTTGAGCCTTCTGTGCCATTTTTTCGACAATCGTATTGGCCTGATTCTGCACCGCTTCACCAATTCCCCCGCGGGCTGGGACAAATGTCAATTTCCTGGATGCTTCATCAGGTGACAACGAATTAGCCACTTCGGCCATTGTCGATCCGCCAGTAACCGCAATGATATTCTTTGAGTTCCATTCTCGTTTCATACGGTTTGCACAAGCTTTACCCAATTCTTTTTTCACCCATGGGGTTTCATCACAATTTCCTGAGACAATTATGACTTCATCCACTTGTAACAAATCCTGCAATTGCTTTTCCATTATGTCTATACCCATTACTTCACGCATTATTCCTTCTAACTTATCCAGGATTTCAATCCCTTCATCAGTCAGCGTCATGCCAGAGCTGAAGATGTTAACCAGGTTCTGACTTTTCAGAAAATCAACCTCGCCTCTTAGCGTCCGCTCTGTCAAATTAAGGCTCACGGACAGACTGCGCCTTCCAACCGGCTGCATCATTTTGATATAACGCAGGATATCATATCTTTTTTGCATAACCAAAAGGAAATCGGGCAATAATTTTCTTTGTACCTCGAGTAATGTACGCATATATAAAACTCCTAAAAAGTTAAGTTGGACATTTAACGTCCCGCGTAGTCATTTTCTGTCCCACTTAAAACAAAAAAATATTCCTGCTACATATTTTATTCTAGCAGGAACGGAATGTTTCTTCAAATGATTTGAAAAATTATTTTTCCAAAAGCCTATTTAGAGCTAATTTATCAACGTTTCCGAACTGAACGATTTCATCTTTCCATTCAACGACAGGAATCATCAGCCCGAACTTCTCAAGCAAATCATCATCGGTATAGATATCGATTTCCTTATAGCCTATGCCTGACTCCACTTTCACTTCCTCGAGTACCCGCTTCGCTTTATCACATAACGGGCATTTATCCCTGCTATATAAAACAAACGCATTCGATTCCAAAACCAATCATCCTTTTCAATCATATCTTTTTCGTTTAGATGAAGAAGGGATCCCTAATTGTTCCCGGTACTTGGCAACGGTTCGGCGTGCCAGGATAATTCCATGCTCTTCCTTCAGCCGTTCTGCCAGGTCTTGATCCGAAAGCGGCTTTTGTTTATTTTCCCCATTGATGGCTGCCTGAAGGCTCTTTTTCGCTTGCATGCCCGACATATCCTCATCAAGGCCTACCGACTGTAAAGAAGTAGTGAAAAATATCCGCATCTCTATCGTGCCAAATGGAGTCTGTACGTACTTCCCTTTAACCGCCCGGCTTACTGTGGACTCATGTATGCCAAGTTCGTCTGCGATTTCTTTCATCGTCATCGGCTTCAAATAGTTCAGGCCATGATGAAAGCACGCCGGCTGTTTTTCGACGATGCACTGAATGACCTTCAATATCGTTTCTTTTCTCTGTTGGATCCCTCTGGAGATCCATTGGTATTCCTGCCACTTATCCTGGATAAACCGCTGAACTCCCTGATCCTTATGGCTCTTCATCCGGTTTAAATATCCTTTATCCACATTGAGATTGGGCGTGTTACCATCATAATTCCCGACAAGCAGCATGCCATCCCGAACTTCCACGACCACATCCGGCACTATATAAGAAGGTTTTTCCTGAAAAAAGAGCGATGCCGGACGCGGGTTTAACGTCTGGACATAATCAAAGACTTCTTGAATCTCCTTCAGTGTAACACCGATTTTCTTACTTAGGTCTTTCCAGCGCTTTTCAGCAAAATCGAGGAAATGGTTTTCTATGATCGATTCTGCCAGCAGACTCCCCCCTTCTGCTTTCACTTGAAGCAAAAGGCACTCTTGAAGATTCCTTGCTCCAATACCATGCGGCTCGAGTTCCTGTAAAATAGAGAGACTCTCTTCCAAAACGGCCGGTGACACGCCCGAGATGCATATATCCTCCAGCTGGGTCCTCAAGTAACCGTTTTCATCAAGGTTGTGAATTAATAGAAGCATTGCCTTCTGCTGCTCACCGGAAAACTGCTGGTGATTCACTTGGGACATGATATGCTGTTCAAGCGATACGGTATCTTCACTGATCTGTTCAATCCAATAGTTGGCATCATACGTATTTTTAAGAGTCCGTTTACCCTTTTTGCGTTCAAAAGATGTTGGCTGAAATAAAGAAGATGTTGGCTGATCTATGGACAGTAATGGGTTCTCCACCATTTTATTTTCTAAAAAAGCCGATAGCTCCTGCGAGGAGTATTGCAGCAATGTAATAGCTTGCATGAGCTCCTGGGTCATTGCCATCTTTAATGTTTGCTGTTGAAAAAGTCCTGCTTTCATATTCATACTCATCGATTCATCCCTCCCCCACTCCATTTTACATTATCAGGAGAAAATTCTACACAAAAACCCATGAAAACGCTTACGATTTTTTTCTGAATAGTTTATTTGTTTTAAATACTATATGTTAGAAACGCAAATTTAACAACTACTTTTATTGAAAAATCACCATTTTTCAATAGTGTTGGCGAATATTTTCAAGACAGGACAGACATTACAGGATTCGATGGAATATTACGGAAAACGAGCAAATTCAGCAAAAATTTTAACTCTCCTAAAAATGACCAATAAAAAATCCCCCACTTTATTAAGCAGAAGATTGGTAATGCCCTCGGCAGGAATCGAACCTGCATTTCAAGCTTCGGAGGCTTGCGTTCTATCCGTTGCACTACGAGGGCGTAATAGAAAATATTTTTTCGACAGACTTCATTATATGATAGAATCCCCTCCTTTGCAAGGGTTATCAGGTTTAAAACTTTATCATTTGGGTATTATGGGTAATGTGGAAATTCATCCCTGTACGGCATAATATATAAAACAATCTATCAGGAAGGAGCCTTAGCCAGAAAATTGTCGAACAAATTATCCATAATAGGGTTTGTTTTGTTTGACCTAAATTGACCAAAAAGTGTATCATACATACATAAAGAATTTAAATGATTCTCTTAATCGAAGGAGGAAATGAACATGAATTTAATTCCTACAGTTATCGAACAAACAAGTCGTGGGGAGCGTGCCTACGATATTTACTCCCGTTTATTAAAAGACCGGATCATTATGCTAGGAAGTGCAATTGACGATAATGTCTCCAACTCCATTGTTGCTCAATTACTATTTTTAGAAGCGGAAAATCCTGAAAAAGATATCACTCTATACATCAACAGCCCTGGCGGAAGCATCACTTCCGGTATGGCCATTTACGATACTATGCAATATATCAAACCTAATGTATCGACAGTATGCATCGGTATGGCCGCTTCCATGGGTGCTTTCCTATTGGCCGCTGGCGAAAAAGGCAAACGCTTTGCGTTGCCAAACAGTGAAGTCATGATTCACCAACCACTTGGAGGAGCTCAAGGTCAAGCTACGGAAATTGAAATTGCTGCCCGCCGTATCCTTCACTTGAAAGATAAGCTGAACCAAATCTTGGCAGAACGTACGGGACAACCTATCGAAGTCCTTCAAAGAGATACGGAACGTGATAACTTCATGACTTCCGAAAGAGCTCTTGAATATGGCTTGATTGACAAAGTCATCACACGCAGCGTTCTTGATGATAAAAACTCTAAGTAATCCTGCAACAAAAGAAAGGCTCCGGAGATCGCGATAAGCGACTTCCGGAGCCTTTTTTACATGATAAAAGAAAAGGATGCACACTTAGGCATCCCCTTTTTTAACCCTCTTGCTGAACGAACTCTTCCAATGCTTCCAACGCTTCCTTTTCATCGCGTCCTTCGACGATTAACTTCACGGACACGCCAGAACTGATGGCAAGGCTCATTAATCCCATTATACTTTTTGCATTCACTTTCTTTCCTTCTTTTTCAAGAAAAACATCTGAATGAAAGCGGTTAGCTTCTTGTACAAAAAGAGCCGCCGGCCGAGCTTGCAAACCCGTTTTCAATTTTACCTCAACTTGTTTCTCCACCATCTTGATCTCCCCTGTTAGCTTTATTTTTTCGCAGCAATAGCCTCTCCCCCACGGAGCCTGTCAGCTATTTCATCAATCTTTCTCAATCGGTGATTAATCCCGGACTTACTGATGGTTCCCCCGGATACCATTTCCCCAAGTTCCTTTAAGGTTATATCCTGAAACGCTATCCTAAGCTCCGCAATTTCCCGAAGCTTATCCGGTAAAATGCTAAGTCCTACCGTATCCTCGATATAGTGGATATTTTCAACCTGGCGCAATGATGCCCCGATCGTTTTGTTCAAATTGGCTGTTTCACAATTCACAAGCCTATTCACTGAATTACGCATATCACGGACAATCCGTACATCCTCGAACCTTAATAAAGCTGAATGGGCGCCAACTATACTTAAAAACTCGGCAATCTTTTCGGCTTCTTTCAAATAAATGATGTACCCCTTCTTGCGTTCAAGCGTCTTGGCCTTCAAGCCAAACTTATTCATTAGCTCACAAAGGGCATCATTGTGCTCTTTATAAAGTGAGAAAATCTCAAGGTGATAGGAAGACGTTTCCGGATTGTTTACCGAACCCCCTGCAAGAAATGCACCTCTTAGATAAGAACGCTTACAGCATTTCTTCCCAACAATAGTATCGGATATATCATGGAGAATTTCAAAACCATCGCCTAAAATTTCCAAATCGGTTAAAACCCGCTGCCCTCCGGATGACATCCTGACAATATATACATTGTTCTTTTTAAGCTTCATCTTTTTACGGACCAACAGCTCGACCTGGACCTCATAACTTTTTTTCAGCAGCGTATATATCCTTCTGGCAATCGCAGCATTCTCAGTTTGAATATCCACAACAAGCTTCCGATTAGAAAATGAAAGGGATCCGTTCATCCGGATAAGCGCACACAATTCGGCTTTACCGCAGCAATCCTTTCCCTCTAATGTTGTAAGCTCTTTTTTTGTTTCTGAAGCAAAAGACATCCATTTCACCCCCAATCGAACGCAGGTATTCTATTTTTATCAATCAAAAAAACGTCCCCGCTTATATCTACGGAACTATGTGGCTTTTTGTTTCATTTACAAGCATATTATAAAGCAAATCCGCCACTTTTTTCGTATCATGGCGTATTACATTCCCTTCATAGCTGAAAATGCGTTCTTGTATGATTTCAAGCCCCATCATTTTTAAACTTTCCACATCATACATGACCGGTTTTGCATATTCAGCTTGATACCGCTGCTGAATCTCGGTTGGTATTTCCTCATTATTAACAAGTATCCTGTCAATATATGCATTTCCCATATGGTCATATATCGCTTTTATATGATCACTCGCGCTATAATCCAGAGTCTCGCCGGCTTGTGTCATCAAATTGCAAATATACACCTTCTTCGCCTTGGAACGGGCAACCTCTTCTCCTAATCCAGGGACAAGTAAGTTAGGCAGAATGCTAGTATATAGGCTTCCTGGACCTACGACTATAAGATCTGCCTGCTTGATTTCCTGGAGAGTTTCACTAAGCGGCTTTATATGATGAGGAGACAGGAATACTTTTTTTATTTTCTTTCCTGAGAAGGGAATCTTGGATTCTCCAGTAACAACCGTTCCGTCATCCATCTCTGCATGGAGAACCACACTTTGGTTGGCAGCCGGAAGCACTTTACCGCGGACATTAAGGAATTTACTCATTTCCTGGATCGCATGGACGAAATCCCCGGTCAGCGAAGTCATTGCCGCCAGTATCAAATTGCCCAGCGAATGCCCGGACAACTCATTTTTACTCTGAAAGCGATGCTGAAACATTTGTTCAACAAGGGGCTCTACATCCGATAACGCAGCCAGCACGTTACGAATATCACCCGGAGCGGGAATATCCATATCCTCGCGAAGGCGGCCTGAACTTCCACCATCATCAGCAACCGTTACGATTGCCGTTATATCCACCGGATGCTTCTTTAACCCTCTCAACAAAACAGGAAGGCCGGTTCCTCCTCCGATGATCACAACCTTAGGCTGTTTCTTTTTATCTAACATCTGCTTTCCCCTTACTTTTTTCGATATCGCGATGTGATACTTGAACCCTGTAATCCTTTTTGAAGTGGTTTGAAATATACTCCGTCAATGCTACAGAACGGTGCTGACCGCCTGTACACCCAATCGCAACAACAAGCTGTGCTTTCCCTTCACGTTTATAATATGGAAGCATGAAAGCGAGCAGATCGGTCACTTTTTCCAAGAATTTTTGCGTCTCACTCCATTTTAAAACGTAACTCGACACTTCCTTTTCCAAGCCTGTCCTTGGCCTCATATGGTCAATATAATATGGATTTGGCAGGAACCGTACATCGAACACAAGGTCGGCATCTATCGGCAGACCATGCTTGAACCCGAACGACATGACATTGACTGTAAAACCGACACTTTTATCGGCAGAAAACTCCGATGCGATTTTCTCCCGCAATTCGCGCGGTTTCAGTTGAGAAGTATTAAAGATCAACTGGGCCCTTCCCTTCAATTCGTCCAAAAGTTCCCGTTCCATTTTAATGCCTTCCAACGGCCGGCCTAATGGAGCAAGGGGGTGGGTCCTTCTCGTTTCCTTATACCTGCGTACCAAGGAATCATCATCAGCCTCAAGAAAAAGGATTCTTGGTGATACTGCAGCTGCATCAGTTAAATTATCCAGTGCAAGAAATAAGGAATCAAAAAATTCCCTTCCCCTTAAATCCATGACAAGAGCCACTTTATTCATCTTATTCCCGGAGTCCTTCATTAACTCCAAAAACTTTGGCAACAGCGTGGGCGGCAAATTATCGACGCAAAAAAAGCCGAGGTCTTCAAAACTTTGAACCGCCACCGTCTTACCTGCTCCGGACATTCCGGTAATGATGACCAATTGCGTTTCACTCATCTGCCCTGTACTCATAGTTTCTCCGCCCCCATATATAACAATCTTTTTTATATCTAAAAATTAACCTGGATCCAACCGGTAAGAAAGCAGCTTGAACTCTGGCGTATAGGTAAAGGTTCCATAGATGATCCCACTGCCATGAACCATATAATCCAGGATGTGAAAATCACCTTCGGCCATCATCAGCTTTTTAACATCTTCAACCGGATGCCAGCTAAGTTCCCCTTCTTCACAAACATCCACATTTACACCATCGGAATCCGTTGCAAAGAAAGTGAACATCATCCATTCTGATAAAACTTTATCTCCGTCCTTCATGATGAAGGTGAAAATACCTTTGATGGAAGGGTTTTTTAAATAAACGCCCGTTTCTTCGCGATATTCCCTAATGCAAGCATCGCGTACAGACTCCCCAGGTTCCATCTTGCCGCCGGGAGCTACCCACCATCCGCGTCTAGGCTTTTTCAATAAGAGGATTTGATTATCTCTGATCAATACACAGTTTGTGACACGTTGCACGTTCTTCACCTCGATTGGCTCTGCTCGACTATAGAAACCTTCCCCCCCCGTGCTGAAGAGATTCAGTTTATATCCTTAAACCGCCGCTAGATATCCATTTGGCGATTTACAAATGCTAATAGTTCAAACAAGTTGTATTTTTCATCTTCTTACCATTATGAAAGATGTATATGTTTAGTATATCTTATCATTATACTATTTTTAAAATGAGCTAACAATAAAGTAAACTTCCTGCACTGGGGGAATCTTCATTCGCAAGGAATCAAATAGGTAAGCCTTTATCCTGCTTAACTCCTATTCTTCTCCACTTTCGCTTCCTAAATGCAAAGGAACGACTTGCTTCACATTAAAAATTGCTTGGATACACCCTAAAAATTGGAACTAAAGATATAGTCTCAAAGCAGGAAAACAAAAAAAAGACACAGAAACTTATTCTGTGTCCTTAAACGTTTATAATTAAAGGGGGTCAACTTCTATCCCCTACTATACCGAATCATTATTTCACGCATGTTACAACATCGTTAAAACGGAATTACGATTGTATATTCTTGTGAAATCAAGCCTTTGGCTGCAATTTTTCTTGAAGTTCCTCAACAAAATGCTGAGCGGATTGGGCGGCAATGCTTCCATCTCCTGTAGCTGTAACGATTTGGCGCAATGTTTTTTCACGAACGTCACCTGCAGCGAAAATACCAGGTACGCGTGTTTCCATCCGATCATTCGTTTCAATATAACCTGTTGAATTCAAGATGCCCAAGTTTTCAAATGGTTTCGTTAGCGGAAGCATTCCGATATAAATGAATACACCGTCTGCGTCCATCACTGTCTCTTCTCCGTTTTCAGTGGAAACTAGTGTGACACCGCCGACCTTGCCGCCTTTTTCATTGATTTCCTTCAAAGTGTGATTCCAGATGAAGTTAATTTTCTCATTGGCAAATGCACGATCTTGAAGAATCTTTTGAGCACGAAGTTCGTCACGTCTGTGAACGATCGTCACTTTTGAAGCAAAGCGGGTTAAGTACACACCCTCTTCAACAGCAGAGTCTCCGCCGCCGATAACGAACAGTTCTTTTTGCTTGAAGAATGCACCATCACAAACTGCACAATACGATACACCGCGGCCGCCCAATTCTTTTTCGCCAGGAACGCCGATTTTCTTGTATTCGGCACCAGATGAAATGATGATTGAACGTGCTTTGAATTCCTTTGAACCGGCTTTGATCGTTTTATACTCTTCACCGTCAATGATTTCCTTAACATCCCCATAGGCATACTCCGCACCGAATTTCTTTGCATGGTCAAACATTTTCGTTGAAAGTTCAGGTCCGAGTATAGTGTCGAATCCAGGATAATTTTCAACTTCCTCCGTATTGGCCATTTGCCCGCCCGGTACTCCGCGTTCTAACATCAATGTTGAAAGGTTCGCACGTGATGTATAGACAGCCGCCGTCATCCCTGCAGGACCAGCTCCAATAATAACAACGTCATAAATTTTTTCAGACATGTTTTCACTCCTCCATATCCATTACAAATGGAACCTTCACTACGGTTAGTGTTCCCTACCTATTATCCTATATAACAAATAATTTTTCGTCCAAATATCTGCTCATCCGAGTAAGTTTTGAACCAACTTCACGTACTTCGATAAGGTGGACACCGAAATGAAATGTTTGTCTGCGATTGCCTGTTTGCTCGCCTTCTCACTTTTAAGCTGAGTCCACACATACTCCACCGCAGATGCCCATCCTGCAGGATTATTTAGCTTCTGCTCGGATTTCACCGCTTCGATGAAAACGGAAAACCACATTAAATAGAGCCCGGCTTCATTTAATTGTATCGGTTGGAAATGCTGATATAATAACTCAGCTGTGCGATCGGCAAAATCAATCGGTGTTAACTGGCGATCTTTAGCAGGAACTTGAACAAGTTCGGCATAATCACGTTCCAATTCAGTGAAATTCTGGTTTAGGTTGAGGACCTGGTTTTTCAATAGCTTCTGTTTATGAACCGAATGTTTCAGAAGGAAAATGGCAAAAAGCCTTTCTTCGATGAATTCACTTTCCAGCCTTTTTATAATAGAAGGAAAATGATGTTCAAAACCATCTGAAGTTGCATTCATATCTCCCCAAGGCTCCATGCCTTCCTTTTCCGGGTTCATTTCCACGACCCTTTTCCATGCCTTTTTGGCAGCCTGTTCATGGCCTAAGTGGTAAGCGGAAATGGTAAGCCAATAGTAGAAGGTTCCATCTCCTTCGAACCCTTGCTTTTGAAGTCCTTTCAGCCAATTATATGCAGAAGCATAATTGCCGATCAGAGCGAAGGTCGCTCCAAGCTTGAAACGATGTTCGGATAGCATCGGCCTAATTTTCTCCAGCATCTGTATGAGCTCTTCAACCTTTGCCTCATCCTGTTGATAATGATGAAATACAACAAGGTTACAAAGCGCATGCAGGTTTCCCGGACTTTTTTCCAGTACCTCATCAAGTGTTGCAAAAGCTTCATTCACTTGACCAAGATAGAAATAGGCAAGTGCCAGGTTATTATAAGCGGACCAGTAATCCTCATACTCGGCAATCGTTTCTTTCAGCACTTCGATCGCCTTCGGGAAATTGCCTGATTCCAGGTACTCACGGGCTTGTTCCTGTTTGGTAATGAGCCCATCATGCTTAAAGGGGTTTTCTTCTGACTCATCCGACTCAAAAGTTATCAATTCAAGCAGATCCTCCGCGTCATCGCTGAACTCCCCGTCTTCTTCTTTATCAAGGTAAGCACTGGCGTGACGATAAGCCTCCTTGAACATGCCTAAGTGGGCATAATTATTCGCCAGGAAGTAATGACATTCCGACATATAGGGATCCATCACATCCAAGATGTTTTCCAAAAGGTTGTTTGAATAATTATATTCACCGATTTCCGAGCAAGTGATTGCCAATTGACAAGCTATCATCGGTTCAGCAGGTTCAAGTTCCAGCGCACGTTCCAGGTATTTCTTTGATTTAGGTAATTCCCGTCTATGATAAGCTTTTAAACCCTTGGTGAAATAATACTCACCTGTTGGGTGAAAGGTTAGAATTTTTGCCTGTTGGCCAAATTTAGAGTCTTTACTCATGTAATCCTCCATCTACAAGTTGATTAACCATAGTATTATAACATATTGGAGAAAATTTGCCGAACAATTCAAGAAAATGGAAAACGGGAACCATCATGCTATTTTCAAGAAAAATTAAAGCATTTTCCTTGTCATACGGGGACTCAAGATCACTGCTCGCGATCGTAAATACATATAAAAGCCCTCCTATTGACGGAGGGCTTTCACCATTCATTCGGTTTCTTTCGGTTCGTCCTTATCGGCATGTCTAGCCTTCAATACATCAAGCACCGCTTGGAAAGGCAGCTCCTGCTCTTGAAGAAGAACGAATAAGTGATAGAGGAGATCGGCACTTTCCATCGAAAGTTCCTCTGCATCACGGTTCTTAGCAGCAATGATCACTTCCGCCGCTTCTTCACCGACTTTCTTCAGTATCTTATCCACGCCCTTATCGAATAGGTAGGTCGTATATGAACCTTCAGGCATTTCCGATTTTCTTTTTTCAATCAGTCTTTCCAATTCCGTCAAGAAAGTCACATTCGCCTTCACGTCTTGTCCGGCTTCACCATTTTGGTAAATCGTTTCGCTAAAACAGCTTGTTGCCCCTGTATGGCACGCAGGACCTGCAGGCACGACCCGAACGACCAATGCATCTTGATCGCAGTCATACTTCATTTCGGTGATTTTCTGGATATTGCCGCTGGTTGCTCCTTTATGCCATAATTCATTGCGCGAACGGCTGAAGAAAACCGTTTCCCCTTTTTCAATCGACAATTGCAGAGATTCTTGATTCATGTAAGCAAGTGTCAGCACTTCGCCTGTTCCTGCATCTTGAATGATTGCCGGTACCAGACCTTTTTCATCGTATTTAATAGTTTCAAGATTCATCGTACAACCACTCCTTGTTGTTTAAGAAACGCTTTGACTTCTTTAACGGATGTTTCTTTATAATGAAAAATCGATGCCGCTAATGCTGCGTCGGCTTTCCCTTCTTGGAAGGCTTCCTGGAAATGTTCAGCGTTGCCTGCCCCGCCAGAGGCGATGACCGGAACTGAAACGGCTTTAGATACCGTTTTTGTCAAAGCGATATTAAACCCTTGTTTCTCGCCGTCACAATCCATGCTTGTCAACAAAATTTCCCCAGCACCGCGGGATACGGCTTCCTTCGCCCACTCGGTCACTTCCCATTCAGTCGGTTTCCGGCCGCCGTGGGTATATACGCGCCAAGACCCAAGCCCTTCATCATATCGGGCGTCTATGGCAACCACGATACATTGGGAACCAAAATAATCAGCACCTTCATTAATTAAATCCGGACGCAGGATGGCTGCTGTATTTAAGGATACTTTATCGGCACCAGCCCGCAGGATCTTCTTCATATCCGCCAATGAATTAATGCCGCCGCCCACCGTGAACGGGATTGCCAAGCTGCCCGCTACCGCTTGAACGACGTCGACGATCGTTTCCCTGCCTTCATGTGATGCGGAAATATCCAGGAAGACAAGCTCATCGGCACCTTCTTGGTCGTAAAAGGCTGCAAGTTCGACCGGATCTCCAGCATCCCTAAGGGAAACGAATTGTATGCCCTTGACTACGCGCCCATCTTTTACATCGAGACATGGAATAATTCGTTTAGTGAGCATATTTAACCACGCACCTTTTCTAGTGCATCTTCTACAGTAAAGCGGTTGGTATAAAGTGCCTTGCCAATGATAGCCCCTGCAATTCCTTGGGCTTCATACTCCTTGAGGGTGATAAGGTCTTCGAGTGAACTAATGCCTCCTGAAGCAATCACGTTTTTACCAGTTGCCTCCGCCATGGCCAATATACCTTTCACATTCGGGCCTGAAAGCATGCCATCCGTCGCGATATCAGTCACGATAAAGGTCTCGGCACCAGCATCGGCCAGTAGTTTGCCAAGATCTACCGCAAGGGTTCCGGACGTTTGAAGCCAGCCATGAGTGGCAACCTTACCATCCTTCGCATCGATCCCAATAGCGATATGGCTTCCATACTTCCTAATCATATCTTTAGTGAAATCAGGGTCTGAAACGGCCGAGCTGCCTAGAATGACACGTTCAACTCCATTATCCAGATAATGGGCTATATCCCGTTCCGTTCGGATGCCTCCGCCGATTTGAATGCGGGCGCCTAACTCACTTGCCGCTTTAATTACGTATGAATCATTGATTCTTACTCCCTCTTTAGCTCCGTCAAGGTCGACCATATGTATCCAACCGGCTCCTTGGTCCGCAAAGCTTTTAGCCATATCGAAGGGGGAATCACCATAAACGGTTTCCTGATCGTAATCTCCCTGGATTAAGCGGACGCATTTGCCTCCGCGCATATCAATCGCCGGGTAAATAGTAAAGTTGCTCATGCTTCTTCCTTCCCTTCTACTAATGACAGATAATTTTTCAAGAGTGACATGCCCATATTCCCGCTTTTTTCCGGATGGAACTGCATGCCGAATACATTCCCTTTACCGACGATCGCCGGCACTTCCACATCATACGTCGCCGAAGCGGTCACGAATGATTCATCTGTATCGACGTAGTATGAATGGACGAAATAAACATGCTCCTCTTCCAGCCCCTCATTCACTGGTGATGCGTGTTTGAATTCAAGTCGATTCCAGCCCATGTGAGGCACTTTATAAACCTGGTCATTCGCATCCACTCCCTTAAAACGAACGACTTTTCCCGGGATGAGGGATAATCCTTTTGCCGGTCCATTTTCCTCACTTTCATCAAACAGAAGCTGCATACCAAGGCAGATGCCTAATAGATACCCCCCATCCGCTACATATCCCCGCAGAAATTCATCCAGCTTTTGTTTTTCCAAGAGACTCATGGCATCCCTGAAAGAGCCAACGCCGGGAAGTATGATTCCTTTCGACTTTGAAAGTTCTTTTGGGTCATCGGAAATGAATGAATCGGCACCAAGGCGCTCAAGCCCTTTACTTACAGAAAATAAATTCCCCATGCCATAATCGACGATCCCAATCATTTACAACATTCCTTTCGTCGAAGGGATGCCTTTGACACGTGGATCGATTGTCGTAGCTTCATCCAATGCACGTCCAAGCGCTTTGAATATTGCTTCGATCATATGATGTGTGTTGTGACCGTAATGAACGACTACATGAAGGTTCATCCTGGCTTCAAGAGCGAATTTCCAAAGAAACTCGTGCACCAGTTCAGTATCGAAAGTACCGACCTTTTGCGAAGGAAACTCAGCCCGGAACTCCAGATGCGGACGATTGCTTAAATCGATGACAACCTGGGCGAGTGCTTCATCCATAGGTACGAATGCATTTCCGTAACGCTTTATCCCGCGCTTGTCTCCAAGGGCCTCCAATAACGTCTGACCCAAACAAATGCCAATATCTTCAGTTGTATGGTGATCATCCACGTCTGTATCCCCATTTGCATCTACTGTCAAATCAAACTTCCCGTGTTTCGTGAACAAATCCAGCATATGCGTCATAAACGGAACGCCGGTCTTAATGGAGGAATTACCTTCCCCATCCACATCAAACTTCAAACTTATTTCCGTTTCATTCGTCTTTCGCTCCACACTAGCAAAACGTTCCATTACAGCTCCTCCTCAACGGGGTAAGACCCCTTTTCCCAAGATGTAAAAGCATGTCTAAAGTCTTTATTTCATTGATTTAACTGATTTCACTTATTTAATCTTCAGGACCTTTTCCCGATTCATTCACACCACGTGATTCGATGGCACGGGCATGGGCCTCAAGTCCTTCCATTCGGGCAAATGCTGCGATTTTTTTTGCATTTTTGCGGAAGGCCGTTTCACTATACATGATGATGCTCGATTTCTTTTGGAAATCATCCACATTCAGCGGGCTGGAAAAACGGGCGGTTCCATTGGTGGGCAACACATGATTGGGGCCTGCAAAGTAATCCCCGACGGGCTCCGAGCTAAAGCGGCCAATGAAGATTGCACCGGCATGGCGGATTTTAGCCATGATTTCAAGTGCATCTTTGGTCACAATTTCCAAATGTTCCGGTGCAAGTTCATTAATCGCTTCAACAGCTTCTCCCATATTCCCGCATACAACGATTCTTCCATAATCCCTTATCGATGCTCCAGCAATATCATGACGTGGAAGCAACGCCACCTGCTTGGTCACTTCTGCTGCCACTTCTTCTGCAAGAGACGTAGAAGTCGTGACCAAAACACTGCAAGCCCGGGCATCATGCTCAGCCTGTGATAACAAGTCTGCCGCTACTTCTTCAGCGATGGCCGTTTCGTCCGCCAATATCGCTATTTCACTTGGACCTGCTATCATATCAATGGCGACATCCCCGAATACTTCGCGCTTCGCTAACGCCACATATATATTTCCCGGACCCACTATTTTATCCACTTTCTTAATTGTTTCCGTCCCATAAGCGAGGGCAGCTATGGCCTGAGCCCCGCCAACTTTATAGATTTCCTTAACTCCGGCAATTTTGGCTGCTGCCAAAACCGCTGGCGATAATTTCCCATCTTTCCCTGGAGGAGATACCATAACGATCCGTTCCACCCCCGCGGCCTTCGCAGGCAGGGCATTCATCAATACTGACGAAGGATAGGCCGCTGTGCCTCCAGGTACATAAACACCTACTGCATCAAGAGGTGTCAATTTTTGTCCTAGCATCGTTCCCGTATCATCAGTCGTAAACCATGAATTTCGAATTTGTTTCTCGTGAAACATTCGGATATTATTCGCAGCTTCTTGAATAATCTCAAGCTGCTCAGCAGTCAATGCCGCTGACGCTTCTTCCATTTCCTGCTCCGATACAAGCAAGTCCCCTGGACTGACGCCATCGAAACGTTCGGTATAGGTACGTATAGCTGCGTTTCCGCTTTTCCTGACATCATAAATAATATCCTGAACCGCTTTTCTTTGATCGGCAGTACCTGCTTCAACCGAGCGTTTCAGGGAAATCCCTTCAGCAAACCGTTCTATTTTCATACCTTCACCTCATTAACGATTCTTTACTATTCAATAATTTCTGCTAGCCGTTCCACGATTTCAGTAATCCTTGCTTCTTTAATTCGATAGCTGACAGGGTTTGCCACCAGCCTCGAAGTCACATTGGCGATTTTCGCATATTCCACAAGACCGTTTTCCTTCAATGTCCGCCCAGTTGAAACGATATCGACGATTCGTTCAGCTAAACCTATTAACGGTGCTAACTCTATAGACCCATTCAACTTTATAATCTCGACTTGCTCCCCCTGCTCGCGAAAATAACTGGAAGCAACATTCGGGTATTTACTGGCTATTTTGGGGGCGATGTCACTTATTTTCGTACCAGGCAGTCCAGCTACAGCCAAGTAGCAGGCACTGATTTTCAAATCAAGTAACTCATAGACATCACGTTCTTCCTCTAGCATGACATCCTTCCCTGCAATTCCAATGTCAGCGACGCCGTGTTCCACATAGGTTACTACATCCATCGGTTTAGCTAAAATGAACCGCAGATTCTCTTCTTCCACTTCAAGAATCAATTTCCGGGAATCATCAAACTCGGGAGGGAGACGAAAACCGGCCTTTCTTAATAGCTCTGCCGCTTCTTCAAATATTCTACCTTTCGGCATGGCAATCGTTAAAAAGCTATTATTCATCTTTTCCATTCCCCCCATTCCCCACGAATAAATGAACTTCAGAAAATGTCCGTGTAAAAGCATCGACATTTTGGACGACTGTAATATCTTGAATCGTTACCAATTTCCCTTCGGAGCGTTTTTCCCTTGCAAAACCGATCGCTTCCAACCTTCGTTCGGGACTGAATAAAATACATTCTGGCGCGACAGGCTGAATCGGCTCCCCAAGAGCTTCTGCAAGACGATCCACCCGGATCGCAAAACCTGTGGCCGAAGCATTCCAGCCGAACTTCTCAAGCAGATTATCATACCGGCCGCCATTGCCGATTGGAAAACCGACTTGTCCGGCATACACTTCAAATAAAGTTCCCGTGTAATAACTCATATGACTGACCAATGTTAGGTCGAAGCTCACATATTGTTCAACGTCAAATTCTTTTAGCTGCGCAGACAATTCCTTCAGTTCAGCCAAAGAATCTTGCCCTTTATTATTTTCAACCAACCCTAGCGCCTTTTCCATGGTTCCTTCACTGCCACGTAAGGAGGTAAATTCGATAAGCCGTTGTTTATCAATGGATGAAAGCGGCAGTGATTTAACATGCTCGCGATATCCAACATAATTTTTTTCATACAAAAACTTCCTTAATATAGAGGCCCTTTCCTCCGTACCTAGAATGCTCAAGAAAAACTCTTGCAGAAATCCGATATGTCCAATGGAAATTTTAAATTCCTGAAGCCCTGCAGCCTTTAGAGCATCCGCAAGCAGGGCAATCATTTCAGCATCGGCACTTATTGACTTATTTCCGATACATTCAATGCCAATCTGTTCGAATTCTGCCGGCCTGCCTCCTTCACGCTGCTGTGCCCGGTATACATTCGCGGAATAGGCCAGCCGAAGCGGAATTTGCTGTTTTAACAGTTTGGATGCTGCGACCCGTGCGATGGGCGCTGTCATCTCGGGACGGAGTACGAGCGTATGCCCCTGGGAATCAAGAAGTTTAAACAACTGTTGATCCAATATTGCTGAAGCCTCGCCAATTGTTTCATAATATTCCAGAGCTGGCGTTTCAATAAATTGATAGCCCCACTTCTTGATTTCATCACTCATCTTATTTCTGGCCGACACTTTCGTTTCATACAGCACCGGCAATGTATCTCTCATGCCTAATGGCTTTTCAAACATAAATGGCTTTGTCACGACTGCACATCCTTTTGAAATATTGATTACTATCTATATATCCAATCGGTCCGCCTATAGGCAAAAACCGATGCACCCATTCCCTATTTTGTTTATCCCTTTATCTTTCCAAGGTTTTCACGCTTAAATCCAAATTTCGGATAACATATAAAAATAGTATCAAATAAAATGACATAATCCTATAAATAATCACAATAATCTATTAAATCACTTTAGTTCGCTAATATGGTAGCAGGTTGAAGTTATTAATAGTTTACCCCTGCCCCCAACTCACGTCAAGGAAAATATGCCTAATCCCATTCCTTCCATACCACGTCGGTTTTGGATATTCTTCATGTCGGTTTAAGCCAAAATGGAAGGAGTCGTCCCTTTTCACCGGATAGTTCTTCCTATCTTTAGCCATTCATTGTTATTAATGTGTACCTTTTGGTTTAGATGTTTTATAATATTTAGGAGTTTGGCAATATTAGGTAAATTTAGGGAGGTATGGGAATGAAGTTTTTTGTGGCACTGATCGTTCTTTTTTCACTGGGTTCAAGCGGAACGAAGGTTTTTGCGGCAACTAAGATCAACCAGGATGAGCTTAATGCATACCTTTCTGAAGTTAGAATGACGCAAGAAGAATCGGAAGAGTATCTATCCTATTACACGACTTAACATTGAATGAACTGAAATCGGCAGAAGAGTTGCGTGAAACATTAGGACCTGCCGTCACTCCTGAGACCTTACAGAATCTACTTAAACATATGAATTGACAGAAGCTGAACTTACTGAATTATTGATGGTATACGGCGAACTGGAAGAGGGTGATTCATCATCGATACCTTCCACTTCATTTACGACATTGAGGATATCATCGATTTAGAAATGGATTATGATGAGGAAGAAATCAGCGATTTAATGGATGGTCTCTTTACTGAGATCGGCCTTACAGACGAAGTGCTCGACAGGTTCATGAACCACCTTTTGCCTATCGTCGAAGACCCTTCTTTAGAATCTCGTTTAATGGCGATCTCCGATAGGATGAATCAACTAGAGTATTTTGAAACAATTGATGAATTATCTGCAGAACAAGTGGCAGAATTGTCCTTCCCTGTGAAAAGGATAATTCCGTTTTACCCGGTCACCGAGATACAATTTTCAGAGATCTAGGTGAAGTCGGCAAGGGTGACTTGCTGATTGCCAAAACAGCAGGTACGTTTACATATAAAGTGAGGAAGGTCCGTATCGTCGATGCAGATGACCGTACCGTGATCGTTCCCAAGCCTAAAGCCACACTTACAGTAACAGCCTGCTACCCTTTTTCATATATTGGTAGTGCACAGGAACTGTACGTATTGGTTGCCGATTTATTGAAATCGGAATAGATAAATGAGATGCGGGGCTGAAGCCGTTCAGCTCCCTCTTCATAAATCTTTAATAGATGATAGGAGGACAAGGTCAATATGGAAAAACAGGCACAGGAAAGGTTTTTTCGAATTTTAAAAGAAACGTATGAAGCGACAGTGAACCAGGAACATATATCAATCAACGAAGTGATAGACCACCTAAAGAATGAACTGACTCCGTTATACCCAAAATGCCATTAAAAAGGACCTGCCGCATATAGGGCAAGTCCTTTTTTCATAAGGAAGTTTGCTGCTCTCTCTCAAGCATTTCCTCTTTGGTATATATGATTTTCATTGGATTTCCCCCAACGAAAGCTCCCTCCGGAACATCCTTATGGACAAGCGTCCCCGCAGAGACAATCGCCCCATTACCAATTGAAAGTCCTGGTAGAATGGTCGAATTCGCGCCAATCAATACTTCATCGCCAATGACTACTTCTCCTAAACGATATTCATGAATCAAATATTCATGAGCAAGTATCGTCGTATTATAGCCAATGACAGTATTTATTCCGACCGATATTTTTTCCGGAAACATCACATCCGGCATGACCATCAAGGCAAACGAAGTATGCTTCCCGACCTTCATATGTAAAAAATTCCTGTATAGCCAATTCTTCATGCCCAGAAAAGGCGTGTAACGCGCTAGCTGTATCACCACAAAATTCTTGACGACTTTCCAGAATGGAACCGTCTTATATACATGCCATAGTGAATTGGCCCCTTCAACTGGATAGCGGGACGTGCGTCTCATTTTTTTCTAGCCTCCGTGAGTTTTTCACCCTCAACGATATTCAATAAGTCCGCCATCTGCTCAAGCATATAATCAGGGTGATAGCTTTCCAGGAATTCACGTCCTTTAATGGACCAGGAGACCCCTGCCGTTTTTGTACCTGTATTTTTCCCGCCCATAATATCATGATAACTGTCGCCAATCATGATCGCTTCCTCAGGAACCGAACCGAGTTGATTTAAAGCTTTTACCAAAGGCTCTGGGTCCGGCTTTGCCCTTTCCACCTCATCCAGTGTGACCACCACTTCAAAGAACTGATCCAGTTTGCTTAAACGCAGGCCCTTTTCGACGACATCACGCTTCTTTGTCGTAACGACTGCCAATTTATAACCGCTCTGCTTCAGCGTTTGAACGGTTTCGAACACCCCGTCAAATTGTGTGACAAGCAAATCATGGTTCCTCCAATTATGCTCCCGATAGTATGCGATCATTTCATCCACACGTTTTGGATCAATGGAAGAAAACGTATCGACCAAAGTCGGTCCGATAAATGGAATGATATCTTCCCGATTGTACTTTCCAGGACAAAAGTGGTTTAAAGTTTCTGTAAAAGAGGCGATGATCAATTCATTTGTATTGATCAACGTACCATCAAGATCAAATAATAATGTAGTTATGTTACTGTTCATATACAGCTTCCTTTCTCTGTACCCTAGCAGTCCGGTTCCATATATACGCAACGACCATCGTTAAAACAATGGCAGTGAGCAGCCGAATAAGTAACAGCGGCAAGACCGGAATCCCCAGCGGAATAAAAATCAGTGTGTCTTCTACAACAGCATGGCAGGCAACTAAAAAGATGAATGCAATCGTCATATCCTTCTTCGAAACATTATCCTCTTTAGCCGCTTGAATCATTACGCCTGCGCCATATGCCAAACCGAGAGTCAGGCCCGTAACGAAAGGCATGGAAGCATTCGGCTTCATCCCCAGGACCTTCATGAAGGGAGCAAGGGCTTTCGAGAAGGCTTCCAGCCACTTTAAATCCTTCATGATTTGAACCGCCACCATGAGCGGAATAACGATGACCGCCAGCTGGCCAATTCCTGAAAAGGCCTGGATGACCCCATGCAAAAGGATTGCTCCCGTTCCGTTAATCTCTGCAGCCTCCCCGATAGCCGTTCCTTGGGCCATTTCAGATCCGCCCTGCCAAACAAGATTGATGACGACCGCGGACAAAAGCGCGAGCCCGATCCGTACTGTTAGGATGACCCACAGCTTGACACCGGTTTTCATCGCCACACCTGACTCGATCAATAAATTATGTGAAAAAGATAGCATCATAGCGATGATAAAAACTTCTTTCACAGTCAAATCAAGCGTTAATATGCCAGCAATCGCTGCGTATAAATTCAGGAAATTCCCTAATACAAGCGGAATTGCTGCATCCCCCGGAAGACCGATGAGATTCATCAAAGGCGCTATCAAGTTGATGATGTACGGCAATACAGGCGTATATTGAAGCACAGTGACGATCAGAGTAACCGGAAATATCACTTTCCCCAAAGACCAGGTTGTATTCAAGCCTGAAAGAAGTCCCTTTTTAACCGAATCCACTATCACTATGCCCTCTCCCTTTTCACATATTACCTATGCATCTAAATATCTTTTGTCTGCATGCCCGCGAACCCTTCTATAGACCACTAAAACAATGGCTACAATTATCAACACAATTGAAATCACTTGTGCGATACGCAGTGACTCCGTCAGCATCAAACTGTCCGTCCGTAATCCCTCAATGTAATAACGTCCGATGGAATACCATATTACATAGGTTAAAAACAGTTCCCCCCTGCGCAAGTTCACTTTCCGTAAACTTAAGAGAATAATGACTCCGAGGATATTCCAAATCGATTCATACAAGAAGGTCGGGTGATAATACGTACCGTTTATGTACATTTGATTTATGATGAATTCAGGCAAATGCATATTTTCAAGGAATGACCTTGTTATTTCTCCCCCATGCGCTTCCTGATTCATGAAGTTACCCCAACGGCCAATCGCCTGCCCCAACAATAAGCTCGGTGCAGCAATATCCACCAGCTTCCAAAATGAGACCTTCTTGACCTTTGCAAAAACGATCGCAGTCAGCACCGATCCAATCAACGCACCATGTATGGCAATTCCGCCATTCCATATTTTTATGATATCCCCCGGGTTTTGTGAATAGTACTCCCATTGGAAGATCACATAATAAATACGGGCACTAATGATCGCGATCGGGACAGCAAACAAAATCAAATCAGTAAATATTTCCTTATCAAGACCTCTTCGCTCCGACTCCCTTAATGCGATAATAAGACCCAATAACACACCGAAACCGATGATTAGCCCATACCAATGTACCTGAATGGGACCTAGATCAATCGCGATCGGATTCAGCGGCTGTATTCCTTGTTCCATTTCGTTCCCTCTTTTCCTATAACCTTTTAAAATTCATCATGTTCCGGATCTGCAATGGCATGGTTCAAGCGATCTGAAAACTGTTCTGCAGCATTTACCCCCATTCGTTTCAGGCGGTAATTCATGGCTGCCACTTCAATGATAACAGCTAAGTTTCGCCCTGGACGGACAGGTACGGTAATTTTCGTCACTTCCGTATCGATGATTTTCATTTTCTCTTCATCAAGGCCAACCCGGTCATACTGCTTATTTTTCTCCCATAGTTCCAGATTGATGACGATTGAGATCTTTTTATTGCTGCGGACTGCACCAGCTCCAAAAAGTGTCATTACATTTATGATTCCCAATCCCCTTATTTCAAGAAGATGTTCGATTAAATCCGGGGCATTCCCGACTAGCGTATCTTGATCTTCCTGCCTGATTTCGACGCAGTCATCGGCTACGAGACGATGACCCCGTTTCACTAATTCCAGGGCTGTCTCACTTTTACCGACTCCGCTTTTACCGGTGATCAACACACCCAACCCATATATATCCACCAATACCCCATGAACGGCAGTGGTTGGCGCCAACCTGCTTTCAAGGAAATTGGTCAGACGGCTGTATAACCTTGTCGTCTTCATGTTGGATTTCATCACAGGAACGGATTCCCGCTCAGAAGCTTCGATCAATTCTATCGGCACTTCCTGACCACGCGTAATGATGATGCCTGGAGTAAAGTCCCGGCACAACTCTTCCATCCTCTGTATTCGATCCGGTTCATTCAACCGATTAAAAAAGGACATCTCCGTCATACCTAAAAGCTGTACTCGATCTGCGGGATAATAATCAAAAAAACCGGCTATTTCAAGTCCGGGACGAGATAAATCACTCGTGACGATCGGTCGGTTAATTCCTTCTTCCCCACTGATAAGTTCTAGACCGAACGCTTCTACTATATCCTTTGTACGGACTTTTGCCATATATCTTTCCTCCTTTTGGAGCGATGCTATTTTTTGAGATACTTTTTCTATTTTAGCATTTTTCTGTTAATAACCAAACAATGCATTATCGATTTATCGTTTTTTTATTCACTCCACCCGGATGGGCCACATGAACAGGAAAGAGATGAGGATGAGGATGAACATACATGAATCCTTACATCAAAATAAAAGAAAGCCCGCCATTTTTATTGGCCGGCTCAATTTAAGAGACAAAAGGGTTAGGAAAACGTATATTTCATCAAATGATGTTCGCGAGCCAACTCCCAAGCAACCCTTAGGTATGGTATCAATACAAATTGGATGTTGATTTCCGCTCCAGGCACTCAACCTTGTATTTAAACTCGGAAAAAGCCAAAAAAAAATGCAGGCAAACTCGTTTTCCATTGAGTTTGCCTGCAGTTTACGCCGCCTGTGAACTTTCCCTTTCAGGAAACCGTTATCGCTGCAGTCTTCGTTTCTGCAAAAACATGAAGTACAGGAACCTCTTCTTTGACCGTCTTGAACTTAAGGACCTTCTGAACCACATCACTTTTCTCTTCGATGATGGTCATCCCTTCCAAAGTTACATTAAAGCTTCCTAAATTGGATTTCAACTCTCCTTCGATCGCCTTGCCTGGAGGCAGGGTCAGCTGGACTTTTCCAGTGACTGACTTAGCATGGATCGAATCGCAATCCATCCCCGAATTCGTACAGATGACTTCACCATTGAACGTTTGAACATCCAATTTTTTGAAGTACCCATCGGCATTAATCGCTCCATTTAGGGTCTCGGCTTCCAAGTCATTAAAATTGGTATCTGAAATGGTAATCATCCCGTTACCAGTTTCAAGCTCACAGAAATCACCCGTACCTTGCATGATATGAATGGCACCATTCGCCGTTTTCGCTTTAAAGTTCTCAGATTTCAATGATTCAGCCGTGATTGCGCCATTGAACATCCTTACATGAATGTCCTCATATTCCTTTCTTGGAATGTACATGGTCGTATCAACCTTTATGGATTTTTCACGAACCTTGAACTTCAATTTACCATTTTCAATCGTGAAATCGACTTCTTCCAAAAAGTTTTTCCTGGCTTCTTCTATATCTTCCACACGGTATACCCTAGCTTGGCATTCCACCCGGACATCATCATGGTCCCATGCGGCGATTTTTATTTTCCCATTCGCAATATCTACATCAACTACATTCAGGAAATCTTGATCATGCTGGAAAATATGACTGACCTCCACAGATTTCCCGAAATTGAAATCAAGATCCGTTTCTTTGATTTTCTTAAAAGCACTTTCAACGAAATCCATAATCTTTTCTTTCGATGACTGGATATTCTTCTTAAACGTATCCTGATTGCTTCCTTCACTTTTCTTATCCACGACTACCGTCGATAATTCATTTTGCAATTTCTGCTCTTTAGCTTCACTTTCCTGACTGGCTTTATCTAATTCTTCCAATAGGCCCATGGCTTCTTCCGCCGATAACTTTCCATCCTGAATCATTTCTAAAATTTTCTTTCTTTCCTCCTGCATGAACATTCCTCGCTTTCTTCTATCATTTTATTCATACATACGCCTAGATATCTAAAAAGTTTCATAAATACCAGTTTTCCCATCATTCGACAAACGATAATGACAATTTACGAAAAGGAAGATGTCTGATTTCCCCGGAAATATCTTGTTTTCCCATTCTTTAATCAAATGATTGATTAAATGCACACCGTCATTTTTCTACAAAAAAACAAGCCTGATGGCTTGTTCTTTTAAGCATGTTCATGCTCTGTTTCTTTTTCTTCAATCCAATTTTCCATACGAATTTGATCACGGGTGAGTACAGGTTTTAAGTATTTTCCCGTATACGATTCGGAAACTTCACATATTTTTTCAGGTGTTCCATAAGTGACGATCGTACCGCCCTTATCTCCGCCTTCCGGTCCCAGGTCAATAATATGGTCCGCCGTCTTGATGACATCCAGATTATGTTCGATCACCAATACTGTATCCCCATTGTCAACCAGCCGCTGAAGCACCTGGAGCAGCCTTGCTATATCGTGGACATGAAGTCCGGTAGTCGGTTCATCCAAGATATAAAATGAGCGCCCAGTGGAACGGCGATGCAATTCAGAAGCGAGTTTCACCCTTTGCGCTTCACCGCCTGATAAAGTGGTGGCAGGCTGCCCAAGCTTGATGTAACCCAAACCAACGTCATAAATCGTTTGTAGCTTCCGTTTGATTTTCGGGATATTTTCAAAGAAACTAACGCCTTCCTCGACTGTCATATCGAGGATGTCTGATATGTTTTTCCCTTTATATTTGACTTCAAGTGTTTCCCGGTTATAACGCTTACCATGACAGATTTCACACGGGACATATACATCTGGGAGAAAGTGCATTTCAATCTTGATAATGCCATCACCACGGCATGCTTCACAGCGGCCGCCCTTCACATTGAAACTGAACCTGCCTTTTTTATAACCGCGTATCTTCGCTTCATTAGTCGAGGCAAATACGTCACGAACATCATCGAATACACCCGTATAGGTAGCTGGATTCGATCGTGGGGTCCTGCCGATTGGTGATTGGTCAATATCAATGACTTTATCTAAATGCTCAACTCCCTTAATCTCGCGGAAATCGCCTGGTCTGGCTTTTGCCCGATTCAGCTTTTGAGCCAAAGATTTATGGAGGATTTCATTCACTAATGTACTTTTCCCTGATCCAGAAACTCCTGTAACGGCTGTGAAGACCCCAAGTGGGAATTTGACATTAACGTTTTTCAGATTATTTTCCTTGGCACCTTTTATCTCAATGACACGGCCATCGTTTTTCCGGCGTTCCAATGGCAATGGAATGAATTTCTTCCCAGCCAAATATTGACCCGTTAAGGATTTGGGATCATTCATGACCTCTTCCGGAGTACCAGCGGCCACTATTTCTCCTCCATGCGCTCCAGCTCCTGGACCAACATCGATCAAATAATCCGCAGCAATCATCGTATCTTCATCATGCTCGACAACAATCAGGGTGTTCCCGATTTCGCGCATATTCTTCAATGTTTCGATCAATCGATCGTTATCCCTCTGATGCAGCCCTATTGAAGGTTCATCCAAAATATAGAGGACTCCCGTTAAACGGGAACCGATCTGCGTCGCCAATCTTATACGCTGCGCTTCACCGCCGGATAATGTTCCCGCTGCCCTGCTCAACGTCAAATATTCCAAACCTACATTAGCCAGGAAACCGAGCCGCTCACGAATTTCACGTAAAATCAATCTCGCAATTGCCGCTTCCTTTTCAGTCAAATCAAGCTCATCGAAAAATACTAACGCATCTTCCACTGATAAAGCTGTCGTTTCACTTATATGGACCCCTTGAATGAGCACGGAAAGACTCTCTTTCTTCAAACGGTGACCCTTACAGGTTGGACAGTGATGTTCTGACATGTATTTCTGCATTTGCTCACGAATATAGTCTGAACTCGTCTCCTTGAAGCGTCTTTCGATGTTTCTTAAAACTCCTTCAAAAGGAATATATCCTTCTTGCACTCTTCCAAAATCATTTTTATAACGGAAATATATCTTATCTTTACCTGAACCAAGCAAGACCTTATCCATCTTCTCTTCCGGTAAATCTTTAACGGGCACATCCATATCTATTCCATAATGGTTGGCCACCGCTTCAAGGAGCTGAGGATAATATTGAGAACTCGTCGGCTCCCATGGCGCAACCGCATGTTGCCGGAGGCTTAATTCGTTATTCGGGACGACGAGATCACGGTCCACCTCAAGCCTCGCCCCCAAGCCATCACAATCCGGGCAGGCCCCGAACGGGCTATTGAAGGAAAACATCCTCGGCTCTAACTCTTCAATCGAAAATCCGCAGTATGGACAAGCATGATGTTCACTGAACAGCAGCTCTTCCTCACCCATTACGTCAATGATGACTTTGCCTTCGCCAAGCTGCAAAGCACTTTCCAATGAATCTGCCAGCCTGGCCATGATCCCCTCTTTAATGACGATCCGGTCAATGATGACTTCAATCGAATGTTTCTTATTTTTTTCGAGAGTGATTTCCTCACTGAGATCATGCATTTCCCCGTCCACACGAATGCGGACATAACCTTGTTTCTTAACATCCTCCAAGACTTTCGCATGTGTCCCTTTTCTTCCTGAGACGAGCGGTGCCAATACTTGAAGCTTGGTTCTCTCAGGGTAATCAAGAATGCGGTCCACCATTTGTTCGATCGTTTGTGAGGTGATTTCAATATTATGGATCGGGCAGGTCGGCCTGCCGACCCGTGCAAATAACAGCCTTAAATAATCATAGATCTCCGTAACAGTCCCTACGGTTGAACGAGGATTCCGACTGGTCGTTTTCTGGTCTATGGAAATGGCTGGTGACAAACCTTCGATCGCATCGACATCCGGTTTATCCACTTGGCCTAAGAATTGACGAGCATAAGCGGACAGTGATTCTACATAACGTCTTTGCCCTTCTGCATAAATCGTATCAAAAGCCAAGGAAGACTTTCCTGATCCGGATAATCCGGTCAGCACAACAAGTTTGTCCCTCGGTATCGTGATATCAATATTCTTTAAATTGTTGGCCCTGGCGCCTTTTATCACAATCTTATCCATTGCCATGTTTCGTCACCCTTCCGCTTTTAACTCTAGTAATAAATCACGCAGCTCGGCAGCTCGCTCGAAGTCCAGTGCCTTTGCCGCTTCCTTCATTTCCTTTTCCATGCTTGCCATCACTTTTAAACGCTCTTTTTTAGGGAGCTTAGCAAGGCTTGGTGCAAGATCTTCCTTATACTCCTCGCCCTCTTCGGCTACATGCGTCGCCCTTATGGAGTCACGTATATCCTTTTGAATGGTTTGAGGCATTATTCCATGCTCTTCATTATACTTCTCCTGGATTTCACGGCGCCGCCTCGTTTCATTGATGGCAAGTTCCATCGAATTCGTGATGCGGTCTGCATACATGATGACATGGCCATTGGCATTACGGGCTGCACGGCCCATCGTTTGAATAAGCGAACGTTCCGAGCGTAGGAACCCTTCCTTATCGGCATCCAGAATGGTCACTAACGACACTTCCGGAATATCCAGGCCTTCCCTTAAAAGATTGATTCCAACGAGTACATCATATTTGCCCATTCGGAGTTCACGGATGATTTCTATCCTTTCCAAGGTCTTCACTTCCGAATGAAGATATTGGACCTTGATGCCGATTTCCTTTAAATAATCAGTTAAATCTTCAGACATCTTTTTCGTCAAGGTCGTTATGAGCACACGCTCGTTCTTTTTGACCCGCTCCTGTATTTCACCGATCAGGTCATCTATCTGCCCTTCAATCGGCCTCACTTCTACCGTCGGATCCAGCAATCCGGTAGGACGGATGATTTGCTGAACCATTTCTGGCGTATGTTCGAGTTCATATGGACCCGGAGTTGCCGAAACGAATATGGATTGATGGACCTTTTTTTCAAATTCTTCAAATCTTAGCGGGCGGTTATCTTTTGCAGACGGCAGACGGAAGCCATGGTCGACGAGCACTTGCTTCCGCGCCTGATCTCCATTGAACATTCCGCGGATTTGCGAAAGGGTTACATGTGATTCATCCACGACCAATAGGAAGTCCTCCGGAAAGTAGTCCATTAAAGTGTATGGTGTCGCACCTGAAGGGCGAAGGGTCAAATGGCGGGAATAGTTTTCGATCCCAGAACAAAAGCCCATTTCCCGCATCATTTCCAAATCATAGCGGGTCCGCTGCTCCAAGCGCTGTGCTTCAAGGAGCTTTTCATCTTCCCTTAATTCCTTCAATCTCTCTTCCAGTTCCGTTTCGATATTTTGAATGGCTATCCGCATTTTCTCTTCGCGGGTTACGAAGTGGGAAGCCGGGAAAATGGCGATATGTTCACGTTCACCGGTAATTTCACCGGTCAGGGCATCGACTTCACGGATACGGTCAATCTCATCCCCGAAAAACTCGACCCGTACACAATGCTCATCACGGGAGGCCGGGAAAATTTCGACGACGTCGCCGCGAACGCGGAAGGTCCCCCGTTGGAAAGCAATATCATTCCTCTCATATTGAATATCCACGAGCCTGTGCAGCAAGGCATTCCGGTCTATTTCCATGCCTGTTCGGAGGGAAACGACCATCTCCCGGTACTCTTCAGGAGAACCGAGTCCATATATGCACGAAACACTGGCAATGATGATGACATCTTTCCTTTCGAACAAAGATGATGTTGCCGAGTGGCGCAATTTATCGATTTCGTCATTGATGCTTGCATCTTTTTCGATGAATGTATCCGTGGATGGAACGTAAGCCTCTGGCTGGTAGTAATCATAATAGCTAACGAAGTATTCGACGGCATTATTAGGGAAGAACTCTTTGAACTCACTGTAAAGCTGCCCTGCCAACGTTTTATTGTGGGCAATGACAAGAGTCGGTTTATTGATCTTTTGGATCACATTGGAAACGGTGAACGTTTTCCCTGTACCCGTTGCCCCCAATAGCGTCTGCATTTCCTTGCCTTCCTTAATCCCTTCGACCAGCATTTCAATTGCTGCCGGCTGATCTCCTTGAGGAGAGTATTTTGAGACTAACTCAAACTTATCCTTCACCAAGCATGGCCTCCTATTGAAATATTTTTATATGAAAACGGGACATGCCTATATCCCTTCTATTTATTCCGGTTTAATAAAGCATATATACACATTCTACCACAATAGCCTTAAAACAAACCAGCAATAAGCGAACATCCATTCGATTTTTGTTTTAATGAACTTCATGATGTGTTAAGGGGAATGACATGTTTGAGTACAAAAAAAGCACCTTTGATGTCAGGCGCTCTTGGATGTACGTTTCATCATTCTTTTTGATAACCAAAATCCCACTGTCAGGGATAAGGCATCTACGATGATCAATAAGTTTGTATGCGTATAACCTTTATATGCGGAAGCTGTAATCAAGGCAACAGTTAAAACAAGGCCTACGACATTGTTATAGGTGACTCTTGAAAATAGCATGACAAGTAGACAAGGAAGGAAAAGGGCAGAAAGAATTTTAATCATTTTTTCATCTCCTTTATAAGAGAAAAATAGAGTAGTTTCAGTTTAAATGATTATGAAGTTTTTTGCCAATCAATTTCCTGCTTGATTTTCAAGGCATCCTTAGAAGAGCATCCACACATCCATTAATTATGCCCATAAAAAAAAGAGGCAAACCCCTTTATAAGGAAGTTTGCTTCTTTTCAGTTCAATCAATATGGATCCGCTTCATGTCCTTTTCTAACGGCGTCCTCAGGGTTATCCGTCCCGCCCAGTGGTTTTGAAGATTCCGTATGTTCAGAGGCTGCGGCCAGTCCCTCTTTCAACCTGCGGCCATACTCTTCATCGGCCTCTTCGGCAAGTGCTATCATTTTTTCCTGAATGCGCTTGTCGGCAGGAGCCAATGCCGCCACTAAATTGGAAATTAAATCGTCTTTTTCCCAATCCTCGAATTCCCGGAACGTTTCCCCGGCCTGTTTCGTATTGTTTTGTCGATCGATTGTCTCACGGACAAGTTTCCCTTCCACCATAGGTGTATATTCTTTGCCCGTTTGATTGGCTTCCTTCAAGCCGCCGACAGTGGATGGTTCGTAGTTGATGTGGGGGCTTTGGCTGCCTCTGCCAACTTCATATTGCATCTGTCCGCCAGTCTGATTCGTGGCAGTTCGTTTCTTAGGAGCATTGATCGGCAGTTGCAAATAATTCGCGCCAACACGGTGACGCTGGGTATCGGAATAAGAGAATGTACGTCCCTGTAACATCTTGTCATCAGAAAAATCCAGTCCATCCACTAGGACACCGGTACCGAATGCAGCCTGTTCGACTTCAGTGAAATAGTCTTCAGGGTTTTTATTCAATACCATCGTACCGACATGCAGCCACGGGAACTCATCTTTCGGCCAGATCTTCGTATCATCCAGCGGATCGAAATCCAACTCAGGATGATCATCATCACTCATGATCTGTACGTTGAGATCCCACTCCGGATAGTCCCCGCGTTCAATCGCTTCATATAGATCCTGTGTTGCATGATTGAAATTCGTAGCTTGAATTTCATTGGCCTCTTGCTGCGTCAGGTTCTTGATCCCTTGTTTCGGTTCCCAATGATACTTGACGAGCACCGCTTTCCCTTCCTCATTCACCCATTTATAAGTATTGACCCCTGATCCTTGCATCATGCGGTAGTTAGCAGGGATGCCCCATGGGGAAAACACAAAGGTAACCATATGGAATGTTTCAGGCGAACTCGAGCAAAAATCGAATATCCTCCTGCCGTCCTGAATATTCGTGACCGGATCCGGTTTGAAGGCATGAATCAAATCCGGGAATTTCATGGCATCACGGATAAAGAAAATTTTCAGGTTATTGCCTACAAGATCCCAGTTTCCATCTTCCGTATAAAATTTAACGGCAAATCCCCTTGGGTCACGTAACGTTTCCGGGGACGTCCCTCCATGTATAACAGATGAAAACCTCACGAATACCGGGGTTTTTTTACCTTCTTCCTGAAAAACCTTCGCTCTCGTATATTTTGAAATCGGCTCGTCCCCCGCTTTACCGGTCGGAACGAAATAACCATGCGCACCTGCTCCGCGGGCATGCACAACCCGTTCAGGGATACGCTCCCTATCGAAATGGCTGATCTTTTCCAGGAAATCATAGTTCTCAAGTGTACTAGGACCTCTATTCCCTACCGTTCTTAGACTCTGGTTATTCGTTACCGGGTGCCCCTGCCTGTTCGTTAATGTTTCATTCGTTTCATCATTTGCTTTTTTGGATTTATCAGACAAAAAATATCCCTCCTTTGTTAATAAAAGCCACAATACTACTATACTTTCCCCATTTCCTATATTTAACTCTTCAATCTTCATAATTTAATTGAAATGAGGTAAATAAGTACTTTTCCCCTATATATCGATGAGCCTATTTTCATGCCATTAACGACTTGAAGCATTTAGTAGTTGGAGTAAGCATACCCATTTCTGTATAAGTCAACATCACACCACTATAATGAAATGAGGATAAAAAATTTAAAAAGCGGGGTGCTTTCATTGGGCGAATCAATAATAGGAAGACTTGGCAGGATGATGACCGGTAAAACCAGTCGTTGGGTTGTCATTGCCGCATGGATAATTGCCGCAATCGCATTAACCTTCACATTGCCTGCCGTTAATGATCGAACAGCAAATAATGCCTCAGACTTGCCAGAAGATTCACCTTCTGTCATGGCTGATGAACTTATTAAAGAAGAGTTTCCTAATTCCTCTGGAATACCTGCCCTGCTTACATGGCATCGGGAAGGTGGACTGACGGAGGCCGACTTGGCTGAAATTCAGTACCTTTCCAAGGAACTGGCGGATAATCCAGTGACACAGCAATCTTTCTTACCGCCGCTTCATGAAATTCCGTTGGTTGCTCTTAAAGGATCGGTTTCAGAAGATGGAACGACTTTCGTACAGCCGCTTTTCTTTAAAGAAAAAACCGAGACTGAAATCCTCGAAAAAAATCTTGAAAGCATTAATGAAGCAGTAACGGAACGCATTGGAACGGACCCATTCAAGGTCCCGACCGATTCAGATGAATTATCGCTTAGAGTGACAGGCCCTGTAGGGATATCAGTCGATGCAACGGGTTTATTTTCAGGTGCTGATTTCAAATTGCTTTTAGCGACAGTAATACTTGTACTTGTCGTATTATTACTCATTTACCGGTCCCCCCTTTTAGCCATAATTCCTTTAATCGGAGTAGGCTTCGCCTATATTGTCACAAGCCCGATCCTTGGCTTCATGGCAGATCATGGTTGGATTACAGTCGATTCACAGGCCATTTCAATCATGACCGTTTTATTATTCGGTGCCGGAACGGACTATTGTCTATTTTTAATTTCTCACTACAGAAGTGAATTAAGGAATCATGAAAGCAAACGGAAAGCCATGATCGCCGCATTTAAAGATTCATCAGGCGCCATTGCGATGAGCGGACTAACGATCGTCATCTCCCTGTTAACATTGCTTGTAGCCAAATACGGAGCCTACCACCGTTTCGCTGTACCATTCAGCTTGTCGATTTTAATCATGATGCTGGCAGCTTTAACACTTGTACCTGCATTGCTTTCTGTTTTCGGAAGGGCTTCCTTCTTCCCAATCGTCCCGCGTACACCTGAAATGGAAGAAGCACGGGCCAAGAAAAAGGGGAAATCTGTCAAAAAGCACAAAGAAGGCCGCATTGGTAACTGGATTGGTCATATCGTCACAACCAAGCCATGGACCGTCATTCTTACATGCCTGATCATCTTCAGTGTTTTAGCTGGATATTCTTCACAAATAAAATATTCATATGATATTCTCTCTTCCTTCCCTGAAGATATGAACTCCCGTGAAGGTTATTCTGTCATTTCCGACTCGTACTCACCGGGCGAACTGGCACCGGCGACAGTGGTTATCGATACGGATGGTGAAGATATTGATTTAGCACCGGCATTAAAAGGAATGGATATTGTTGAAACTGTTGCCGATCCAATTTCAAGTAAATCGAATAAAGATCTGCAATCCTATGAGGTCACATTCAACATCAATCCATATGATATCGAGGCCATAGATACCATTCCGGAAATCCGCACAATGGCGGAGCAAGAATTGAAGGACGCCAATATATCTTCCGTTGATGAAAAGGTTTGGGTTGGCGGGCAGACTGCGACTCAATTCGATAAAAGGGATACCGTCAAATCCGATGAATTCATGATCATCCCGATCATCATCGTCCTGATTTCCTTGCTCCTTTTAGCCTACTTACGATCCGTGACAGCCATGGTGTATTTAATGGGGACAGTCATTCTCTCATTCTTTGCAGCTATGGGGTTAGGTTGGATCATCCTGCATTATTTCATGGGTGTCGATGCGATAGAGGGGACAATTCCACTTTATTCTTTCGTATTCTTGGTCGCACTTGGAGAAGATTATAACATTTTCATGGTTTCAAGCATTTGGCGTAAGAAAGAAACGATGCCAATCAAGCAGGCCATCAGAAAAGGTGTTGCCGAAACTAGCGGTGTCATCACCTCCGCCGGAATAATCTTGGCAGCCACTTTTTCCGTTCTAGCCACACTTCCGATTCAAGTATTGGTCCAATTCGGGCTCATCACCGCCCTTGGTGTGTTAATGGACACATTCATTGTGCGCCCGTTCCTTGTTCCTGCAATCACCTCCCTCCTAGGCCGCCGTGCCTTTTGGCCAGGTAAAGTGACCAATCAAGAAGAGAAAGAACAGGCCAATTAATAAAGATATCCGCTTACTTTTCTTCATAAAAAGACCCTGTGCCCCATAAATGCACAGGCTTTAAGTTTGTAGTCAAAAGGGTTTTACCTAAAATTTCAAAACAAAGTTGATTGGAACGGAAGGTGCGAGACTCCTGCGGGAAAAGCGCGTCGAGGGGAGACCCCGCAGGCGCAAGGCGCCGAGGAGGCTCCCGGACCGCCCGCGGAAAGCGAGTGCCTGGAGTGGAAATCGACGTTCGAGGTTTTATAAACCTTCATAAAAACTGAGACAAACTTGATTTTCATCGAGTTTGTCTACAGTCTGAAAACCCTGTGCCCCATAAATGCACAGGGTTTTTCATGTTTTCAAAATTAAGGAAAACTTTCAGTTGACACTATTGCTTTCACCTCTTATAATTACATTAAGTTAAGATATCTCAAATTAAAGATATATAAATTCAAGATTAATAATCAGGAGGAATAAACATGACAAAAACAAAATGGATAGTCGACCCGACTCACAGCGCTATAGAATTTTCCGTAAAACATATGATGATAGCTAAAGTAAAAGGAAGTTTTAATAAGTTCGAGGCAAGCATTCTAGCAAACCCATCGGATCTAACGACTGCAGAGATCGATTTTACCGTTGATGTGGCCAGTATCGACACACGCAATGCAGACAGGGACAATCACTTGCGTTCCGCTGACTTCTTTGATGTAGAAAAAAACCCTACATTAACATTCAAATCAACGAAAATCGTGAAAACGGATGAAGATGAATACGATGTAACTGGAAATGTGACTCTTAACGGAGTCACACAAGAAGAAACTTTCAGCATCACCTTTGAAGGCCAAGGGAAAGATCCATGGGGAAATGAAAAAGCAGGCTTCAGCGGAAAAGGGAAAGTCAAACGCAGTGATTATGGTCTAACCTATAACGCGGCATTAGAAACAGGCGGCGTACTGATCGGCGATCAAATCACGCTTACCATCGAAATCGAAGCAGCTAAAGAAGCTTAAAGAAAAAAAGAAGCAGCCATCCCTAGGATGACTGCTTCTTTTTTGCATGTACCGGAATTACGAATTCCTCGTTTTATATAGTAAATAAATGAAGTATGGTGCCCCGATGCTCGCTGTGAAGACACCAGCCGGTATTTCCAAAGGGGAAAATAAGGTCCGTCCAATCAAATCCGCCACTATAACCAAGATGCCGCCAAGCAATGCCGAAGTCGGCAGTAACACTCCAAAACTAGAACCAACAAGCCTTCTGGCCATGTGCGGTGCCATTAATCCTACAAACCCTATTCCCCCAGCAAAAGCTGTGGAACCGCCAATCAAGGCCGTACTGATCATCAATAATGTAAACCGCTGTTTTTGGATATGTCCCCCAAGCCCCGTTGCCAGGTCATCTCCTAGCTCCTGTAAATTAATATTCCTGGCATACAGGAAGGCAATTAACAGGAATAGAATCGTCCATGGTGCCAGTACAGCGATATTATTCCAAGTGGAGGTCGACACTGATCCGGTGATCCAAAGGTTTGCCTGGCTCGCTTGATAGACGGGGCCAAGAATCATCATCATCGTAGTGAGCGCCTTCATTAAAGCCATCACCCCAATCCCGATCAACACAAGCCTGATCGGGGGAACCCCATTTTTCCAGGCTAATGAATAAACGAGTAAGGCCACGACTGTCGCCCCAATGAATGCAGCTAAAGGCAGCCAATTGATGCTCACCGTTAATGAATGGTTCTTATCGCTAAAAATGGCCAAGAATCCAACGACCGCTACAGTCGCTCCTCCCGTAATCCCCAAGATATCAGGCGAAGCAAGTGGGTTTCGAATCATTCCTTGAAGGATACCCCCAGCTACAGCAAGACCCATCCCTACTAACAGGGCAACAATTATTCTAGGCAGGCGGAACGATTGGATGATAAGCCGATCGCTCTCCGTCCCCCCTCCGATAAAGACCTGGAGGACACTTAGCGGATTTATATTCATTTCACCCACTCCAGTACTGATCACAAACACTAATGAAGTGACTAAAAATAATATGAAAATCACGATCATGGCTTTCTTATCCATCAAAAATGATATTTTTTCATTAAACAAACGAAAGCTCTTATATGACTTCATCTACCGCTGAACCCCTTTCTAGCTATATAAATAAAGAATGGGGTTCCGATTATGGCTGTCATGACTCCAACCGGAACTTCTCGAGGCATCAGGATATACCTGGATATGACATCGGCTGCAATCAAAAGCACCGCCCCGAAAAGTCCAGAGAAGGGAATCAGCCAGCGATGATCGATGCCAACTATTGAACGGGTAAGATGCGGAACGACGATTCCTATAAAGCCAATCGGACCCGCAACCGCCACTGATCCGCCAGAGAGCAGGATGATTGCCAGCCCCAGGACCAGTTTAAGGAATACTATATTCAGTCCAAGACCTTTTGCAACATCTTCACCCATGGATAACACATTCATTTTACCGGACATGATCAAGGCAAGGCCCCAGCCTACGACAAGATAAGGCAGGACGGCAACTAAATTGTCCAGGCTTCTACCGGAAACGGATCCGGCAAGCCAGAATAGGACTTGCTCTAAAAGAGCCTCATTAGAAACAAGAAGACCTTGTGTAAGCGAAGCTACCATCGCCGTCATGGCTGCACCTGCCAATGTCAGCTTCATCGGTGTCAAACCGCCGCGTCCCATGCTTCCAATCATAAATATGCTTATCGCAGCTATGGCGGCCCCTAGGAATGACAGCCATGTGAATACTTGAAGATTGCTTATCCCAAAAACGGTGACACCAGTGACTACCGCCAACCCCGCCCCGGCGTTGACCCCGAATATATCTGGGGAGGCAAGGGGGTTTTTAGTTAGCGTTTGCATCAAAACCCCCGAGATGGCCAAACTTGCACCGATTGCCGAAGCGATCAGGGCACGCGGAAGTCTGACTGATTGAATGACAATGTGCTCATTCGTTCCATTGAAATCGGTAAAAGCATCGATGGCCATTTTCCATGTTGTATCTGTATAACCGTATACAATGCTTGAGCACAGTAAAAATAGCAGCAAAAGAATGGTAATGAACAGCCCCATCCATTTCTGCCATGAATTTTTTAATAACATATCCAGTTACCTTTCCAATCACGTTTGTATATCGTATTTAATTTAATTGTACTGGCGTTAACAGGATTATGTCAACGAATTTGAGAATCATTTTCAATTATATATTGACAGAAAAGTATATTCATTTTATGATGATGCTGTTAAGTGCGAATGATTATCATTTGCTGACAAATTGGGAGGGATACATAGATGTTTAGATTTAAGTCTTTATTAACGATTTTTACAATATTTGCAGTCTTCCTTTTAGCAGCTTGCGGGAATTCGGATGAAAAGGCCGATGGAAATAAAGCTGAAGGCAAGAAAGAGGAGAAAAGCTACAAAATCGAGCATGCCATGGGCACTGCCGAGTTGAAAGAAACACCTAAAAGGGTTGTCGTTTTAACAAATGAAGGTACTGAAGCATTGATCGCTTTAGGAATTAAACCTGTTGGTGCCGTTCAGTCATGGCTTGGTGACCCTTGGTACGACCATATTAAAGATGATATGGATGGGGTTGAAGTTGTTGGTGTAGAACATGAAGTTAACTTAGAGAAAATCGCATCACTGAAGCCTGACTTGATTATCGGAAGCAAGATACGCCAAGAAGCTATTTATGATAAATTAAATGCAATCGCCCCTACGGTTTTCTCGGAAACGCTAAGAGGAGATTGGAAAGAAAACTTTAAACTATATGCAAAAGCCTTGAACCTTGAAGAAAAAGGTAACGATGTAATTGCGGAATTCGATAAAAAAACTGAAGATCTTAAAGCTAAATTGGGTGATAAAGTCAATCAAGAAGTTTCCATTGTCCGTTTCATGGCTGGAACTACTCGTATTTATTACACAGATTCATTCTCTGGAGTGATTTTCGATCAATTAGGATTTAAACGTGCAGAACAACAGAAGGAACTTTTCACTGCAGATAATAAATTAGGAAACCTTGCCATTGAGGTTGGAAAAGAAGTCATCCCTAAAATGGATGGAGATATTCTCTTCTACTTCACTTACGCTCCTGAAGGCGACAAACAAGCCCTAAGCACAGCAAATGAATGGACGAATGATCCACTTTGGAAAAACCTTGATGCAGTCAAAAACGGAAATGCCCATGAGGTTAGCGACGCAACATGGAATACAGCTGGCGGAGTAATTGCAGCTAATAAAATGCTAGAAGATATAGAAAAAATCATGCTGGAAAAGTAATAACACGTTTCTATTGAAAAAGGCCTTTCTCGATATAATTCGAGAAAGGCCTTTTATTTTATATCATTAACCCACTTGTCCGCTTTCCTTTAATTGATCGTCTACGAACAAGAGGCCCAGTTCGTAATGCTCCCCGTCGAATAGAGCTCTTTGCACAAAACGAATCTGTTCATTATTATCGATGACCTCGAGCTTGCAATGTGCCCGGTTTATTTGTAGTGCCCTGTATAGCTCTTCTTCTTCCCTGACGACGACGCCATTTATTTTCGAAATGACCTCGCCTTTTTGCAACCCCATCTTATCTGCCGGAGATTGAGGGATAACGCCTAAGATTTGGACACCCAGCTTACTTTTCGAAAAATAAAAAGGAAGCTTTTGATCCATTGCCTTTTGGGTATGATGCAGGAATTCACGGCCAAGGATTGCCAAAACGACCGTTATGATTGCCAATGGAGGGTACCAGTAACCAGCTGCCGCCAATGCCGTAATCACAATTCCCAATGCACCTACCTTTTTGCCTTGCGCCTTAATGGCCAGTTCCGGGAGCGTCCCATGAACTTTTTGCTTAAAGCCGATTAAAATGGGCAGTACGATCGGCGACAGGGACATGTCCCCGATTGTAAAAACCGGATACCATTCGAAAGGCGCTTGAAGTTGTCCTCCAGGAATCATAACGAACATGGGAATTAGCCAGACTCGCTGTGAAACATACACACCTATCGGCTGCCCCCTCTTGGATACCTCCAAGTGAGGAGAGACCTTTTTACTTCCATTAGCAACAATCAAAAACCCTTCAGCAATCAGTAATAACCCCATTAAAATAACAAGTGTCGGATAAACGGACCGATCCAGTTGATTAAGGGCATCCTGTAATAACGTCAGCTCGATATCTCTATCATATAAAAAGAACAGGATAAAGAATGTGAGTCCCATTGTATAAACGGGAGAAACAAACCTCTTTTTCATGGATAGCATCGCCAATACCGTAACCACTGCCATGATCGACATTGCCGCCAAAGGAATGGCGAGTCCGGTGGCCAGCGTGAGGAAGGAAAGGATCAATCCCCCTATCATTCCTTGAGGCAGCATGGAACGAAGCTCCATGGAAAAACTGTAGATCTTCGTATTAAAATCATTTCGTTCCCGTTTAACGCGAAGATAGCCGATGAATAAGCAATAGGCAATCGAAACATAAAGCAAAGGGTGAAGGAAAAGTTTTCCCAGTCCCATTAAGCATGCAATCAGCCAATCCGTTGTCAATTTCTTTCCACCATCCTCAAAAGTAATCAAAATTTTGTCAAATTTCGTTCTGGTCAGTTACCTCCTATTCTATCAAAAATGTAGCCTCCATGCCTATTAAGATGCAGAAAAAGTAGGTTTATCTCAAGTTAGCAGGCAAGGAACAATTAAATGCAAAAGAGGCACCGCTCCAAGGGGAACGATGCCATCGAGTTACTTCACTAAATAATTCAAAGCCGTTCGTAACTGGATATCATTATCTTCATCCTGGATCTTTTCCAGAATGGCTGATTCCAGATGCGCTGCGGTTTTAGCATCCAGCTTACCGGTCACTTCCAGGCCGAATTGTTTTTGGAATGCCTTTACTGCGATTTCTGTACTCCAATCATAATATCCATCCTCACGACCCGGTTCAAATCCGAGTCCTTTCAGAATGCTTTGGGCATACTGGATTTGTTCATCATTCATATCCCGCTCCAACACCTTCTCAATCGCCAACTGATGGGCATCAAAATACTCCGGTTGTTTGACTTTGATCGTCGGTTCGATCCCTTTTTTGTGGATCCAGTTCCCTGATGGAGTCAGCCACTTATATAACGTAAGTTTAATCTTACTGCCATCACCCATTGGTACAGCTTGCTGTACTGTGCCTTTCCCGAAAGTCTTCTCGCCAACCAATGGATAGCCTCCCGCCTCTTGCATGGCGCCAGCCAGGATTTCCGAGGCCGAGGCGCTGCCTTTATCCGTCAAGACGGCAATGGGATAACTTTTCGCTTTCTTAAGGCTTGTGAAAAACGATTGTTTTTCCCCCGTTCTTTCTGCAATTTGCAAATAGGGCTTGTCTTTGGTGATGAACTCGCCAAGAATCGTTTCCACACTGGAAAGAAGGCCGCCTGGATTGCCTCGTACATCTATGACCAAGCCCTTGATTCCCTTCTTTTCCAGCTTCTTCATCTGCTTTTTGAAATCACTTGCAGTATTTTCCGAGAATGTGGTCAACTCGATATAACCGATTTGTTCTCCGCCGACTTCCTTAATTGATGAAAATACGGTATCCAATGGAATTTCGGCACGCACCATATTGAATTCAAGTGGATTATCAATCCCTGCCCGCTTTATTTCCATTTTGACGGGTGACCCTTTTTCGCCGCGGATTTTCAGGCGTGTTTCATACAGATCCAACCCTTCTACACTTTCACCATTCACCTTGAGGATTTGATCTTTCGGCTTTAATCCAGCTTTTTCAGCAGGCGAGTCTTTGTAAGGAGAAACAATTATGACCTTACCATCTTCCATTCCGATTTCAGTCCCGATCCCTTCAAAAGAAGAGTCCAGGGTTTCATTGAATTGCTTAGCGGTCTCCTTGTCCATATATACCGAATAAGGATCTTTCAGCGCTGACAGCATGCCTTGGATGGCACCCTCCACCAGGTTGGAGCCGTCCACCTGTTCTACATACTGACTTACGATCAAGCCGTATGCTTGTTCCACTTTTGCCCATTCCTTATCCTTCAATATTTCTTGGCTTTCATCCTTTGCTTCATTCTTGGCCGGAAGGCTTGTCCAATATATGCCCCCCACTGCTCCAATGGCAAGTGACATGATGATTACTAGAGGAAGTACCCATTTTTTGACCATATTTATCCCCATTTCTGACCTGATATGTATTTCACTATATGAGCGTAATGGAAAGAATATGCTTATAGAAAACCACATAAAAAAACAGACCATGAATTTATCCTGGTCTGTTTTTCATTTGATATATTGGGTATTAATTAGGTATATAGTTTAATGGATTAACAGCATTTGACTTGCTATAATTCCATGGTCCTTTATGTAGCTCAAAGTGTAAATGCTGACCGAAGGAATGGCCTGTGTTACCCATGATGCCCACTTGTTGACCTTTGGCAACTACAGCACCTTCGCCTACTTGTCTGGAACTTAAGTGTGCATACACAGTAGTCCATTGCTGACCGCTGATCGAGTGGGTAACGAAAACGACGTTACCGTATGTACTTGAGAAGTAAGAACGGCTTACGACCCCGTCGGCTGCCGCTACAACCGGAACCGTTCCACTAGCTGCTATATCGATGCCGGCATGCTGTTTATTCCAGCGTTCACCCATTGTTGAAGATACATATCCTGCACTAGGTCTAGTGAAAGTACCCGATGATACGGCTGGTGCTTGACTTACATTAGACGAAGCGGGTGAAGATGATGATGAACTGTTGCTTTTTGCACTGTATCCTGAAGAAGTGGATTGTTTTTTTGTTTCGGTTGCCTGTGATGCTTGTGATGCTGCTTGTGCAGCCGCTTGTGCAGCTTCTTGCTCTGCACGTTTTTTCGCTTCGGCTGCCGCTTTTTTACGAGCTGCTTCCAATTCCGCAAGACGCTGATGTTCCAAGCTGATGGCTGATTTGATGGCTTTTTCTTGAGCAGCAAGATTCGCTTTTTCTTCCTCTAGGCCCATCTTCTCATGTTCATGCTTTTCAGTTTGTTGCTTTAATTTTTTAACCAATGCATCCTTTTCTTGCTTCTGCTGTTTTTGTTGCTTTTGAATTTCCAATAGTTCAGCTTTTGCCACTTCTAAACTGGCAAGCTTCGTTTCAACGGCCTTTTGCTTTTCTTCGAGATCTTTTTTATCCAGCTCATGCTGCTTTAAAATATCGCGGTCGGCTTCAGCGATTGTCGCTACAGCTCCGACACGGTCAACTAAATCCCCAAAACTGGATGATCCGAATAATACTTCAAGGTAGTTCACGTCCCCGCCAGTCTCCTGGAAAGAAAGTGCCCTTTCCTTCAATACTTCATTACGTTTCGCGATCCGCTCTTTTAATACTTTAATCTCTTCTTTCAATGCCTCGATTTCTTTTTTCGTTTGTGTAATTTCAGCATTTTTAGCATCGATTTTTTTGGCGGACTCTGCGATTTTCGCTTCAATGGCAGCGATTTGGTCTTCTGCTGTCATTTGCTTATCCTGCAGGCTATCGATTTTCTTTTCCGTGTCGGAAATATTCGATTCAACACCTGAACGTTTTTCCTGGATGGATTCCTTCTGTTTCTCTAAATCCGAAATAGACTCAGCATAAACCGAAGGTGCCGCCAGAATGCTTCCCAACCCGATCATGATGGAGGCATTCATGGCAATGATATTCTTTTTCACGTTTCATTTCCCCTTTCAACCCGTTACGTCCTTGCCTTGTAACGTCTCTCTATTTATGTCTGGCTACTTTTGGCTTTCGAGTAAAGATACAATTTTATACTTTCAAGAACTTCCTGACGGACATCAAGCTGCCCCATATTCCGATAACCGCACCAATTACGATGAGGATGGCCGATACTTGATATATAAACGGATTTGCAGGTAAGAAATCTATGAATTTGAACGTAATCTGCGGTGCTGCATACTTATAAAGATTATAGTAGAGTACTGCAATCAGACCTATCGGAATGATGGAACCGAGGACTCCCAACCAAAGTCCTTCCAAGAAGAATGGCCAACGGATGAATGTATTCGTCGCTCCTACCAATCTCATGATCTCAATTTCTTTTCTTCTGGCTACAATGGTAATTTTAATCGTATTCGAAATCAGGAACATTGCAGTAAATAGTAAGCCTACAATAAGAACGACCCCTATGTTTCTAGCAATATTAACAAAGCTGAATAGTTTCTCGACGTAGCCTTGTCCATATTTAACACTTTGGATATATTCCATACCTTCGATTTTTTTTGCCACCTTGATGACATCTTGCGGAGATTTCGTTTTGATAACATAAACATCCCTTAATGGGTTATCCTGTTCAAATGGTTTAAAAGCCTCACCATTATCTCCTAAATCATCTATTAAATTAGTAAGCTCTTCATCCTTAGGAGAGAAAATCACTGATTCGATGCCGTTTATCTCCGTAATTTGCTTACCGATAGCTTTTATATCGTCATCATTCGCCGCATTATCAATATGTGCACGAACTTCGACATCTTTCTCCACATTTCCCGCGATATGATTTAAATTCATCATGAGCACTAAAAAGACGCCAACCAAAGTTAGAGTGACCGTTACTGCACTGACTGAAGCAAACGTCATCCAACCATTACGGCCAATATTTTTAAAACTTTCACGGAAGTGACGGAGCAATGTTCTAAATTTCATATCCGTAATCACCTCGATGTTCATCGCGAACTATTTTTCCACTTTCAATGGCAATGACACGTCGTTTAATATTGTTGACGATGTCCCTATTATGTGTGGCCATGACCAGTGTAGTTCCGCGTTTATTAATTTCTTCGAATATGTTCATGATTTCCCATGATGTTTCGGGATCAAGATTACCTGTAGGCTCGTCGGCTATGACTACCTTGGGATCATTGACGATCGAACGGGCTATTGCAACCCTTTGCTGTTCCCCACCAGACAACTCGGAAGGAAGCATTCTCGCTTTATGTTTAATGCCAACCAGATCAAGGACTTCCATGACTCTCTTTTTGATTTCTTCTGGTTCCTTTTCAATAACTTCCATGGCAAAAGCAACATTTTCATATGCAGTGAATGTTTGAAGGAGTTTAAAATCTTGGAATACCATACCGATATTACGGCGGAATAGAGGAACTTTCGAATTGCGGATACTTGGCAGGCTTATGCCATTGACCAAGATATTACCGCTTGTAGGCTTTTCTTCCCTATACATCATTTTGATGAAGGTCGATTTTCCGGCACCGCTCGGACCCACTACATAAACGAATTCGCCTGGCTTTATTTTCACATTGATTCCATTAATGGCAATTACGCCATTTGGATATGTCTTTTTCACATCTATCATTTCTATCATTCTAAAACCACCTAATTTGCTTGGATTATCACCATGTATCTACAGCTTTTCGACAATTTTCACTGAAATCTGACAGGAATCTCTCTTACTTGAGCACAGAAACATTATAACATCATATTTTGTCAAATTAAGCATAAAAATATTACAGTTTCATTTCAGTTAGACATATATCAACATCTATGTAATAATTCCAGGATTCGATTGCTTGATAAGGGGTTGATCATGAGGTGTTTCGAGGATTTTATGGAGGCTAAATGAAACGTCCCGCTAAGCAGAACGTTTCATTAAACATTATTTATGATCAGCAAGCCATTCAGCGACCATGCTCGCTTCCTTGCCCTTGATTATACCTTTTGGCATTCCGCCTTGACCATTCGCAATGACTTTTTCAATGTCTTCTTTTGATAGCTTGGAGCCTACCTTCGTCAAGTTCGGTCCCACGCCGCCTTCAAGATTCACTGCATGGCAGCTTGAACATTTGTTTTCATAAATTTTTGCGGCATCACCGGCACCTGCCGTAGTCGTTTCGCCATTTTCACTTGCCGTCTCTTTATCTGCAGCATCATCGTTCCCACCGCATGCAGCCAAGGCCAAAGAAGTACCCAGAACTAAGGCTAACCACTTCATTTTCATTGAACTTACCCCCTCTGATTTATACCAGCACAAGAACATTATACCAATTTCAGTCCAGTTTAAAACCCTCCCCAAGTACCTCCGATGCGTCCATTACAATTACGAACGCTTTAGGGTCAACGAGTTTCACCAATTGTTTCAATTTGGTGAATTCCGACTGGTCTATTACGCACATCAAAATTGGACGAGTATCATCCGTATAGCCGCCATACCCGGATATGCCTGTTACTCCCCGGTCCAGCTCATGTAAGATAGCATCCCTTACTTGCATTTCTTTATTCGTGATGATCAGTGACATCTTCGAACGGTTCAATCCAATCTGGACAAGGTCGATCGTCTTGCTTGTCACATATAGTCCAATCAATGCATAAAGGCCTTTTTCAATATCAAAAACGATGGCAGCGCTTAAAACGATGATTCCATCAATGATAGCCACACAGGTCCCCAATGACAGATGGGTATACTTATGGAAAATCTGTGCCGCCAAATCGGTCCCGCCAGTGGAACCCTTGCCGCGAAAGACGATCCCCAGCCCAAGCCCGACCATCATCCCCCCACAAATCGAACCAAGCAATGCATCATTCGTCCATGCCTCCCAATCCTTTGTCAGAAATACCACTAAAGGCAGAAACAAGGTTCCAATCAGGCTTTTGGCCCCGAAATGCCTTCCGAGGATAATAAGCCCCGCAATGAACAAAGGGATATTAAAACCCCAAAGAACATAAGCTGGCTCCCAACCGAGAGTTGAATCGAGAATCGTGCTAATCCCGCTGACCCCTCCGGATGCGACCTGGTTAGGCAGTAAAAACACATTAAAACCAATGGCAATTATGGACGAACCGACAATCACCAATCCATACTCCGTTAACTTTCGAATGAAAGGGTGCCTCTGCTCCCTGTATCTTCTCTTCATTTTGCATAAGTCTCCTCGAACCATCATTATTATCTAGTATTGGCCGAACGAGGAAGAGCATCCCTTTTCAATCCTGTAAATGTCAGCCAGAAGATTCGTTAAAAAGGAAATCATAAAAAAAGCCGGACCGGGGAAACCGGTCCGACTGGCTGATCTTATAATTTTGAACGCAAGTACGCATCAATGAACATATCGATATCCCCATCCATGACAGCTCCCAAGTTTCCGGTCTCCGCACTAGTACGGTGATCTTTAACCATGGAATACGGATGGAAAACATAAGAACGAATTTGGCTTCCCCAGCCAATTTCCTTTTGCTCCCCGCGGATTTCATCCAATTCCGCTTGTTGCTGTTCAATTTCACGTTGATACAATTTGGCTTTCAGCATATTCATGGCCTGGGCCTTGTTTTTGATTTGAGATCTCTCGTTTTGGCACGTTACCACGGTGTTCGTAGGTAAATGGGTGATCCGAACCGCCGAGTCCGTTGTATTGATATGCTGACCACCTGCACCACTTGCCCGGTACGTATCGATTTTCAAATCTTCCGTACGTACTTCTATATTGATCGTCTCATCGAATTCCGGCATGACTTCACATGAAACGAATGAAGTGTGGCGTCGTCCCGAGGAATCGAAAGGAGAAATACGGACAAGACGGTGTACCCCTTTTTCCGCTTTCAAATAGCCATAGGCGTTATGGCCTTTGAAAATTAAAGTGACACTCTTGATCCCAGCTTCATCACCTGGAAGGTAATCAAGGGTTTCCACTTTAAAGCCTCTTTTTTCACCCCATCTTGTATACATGCGCAACAGCATGGAACCCCAATCCTGGGACTCCGTACCGCCTGCACCGGGATGCAGTTCAAGAATGGCATTTTTCGAGTCATATTCTTCACTTAATAAAAGTTGAAGTTCAAAGTCATTCATCTTTTGTGCAAGAACCGTGATTTCTTCTTCCAGCTCCGCTAAAAGTTCTTGATCATTCTCCTCTTTCACTAATTCATATGTCAAATCCAGATTTTCATATGATTCATTCAGGTCGGACAATTGATTGACTTGTTCTTTCAAAGCATTCGTTTCATTGATGACAGTTTGTGCTTTTTGCTGATCATTCCAAAAATCGGGATGTGTCATCTCATTTTCTAGCTGTGCGATTCGTGCCTCTTTTTCATCTAAGTCAAAGAGACCCCCTAAAGTCCGTTAATCGTTGCGCTGTCCGTTCAAGTTCATTTCTTATTTCTGCTAATTCCATTTCTCTTCACCTCATCAAGTATGTTAAAAAAAATCCCTGAAGAGGGATTCCCTTCATTACAATAAACCTCTTCAAACTATATGCAAACTAAACATGAAAAGAGGCGGCTAGCCTTGGACTTAACCGTCTCATCTTCATTATACACCTAACTTTAACCCAAATTGCCATGGCAATTCTTATATTTTTTACCGCTGCCGCATGGGCATAACGCGTTTCTTCCAACGTCTTCCTTTTTACGGGCAGGGGCTTTTTTCACTTTTCCCCCGTCTTCTTCCTTCGGATTGACCGCTTGTCCTTTTATGACTTCCTTGCGTTCCAAATTGTTGCGGATTTCAGCCTTCATGATGTATTTCGCGACTTCATCTTCCATTGAAGCAATCATCGCTTCAAACATGGCAAAACCTTCAGATTGATATTCACGAAGCGGATCGATTTGGCCATAAGCACGAAGGTGGATCCCTTGGCGCAGTTGCTCCATTGCATCAATATGGTCCATCCACTTACTATCGACTGCACGAAGAACGATTACTTTTTCGAATTCACGCATTTGTTCTTCAGATAGCTCTTCTTCTTTTTGGTCATAGCCTTCTTTCACTTTCGCTAAAATGAACTCAACCAATTCCGATTCGTTTTTCCCTTTCAAATCAGCTACAGTGATTGAACCTTCATTGAATAGGTTACCATTCAGGTAATCGACAAGGCCTTGTACATTCCAGCCTTCCTCATCGCCCATTGGTGCAAACGCGACAACATTTCGCTGGATGGATGCCGTGATCATCGTTTCGACGATTTCACGTAAGTTTTCACTTTCCATGACATCGAAACGCTGTTTATAGATAATTTCCCGTTGTTGACGGAGAACATCATCATACTGCAGTAATTGCTTACGTGAATCGAAGTTATTGCCTTCGACCCGTTTCTGTGCGGATTCAACGGCCCTTGTCACCATTTTACTTTGAATTGGCTGGGAATCATCCATACCTAGGCGTGCCATCATGTTTTTCATGTTATCCGAACCGAAGCGGCGCATCAATTCATCTTCCATTGATAAATAGAATTGAGTGACCCCTGGATCTCCCTGACGGCCGGACCGGCCACGCAGCTGGTTATCTATACGCCTGCTTTCATGACGTTCCGTGCCGATGACAGCAAGGCCCCCAAGCTCCTTGACACCTTCACCAAGCTTGATATCCGTACCGCGCCCTGCCATGTTCGTAGCGATCGTAACTGAGCCTTGATTACCTGCATTCGCAATGATTTCCGCTTCACGCTCATGGTTCTTGGCATTCAAAACATCGTGAGGGATGCCTTTTTTGGATAAATAGGCAGATATGACCTCAGATGTTTCGATGGCAACCGTACCGACAAGCACAGGCTGACCCTTTGTATAACGTTCGGCGATGTCTTCCACAACAGCCTTGAATTTCCCATCAGTTGTCGCATATATAAGATCTGCCCTGTCATCCCTGATGATATTCCTGTTTGTCGGGATCGCAATGACATTCATATTATAAATATTGCGGAATTCCTCTTCTTCCGTTTTGGCTGTACCGGTCATACCTGAAAGTTTTTCATACATCCTGAAATAGTTCTGGAAAGTAATCGTCGCAAGAGTCATGCTTTCATTTTGAATTTCAAGTCCTTCTTTCGCTTCGATCGCCTGGTGGAGACCTTCACTGTAACGGCGGCCTTTCATCAAACGGCCAGTGAATTGGTCAACGATGACTATCTCGCCTTCCTGGACGACATAATCCACATCCAAATGCATGGAAACATGAGCCTTTAACGCCTGATTGATATGATGATTCAAAGTAACGTGACTAATATCGAATAAATTATCGATATTAAACGCTTTTTCAGCTCGATTCATCCCATCTTCCGTCAGCTGAACACCTTTTGTCTTTTCATCATATGTGTAGTCCGTATCTTTCTTTAAGGTTCTTACAAACGCATTGGCCTGGATATAAAGCTGTGCCGATTTCTGTGCCGAACCGGAAATGATCAATGGCGTTCTCGCCTCATCAATCAAAATCGAATCGACCTCATCGATGACAGCGAAGTGCAGCGGACGCTGTACCATTTGTTCTTTATATAACACCATATTGTCACGAAGATAATCAAAACCTAACTCATTATTCGTACTGTACGTAATGTCAGCATTATACGCTGCCTGCTTTTCTTCTTTAGAATGACTGTTCAAATTCAACCCGACGGTCAAACCGAGGAAATCATACAATACACCCATTTCGGTGGCATCACGGTGTGCCAAGTATTCATTGACGGTAACGACATGTACACCTTTACCGGTAAGCGCGTTTAAATAAACCGGCATCGTGGATGTTAAGGTTTTACCTTCCCCTGTTTTCATCTCGGAGATATTTCCATCATGAAGGGATGCCCCACCCATGATTTGAACTCGGTAAGGATATAAGCCCAGAGCGCGCTTTGCCCCTTCACGTGCAACCGCAAAAGCCTCGACAAGCAAATCATCAACGGTTTCCCCATTTTGATAACGCTCTTTAAACTCACCCGTTTTGTCACGCAACTGTTCATCCGATAACGCCGCCGTCTCATCAGCCAGCGCTTCGACCTGATCGGCGATTTTTTCTAAACGTTTGATTTCTCGCTTATTCGGATCAAAAACTTTATTTAATATATTAAGCATTCAATAACGCTCCTCTATTATGGTAATGATCGTTCAATGACAAAATTCATATAAGTAAGAAGAAACACACCTTCTATTATTACTAATGCACGCTTAATTTTACCACTTCTATCATAGAGGTACAACTTCATGTCACTTCCCTGGTATAGACCTGAATGCAATTCTTGCGAAAAACAATGGATAAATGAGGAGTAAAACTGTTAAAATAGGAGGAAGTATAAAAAATTTGTTGCAAACTCCCCACTATTCCATATGCAAATGTGGATTATCCATAACCTTCCATCACTAGATGCTGTGTCCTCTCTAGAGATAGCATGTCAAGGTAATCCAACCTTACAGTCGTCATGTTTTGAATGATTAGGTGGGCTGCCGAAACTTATTAGCGGAAGATAAATAGAACATGTTTCGAGGTGGTATTGATGATTGGTGAACGTGTAAAAAAACTGCGAGAAGAAAAGAAAATGTCGATGACTGAACTTGCCGATAAAGCAGGTGTTGCAAAGTCTTATTTAAGTTCGCTCGAGCGGAACTTACAAACGAATCCTTCTATTCAATTTCTTGAAAAAATCTCCTCCGTACTTAACATCCCTGTTGATGCCCTGCTTTACGATGCACCAAATAAGGAAACCTTGGACAATGACTGGATGAAAATCGTTGAGGAAGCCATGAATTCGGGTGTCTCAAAACAACAATTCAGGGAATTCATCGAGTTTAATAAATGGAGAAAAGATAAAGAAGAGTAGAGTGGCAGTGCACTAGTTTACCTACATATTCCTGAAGAATACTGTTTGAATAAGCTAGACTCACAAGAATCTCAAGGAATAATAAACCCTATAAACAGCTAATGAATCGAACCACTGTTTATAGGGATGTTCCCGAATTTGTTCGGAACCTATTTTCCATCGTTCTCCTCAAATGTTGCCTCAAGGCTTTCCCGATTCAAAAAAGCGATGATTTCCTCTTTTTTGAAACCCAAGCTTCTTGCTTCAGAAATCAAATTCACCCATTCTTGATCCATTTCCACATTAGCCACCTCTTCTACCTCCTAAAATACTCTTGTATTTCAGGCAGACCAGCCATCATAGTCACAAGGACCTTAGACCTGTGCCTTTGCGCCCTCATTTTTCAATGAGTTTGCCTTTGTCGTGGTATTTATTACCAAATACATTACCTATAATCATATTATAACGGATACGCACTCCATATATTGCTATTTTATGTCGGTAATCCACATAAATGCAAAAACTTTCATCCGACAAAATGTTACAATATTAAGAAAATTTGAAATTCAGGTGATTTTTCATAGACTAATTCATTTTCGTTTTTTTGTATAATAGTAAATATTACTGTTCTTAAAATTTCTTTGGGGTGTATTGATTCTCTCGATTGTAAGTGCATCGTGGGCTTTTTGCGCAGTTAAATCCTCACCGCAGGTCGGGCAATGCCACTTTCCATATTCCGCACTGCTAAAAGAAGCCCTATGGCATGTATGGCAATTCTTTCGATACAAATAATCCCCCCTCTGCACCCTGATCAAATTGTTTTCTACAAATAACTAATTGTTCTTTTTAAAGAACTTACAATTCGAGTATAGTGCAAAAGATAGGGGTATTTAAATAGGTAAAATTAACTATTTTATCTTAATAGAGAACAAATATCGTTCTTTTAAGTGAACTTCGTGTTTTTTAGAGAACAAAAAAAGCAATCATTTTTACGTTTCCAACGGATTCTATCAACATGCAAAAAAGCACAACCCAGAGGCTGGGCTGTGCTTTTGATCTTAGAATAATAATTAACTAGGTTCAATCAATCCATAGCGTCCATCTTTTCGGCGGTACACTACGTTTGTTGTATTAGTATCCGCATTCGTATAAACAAAGAAACTGTGGCCAAGCATATTCATTTGTAAAATCGCTTCTTCACTGTCCATTGGCTTTAAATCAAAGCGTTTATTGCGGACCACTTCAATATCATTATCGTCTTCGAATTCATCCACCACTTCGTCAGCTTCCGTATTGAAGGCGAATGTATCGGGTGCAGTCGATAAATTGTTCCGGAACTTACGATTGACCTTCGTTTTATGTTTACGAATTTGGCGTTCAAGCTTATCATTGATCAAGTCAATGGCAGCATACATATCCGCATTTTCCTCTTCAGCGCGAAGAACCAAATTCTGCATGGGAATCGTCACTTCGACCTTTGATGTATTATTGTTCACTTTTAAATTGACTAACACATTTGCATCTGGTGTATTGTTAAAATATCGTTCTAACTTGCCAATTTTCTTTTCGACGTATTCTCGAATTGCTGGAGTTACCTCAATGTTTTCACCGCGTACGTTGTAATTCATAAAGTGAGTCCTCCTTAAATTAAGACTATACCGTTAGATTCTACAATACCCCTCCGGTTCCTTTTAGAAACACATCATGAAATATGTCGAAATAATGAAACAATTGTCGGAAGGTTTGGAAAGGGTTGATGTCTGCCCTAGCTTCATTATATCAAATGCTATGCTAGAAAGAAAAAATTAAGCCTATTTTATTTACAGAAAATTTAAAAACATTTAACATAAAAACCGTTTGGAATCCAAACGGTAAGGAAATCAATTTCTTTTATCATAGAACATGCCATCCACTGATAGACTTTCATACGGATTCGTGTACTTAATGGATGATTTTTTCTTCTTATTTATATCCTGGATATCCCGCTGTATCTCCTGCTTTTGGAGCTTCAGCAAGTGATCGACCTGTTGGTTGAGCAACAGAACTGCACGTCCCAGCTGCTGCTCTTCACCAGTAAAAGGCGGTGTGATTTGAGAAAGGAGTCCATCCCGCTGATCAATCAGCTTTGTAACCCTTTCTATTTTAACATCACGCTCTGTTATCGAGCGATCTTCCAGTACGGCAAGTAATTCAGCTGTCAAATCATGAAAGGTTCTAATCACCATTACACATGACCGCTTTGGGTGAATTGTTTTTTCCGGTTGATTTGAATTACTTCCTTCCACGTATTCCGGAATTCCGTAACAAGTCCTTCCACTTCCACTAAGGCAGAAAGATCATTTTTCAGATTCGCTTCGATCAGACGCCGGTTCATGAAATCATACAGACTCATCATATCTTTGGATACATCCGCATCCATATTAAGCGTCACCATCAATTCACGGATAATGTTTTGCGCCTTGATGATGTTCGTATTCCTCGCTTCGATATTTCCTGCTTCAATGGCTTTCTTCCCAAGCATGATGAACTTCAAACAGCCATTATAAAGCATTAATGTAAGCTCTCCCGGTGATGCTGTATTGACTGAATTTTGCTGATACGATTGATATGGATTATTCATTGCCATATTTAACTTCCTTTCCGACATACCTTAACTAAAATAAGAAGCTAACGATGCACTTTGGCTGTTTGCCTTTTGAATGGCTTTTTCCATTGCCGTGAACTGGTTGTAATAGCGAGATTCCAATTTCGTTAACTTGGCTTCAAATGTTGAAATCTTCTTATCCAGCCCATCAACCAATTTTCCGATTGTAAAATTGTTATTAACATATCCGGCCTTCCCGGCTTTTTCAGTAATAACCTTCATTGATGATTCTATATCATCCCTTAACCGGCGGGCGAGTCCTTTCTCGCTCTTTTCCGCCCCATTGGCCATGAACATATCATAGATCGCATTGGGATCCTCACTAATGGCTGCCCGGAGCTTGTCCTCATCAATCGTTAATTTACCGCCCTCGAGGTAATTCTTGGTCGTGGTGATTCCCAAACTGCTGAGATTGTTAATTCCAGTGATTCCATCCACCGAAGTGTATAGGGATGACCTCATCGTGGTCAGGAGACTTTTTAATGTCGAATCGCTTTTTAATGTTCCGCTCTTCGCTTTTTCTTCCCACAGCTTCACTTCATCCTCTGTCATTGCCTTTTTTTGCTCAGAGGTAAGCGGGGTAAAGGAGCGATATTTCGCTTCACCCGTTTTATCTTGAACCTTTTTAATGACTTCATTGTATTTATTCACAAACTGAGTGATCGTATCCAGGATGGCATCGACATCAGCTGTTGATGAGAATGTGACGGTATCCGCCGTTTTTTGCTTCACCGTTATTTCCGCTCCATTAATCTGAAACGTATTCGAAGGCCGGGAAATGTCCAGGCCATTATAAGTAATCGATGCATTTTCCCCTATCGTGCCGCCAGCCCCTTCATTGTTACTGCTCATTTTAAGCACATTGAAGAAATCTCCGGTACCCCCTAACTCAATTTCAGGCCGATCTTTTACATCACCTGTATTTTTAGCAGTGATGGAAAAATTCTGGGACGTTTCATCGAAAAACAGAGTCACTCCCGAGTTAGCATTAATTTTATTTATGACACTTTCTAATGTATCGTCCGCATTAAGGGTAAGCGTGTACGGTTTTTCCACTGTTGCCCCATCTTTTACTTCCGTATCAAAACCGCCACCTTTATTGATGGCCAGTATCGTAATATCTTGCGGTGTCGTGATTCCCAATTCCGATAATTTCTTTTTAGGGTCAGTAACAGCTGATTTTTCTGTACTTGTCATGGTTGCTGCCTTGGCAAGTCCATTCACTTTTATATTTCCGGAAAAATCACTGGTCGAATTCACATTTTTCACTGATACAGCATCTGGATTCGATACCGTCACCTTCTTTTTAATGAAGGAAGACTGCTTTCCGATTCCATCACGAATGAGCGTGTCCAATTCTGATAAAGCTGTATTCATCGAACGGTAATCATCACGCTGCCACTCGGAATACTGCTTTTTCTGTGTTAGTTTATCCAATGGCACCCGTTCCGCCTGCATCATACTTTTAACCATTTCATCAATGTCCATCCCGCTTGCTAAACCACTGATTCGTACCACAATTGATCACCCGCTTATATTTTTTCATCCACCATTATGCCGACAAACTCCGTCATTGCCGCATAGAAATCCAGTAACTTCTTCGGGGGAATTTCCCTGATCGTCTCATCCGTCACGTCATCCACTACCTTGACATAATACTCATTCAGCTTCTCATGATATTCAAAACGAACCGCCGTATGTGTTGGATTCAGGAAGGTGTTTAAACTATCCACCGCTTCCTGCACCTTTTCTTTTGTAGGCTGATTGGATTCCACACTTTGTTCAAAATAGGCAACTGTATTGATTTCTCTTTGATAGTAAGAACTAATTCCCTCTGAGATGGCTGTTCTAAGTTGTGAGGAAAGAATATTCGTGGACAAACTCTCCAGCATCTAAATAGCCCCCAATATGATATCTTTACTTTTTATATCGGTAATTAAGATTTTATTTTTAGTTACTCTTAGATTTTGGTTGCACCTGCAGAGATTCATTAATGATCCTTTGCTATTAAAGAGATTTTACTAAAAAACTCCTGAAAAATATCTGGCGTCAACAGCTGTTTTAGGTTATTAAAATTTGACCGTTGATTTCCTCTCCAGGCACTCGCTTTCCGCGGGCGGCCCGGGAGCCTCCTCGGCGCTTTGCGCCTGCGGGGTCTCCCTTGGACACGTATTCCCGCAGGAGTCTCGTACCTTACGTTCCAATCAACTTTGTTTTAACAGTTAGATTGCTCTTTTTTTACCTACAGTCTTTTGACCAGATTTTCCATCGAATCTTAATGAGAGCTTCAGAAAGAAAACGGATATGTGCAAGCATGTATTGCTAACTCCGTACACGAGAAAGCCAGTGGGAATATTCGGAAAGTTAGAAAACCTGAAGCCGTTAGCAAATGCAGCTTACAAAACACCCGCCCCAGCCATTACAAACTACCATTATGGCAAAGAAATCATACCGGCTTTACCCTATACACGACCTCAACAAAAGAAGGATTCTTCCGCAAGCATGATTATGTGTATGTTGAACATCTTTATTGAATCATCAAATCCTGAAAAATAAAAAAGGTGTCGGAATGAGACCACTCCGACACCTTTTTGTCTACCAACTGAAGACTCAATAAAAATATCTTGAGTCTTTCTTGAATGAAACCAGGTAAAGATTAACGTAATAATTGAAGAACGCCTTGTGGTTGTTGGTTCGCTTGCTTTGCGACTGTATCTTTCGATTACAGAATAGACTATATCTTCATCCATGGTTTTCATGGAGCTGGGCACTTCGAACAGCTTTTGCTGCCCTACGGATTTCATTGTCATAGCTTTCGCCTTAGACAGTATATCCTAGTCGTTGAACCTTCTCCATCCTTTCGGAATAGGAGCTTGGCTGCTGATTATCCATTGGTTCATCTTCATCATTTTCAAACCTTCACGCTGACCGTTTCCAGTTACGTTGTGGTTGATGAAGCTTTAGGAAGTTCCAGCAATTCACCCAGTAATACTCTAGCTCGTTACCAAGCTAGACGCCCTTCGATCGATTACCTTAAGAGTTGTAAAACTCCTTGAGGCATTTGATTTGATTGAGCTAACATTGCTTGTGCAGCTTGAGAAAGAATTGAGTTCTTAGTTTGGTTCATCATTTCTTTCGCCATATCTACGTCACGGATACGAGATTCCGCAGCTGTTAAGTTTTCAGAAGAAGTACCTAAATTGTTGATTGTGTGCTCTAAACGGTTTTGGAATGCACCAAGTTTAGAACGTTCACTAGAAACACTTTCAATAGCATTATTAATGATAGTGATTGATTTTGCAGCATCTTTCGCTGAAGATATACTTATATTTTTATCAGTTGCACCTGTTGTATCTTTAAGTGCCAAAGCTTCTGCATCCATCTTTTCAATATCCACTTTCACTGTTTGCCCTTCATTTGCACCAATTTGATATGTTGCAGATGAATCAGTTTTAGCCGCTACAGCATTACGAGCTGCTAAAGAATCAATTTTCACAGTGCCTGCTGCAAGGTTATTAGTACCATCATGCACTAATGTTACACCGTTCCCTACAACAGCACTTGCAGTATTACCAGTAGCTAATCGGTAAGTTTTTGTTGAAACAGTACCATCTTCAGCTGTGAACTTGTCAGCTACTGTAAGGTTAGTTGCACTACCCACAACTTTTGTACTACCTGCAAACATTTTACTATACATGTCTCCACCCGTTGCATCAGCGATAACCAAAGCATCGGCAGTAGCATTAGTGTTAATCATAAGCTTACCTTCATCTGACAATGTCGCAGTAGCACCAGTAACTTGTGTGTTAATAGCATTAACTAGGTCTTGAACTGTACTTTCGGTTGTTAAGCCAGTAATTGAAACTGCAGCAGCACCACCGACTTTAATTGTCATATCAGTAGTATCAGTAACACCTAAATCAGTTAGTTTTTGATTAGAAGCAAATTTTAAAGCAGTTTCTTCAGATGACTGCGTTCCAACAGAAATTGTCATCTCATGAGTTCCTACAGTTGTATCAGTGAAAGCACCAGTAACCTTAGAAACTTTAGTACTAGCAGCATCTGTCATAACAGCTGTACCTTCTGCAACAGCAACTTGGGCTGCCTTTTCACCTGAAAGGTCACCATTTAGTAATTTTTTCGTATTAAACTCTGTTGTATTAGCAATTCTATCTGTCTCAGCAATTAATTGGTCTAATTCTTTTTGAAGTTCAGCTCGGTCTTTATCATTATTTGTGTCGGAAGAAGCTTGAACTGATAATTCACGCATGCGTTGAAGGATGTCATGAGTTTCATTTAAAGCACCCTCAGCAGTAGCAATCATGGAAATACCATCTTGAGAATTTTTAGAAGCCATGTCCAAACCACGAATTTGCCCTCGCATTTTTTCAGAGATTGCTAGACCAGCTGCATCGTCCCCAGCTTTGTTAATACGCATACCTGAAGACAATTTCTCCATTGATTTTGATTGGTTTGCAGAAGCACTTGATAACTGACGATGTGTGTTAAGAGCAGCGATATTGTGATTGATGATCATTTTTTGTTTCCTCCTTGAGTTTTAAGTTCCCACGTCCATGTGGTTGTTTACGATGGGCAGTGAATAAGTCGGCCGCCTACTTCACTGCCCTTCGTTGTATACTTAATATCGACCTGCATGGAAACATATTTAGCGGATTTTACGATTTTTTCTTGAAATACTCATTTATGCCTTCCAGAAAATTGGTTTCTGTTTTGGAGGCTTTTCTATTTTCCTGCTGGATGGACAGATAGATTTCCTTCCTATGGATGTCGACGTTTTTCGGGGCATTGATGCCGAGTTTGATCTGATCCCCTTCAATGGACAGGATCGTAATTTCGATATCATCGCCAATCATGATCGCTTCATTCGGTTTTCTGGTCAATACGAGCATCATTTCCCCCCCTGTTCTGCTGGAGGTTCAAACAGTCTGTGCTTTGTACGGTATTCACTAGCGTTCATGATAAATTGCTTTCCTACTTTTTTTGGCCCATTTATGATGATGGGAGCCTGGAGATTCGCCGTCGTTTCATTGAAAGGTTCCTGAATCGTCAAGATGACGAAAGTAATGACTTCCCGTTCCGTTTCTATTTGTAAAGAAGATAACACCTCATCCGTAAGCTTCACTTCGTAATCATGAAACACTTCAAAAGGATCTGTCACGATGAAGGCAAGGTCTGTTGTTTCTATCGATTGCAGAACGAAAAAGGGTGTGTCATCCAAAGCTAGTAAGCAAAACTGTTTTTCTTCTAAAAATCCCGGTATCCCGTTTTCAAATACATAAATCTCTTTCTCTGCCAATTCGATTTCGCCATGAAATTTTGTTTGTAGAATCATCTATGTTTTCACTTCCCTATCTCATCCGGATATAAATGGATGAAATCTATATCCAGCGCATTTTTTTGTAGAATTTCGACATCCGCACTGCCTGGTGTGTATGTATGGGTCGGCCTATTGATTTGAGCATCAATGATCGGTTTTTGGGCGGTTGCTTCAATCTTCACTTGGGCCGGCTGGTAGTCAAGCTTCACACTGAAATGAGAGGGAATCCAGCCGAGGTTGAATCGCTTCTCCGGCCCTTTGCTGTTTGACTTGGCCTGATCAGCGAGTGGGTTACCGCCTTTTTCAATATGCCTCAACTCCGTCCCCTGCTGGGCACGTCTTGCCATACCAGCCAGCCAATCCTGATATCCCTGCTGCGCAAATTCATCGACTCTTACTGAGAGGCTTTTCAAATCCATGTCTTCCCTTGCTTGTGACTGATCGATCGTCAGCTTGCCCGGAGTTGTTTGAATCTCCATGATTGCATGCGGCTGTTCGATTGATTGGACCGCTGCCTTCTGTTCGATTTGCTGTACAGGCTGCTCTATATTCAATCCAATTTTCATTGGGGTGGTTTGCAATCTAATTTGTGGAATTTGCATCATCAACACTCCTTATAGAAAAAAGCTATCCATTTAAGAATAGCTTAACGAAGAAAATCCAATAAACTCGGCTGCATGATTTTTGCGCCGATACTTAATGCCGCACTATGGACACTTTCCTGGGTCGTCAAATCCATGATCGCCTTTTCGATATCGACATCCTCATTTTTCGAAAGGATTTCAGTGGCAAAAACCTCCTGCTGCTTGAGACGGTCCGTCATCAGCTCAATCCGATTTTGCCTTGCGCCAACCTGTGCCTGCATGCCTAAAAACGTATTTATCGTTGCGTCAAGTCCTTCCAGTGTGCCGCTCACGTCACCGCCGTTTTCCAGTGCTTCGATTGTTTTGTCGATGCTTCCGCCGGCAGCAAGTGCATCCCCAAAAATCTTGGAACCGTCCGTATTGATTTTAAGGGAAATCCCGGAAAACACTTCAAGGCTTATGTCGCCTGTGCCATACACCGTATTTCCATTCCCATCTTTAACGGAAGATGGCCTCACATTCGTATCCTGACCGTTGAAAATATATTTCCCGCCTATTTGTGTGTCGCCAAGAGTTATGAGATGTTCTTTTAATTGCTTGATTTCTTCTGTAATGGTTTTCAGTTGTTCCCCTTCATACGTGCCATTGCTGCCTTGAACGGTTAATTCCCGAATCCGCTGCATGGCGGAAACACTTTCCGAAATGGCATCATCCGTGCTGTCAATCCAATTGGTCGCCTCGGCAATGTTACTTTGATACTGCCCTATTTGATTGAGGTTTGTCCTGTACCCCATGCCCATCATGGCCGCAACTGGGTTATCGGATGGCTTGGAGAACTTCTTTTGAGAGGAAACCTGTTCTTGCAGCTTGGACATCTTTTCGTAACTGCTGCTTAAATTGCTCAGCATATTATTGGTTAGCATCGATTGCGTTACCCGCATATTCGTCTCCTCCTATCATCGGCCTACTGTACCCATTCCGTTTATGATTTTGTCGAGCATTTCATCCATCATCGTCATCATTCTTGCAGATGCGTTGTATGCCTGCTGGAATTTGATCATGTCGGTCATTTCTTCATCAAGGGATACGGAACTGACCGACTCCCTATTTTGATTGACTGAAGCAGCAAGGACGACAGAGTTGGAAAGGTTCTTTTGGGCGCTTTGGGAATCCACACCAAGCTTTCCGATGATACCCGAATAATAGGTGTCGAAGCTTCCCGTCAATTCATCGGAGTTTTGGTCTTTAGTCGAGTACTCACTGAACGCTTTCTTTTTAAGGTCAGCCAGGAGTTTGGCATTTTCATTATCCCCGGATGCCCCTCCGCTTTTACCGCCTGCGGCAATTTTTGTGGGATCCTTCACGATTTCACCATTCACCTTGATGCTTTGGGCAGCACTCTTACCAGTTTCAAGTTCAAAGAAGTTCAAAGTTGAAGTGTTGCCATCACCTAAGGAATACCCTTGTTTATGGATCGCATTGAACTCATTCACGAAAGCCGCCGTCATATTATCGAGCTTTTTCAGCATATCAGGATAAGCGCCGCCGGTCGTGCCATCAGCCTTCTTATAGCCGAAGCTTTTGATCAAGCCGGACAGTTCCCCCGAGAAATTGTAATCCGTCAGTGTTTTCGAACCGAACTTCAATCCGTCCACCATACCTGTCGTTTTATCATGGCTAACTTCAACTTTCGAAGTTCCCACCATCCCGGTTTGGTTAACACTGACTAGATTGATGGGCGGCACAAAAGACGAACCGTCTTCTTGCATCAACTCGATATTGTATAGACCTGTGGCCACATCGCTGGCTCTGCCGTAATCCGTCGGAATGACGTTATTCACTTTAATGCTGACAAGCTGTGAAAGATTGTCCACGAGCACATCACGTTTATCATAAAGGTCATTGGGGATATAGCCATGCGGCTCCACTTTGCTGATCTGTTGGTTAAGCTGATCAATACTGCTGATGAGCGTATTGATTTCGTTCGCTTTGACGTTTATCTGATTGCCGATATCCGTTTGAACGTTCGTTAGCGAGTTATAGTAGTAGTTTAGGGTATCCGCGACCATGACGCCCGTCGAGGCAACGACTTCACGCGCCCCGGAGTTTTCCGTATTCGCCGTCAGCCCCTGCAGCGAATTCCAGAACTTCTCCATCGTGGCGGCCAATCCGCTGTCGGTCGGTTCGTTCATGACGCCTTCCATTTTCGTAAGGGATTCGCTCATGGCCCCGTAATAACCGATTTTATTACTTTGTGTCCTGTATTGTGCGTCCAGGAAACTGTCGCGGATCCGTTGAACCGTTTCAGCTGCCACCCCTGTCCCGATTTGGCCGGCAACGCGCGGGCTATTCAAACCAACAGTAGGAAAGCCCGACGTCTGGATCAGATTGACCCGCTGCCTTGAATATCCTAATGTATTGGCATTGGCCACATTATTTCCTGTTGTATACAAGGCCCCTTGAGAGGTGGATAACCCGCGTTTGGCGGTCTCAAGACCCATAAAGGTTGAAATCATTTGCTCGCACCTCCATCTTTTTTCTGCTTTTTATGCTTTGGAATCAAACATTCCCATGCCGATTTTCGTCGTTTTCCCAACCGAATTCCCATAATTCAGGTTCTGGTGCTGAGGTCTCAGCATATCCAAAGAGACATTGATGAATTGAAGGGACTGATAGATCAATTGTTGATTTAAACCGTTCCGCTCCTTCAGCTTTGCCACTTCATCGATCAATGCCGCCTTTAGCATTTGAAGGACTTCCGTTTCTTCTGGTCCTGTCAGTTCCGTCACGGTATGGATGGAGGCAGGCTGTCCCGCCGTTCCATTGGCTCCAAGAAATTCCTCGACTGCCCTTTCTCTTTCCTTATCCGCCTGACTGATCGCTTTAATATGCTTTTGTTCCGAAATCAGCAGGGCACTAATCGCCTCGGTATCATTCGCTTTCAAAATGGCCGTTTTTCTTATCGCCAATTGATTGAAGCTTTTATGAAGCTTGATCAATTTTTCAAGCGATCCGATGATGTTCCGTGCAGTCATTTCGCTGCCTCCTCCGCTCATAAATGAAGGACGGAAACTGGCTCCGTCCACTTCATTCAAGCTTCTTTTTCATGGAAAATTCATTTTCGGTAAAAATCGATGAGACCCTTAGCCGTTGCTTGTGCATTCAATTTATAATTTCCTTTTTCAACCTGGATTTTCAGTTCATCCACTTTTGCTTGTCTTGCAGCAAGAATCGGAGATGATTGCTGCATTTCTTTTGCCGCTGAAGAAATTTCAACTTTATCCGAGGATTTCACCTTGGATTCTTTGATATTCCCCGTTTTATTGGCTTGAAGATTATAAGGGTTAACACCTGTCATACCGACGTTATTGATTTTCATATTCCAGATCCTCTCCTTCGGTCGATTTTATAAATCCCATTATATTTCGATTCCTTAACACATGAAAATGGCTCTGGACTGTGTTATTCTCCCTATCGTTATTATCGACAAGGAACGGATTTCTTTAATTGTTTGCTGTAATCTTTCCTTCGACACCCATTGTCGAATATTGTTCTCAATATCGAATATTTTAACAAAAACGACATCATGTTACCATGATTTATCTTTATTGATCATCCTTCATGTAGTACGTATTTTTTTTATCATTTCCTTTAATTTCAGTCAGGCGCTTTTCCTCATTTTCAAACGCCTGCAAATCCGTACGCAGTGAATCGCTGCATTTGCCGCATAGCCGTCCGCTATTGATGTTGGCGCCACACTTTTCACATGGAATTCCGAGATTGGGAAACTGCGAAATTCTCAGCTTTCCTGTTCTCACAAATTTAATAATTAACGTTTCTTCAACGCCGGTTTCCTTAACCACCTGCATCATGGACGCCGTTCTATTTATTTTCTTGCGAATATAAGCATACACTTTATCATATTGGGCTTCTTCTTCTTTATAACAGGCATCACACACATCACGGAATTTCGTCATAACGAATAACGAATTACAGCTTGGACAGTTGAATACTTCCATTGAGGCCCCTCCTTCACCATCACAGCGATTATTCTTCAGTACTGTATATATCGAATAATCCCGGCGATACTTTAGGAAGTTTTATTAAAATAAGCTTTTTCACCTAGCCAGGGTGATCGATGATACTTCTTTGGCCCCAGCCATTATCAATGCCTTTGCTGCATGCCTGAGAGTTGTGCCTGTCGTGTAAATGTCATCGATGATCAAAATGGATTTATGCTCCAGCAAATCTGATTGCATGACCTGAAAAACCTGCGGTAATGACATTCTCTCTTGACGTGATTTTTTTGATTGTTTTTCGGTATGGATTCTTGTCAAGATCTCAACCGTCTGAAGTCCAACTAGATCTGCCAAAGCCTGTCCCTGGTTGAATCCCCGCTCCTTAAGCCGTTCATGACTAAGCGGGATGACCGTTACCAGGTCAAATTCCATGTCCTTTAACCTTTCTTTCAAAAAAGGGACGAAAACCTCAGCTAATGCATAATCACCACGGTACTTATATTTAGCAATCATGTCTTTTAAGTATTCATTATAGTGAAATAGCGATATGTTCTTCGTCAAATAGCCGCTCCATTCGCTATTTCTTTCCCATCTTGAACAATCGAGACAGAGGTCACCGGTCATATGATCCCTTCCCAGCTCCCTTGAGCACATTGAACATGTTTCTCCTGTTATCTTATTAAGTTTCCCCTCACATCCTTCACAGATTACCCTTGCCTCGGCCTGCTTAAGCAGGCTCCTCCATGTCAAAGCTTGCTTCATTCCTTCATCACAAACTAGACATCTATTCATCCAGCAGCCCCCTTTTCATGGCATTTTTATTCATCATTTGTATATGGTGGACCGCCTTGGCCATCGATTCACTTTTACCGTAATGAAAAAAGGTGACTGTCCCGGAAGGGTTCGCAAAGCTTCTCCCTACCCTGCCGGCTATCTGAACGAGAGCACTATCAGAAAACACTTCATGTTCAGCACCGATCACGGCCACTTCCAGCCGCTCGATTGTAACGCCCCGTTCAAGGATGGTCGTGGTCAGTAATCCCGGAACGAGTCCATTCCTTAAGGCCATTACTTTTTCCTTTCGATCAGGGTGCCTGGAGTGGACAATCGATAATTCAGGAGACAGCCTTTGAAACAGCGGAAGGACTTGCTCCATCACTCTGATGCTTGGAAAAAACAATAGGAAGGGGATATTCTGGTTAAGTCGTTCACTTACCCATGCGTTGATTTTGGAGGGAATCCTTTGTTGAAGAAATAGTTTTTGCCAATTGCCGCTCCACTTCATTTCAGGGACGGGGATAGGCTGGCGATGATAACGGGCCGGGATTATGAAGGCTTTCAATTTGCCGCTTCGGTATAGCCGCTGCATGCTCTTCGAAGGTGTGGCGCTCAAGTAGATGGTTGCCGCGGATACCTTTTTCGATTTATTAACCGCATAATGCAGCGAATCATCCATTGAGTAGGGAAACGCATCGACTTCATCAACGATGATGACATCGAAAGCTTCAATAAAACGGAAAAGCTGATGGGTCGTGGAAACGGTCAGTGGCGAAAAACCATGCCGATCTTCACTGCCGGCATGGAGGGTCGTGACTTCAATGGCAGGAAAAGCTTTTTTTAACCTTGGGGAGAGTTCGAGAACGACATCGGTACGCGGTGTTGCCAAACAAATCCTTTTCCCGGCAAGCAAGGCTGCCTCAATTGCTGGAAATAACACTTCCGTCTTCCCTGCCCCGCAGGTAGCCCGTTCTGAATACTAAAAAAATGCAAACCAAAAAAAAGAAGAGCACAACGTGTTCAGAAAGTGCTGGTAACACTTTTTGAACCATTCGCCTAACTAGACTAGGCAAACTCCTGCTGTACCCTTCACATGCATTTTATTACAGATGCGGATGGTTAGCAATGGTTTGTCTTGATTCAAGCGAACCGTTGCTTTTCTTATTTAAAAGGGAGCAGATTTAGTATGAAGAAACGTATTGACGTAATCGCAAATGATGAATCATATAACAATTTATCTTCTTTCACAGATATTGAAGAATTAAATAAAACAGTACGAGTATACAGAGACATCATTCGTGTGGATATAAAACGTACAGATGTACAATCAAGACTTATTACCTTACTGGAACTATTAAAGCGTCACAGCTGCAAGCAAATCGGTGTGAGCTATATGTGTAAAAATACCATTGCAGCTAAGCTTGAAATTTCTTATAAAACCGTTCAACGTTTAATGAAAAAACTTGAAGACCTTGGCATGATCCGCCAGGTACCTATGAAAAGAAAAAAAGATATGATGCAAACAGCCAACGCTATTATCATCAACCCTGTGAAAGATAAAATGTCCGGCAAGACCCCTGTGAAATTGTCCAAGAAGTGTCCGGCCATTAAAACAACTACATTTTTCTTAAAACAAAATATTAAAAACAATAAACGTAAAGCCGTTGCTCAATTCTCTCATGTGGATAATTCTCTAGAAAACTCTTTAAAACAAGCGAATTTTGTTGCTCATTGGGTTCCAGGTGTATTTAGTAACCTAGTAGGGTCATTCTACGAAAAAGCTGAAACTATACAGGAATTCTGGAAGGTTATTAAGCAGTGTAATAGAGTGGTTGATTATTCTACTAACAAACGGGCATTCACAGGTAAACAAGAATTAGAAATAGGCACCAAAGCATTCAATGAATTTGCTATGAAGGTTAAAAGTGGAGTTAACATGCATAAAGGACCATTTGCTTATTTCAATGGGATTGTAAACAATCTTATGAATAATCTTTACTTTGATGCGGATTTTATGGACAACCTTAATTAATCTCATAAAAGGTTTTTACCCGCCCAGAAAATTTTATTCTTATGGAACTAACAGGGCAGAATAGTTGAACAATAAAAATAGTAAAGGTTAATTTTTCCAATAGGTTTTGATAATATAAATTTAATTCTTTTTATAAGAGGCGAGTTTAGTTGAGTAAAGTACAAAGTTAGATTTAGAAAGAATTATTTTTATTGAAAGAACCTTTGAAGAGTATCTGGATATGTTTTCACTTTCGGTAGAAGAACTGAAGGGAAAAAAATACTGGATTGTCCAGCAGGGGCTTGTTCTTTTACTGCTACTGGTAACAAATCAGGTTTAGATGCAACAGCTTGTGATATTGCGTATTATCATTCGGGTGAAGACCTAAAAATAAAGTTCTTCAGGATATTGAACACGCTATGGAGCATATGCAAAATGCAAAAAGTAATTATATTTGGGAATTTCAAAGATATAGAAGGTCTTAGAAAAAATCGTTTAAGTGCTTTAAACGATTGTGTTAGGGATATGAGGGAATCGAGTGACCGATACATTCCCGTTACTTTCCCTTCCTTACCGTTTAAGGATGGAGAATTTGATATTCTTCTTTCTGCACATTTTCTATTTATGTATGCTGACCGATTAGATTACAAATTTCATATAGGCCGACTCTACATCTTAAAGGAGCGATGCTGATATATAGGGCATCGCTTTTCTTATTCAACTGAATAGTTGATTGCTAATTGGTGAAAGTCCAACCCGGGTAAGTACCATGGGAGTCCGGTTGCTGACAGACGATAGATGGAGAAATCCTAGAGGGATGCCAGTATTCAAAGCCTTTATTTATTGTTTTCGGTTACATCCATTAAGGTGAACCGCAACTTAAATAATAAGTTTTTATAATCTTTGTTTTTGAATTAAATGATACATTGCCCCAATCATTCCTGCGTTATTTCGATGTTTACATAGTTCAACAGGAATCTTAATATCATTCCACCAAGGGAGCTCATCTAGTTGTTTTTTAATAGTAGATAACAAATCCTGTTGGGAGGATACTCCGCCACTAATTAAAATTTTTTGTGGGTTTAAAGTTGCTGCTAGGTTGAAAATTCCATAACTAATATTTCTAGCCCATTCGTCAATAAGTTTTTTTACCGATTTACTTTTAGTAGCCTCTGAAAAAACGGTCTCTCCTTTAACTTTTTCATTTTCACTTATTCCCTTAAGTTTATTATAGCTCCTAATTAAGGCGGAAGTTGAACCTGAGGAGTGCCAAATATCACCGACATTTCCCCCATTTGCTTGAGTAATCATAAAACCAAATTCACCGCCTCTAAATCTGTGACCATGTAAAAGTTTACCGTCAACAAAAATCCCCCCTCCGATTCCAGTGCCAATTGTGACACATATAAAATCGGTACAATTTTGGGCATTCCCACTTGTTTTTTCTGCTATAGCAGCGCAGTTTCCATCATTTTCAATTTCAACCCGTAGAGGAACTTTTGCTTCTAATAAATTCTTTAAATTCTGATTAATTAACGCGGTAACAGCACCTCCTTGTTCTGAGTAACCTGTATACGGGTTAATAAAGCCTGGTAAACTTATAGCTACACCCAACACATGATTATTTCTTAAGTACATATTAATTGTTTCTACCATTTTTATTATAAATTTATCTAGATTTGTACACGGGGTACTGTAACTGCCTTGTGAAAGAATAGTTCCGTCCTCTAATAAGAGTCCGTGTTTTACTTTTGTCCCGCCGACATCAAAAGAAATATACTTTTTCACTTACATTCCTCCTATCATTACCCTATACACCATGGTTTTTATAAAAATATTAAGTAGGTTCGAGGAATTATCACCTCTATTTATATTGAATACGATTCCTAATTTACCATAATAATAGTTCCCTCATCCGATGTCGGTTTTTGGTATTCTTTATGAATTTGTTTTAATACATCTTGAGGTAGTCGCATTAGATCTTTGTTCCTTGCTTTACATGTTTCATAATCTGTATCCACTTGGTAAATTTCTAACGTTAGCCCAAATTCTTTAGCTACACGTCTCCATTGTTTACGACGCTTTCTTGTTCTGTTTGTGGTATCTACAATTACTTTATGACCACTTTTTAGCAACGACCTGACCATAAGTTCAGCTATTTTCCACACTTGTGGCTCAGCCTCAGCTTTATAAATTTGACCATGTAAAGAAAGCCTGAGGTCATCAATGGATACACGTACCCATCCGTGGCTCTGTAGAACTTTAGCATATGTTGATTTACCACTTAATGGGATTCCGCACATGATACCTAGTTTCACATTTCATCTCTCCAAATCAGAAATTGCACCACCCGCACTCAGAAACTGTAAACCCATCTCAAATCATGCATCAGTACATTACTTTATAAAATGCGAACGATTGTTGATTTGAAAGGGGCAAATCAATCAATTTTGTGAAAAAAATTTTATATATAGAGGAATTGGATTTAATATTATTTCCCACTATACATGGGGATTTAATGGGGAACAGTAAACTATTTAGAAAGGGATGATTTAAAGTTGTGTCAAACTTTCTTCAAATTACGTATAGTATCTTCAACACTTGGATTCATCTTTTTATTAATAACAAGGTAGGTGAGGAGAATTTTGTTAGAAAAGGTTTCAATAATAATACCTTTCCAAACAGACAATGGCCCAAGAGCGGAAGCATTTAAATGGATTAAACAGTATTATGAACGTAGCATGCCCGAAGCTGAATTATGCTTGGGTATAATCGATAACGATAAAATTAATAAATCCAAGGCTGTAAACTTAGCAGCTAAAAAAGCAACAAGAGAAATTTTTGTAATTGCTGATGCGGATATCGTTTATGACCCTAAACTTATTGTTAAAGCGATAGAGGTACTTAATGAAGCAGCATGGGTAGTTCCTTTTACTGAAATTTATGATATTGAAAGGTCAGGAACAGAAAGACTACTTAAAACAGAACCAAAGTGGCCTATTGATGTTAAATCTGATGAATGTACCAAAGCAAATTGGATTTACACAGGATTTGCGGGAAAACTTATTGTCATACCCAAAGTGAACTTTGAGGCAGTCGGAGGGTTTGATGAACGGTTTAGTGGCTGGGGAGGCGAAGATGATGCTTTTTCACTTTCTGTCCAGACACTTTGTGGTAAATTAGCGAATATTACAGGAGAAATTTATCACGTATGGCATCCTGTTTCAAACTACGGAACAAATCCAAATGGTAAAGAGAATCTAGAACTTCTCAGCCTTTATAAACGCGCAAGTGGAAATAAGAAGGTAATGACCAATCTTATTTCTGAACGGAAGAATAATATAGAAAAGATACAAATTAATAATATTGAGATTTTAAACAGCAATGAAAATGCATATATGAGATCACCTAAAAGTAAAGTTTGTTTTGCCATCCTTGTTCATGAAAATAGAGAGTTAGTCAAGCAACTAATTAATAATGTCCGTTATTTTTGCCCTAACAGTGCAATCGTCTTATACAACGGGGGATTTGATAGGGCGCTTTGTGAAGGTCTAGGTGTTCCTGTTTGCCCCTCTAGTCGTAAATTAAAGTATGGGCATACTACCATTTATTTTCTTGACACAATGGAATGGTTGGAACAATTAGGGATTCAGTATGAATATTTTATTAATATTGACTCAGATGCTTTGTTTATCAAAAAAGGATATGAAGAATTTATTCAAAATGAAATGAAAGATACGGATTACATGGGGGTGAACTTTAGGATTCCAAGTAAAGATTGGTATATTGGAAGGGAACTTAAGAAAGACGTTAATAGATGGAAGAAATTATTTAATATAGATCCTTTGTATGGAGTTTTCAATGTTGGACAGGTAATTTCGAGGCCTATTGTTAAAGCATTACTTGAACCAGAAAGGAAGGGAAAGTTAAGAAAAGCTTTAATAGAAACCACTTCCTGGGGGATGGATGAGATTTTCTTTGTAAACATGGCAAAGGAACTTGGATTCAGGCAAAAAAAATATCCAAACTCTTTGGACTCAAAGATGATACGTTATCGTCCTTACTTTACAATGGATGAAATGATATACTACCTTACTAACAATAGCGGTTATCTATGTCATCCCATTATTCGAGACAAAGCTGATCCTGTCAGGAGATTAATCCAACATATTGAAAAGGGCCATAATTCAGAACTGTATACAAACAAGGAATATCCATGGTATGAAGACAATCCAAATAATTATTCTATTTCACTTCCGATAAAAGGTAAATTTGGTTTAGAGCTTATCGTTCGCTCAGGTTCTACTTTAACCCACTATTGGCAACACCCGGGGGGGAAATGGTATAAATCTGAGACATTCGCTAGAGATGTTACGGGAATTCCTATATTATTTGAAACTCATTCAGGTGAATTTGGGGTAGTATGCAAATTAATAAATGGTGAAGTTTGCTTTTGGTGGAGAGACATCAATGCCCAGAGTAACCCTTGGTATGGACCATCTGTTTTTCAGCTTGGGAATGTAGATCCGATAAAAAGAAGTGAATTTATTTAGAGTAAATGTATTTGAGTATAAGTCATGCACTCGATTTTTTCATATGATACTCGATCAACATAATGGAGTTAGTATAGTTTCATGGACACATTTTAGTTAAGTCCTTACAAAAAACTTTTAATATGGATCAGGGTAAGGAAAAGTTCCTTACTCTGATCATGAAAATGCTCATAATTTTGCTCATAGTCTTTTTCTCTTTTGTATTAAATTATTTTAAGTGAAAGATAAAAAACCTTTAATATCAATCTAGATGACCAATAAACAATCCAACTTAATAAATTTTATACCAATCCTTCTTCAGCTAAACTGCCCCGTTAGTGCCATAAGAAAAAGCTGTCTTAAAGACAGCTCCGTTCTTAAGCTAACTCAAAAAATTGAAGCTTGCGTTTTATTTAATATGGTCTTTTTCCTGATTATTAGTGTTTAATTTTCATGGTAGTGTGTCTTGTCTGTCCCTCGTAGCCCAAGGAGCAAAAAAACAAGACAAATTAGCTCGAAAATGTGCCAACCAATCCATCACTTTGTCCACTCCTGATTGTTTTCCCTTTCATATGTTATTAAAGTAAGACAAGCTATTGAAAGGGGGATGTAATGATGTCAAGTCGAAATTCATCGAGTCGTCAATCCAGTTCATCTCGTAGAAACAGGTGCAATGGATGTGTATGTAATACTTTACGCCGTTTGCGTCCTGGTACAGAAGTAGACGTTTTTTTATCTGGAGGCACAGTTCTTGAAGATGTTATCTTCCGTGCCTTTGACAACAATACTTGTTGTGCCCGATTCAGAGACGAAGAGACAGAACCTGGTACTGTCATTTTTGTTGACTGCCGAGACATTCAAGCCCTTCGCATCGAGTAATAACATTTAGGGGGATTCTTCACTTTTGAAGAATCTTCTTTTATTAAAGACACTGTATTGAACTATCCTGCCCCTTTAGTTCATTAAGAAATTCAACAACACCTTTTACAGAGCTTCAACAAAAAAAAGAGCCCCTACTCAATACGAGTAAGGGCTATTGATTATGCTGCAAACAATTTAGTGAAAGTAGCTTTACCTGCTTTCTTATCTACAGTTATCTTATTAGCTTTCTGGAATTTAGATAATGCTGATTCAGTATCTTTTCCGAAGATAGAATCAAGTGATCCAGGGTTATATCCTTCCAAATAAAGTGCTGCCTGTAGAATCCATGTAAGATTGCCTTTTGCACCTTTTTCGACTGTGACGATGGCAGCCTTAGTTTTAACTCCCCACTTTCCATCCACAACTAACTTTTTATTAAATTGTTTATTAAGTTCAGTTTGTAGTGCTTTGATAAGTGCTGATTTGGTTTTAAGGCCATTAAATCCATCAACAATAAGACCAGCTTTAAAACGGCTATTTAAGATTTTTTGAATGGATCTGATTGTTTCATCTCCACTGTTCGAAGTTTTGTCTTCCTCATTTTTTTCGGGTTCTACAATAACCTCCTTAGCATTTCCGAAGTTGATTTTCTGACCAATTTTTAGTTTAGTTGGATCTATACCAGGATTCGCTTTAATTAAATCTTCAACTTGCACGCCGCCAGTTCCATCCTTATGTGCAATGCTCCATAAAGTGTCCCCTTCTTGGATAGTATAAACATCAGGTGCCGGAGTTGGTTTGGCTGGATTTTTTGAGCCTTTCCAGTCAAAAGCATCTCTGTAGTTATACTGACAACAAGCTTTCCAGCTATAACCTGGCATTTCATTATGGGCTTTGTCATACTTACCTATCCCATCTATAACAAGTGCAGCGTGTAGATCTGCAATACTTGCAAGAGTAGCATCATCCATCGTGTCATAGCGATAATCACCAGCAACGCAGATACCAAGGGAGAATTGATTGCTATTCCCTACATGGTAGGTCCGACGGTTAATATCATTGGCATATACAATCCTCGCCCTTTTACCATTCGGAGTATTAATTAGATTCTTAGGCTCAATAACAAACGCATAGCCACATCCAGGCCAACCGAGTGTATTTACATGGTAATCCGCGAAGCTTTCAGCATCAGATCCAGCCAAATCCTTATTTGTTAATGAATGATGCCATACACGGTGAGTAATTGATTTGGTTCGCTTTGAATAAGTGCCTTTTGATTTTAATTTACCTCTTTTATCAACCAATTGATGAAGTTTAGTAAAATTCATTTTTCATCGTCTCCTTCTAATTAAAATCCAAAATAAAAAGCCACCCAATGGGCAGCTTATTTTAATCCATTCTTTTTCAAGACTTCTTCTTGTTTCTGTGATTTCTTTGATAACACATATTGATTCTTATATACTCCATACAAAACAAACCCAAGGGGAATGGCCGCTGTTAAAAAATTAATAAATGTATTAATCGTATTTTCATTGAACCATTCAACCTGAAAACCAATTGATTGAAAAAACAAAAGCAGTGCACCAAGTGCACCGCCTATCATTGCTACATATTGTTTTGCTATATCCATTCTATATTCCTCCTTATCCTTTCCAAACAGTGAAGACGATCGCTATTACACCGCCAATAACCGCGGATATAGTTGCTGTAACGATAGCGTTTGTAATAGTTCGCTTTAGCCATTTGGTATCTTCATTAATTTCCTTCAAAGTGTCCTTAATGTCCTTGATGTCTCTTTCGTGAAAATCCGTAACCCTTTTTAATTCAACTATCTTTTCTTTGGATTCTTTATTATCTTTTTTTAGTTCTTCGATGTCTTTTTGGATGGTTTGCTTCCATATGTCCACTCCAATCTCCTCCAATGGCCACTTCCCCCTTTAACATAAAATTCTCTCTATCTCTCTGTATGTCTAGGATGTTTTTATGCATAATAAAAAGCCGCCATAGGCGACTAGGATTTTGTTTTTATTTATAATTAGTGTACCTTAATAAGCCATTCCATATCGTTAAGTTCACTGTTTATATATGAATATAGCTCTGTTACTCTCCCTTTAGCTTTTTCAACATCTTCATCAGGTAGCCAATGAGTAACTTCTTCAGGTTTAAATGACTTTTCTCTTAAAAATGCCGTGTAAAACATGGTCTCATTGTCCATAACATCTTTATATTTCATGATCTTAATAATATCTTTATCAAAACAAAACTCACTTACTTCCTTGCTTTTATACTTCATTTCAATCACAGATATTATCTTTTTTACACAATCACTTAATTGTACAAGGGATGTTTTATTGGGATCGACTTCCACGACTACTAAGTCAATTCTTTCTTCTAGAAATTTAAATTCGGTATAAATTCTTATATTATTATCTATTAAAAATCTTTCTCCTAGCCTCATTCTCAAATGATAATAGAATGAGTTTTTCAAAGTATCTTCTTTGAGTAAAAATTTATCATTATAATCCTTTTGAATATCTTTTTTCCACACAGCCTTAATCGCGGAATCAATTACTTCTTTTACGTATAACTCCATTTTGACATTCACCTACATTTCCGAATAATAATTGTCAATACAAACGCCTACTGTAACATTGTCCAATATTTCCAATTAAAATTCAATGAAATTAAAAGCCCCCCTTCACGAATGCTTATAAGTAACCCGCGTAACGATTGACTTTTCCGGTTTACTACTACTCGGTAGGGGCTTAGAATTCCTCTGTTACTTCTTCTGATAATCCCAAAGCTTCTCGAACTTCGCTCTGATAACTTGAAGGAACCTTTTCGATGGATAAAAGTCCGTATCTAACTGCAGTAATATAAAAATTAGGCATTTACGTTTCCCTCCAATTCTTCAATTCTTTGTTCCATTTCGAAAACCTTTTTCATTAATTCCGCATTAACCTGGGCCATTGTTTCCGTATTGACAATTAAAAAAGCCGTTACTTCAGCAAGGGAAGAAACGTCTTGATTGATTAGGGATTTACCTTTTTGTTCCTCGACTTCACGATCATATTCCTCACGAGTCTTTCCGACTGCTACCAAAACTCTATCTAATAATTCATCCATTACAGGCCACCAGCTTTCAATCTTTTTAAAACGTCATATAATAACATGGCGTTAATACTAACGTTTGTTGCGGTATCCTCAACTTTTTTCACTGTATCTTCCAACGCCCCACGAATGTTATTGGCAAATGAGGCTAGGGCATTTACCACGTTTACAGTGTATTTTTCACGATCATAAACCTGGTATGTTACGGTGTATTCAGCTGTTGGGTCGTAGTCTGCTTTTTCTATATATAATCGATGTTTCCCGTAGGCATTATTATCATATAGAGAAACCCATTTATTATCTGGAATTGAATTTTTATATACTGCAAGTATTTTGTTAACAGGGGATTTAGATAATTTCGAACCATATACAACATCATTTATATAGTAACGAGTGTTAGTTGCGCCATTTAAAGATGGTGTAACCTTCTCCCGCACAATAATCCCGGACCCAACTTCGATTTGTGTTAATCCATTAACTGAAATATCGCCTTCGACTTTATCATTGGCGTTTTCCATTACAGGTGAAGCTAATATATAGCTAAGTTTATAAGGTGTAAAGTTTGGCACTTTATTTGCTGATACATAAGCAAGGGTTTGTGTCGGTGCATCTGCTCCATCAACTAGTGACTTCCAAGCTGTCGGTTTTCCTGTTCCGTCTATGGTCTTCGCTTGCCATCCATTAAAGTACGCTTTGATTTCGTCAGCTATCGGTGTATATGTTTCTCCCCAACCTGTTTCTGTATCAGAAAGTGATATATATAACTTATTATCATTGGCAATATTGAACTTATCAGCCACATCATAGATATAAGATGGCGATACATGTCTTAACGATTTCCCATCAAACTTATTTAATATATGAGTGGCGGCAATTGTATTCGCATTCCCAAACACATTCCCACAACCGACTTGTTTAAATCCGGGATAATCATTAGTAAATAACCAGTTCAAGGATCCGTCTAAAATGACGTCCTTCTCAATCTCTTTTCTCAACTTCCAATCCTGACCGTCCTTATATAAACGATCTTTTGCTGTACCAATCTGCCCTAACTTAGTCTGTGCATACAAGTATGAAGGGTTTCTCGGAACAAATGGTTTCTTTACGGTTCCAACCGTTAACATCAAGTTTTTAAATGTTACTTTACCAATAAATCCACCCGTATTCCGAACACCTAATGTCATCATTTTTGCATTCACTGGCGGTTTTAAAATCGTTGGTTGTGTTCTATCATAAACACCGGAAATATATGCATTATTAGCATCGAAGTATTCCACATAGAATCCACCGTTCGCCACTTCATCCATATATGCAATATAAGATTGTTCCGCAACTATAGGGAATTTTGAAGCCATGGAACTCTGGTTGCTTCCTGTAGAGTTTAATTCTAACTCATACGGAGAGATAGCTTTAGCATTTGCATGAATCGTCCATTCATTAAAGGGAGGGGCCATATTTTCACCCTCTGCCATAATTACTGGGTTCTGTAAATGCTGTACACCCTGGACTTTTGGATAACGGTTAATTACTTCCGTATCGTTCCAGTCCACCAAAATTTTCGTGTATTCATCGGCAGGAACTTCGTACAAAGGAATACATGGATCAAATAATACTGCCCCTTGTTTCAGTCCAATTTCCAGTTCTGCATAGTCGGTATTGATTATAGAAGGTGTTACCCCGTCAGAAGCTTCGGCATATGCTATGAAGTGTATGAAACCGTTAGGGTCTACCCGCAAAGTAAACTGTGTGCTGTTTATAAATAGTTTTCCTACTGAGCTATTTGTGTTAGTGGTAATTGAATCCCACACTTGCGTATCTACACGCCATATTGCGATATTTGATCTATTGCCTCCAACGCCATTTCCTAGACCGTACCAATTGAAAGTAAGTCCTGAAAGGTTATCCTTTAACCACTGCACTTTGCCCGCAACGTCTTGGCGCGGTATACGGCCTATTTGTCTCTCAACTTCGGCTATAAGGTCGAATGAAAAAAGGTGCTGCGCTATATTCCCATTCTTTGAATTACTAAGGGCTGTTAATCCCCCATCTAATTTTGTTACATAACCATAAATATTTCCGTCGCTTTCCAAAGGGAAGCTTGAAGGCGATAGAAGCACGTTTTCATTTCCGGTGGCTCCATATTGAGTCCTTTTCATGATATGTGGATTCTCTAACGTACTGCCGCTAACTTTGCCCTCGAAATTCGCAATGCGAGTGATTTGAGGTTTTCCGTTTTCTCCAGTGAACTTGGATACACCTTGATAAGTATTATTCGTAAATTTAAGCTTTGTTCTTTTATCAGCAAGTACATAATTCTTTAAAGGATCTAATGGAGTGTTCCCCAAAGAAACAAGAGTCCGTCCTTCAATCTGAATGTCTACAGGCGCCGTGTTATTTCCGTTTAAGATAGATACACCATGCTGTAAGGTTTGGGTAGCTCGTCCTGCTCCTTCCAGCTGGGCGTGTGCGTCTTCTATTCCTTTTTCAATCTTATTTAAATTTGTTGCACTTACCGGTGTTCCTTGCTGAATAATGGATCCGGTTGTCGCATCCACCACGTGATCTTTCCATTCTGTTTTTGCATAAACCATTTAACTCACATCCCTTACACTCTTTTGATTGTATATTTAAAGGCAACGAGCAATCCGTTGATTCCTGATTTAGAAATGTTGTCAGGTTGATCGTCAAAAATAGCGCCATCCTGATCCACTAATTGAAACTTTGTAATAGAACCACTAATTTCATCATTAAAGTACAAATAGAAAGTGATAATATCACCACTTTCATTTATGCTAAAAATAGGCGTTGTCTTGGTTGAACCGTTTATAATATAGCGACCTTCTTTAATTAATCCTTTTAACCAATTCTTCATCTTGGTGTGTCCAGTTGTACTGATAGCCATTAAGAGTTAACCCCCTTTCCTGCCACGAATGTCCCACAGATATAATTCCATTTGGTTAATGCAGTAAATTGAGAGGAAGCTTCAATGTTTTGATCATAATAACGGCCTTCTTGTTCATATTTTTTTTCGTATCCCGTTAAAAGTTGTTGCGGCATTAAGCTTTCCGAAATAACTGGATATGAACTAGATACTTTTATGACTTCCTGAGAAGTGTCTAATGAACCTCCAAAATAGCTGGTAAAATCATTTGGTGGTGTCTTTGAGAAAGGCATGGTTTCTCCAGCATAAATAGCAGCCGTAAATGGATACGTACTGCTGCTTTTTTCTATAGGACTGGATTTAACTTGAACCTCTCTCTCAACAATCCGGCCAAGTGTCGATATTGTCGGCCATTTGCCAGCCACTGCCACACCACAAATCAACTGCAAATGAATATTATTGTTTTCTTCTTCGTTTCGGACAGCTTGAATTTGAAAGCCGCCATCCCCTTTAAACAAAACCCCCTCTAAACGAGAGCTCTTTCTTTTGGTTGTTTCGATAAGGCGAAATAACCGGGCGATATCTACTTCACTTTTAAAGGTTTCATCTGTTTCAATCCTGAAATAATATGGATCCCCTCCATATTCAAACCATTCTCTTACTCTGGCATTTTTGAAGAATATACCTGCGACTTCTTCAATGGCTGCTGGTGTTCCTTTTAATTGATGGACGATCTGTGCTCTATCTATTAATGCTCTTTTTTCTTCCACCGACATTGTTGTTTCATAGAAATCCACTATTTCTTCATACGCGATGAAGTCCAATAAATTGTCGGGGATTCCTTCAAATTGCTTAATTAGTTTCGTTTTTTCATAAATCATCTGAAAGATGGGCGTCAAGGCATCTGCCATAGCCACTATTTCAGTATCCTTTTTTAAAGATGGGGGAATAAAATCTCGAAGTTCAAAGTTATTTAAGGTCTTAATCATTTATAACTCCCCCAAATGTAACTGTGACCAGCCTTGCTTTTCCAACTTGCGTTTTGGTTAGAGGAATAAAAGAAGAGGGACTGTTTATTGAAATTCTTTTCCCCCCTGCTTCCTGTATTCTGGCGTTTAATTCACTTGAATCGATTCCTCTACCCAATTTACTTTTTTGCCATATTTGATAATCTTCTATCGCTTGATTAACTGCGTTTTGTATATCTGGTAGTACATTTGCTTTTTCAGAAGAAACATAATACGTAGCTTCAATGTCGTAAAAAATTTCTTCCGGTTTTTGAACAACTACATGATCAGTTAAAGGTCTAACTGTACGATGATTTAGCTTTTCGAATACCTGATTTATAATCAAATCGTCTGGAATTGCCCCATTCTCTAAAAGAGGCACAACAATTATTCTTCCCTCGCTAGGCGAAAAAACGGAAACGTCAATGATTAATGAATTAGCTGATTTCGCATGGTATAGGTAAGCGTCTTCCGGACCTGCAGTACTATATTGTGAATTTGCACGACGAATACGGTCTGCGTAGGAATCATCATCTTCCCAATCGACCCCACCTTCAGTTTTCGTTAGATTATATGCTCTCGAAACCCATGGTAAAGGATCCACTAAATCTGCTATTTGTCCAGGGGAAAAATCATTTCCCACTGTACCGACTTCTTCACATACACCAGGAATGTCGACTATAGTAGTACCGGATTTCACGACTTTTTCTTCAATTGTATAGAAAATGATTTCATTGATAGAGAAACGGGTCCCATTTGGAATCGAGAAGTCAACCGGGCTTTCCACTTCAAATCGAAAAGTGGTGGTTGCTGCTATCGGCTCCAATCGAAATACATTTTTCTTTACCCCTAAATGGTCCAAAAAGTTGTCTGTTGAATAGGCCAGAAGATTTTGTTTTCCGGTAAAGTCGATATTATTTGCCAATGTCGTACCAATAAAGGCAATCGAAGCAATAAATTTTCTTCGAGGATCGGATTCAGTTAACGTTACCCCTTGTAATGCTTCGAACTTTGAGATAGCCATATTCTCCAATTCTTCGGCATCGACTTCAACAAACTCAATATCTGGTAAATTAAATCTGGCTTCCATCATTAATCACCACCTTTACGCGGGGAAATATTTTACCAGTCTCAAACTCTTCGTCAAATGAAACTTCTTCAATAGAAATTTCAGGTATGGTTTTTTCTAGGACTTCAACAATTTGGGCAGACATAAGCACTTTTGCTTGTTCGCTTGGATCATCAATAGGGGGTTCCCACCCAAATTCACGGTCCATGAAACAAGTATTTATAACCGTAGAAAGAACAAATTGCGCATTTTGTAAGATGGCTAAGTTGCCAGTAGCTCCAAAATCGATAACTTTCAAGGGGATTATTTCATACATACTCAATCACCCTTTCTTCAAACTTGTATATTTAGAAACAGCTGATGTCCATTTGCCGCCGCCAAGATCATACCAGGGGATGTCCGTTTTCTTAATTCCATAGACAGTATATTTCTGGTTCTTTCTAAGCACCTTAAGTATTCTTCCCTTTAATGATGGTTTTGCTCGACAATTTAACATGCCAACTTTTATTGTAATGACTCCAAGCTTTTTCCTTTTTGAAGAAGCCGGTTTTTTCGGTTTTGGCTTTGGTTTCTTCTTTACCGTTACAACCACAGGCTTGGGATACTCTTTAATGGTTAAGGTGGTTTCTATAGATAAAATCCGTCCCTTACCATCTATATTGGTATATCCCTCTGAAATATCTTCAATATACCAATAGCTAGATGAAATTGGTTTTGTCCCAATAATAAATGACCCATATTTACCTTTATCTTTAAACGACCGCAATGTATTTAATACTGTGGTGGGGCTAATCCCATGATAAGCACTTAATTTAATTTTTAATGAAAGACTGTCTTGTCCTGGACCTAGGAATTCAGGCATTGGTTTCCTTAGATTTACGTCATGTGTAGCCCAACGTGAACTGCCACTCCTTGAAAACTCGTCAAAGGTCAGTAACTTTTTAGAAGATACTTCAAATGTTACACCTGCAAAGCTTCCGATTTTCCCCATTCTTTTTCACCTACATTCCACCCAATATACAACCTGCAGAAGACCCCACAGGTAAAAACAGACACCAGACAGGATCCCCTACAGATGGAAGATAGTTGTCCCCTCTATCCAATATGGCCAGTTCAGCCGTTACGATTTCCTTATCTTCTCGAAATACCTTAGCAGTCATTCTGTCTGGATATACAGCTGATACACGGCCTATAGCCGCTATTTCCTTTGTTGATTTCATTAATATCCCTCCAGGCATTTTCTTAGCTCCAGGGCGGTTTCTGAGCCGTTTCCGGTCTTACCATTAACGGATAAGATAATATACTTCCCATCAAATCCTCCAAATTCAGCAAGTTTTACCGTTTGACCAGCATAATAAGAATGGAAACCAGCTAATTTAATGGAAAAAGTGGTTCCATTTTTATTTTCTGCCCGTAATCTCTTCTTCGCTAAATTCTTAGCAGCTGCAGTAGACTTCACTTCTTCATTTACTATTAAAACTCGGTCTGACTTTGGCGGTTTTGTTGGAGTAAAAGTATAGGAAATGGTTTTTGTCCGTTTCCTTTCTTTCTTCGAATTAGGAATTTTTTCGGTAACGGTATAGGTATGTGACACTTTGCAAGATTTATAGATGCTGCTCAATGTGTCATTCCCTGAATAATCCTTCACCCGGTAATCTGTCCGTTTAATGGTGTCCACAATCGCTTCCTTTTCGAATTTCACTTCATCGAAAATGGAAATGCTTTTATTGGCTACCTTTAAAGCGAAGCCTGCATCATTACAGAGCTTCATTAAAAAGGCTAAATCTGTTTCATATTCCTGGTCCACCCGGTCAAAGCTAGGGTTTTCCTCTGCGCTAAAGTACAATTTCATTTTATTTCTCTTAGCGATATCAGACGCTACATGTTTGAAATTGGTCTTTTCCCATGATCGATTTTTTCGCTGTCCCTTCAGGGAACTGGATTGAGGAACGGAAGTCCCTCCGATATTCAGTTTATTCGGTGGGCCACTCACATTAATGTCATCAATTTCAAAGTATCCAAGTTTTCTTTTAGAAGATTTGGTACTGCCCCAATCAGAAGAAATAATAAGAGATGCTTCCAAAGAAGCGCCCTTTTTCGGCATCCATGTATTCATCCATTTACGTTCCCGATCACCAATCGATAGAGAAATAGTATCGGCCTGACCACTGAAGTTGTCAGAAAAGGAGACATCCGTAATGAAGGGGTCAATATCAACAGAAATGGTCTGATTATCATATAAAATATCCGTGGATATTCTCCTTCCATCCATTATGAATCCACCCCTTCCAAGGCCACTTCAGCAGTTTCTTCCTCTGCATAATCCCCTGTCTCATCCACAAAATCATCCGTCATCCACTCTGGGATATTTTCATAGTCATCTGTTTCCACTTCCGGAATATTCAAGACAACTCCGGCAGAAAACATCAAGACTTCACGATATTGCTGATTCTCGGCAAGGAGTAAGGGGAAAAGATACTCGCTCCCTAACAGTTCGAAGGCGATTTTGTCAAAGGTATCCCCCGAAATTGTGGTATAGGTCTTCAAAATATCCCCTCCTACGTGTTAAAAGACATACGGTCCTCATCCTTTTTGAATTTCTTCATCATTTTTATGAACTCTTCGTACTGATCACCGAGAATTGTTTTTACATAATTCTCGATTTCCTTTTTATCTGCACGTTCTGCTATGTGAATGACCGGTGCAAAAACAAATTGGTCGTTCGATTCACTATTCTTATTGTTCTGTTGATTGGTTTGCCCTTCAGAGTTGCCAAATGAAAGCAGTCTCGAAAGAATCGAATTGCTTTTCTTATTGTTGAATACACGTGATCCGCCACGCATCTTCATAAGTTCGGGACCATCTTCGCCTACCCACGCCCATTGTGAAGAATCAACTTGTCCACCTTTGTAATACCCTTTGTATGCACCGCCTCTGGCCATGCTTTTTATGCCCGGTGTATTAAATACAGTTCCGTATCTGCTTTTAATGTATCGAATAGCTGCAACAGCATTATGGATTGGATTGTAAATATCATTCATTCCAGCCATTTTATAAGCGTTAAATGTTGGATCAATTGTTTGGAATACGTTTATACCCTGACTTTCGCCATATTTTAAAGGGACTAGACTATACCATCAACTCATTGAGTTGCCGCTTGGTAGTCGTTGAGGGCTTCCGTTTTCGGCTATCCCTGCTGATTGCCCAATCCTTCAAATTGTTACGGCTTACGCTCGTATTGAAGGCTCTAAGGGGGTTCCAGCATATTCACGGTTTTCTTATACCATCACTGATATAAGGGGCTATTTTATTAACCCTTTACTCGGTATTCCACGCTTGGCATTGATATCCCACAAGTTTATTGCACGTGGATTATAACCAGATTCTTTTTTTGCTTTGACTAGCATCGCGGGCATCCATGACATGTCAGTTCCGGTCAATCGTAATGCTTGAGCAACCCATGCTTTCACCTGGTCCGGTGCAGCTGCTCCTCCTGAAAAGTTACCGCCAGAACCTCCAATACCAGATAGTTTTTCTTTTAAGTAACCAATCGCCTTGTCCTTAATCATCTTAAAGGAGCCTTTTCCAATATCACCAAATGTGCCGGAAAAAGAAGGCATGACCGCTCCGTACTTTTCCATCATCATCTTCATCAATTTGGCAGGGTCTGATATATAGCTATAAATATCTAAAGCAGCGTCTTTCACCGCCCCTGCAACACCGAAAACTTTCGACAATGCTGAGATGATACTGCTTCCGTTTTCACTCCAGAAGGATGAAATCTTTCGGAAGGTATTCAAAACAAAGGAACCTACCTTAGATACAAGAGGCAAAACAAACTCCTGCACCTTGCCAAATATTTCGAGTGCTTTTGCTTTAAAAGCATCCATATCAGTCCGTGTAGATGTTAACTTAGCAATAAATCCTGTAATACTTTCAACAACCTTTAGTACACTAGATCCTAATGGGGCAAGTCCCACTATAAGGTTTTTAATAACGGTTACGATATTCCCTACTACGCCTAAAAGAACGGGACCATTGGCTTTTGCGTACTCCATGAAATTTTGAAAACCCTTAGAATTACTTAGTCCTGCTGCCCATTCCTTAAACCTTGCAGTCATTCCGACTAATCCTTCTTCCATACTTGCGCCTAATGGAGCAAAAGCCTGGAATAGACTCATCGTCCCACTTAAGGCGTTTCCGGCTACATGAGCGAAATTATAGAGGCTTTCCGCAGCGTTTGTAGATAGCCACTCAAAAAAGCCCTTCATGGATGAACCTTTCAGTGCCGTATTAAATTTCTCTGTCAGTTCTACCACAACACCCGCTACATTTTGAATGGTAGGCCCCAGGAGTTTTAAACCATTTTTAGCGATTTGCAAGGATGTCCCAAACGCTTGAAAGATCGGTTTTTCAAAACCTTTAACAAACCCACCCCAAAAAGATTTGAAGCCCTGTAAGTTTTTTAAGGCACCTCTTTGTTCAGAACTCATGCCTGCATAAACGGCAGCTAGTTCCTTTTGTGCAGCAATACGTTCTTTTGCTGAGTCGGCCTTTGCGATTTTCTCCTCGATCTTTTCAACTTCTCCAGAGGCTTCTACTACTTTTCCTATGGCAGAAGCCGCCACCGCGCCAAATGCAGCAGCTCCCATTCCTGCCGATGCTAATGAAGCACCTAAAGCGCCAACACCTGCTATGACAGGAGCCGATGCTGCTGTCACGCCTGCTAAAGCAACCTTTACCGCAGACATAGCCACAGCCATCTTTACAGTTGATGATGCTGTCTTGATTACGGATTTTGAAACACCTATCATGCTTTTCTCTAGCAACTTCGAATTGTTATTAAGACTGGATAGACGTTTATTAGTACTTACAATTGCCGCTTTCAAACTAGGACTTACGGAAGCGCCAAGTCTAAAAGCAATCTCATACATTTTTTGATTGCTCATTTCTTGCTCGCCTCCTCAAAGTCCTCAATGAATTCACCTAATTCAATCAGACTCATCCTCATGTAACGCCCCCAACCCGAATTCGTGGCATGAGAAAGACGAATGCATGATTTCCTCAGCATTCGTCCTGTTATGTTTCTTATGAATTTACCATTACTGCGCTCTATGATTCCTAATTGTTCAAAAAACCAATCACCTGGTTTTTAACCTTCATGACTTCCTTTGCAGGTAACTTATTAAAAAACTCGATTGGTTGTCCAATTGTCAGGGCTGCGATGATAAAGCAATACCCCATGCTCATTTCAGTTACCACAGCAAACTGCCCGCTTGCTGCAAATTGTTTGTCAGCTTCTAACAGATCTTCTCCTGTAAGGTCTTCAAGCTTTGATAGATCGATTTCCTTATATTCATTGCCCTCAAATTGATACGGTTTATTAAAAACTACGACTTTGTTATTTTCCACCTTTTTATTTTCCGTTGTTTTCTCTGCATTCATTCCCAAACAGCTCCTTAAATTAATTTTTTGATATCTTTCAAAATGTCTTCACCATCTACGATATAAATGAAATTCAGCTTGTCTAATTCGAGTAAGGTCTTGCCGTTTTCTTCAACCTTAATATATAAAACTTCCAGCGTGTTTTTGGATTCAGTAGCTGCCCCTGCGGCCAATTTACCAAGTTCAAGTCCCTTTGCTGTATATTTTAATGTGATTTTTAGCCCTCGTTGACGGAGAATTCCATCGGATACATCAAAACTTTGTTGTGCAGCTCGTAGTACTAAAGTTTTCCCTCTGTTTTTCATTAATGAAAATGATTTTTGGAAAAGCGTTCGAAAAGCAATCTCGATGGTCAATGAACCAAAGTGACCAGGGTTTACACTATCGTATTCCCCCAGAATACCAGCACCTGATATTGTTTCAGACATGGCTTCCAAATTAGGAAGGGTAACCTCACCGGCTAACCCTACTAGTTTTTCTGTATCATCGTACACGTTATAAGCAACCACTTTTTCTGGAATTGGATTTCCCATGGTTATTCACCTCCGAAAATTGAGTTAGTTAATTTTGTTGGATCAAATTCCAAAATATTTACGATATGTTCAGCTGGTGTAAAGGCAGCGATTTTTTGTATAAACGTAATTTTCCCTGCTAAAATATCTGATTGAGGATTAAGTTCTTCACTAAATTCAATAGAAGCACCTGCGATTTGACCTTTAGCTTGATAGCCGTTTGCCCTTAAATTTTCACTATCTACGACACTCTCAATCAATCGGAAATTAAGGGGATCATCTACTCGTTCAAAGTAGGTTTGAATAAATGTATTACCCCACCAATCAAACACCCTTCTGATTGCAATGAAACGATCCTTCGGATCTGTGGTATTTGGATAAGCTGCCGTATTATTCCCCCAAGATCTCCACCCATTCCAATTAATTGCGGTCACAATGCCGGAGCCATTTAAGGAATTTGCCTGTGTTTGTTCCAAATAAACTTCTGTACCATCTGCCAAAACCGTACCAGAAATCGGAAGACGTTTATTAGACGGCGAAACAAATGGGACATCCTCATTTGAAGCGTCTAGAGAGGCCATAGAAGCCGCCATTACTGCACTGTGAGATAAAATTAAGTTTCCAATCTTGATTTTCGGCCATAAAACAACGGATTTTTCACTTGTATAGGAATTATTAGCTTTCCAGGCCGCAGCATCTTCGTATTTTTTTACGACACTACTATCGATGTCCAATACATTCATGCAGTTAAAATTCCCATTAATTTTTCTTCCCTTTGCATCTAAAACGAGTGCGACTTCAGGTAACTGGCTCCAACCTGGTGCCAAGAGTAAACCTGGAATCAATCCAAACATAGGGAAGACTTGACGAATGAGCTCTGCGCCACTGTATTTACCCGTTGCAGCATTATAGCCACCGATAATGTCCTCTTTGGTGACTTTCGTTGGATCCAACTTGTCGAAAGTTGCTTTTAGTCCTGCTGCAACACCAATAGCTCCTGTTGGAATGACAGAAATTACAGGTCTGTCATTTTTGTTGAAAGCAATCGTGTAATCCGTATTTTTCACGAAGGTTTTTACACCATCCGTGCTTTTTAAGACGACTGAACTTAATAGCACACCTTCTACGTCGATAATGCCTGAACCTTTTGTTAGGGTAATGGCCTGATCTGTTACAGCTGTTTTGTGTAAGGAAGGATCCAGTACATTAATAAAAACAATCGGTGCCACTTGAAATAATTTAAAGGATGCATACATGGATTCACAGAGGCTATAGGATTTAAAGTTCTCGCTATATCCCAATCCTTTTACAGCTTGATCCCATGTACTAGCTAAAATCGGCTTATTGACAGCCGCTAGTGGATCTAAGGCCAAATGGATAGGAGCAGTTCCAATAACCACTTGAACTCCCGAACTCGTTTGAATCGGTGGTATGACGGATGTTGTGTTCTCTTGAATGGAAATCCCGTGTTCATATACCATTAGTTTTCACTCCTAACATATTGGGTGATTTGGCTGTTCAAGGTATGTTCCATTGTTCCTTGAATAGTCAATTTTCGTCTCGATTCTCCTAATTGGGAAATAGGTAGAATCAAAGAGTTGATAGCAGGGCATTTTTCAATATCCTCCGCTAAAAATTCAGGGATTCCGTTATTAAATACGGTGAATTGCTCAAGTTTTCCATTCTTTAAGCTTTCTCCTATATAGATAACCAGTTCTGTGCTTTCAGTTTTGGGTGCTGTATCTAGCGTTTCTTCTTGGTTTTCCAATGGCTCCAATTCAATTCCTTCACTTGCTGGTACTTCTTTTCGTTTGGTCATATCAATTCCTCCACATCTTGTCGTGAGAAAGTCGAGACTGCCCACGTTGTTTCTATTCCTCCAAAAAAATAAGGAGCCACATCTTCCTCATAAATCGTCCATTTTATAGGATAATTCATTTCGAATTTTCTATTTACCAATGGATTTAATGTAAGATTGGTCGTAATGCGATTGATGATCCTCGTTACTTCCCGATATCCTTGATTGGAACTGTCAATATCATAAATCCCAATGATAAACATGATTTTTATATCTTCAGAGGATACCTCCGTTACTTGAGTTCCTTCGCTTAATTGAATAATGACGTAGGGATATAAACTTAAGTCCTCTTTCTTTTTTTGCGGCAAATGCTGTTCGAATACATTGAGTGGCACATCCTGATTGTTGGGATTTTTAAATGTTCTATTGGCAAATTCCGCTTCCAATCGGGTTTTAAGTCCTGCTTGTAAGTCTATTGGAATCAAGATGAAGCACTTCCTTTATCCAGTATTCGATTAATTTCATGATCAAGGCGGCGATTGAAGGTTTCAGAGCCTTCTCGGTCAATGTTTTTTCGAATATCCTCATTCTTCAGCATTTGAGGAATGGATGGGCCAAATAGTTTTCTAACTGGTAACCTTGCCTTCCCTTTTCTTTCAAACACTTTAATTCCGTTTACATCCGCAACAAAAGCATGGAGGATTTGTTTCAATCCACCCTTTTTCACGCCAACTTTGATGGGTTTCTTCCTCTTAGGCTGTACAGTACGAGGAGAAACCTTGAATTTGTCCAAGGGAATTAATTCCCCTCTCGATTCTACAATGGCGTTTAAATTGGACCGACTAGCCCTTGTTTTACTTAATGTACTCTTAATATCTGCAGACTTTATGTTGTATTCCTTTCGAACTTCCTTACTGACATTGGAGGCTACATTTGTCACGGCACGGTTTAAGGAACTAGAGATAGCATTAGGGGCCTTTTTCGATAGGGCCCCTAACTTATCTTGAACGTCCTTTAACATCCGTTTATCTAAACTTACGGAAAAATCGTTCATGAATGATACCCCTTCAAGGTAATGGTATATACACCAGCATTTTCAGTGAGATAAAGGACCTCATAAAGGCTGTTATTGAACATCATCCGCTTTTCAACAAAGGGCTCTTCTACAAAGTCTGCTTTTTTCGCATGAAAAAGGAGCTCGCCCATCGCAAGCCCCTCTCCATCACTTTTAAGATTATGTTTTTGCAGCTGCTCGTCATCGATCATGACCAGCATTCGTTGACCGTCGATTAACTCTTCTGAAGCAAATTCTCTAATATTGAAAAACACATTGTGAATATCGGTTGAAAGGTAATCCTTAAAGGTTGGCATGTTACTCCGTTTCCTCAAAGAATTCATCAATCTTACCAGATTCAATAATCAAGGTAATCAGATCCTTTTTGCTGATAGTTCCTTTAAAATTCAGAGCTTCAACACCTGCAGCTGTTTCTTTTAATTCTTCGAGTGTATAGGCTTCATCTAATGCCTGGTAATCCGCTTCGGGATCATGAACTGGAGGAACAATTTGATCAGAACCAGATACTTCATTTTTAGGAAGAGAGGGAATTTCACGAACAAAAGAAGCGACTCCCAAATCAACCAGGCGCTCCGCTTCTACATTTTTAATTTTTTCAATGATATCTCCGGCCAGGAATGTTACCCCGTTATGCCGAACCTTTTCGTTTAACTCAATGGCCATCATGAATCACTCCCTTAAAGTACTTTGGCAACAAACCAAGAATCGACTTCGGCTGGTACTGGTAAAGGACTACTATTCATTTGCAGGAATCTTGCTGCTGGATTTTTTTGAATCCAAGAATCGGGAATACGTGAGCCTTCATACGTCACGAAATTTTCTGTACGAGAATCCGCAATCGTTACCGCACCATACAAAATGGATGAACGTGTCCTAGTCGATGCAAGAGCAATGGTTCCGGCTGGCACCATCGGTTTATCTGTTTGTGTTTCTTCATCGTAGTACCACTCGTCATAACTATACAAATCAAGACCAAGAGAGGAGATGGAACCGATATACGTCACACCGTCCGGTAGGGTTTGTGGTTCGATTTTACCTAGGATGATTCGTTGAGTATCCATGACTTTAACCACAGCTGGATGACTAGTAAACGCATCTACAACATCGGATGCCATGATCACACGGTCCGGGGTAATACCTGAACTTTTAATGATTTGCTGTCTCCATCCTTTTAAATTGCCAATTGGATCGCTTTCTGTTCCTGATGCAGAGTGATTGCTCCATAGGTCAGTACCGCTCAATGTTTCTTTGTTTGTAAAATCAAAATTCATTTCAGCTTGAACACCTTCACCGATTATATCCACTTTTCCTGTGAAAAGGATTTGAGCAGCCATCCATTCTTCACGCCGTGTGATAGCTGCATCCATCTCAGACAAATCACGAGCAATCATTTCAATCGCGCGGTCATCTGGACTTTTGGCCGAATAAAAATTCTCCCCAAAGGAACGTTTTTTGATATCATCCCCAGTGATCACCCTTAGTGGTTTAATGGTTGCTGGCTTAAAGGACTTCGTTTTAAATCCTTGTCTGTCCATCACTTTTCCAGGAAGACGAGATGAAACGAAAGGGGCCATTTTTCTACGGCCTTTCGCGTAATCAACATCGACATGTTCCGATGTGAATGTTTTTACATTTGGAAAAAAAGTTGATTTTAAAAATGTATTGACCGGCAGCATGGCTTCCGTTGCTGCCAATAGTGTTCTTGTATCATATAGACTGATTGCCATGATTAATATTCCCCCTTATGCCTTCTGAGTTTTCTTTAAAATGATTCCGATATCCCGTAGTGCACCTTTATGTGTATTGAATGTATCGGTCCCTCCAAAAACAAGAGCCTCTTGATTAAATTCACCAGTTAAATAGACGGTCGTTGGCACGTTTTCAGTCGTGGCATCCACATCATCGGTCAAAATCCCGAATGGTTTTTTAATAGAGGTAGTAGCCGAAGCCGAATCAACTAAGACCGCGATACCATCTGCACCTTTTGCCAGGACACTCCCTCTTACATAGGATTGTCCAGATTTCACGATAATAGAATCTGTCACTACTGGTTGAACTCCGCCAGCAAATAGATTGTCATATTCAAATGAACCGAGTGTATTCCCTAATTGTTCAGGCATTATCGAATTCCACCTCTCATTTTATTAATCGATGCCGCAATGTTGGCCCCTAAGTTCGAAGCCTTCACACTATCCGATTCCCCGCCTTCTTCTGGAGCTGGTGAACCAGGGACCTTATTAATAGGGTCCGCATCCTCTTTTAAATTCTGTAAGTAATTTTGACCACGGCTTTTTTCAGCCTTGATGATTTGTACGGCTACACTTTCCGCACTATCATTGGTTTCGAACTTGGCCTGATTAATTAAGGCTTCGTTACCGGGCATTTGTAAATCTTCAATGGATTTAATCCGGCTGTTTTCAGCCTTCACGCCCTCTGTATACCCCTCATTCCTAATTTGGTTATATAATTCCGGGTGTTTATTCTTCAATTCTTCCAGATTCATAGTTTCCTTTTCCTCCTGTTCATTCCCGATGATTTTTTGGTTAACCGCTGCCTGTGCCGGGATTTCAGCTTGATTAAGGGGTGGGTTTGCATGTAATTCATTTCTGATCTTGTCGATGACCTGTTGAGGAATCATTCCCCCGTCAGCACTTGCCACAAATTCAAAGCCTTGACCCTCGAACATGATTTCATCAATTAAATGATGCTGCAGGGCCTGTTGTGGTGTTAGCCAGGTCTCTTTATCCATCATGATCAACAATTCATCATAGGATTTTCCGCTTTTTAAGTTATAAGCATTCGCAATGGTTTGATTCACGTTCTTTAGAAAACTGGAGGTTTGGTCCATATCCCGGTAATCTCCCTGTGAACGGGTTGATGCGTTATGAATCATCATTTGCGCAGTTGGAGCCATTAATAGATTATCTGCAGCCATGGCAATGACAGAAGCTGCACTTGCCGCAAGTCCAAGGATTTTCCCCGTTTTTTTGCCTTTGTAATCTTTTAACAAGGCATAAATTTCAGAGGCATCAAATACCGAACCGCCGCCGCTGTTAATATCAATGTCAATGTCTTCCCCGCTGAGCTTACTCAACTGATCCGATACCTTTTTCGGACTGGTTGCCTCAATTCCAAACCAATCATAAATCCATTGTTCATTGCTTGAAATAATGGGCCCTTTTACACTAATTTTCATTCTTCCACCTCCTCTTTTTCGTCTTTCGAGCCTTTTTCTGAAGATTTATCTGGGTTGATGGACGTTCCCTCCGTAGTTAGGCCACCTTCTCGTCTGGCCTTTTCTTCTCTCACCCGTAAAGCGTGGTTTTTAAAGAAATCACCAGACGTCAATTCAATGGTTTCCCTAGTCCGAGTGGTGAATCCATTATTCACCCGTTTCTCTGCTGCGTTCACCTCCTTAAGAGGATCGAGTTGACCTTGGCTTGGTCCATTCCACTCTGCATTAGAATAGGCTTTCCTCGCTAATGGGTCTGTGAAGAAACCAGGCGCATAAATTCGCCCTTTTGCAATGCCTTCCGCTAAAAATTCCTCGTAAATCGGTTGGCAAAAATCATTCGCCATCCAATCGCGGCGCATCCGAAACATTTTCCAAGCCTCCAAAAGCGCTCCCCGACTTGCTGAATAAGAAGATGTGAAGTTTTTCAGCAATAGTTCATAGGGAATTTCCAAAGCTGCACCAATTTGACGGCAAATGGATGTCACAAACCCGTCGAATGCCACGTTTGGGCGTCCCGGGTTCGACTCCTGAATCTTTTCGTTTTCCCCTAGAAAATGTACGGATCCATTCCCTAACTCCAAAGAAGTATCATCTTCCTCATCGATTAAATCCTGGTCCGCAATACCTGACCCGAATTCATCTCCCTTTTGATTGGTTTCCGTCGTAACAAACACGGTATACATGCCAGAAATGACGGCTGCCATGAGTTCAGCTTCCGTATATCGGGATAATTGTTTTAAGCTTTCCATAACGGGCGCCAGAATGGGAACACCTCTTCGTTGTTCAGGTCGTTCTGATTCCATCAGGTGAATAATATTCGGTCTCCCCGTTTTTGCACCAAATTTAGGAATCCGGCTCCATTCATTATTCTGAACGGAAAGGGAATGAGGATGATTCTTGGCGATATGATAGGCGGAAATTTCTCCTAATGGAGACACCTCTACACCATTTACAATTTTATGATCCAGATTTAAGAGCTGCTTGTTTGGTGTGCATATACGGTCCGCTTCAATTAGTTTCACCCGCAAGTCATAAGGCATCCCCACTCTAGGAATGACGGGAAGTAAGGCAAATACATCACCCGATGCAAGCCAGGATAAGAACGCTAATTGCTGCAGCTCATAAAAGTTATTCATCCGCTGTGCATCGCAATGGAGAGATTCGGCCCAAAGGGAAAACTCCCTTTCCACTTGTGTTTCCCAAAGGCCTGCTTGATCTGTGGTCAAATTAAGATACTCATAATCAATTTGAGCATTCAATTTCAAACCAGACCCAATGACATTAGTGCGCATCGTTTTCAACGCCCCAGTGGCAAGAGGTGCACCCATATATAAATCACGGGATCTTCCCCGAAGTTTATCGACGTTATATTCGATATCCTCCAAGGCCGAACCAGAGCCAGCTAGCCATCCGAGCAAGCTTTTCTTTTTTGTGCTGGCCCCGTGGTTTCCGTATCCCTGATTCAAAACTTGCAATTGTTTGCGGGCACTTGCTCTTTTTAAACCTGTTTGAGGGGAAATTACCGCAACCATTCGGTCGAATACATTCATATTTTTCACCTCCTTTAAATTAGAGTTGCCGTTAACTTGCCAATAAAAAAACGCCCCATTGCAAATGAGCCGTTACACTTTTTTATTAAAGATCACGAGGAATATATCGCATTACTCTTTTGCCACTCTGACCACTCAATGAATTAATTTCTTTTCTCCAAAAAGCAATTTGTTTGCTTATTTCTGTGAGATTCGCCCGTGTTAATTGCCGTGTTCCCATGCTATAGCTCTGACCGGTTGATACTGCAAGTTCTGCATCGAGCCACGCTTCCAAATGAAGCTGTGCTCTTTCTAAAGTTACTCCATTCATCTATTCAATCCCCCTTGAAGCCGTTCTACGTTTTTTTCGTCTTATCTTCGGTGCAAGTGTATATTCTTTTTCTAAATTCGGGTTTAAAATCTCAAGTGCTGCTGTATTGTACACTCTTAAATCCAGTGGTTCGTTTCGGGCCCGAATCTTTTTCCATACTTGATAAGGGACTCCTTTTGTATACCGAGTTTCAAGCCGTTCCGCTGTTAATCCTTCAAAATACTTCTGATTGTACCCTCGCCCCTTCGGAAAATGACAATAGTTCGGACCAAATTCATGTAAATGAAGGTTAGACATCACCCGCGATTTCCCATCATTGACACCTAAATGAACCAATAGGGTTTTGGATGGCTTCGGTCGGGTATATCCGGCAATAAGGGGAACGTATTCACCCATTTGTACGGATTTTCCTTTTATCGCATAAATCCGACGGGGTTCTCTCGGTCTAGTAAATGTGTAAACTTCTTGGGTGAAATGGCCTCCACTATCCATACACGTACAAGAAATGCCAAACCTTCGACCATCGGATTTCACCCAAGTCCTGGACAAATATTCGTCCAACTCATCCCATATTTTTTGCTGTTTCAAATCTCCGTATATTTGATGGTACTCAATGCCCCACGATTCTTTCCCAGCACCCCAGCCCATCACTTCAACTTCGAATCGATCATCCTGTACATCGACTGCAGCTGTTAAAATCTTTACATCTTCCGGTATTTCCGCTTTGTATTCTTCCCGACGTTTAAATAAATCAGCATCGTCCAGTTGTACACCGTCTTCTTCCCATGCCTCTCCGAGTACAGTGTTTGTCCAAACCTTTAGAGTCTCACGGCCGTCACGTTTAGCAATCAGGAAGGATTTCACGATTTCTTCCCAAGAAGACCAGGGACTTACTAATTGATTTAAGTGAAAACCTCTACGTGAAGCATGCTCTTTACGTGCGATCCATTGACCTGAACCTTGCTTCCATTCTTTTTCGGAATGTAACGTTCCACACTCTTTACATGCATGTGCGATTTGGTTAACAACAAATTCACCGCTGACTGTTTTCTCATATTCAAATTTGATTTGTTCCCATATGAACGGTTGAAACTCATTACAACTTGGGCATGGCAAACACCATTCCTCCATCGTGCTGTCATTATATAGTTGTTCAATCCGTGAAGTTTCTTTTACCAATGGCGTTGATACAAAGATATGCTTACGATTATGTGTAAATGTCGTGGTCCTCTTAACTGCCAATGTAATTGGATCTCCTTCTGAACCAGCTGAAACCGGATAACGGTCAACCTCATCACACAAAACTAGACGAATAGGTCGGCTGGACAGTGAAGCAGGAGCGTTCGCACCAACGATAGCAATATATCCACCTGGAAAACTTTTTTCATCAATGGTATTACCGGAATCCCTACTTTTCGCTGCACTAACTTTGGCACGCAAAGAAGGACTAGCATCAATCATCGTTGCTAATCTTTTTTTAGAAAAATAGTCTATTAAATTCTTATTCGGCAGCATAAACATGATAGGGCCTGGGTCATAATCAATATGAAACCCAACCATATTTAACATAAATTCTGTTTTACCCACCTGAGCAGAAGCCATAATCGCTACTTCTTCCGTATCTTTATCTGCAACTGAATCCATAATTGCACGCATATATGGTGCCCTTTCTGTTCTCCAAGGTCCAGGCTCCGCGCTTGTTTCCGATGTTAACACCCTAAATTTATCAGCCCATTCCGAAACAGTTAAATCCGGCTTAGGTTCCCACAGTTCAGCTAAACTCTGGAATAAATTGATGGTTTTTTCGTGAACCATTATTACTCTTCACTTTCTTGCTTTGCAAAAAGTTCAGGAGAATAATCTGTAAAGGATCTTAATGCATCGGAAATTTCATTATGAAGAGTACTTTCAATTTTCTTAGCAGGTTCACAATCTAGCTGTGGACCAATACGTGCAGGAATCGATAACAATTTAGATTTAACAGTAAGAATCATGTCGCTCATTACCCTTCTAACATCTTTCGACTCATGTAACTGACCTTTTATTGCACGTAATTCAAGTTCAGCTTTTTCTTTTTTGATGAATTCATGTTCTGTTTTGGCATCCACATATCTCGGCTTATTGGAATCTTCTTTACCGCCTTGCACATGTTCTATATAAGCTTGAATGGCATCAGAAAGAATATATTTCCCACGTGCAGATTGCTTTAAGACTCCATCTCGTGTAAGTTGTCTTATCCATTGAGGAGTTTTCCCAACTATAGTTGCCAGCTGATTCGTTAATATTTCAGTTCCATGGATATCTCCTTTCGTTTTTTCTTTTGCCATGTTACTTTCCCCACTTTCGTTTATAAAGCTACTTTTTTATCTATAAAACAAAATTCATTAGATGAAGAAAAAATCAAAGAACTTATTTATGCTCAACTCATAAGAGAAAGCGAAAGTAAAAAAAATAATAAAAAACTAGACCGTTTTTGGGGTCGTATGCACCCGTAGAGCGATTTTACTCTCAGGAGGACCCAAGGTATTAGTTTGAGTTTCTTATCCTCGAAACCCTTTATTTATAGGGAGAAAATAAGCAAATATTTGAATCCATGTCATCCCTTATCATTGATTATTCTTTAAAAACTTCTTAGCTTCCTTATCACGCTTGCATTTATTGTTTTAAGCACGCTTACCTATACTACCTCTTAGCGTATGGTTTCATTTCTGCTACTTCCTATTTAGGAAATCAAAGTGTCTTTCTCGCTCTTTCCTTTTTGCTTCAAACCTTTGACTCCTCTCTTCTATACGTTTGTGCCCCTCTTCTATCCCTTGTTTCACTCTCTCTGATAACTTTTCATGTTCCTTTTCCATCTCCAACATTTTGTTTGCAACATGATCAATGAAATCCAAGGTATCTTCACCTTCTTTCTCCAAAATAAAAAGCACCCAAATGAATGGATGCTTACATTTTTATTGATAACACTTAAACCATCTACTGTTTTTCAGTAACCACTCTTGCTGGTATTCCTACAACTGTTACATTACTTGGTACATCTTTATTTACTACAGCATTAGCACCAATCTTTACATTATCTCCAATTGTTATTCCACCAAATAATTTAGCACCAGGACCTATATAAACATTATTTCCAATTACAGGACACTTGCCTTTTTTAATTCCTATATTTACAGCAGAGTGTATTTTACAATCGTCTCCTACTTTTGTTGATTTGTGAACTACTATACTTCCCCAATGGGCCAAACATAACCCTGGACCAAAAACATTTCTTCCGATTGAAAATCCCAGTCTTATCGCTTGATTTATAAGGATACCTTCAAGGTACTTTAAATAAATTCTATTAAGAATACCCTTTTTACAATTCATGTTATATTCAACTTTTCTTAGAGTTCTTTGGTAATGAACAATAGGAAAACGATATCGTAAATACCAATTCCACTTTGCTATCTTATGTGCCTTTAAATCCTCTTTTAAATATAACCTATAATCATTCTTCGACTTTATCATTACCTTCTCCTTGTTGTGAAAACTCAATAATATGATGTTTAAGATAACCAAATCTTTAGGGTTACATTATCCTAAATACATCATATAAAAATATCACATCTAGGCATAACTTACTATAATAATTCAGTTTTTAATTATATATACATATTTTATTTTTCTTTAAAGACATGCCTTATTAGAATTGACTATTATAGCCTATAATATATGGACATAAAAAAGCACCCAATGAATGAGTGCATTACGATAATCTAATCTTAGATCAAAAGAGACACCCCAATCGGGCTCCTTATGCATCTTTTTTAAAATTAAAATAGTTATTTAATATTTCAAAATCCACTATTAGTTTCTTAAACACTTGCTCATTACCATTTGGCATATCTGGATGGTATTTTTTTGCTAACTTTTTGAACTGGCGTTTTATGATTGTATAATCAGTAGTGTCAGGAGGTAAATCGAATTTTGCTAAAATTGTTTCTATTTCATTTTTACCCTGATTATTTTGCTGCTTTTCATATTCCCTATTAGACCACTCTTGGTTACTTTTTTTACCTTCTCCAAAAAAAGAAGTAAATAAATTATCAATGAAATCATCGAAAGATGTACGTGGTAGAGTTTTTACATATTCTTCGTAAGCTTGAAATCTTTCTTTAGACCTTTTAGCATCTTCACGCATCCAATATGGTGCACCATGTTTAAATTGAATGATCCAATGTATAAAAAAGATAAGTATTCCTAAAAATATTAATGGCCTGGGGTCAACCATAGATTCAAAAAAGTAATATTTTGCAAGTGTAATCATGGATGTTATAAGAACTATATTTGAAAATGTAAACCTATGAAAAAGCATTGTTTCGTATATTTTTACATCTTTTTCATAACTGTCCTTTTGAAAATAATACTTCCAAAATAATAGACAGGCAAATACGCTAAAAATTAAAGCCTTTATTCCTTTAAGAGATGTTTTGTTATCTAACATTTTTATCCCCCTTTCGTCCTATAAATTCTACATAAGGAGATAATATCCTGCAACATAAAAATGCACTCAATGAATGAGTGCCTTCAAATTCTTATTTAGTATCCCACTGTGCCTGGGTCTAGGTTTTTTGTTCCAACTGTACCTGGATCTAAGTGTTTACTGCTAACTACTCC
>NZ_JAGGQV010000011.1:0-70708 GCF_018613135.1 Bacillus sp. ISL-57 | reverse complement strand
GCTTTTTCTTATGGCACTAACGGGGCAGGTTAGTTGAAGAAGTTTTCTCGATATTTACTGTTTCCCAAAGTTGTTTCTTACAGCTACAATAATGGTGAAACACAATGAGAAATTGAGAAGGAGCTTATGCAGTTTGAATCTTATTAAATATTTTGGAATCCAATTTATTCTATTTACTGTAATAATCCTAACAGGGTTTTACCCAGATAGTTACATAAGCAAGCCATTTACTTACACTGATTTAATAGCAATAATTATTCATTTAGCTATACTAATCGTCGTGTTAAATGGATACTTTAAGCTAAAAGAACGTCTAATGCCTATTCATTTATTTAATAGAGTTTTACTTTCTTTGTTAGCTTTTGTTATTACCATTATTTTTATAGAGATTTTAACAGGAGAATGAGATTTTATCCCTAATGAAGGGTGCGTTAGCTGAAAATCAGAGCTGTCTTTAAGGCAGCTTTTTCTTTATGGAACTATAGGGGCAGTATAGTTCCATAAGGAGTTATAATATATTAGACCAATTCTTTAGCTTATTAATAATTTGTATCTGAAACAAAGAGGTAGTGTTTAATTTACAAATAAAAGAGGATGCGATACATATGATTCATACTTTTGCCGTAACAAACGATTTAGAACTAATAACTGATATACCATTAAAACGTTTAGATGATTCAGATATTAAATGGTTTTGGGTAGATTTCGATACACCTAATGATGAAGAAGCACTGCTTTTAAAAACTCATTTTGATTTCCATCCACTTGCAATTGAAGACTGCTTACATTTTCTACAGCGTCCAAAACTTGATTATTATGATGGGTATAATTTTTTTGTGCTACACACTTTAAACCAATTCTCCCTTGCACCTGAAGAATTAGATATATTTGTCGGACACAATTTTATAGTTACTTTCCATTCATCACCTTCAAGTGAAATAGGAATGGTTCGAAAAAGAGTAATGGAGGATAAAAAAACTATTAATAAAGGGGTTCTCCACATTTTTTATTCAATAATGGATAAAATTGTAGATGAGTATTTTCCAAGTATTTATAAAAGTGAAGATGAATTGAATGAAATAGAAATGAATAGAACAAATCAAGATTTAATTGAAAATGTTTATGAAATAAGAAACCAGTTACTTAAGTTAAGGCGCACAATTTTTCCGATGAGAGAATTGCTGTATAGAATTTTAAATTCGGAGAGAGTGATAGTCCCAAAAGATGATCGAGTCTATTTTATGGATATATACGACCATTTATTGAGACTTTCTGAAATGATCGAATCTAATCGAGAAATGACGGCAGATATACGAGACAACTATATTTCACTAAATTCAAACCGAATGAACAGAATTATGAAGACACTAACTGTTATGACATCAGTTTTCATACCCTTAACGTTTATTGCCAGTATATATGGGATGAATTTTGAATATATGCCAGAACTTACTTGGCAATGGGGATATTTTGGAGTGTTGGGAGTTATGGTATCAGTTGGCTCTGTAATGTTGTTATGGTTTTGGCGTAAGGGCTGGTTTAAATGATTAAAAATAAAAAGCTGATGCAAAAAACGGGCACGATTGTTTAAAAAGGTTCACTTTTCCTTATAGAACTAACGGGTGCGTTAGCTGAAGATCGGAGCTGTCTTTATGACAGCTTTTTCTTTATGCAGCTATCGGGGCAGAATAGTTGAAAAACAAAAGTACATAAATATTACAAACAAATAAGACGGGTGAAAGGAATTTAAATAAAAGGAGTTCTTATAGGAGAATATGCCTTTTGTGTATAAATATAAGATGAAGTGAGGGATAAATTTATGTATGAGGCAAAAGGTTTTCAAAGTACAGACTTCGCAGAACTTATTCGGGTAGTTAATGATTTTCTTGGCTCATTAGAGGAAGGAAAGCTGATAGATGTTAAATACAAGCTGTTCCTCTTGCTGTAAGCATGCACACAGAATATGGAGTGAATCCTGATACAAAATATACGGCAATGATTATCATAAAGAAATAGTGAGCTTGTGTTTTTTCTGCATCTTGACATTTCTTACAAAAAATGTTATGATTAAAAAGAATTATTTTTGTTCGGTGTAAAGGATTTGTAACTTTTCATCTTGAAGATCACTGAGAGCAAGGGTAGTATTACATTGTGTGTGTTTACACACTAGGAGGCAATACAAATGGAAAAAGGTAATGTAAAATGGTTTAATGGCGAAAAAGGCTTCGGATTCATCGAACGTGAAGGTGGAGACGATGTATTCGTTCATTTCTCAGCGATTCAAGGCGAAGGTTACAAAACTTTAGATGAAGGTCAAGCAGTGACTTTTGATGTGGAGCAAGGTCAACGTGGACCTCAAGCTTCAAACGTACGTAAAGCTGCTTAATTTTACAAAACAGGGAAGGCAGGCTCTTTTATGGGAGTCTGCTTTTCTTTTTTCTGTGAAACAAAGAACCCCCACTCGTAAAGGAGTAGGGGACATGAAAACAGTAAATCAAATGGTAAACCAAGTGTAGCATATAATTATCCTAATTTAATGAGAGTGGCTTATAAAATGACTCTTATTTTTATGAGATACTTGAAGGATATTTTCTGCTTCGATTCTAATGGACTATCAAGGCGTATTGAGTATTTATGTTAAAATAAAGATTGTGATGAATTGCACTTAAAGTAACGGGTAGCGATTGCTGAACAAGGCAGGTTTTATATAGAATAATAATATTAAGGTTAGTAGAGGTTTCAGAATATACGCGGGAAAATTAACCTTCCCTTTATTGGTAATCCAACACGATTCCTATTGTTTTTGCTTTTTCTGATTTATAAGGAAAAAGTAGTTGACACTGAAAATAAATTTATGGTATTATTAAAAATTTGATAAAAAATAATATATATGTTAAGCTTAAGAAGGTTACCATATATGGAGGTGGATTATTTGTTTCAAATTGGCGATAACATTGTTTATCCAATGCACGGAGTAGGTATAATTAAAGCCATAGAAGAAAAGGAAATCTCAGGGGAAAAACAACAGTATTATGTCATAAAAATGTTAATTGGTAATATGCAAGTCATGATTCCTACGGGTAAAATATTGAGTTCAAGTATACGCCCTGTTACTGACATAATTGCATTAATACACATCATAAACATTTTTCATCATGGAGAATCAGATAGATTACTGCCGTGGAAACAAAGGTATAAAGTGAACACGGACAAAATAAAAACGGGTAAATTACAAGAATGTACTGAAGTTGTACGTGATTTAATGCGTATGAAGAAAGAAAAAGCACTTAATACAAGCGAAAAAAAAATGTTAGATAACGCACATGAATTTTTGATTAGTGAACTGGGATTAATTAAAGGGATTACTGAAAATCAAATAAAAAGTTTCTGTTAAGGTTAATTTAAGATAATGTATTACATCTCCCGAAAATATCCTGAATTTTTTGGGAATATATTTATAAAAGTAAATCTTTTCAAAGACATTCAACTTCTCCAACTCACCTTTAGAACATTAACCTCATTTGTTATTTCTACAATCTAATCCACTTTTATTATTTAAATTTCTTTTACGAACGTTTGAAGTTTCATCAAATAACTCGATAAAATAGTCACTTGATTTTTGCAATCCTGATTCACACTGGCACGGACAAGGAGCCGTAAGGATGAAAGAGAGGTAGGGCTTTCATTGTTTTAGGTATACAATATATTATTTAAGTCATTATTTCTAGAAGAAAAAACAATCAATCTCACCTCTATCTTTAAGAATTTTCTACATCTACTGAGACAGTGAATAGTAATTGTTTATCTTCTTTACGTAAAAGAGAAAAACGAATTGGTAACACCATATGGTCAACTACAAAAATTGTTTCCAGACCAGGAAACCATTTTTTATTTTATTTACATAACAATAGTAAAGATTACTGGTGATGGTTTTAATTCCTTTGATGAAGGGCAACGTGTACAATTTGATATTCTAAAAGGACAACGTGGCTCTCAAGCAGAAAACGTTTCTAAAATTTAATTGATCTCCTACCCCTTTGTAAATATGAACTCTGATCATAGGGGGGACCAAGCATAATCACCGCTTTGTACTTGAGTATACTTTTGTCATTTCCTTTTACTTTAATGGTTTCCCCGAATAATGGTACGAGGGGCCAGGTCCCTTGTACCATGAGACTACTTGTCCAATTCTCTATCCCTAGCAACTTTTCTCGAACGAGTAAGTTGCCATCTAGAAGAACAAAGAAACCACCCACTCTCCACAAGAAGATACTATAAAAAGGTCCCGCATTAATAGATCCAATAGTAGCTTTTTCTTGTTCCTGTTAAAGGAGATATTATTGATGACCAGATTTTGATTCAAGATTTCATAATGGATATGCAGTAGATATCACTACTAATAAAGCAGATATACCATCGACAGAAGAAATAAAGTAAAGGAAACAGAATATGCTTATCAAATAAATAGTCATTCTTTAATAGGGTGGCTATTTATTTTAGGGTTTTATTACATCTGATATTTTTTAAATGACAATAAATGTGGATTATTTCCAGAAACAATGCTATTAATTGTAAAATTCACACTCTAAGGCGGGACGCTTATGGATAAAAAAACGCAACTAGCTTTGATTTTTCTCTTAATACCTCTGGCAATATCAATTTATTTTTGATTTTCGGAAGCCTTATTACGAGGGGGATATGACTTAGCTATAGATGGTTTTGTAGTAGCCAGAGCATTAATGATTATTTACACATTACATTTATTAGGGAAATTAGGAGAATTTATTATTAAGAACATAAAAGATTAGCTATAGGGCTTTAAGATTTATGGACTAATAATCATTTAAAATATGATAAACTGAAAAATAATTTAAATTTTTAATTCTGTCTCAAAATTTAAGAATACTCGTTACAATGAGATTCAATAAAAAAAGCCTCTAAGGGAATGAACTTAGAGGTTTTTCTGAATGCGAATGGTCCTGGACAATCGTATTCAGAGGTCAAAATAAGGAGTACCCTATATTATGCAATGGAAAAGTTTGAATGTTCTGTGAAATGATACGTGTAAGATGTGTACTTTTTTTGAACACTTTAATTCCTCTCACTAGTACAAGATTACTTGTCATTTTGAGATGATTTTTTTGTGTACTATTAACTTCCTATAATTTATCTTATGTAAACTAAAAAACCTACAAAAAGGGCAATTTATGACTACCTTCCCTGCACGTTATTTTAATCTTGAGCTTTCGCATTTAATAAATATTTTATAAAATCTTCTCTTTTTTCACTTTATCTTTTTCACGATAATTGGTTCTTCTCTTCCAGCTGTTTCGCGGCCTTTCATCCTATTAGTTTGATAATATTGGTAGATGATCTCGTCTTTTTTATGAGTTTATTGGAGGTAAAAAATACACCATTGAGGTTAACATTTCTGGCAAGAATGTCAACGAACCTGTATATGAATGGGATAATATTCGAACGCTACTTTAAACTACGATATTTAGATACTAAATTAAAAGGTAATATTCAATTCGGGGAGCGTTATGGATAAGGGAGAAAAAAGGAACGTATTAACCGAATCATTATTGGAAAAGACCTTTCGTGTCCAAGACAAATTAGATTGAGAGAATGAGCGTCCCTGAATCCGGATTAAATCCTTGTTACTAACTGAAAAAAATAGTCCTAGTATGTAAAAGAGTAAAGTAAGGCAATTATAATGGTAAAACAAGATGAATATAGATTGCTTTCCATTGGAGGGCATAATTAAATAACTTAATTTAGTGAGTAATAATAATATGTGTATGTTCTGGCTGTTATCATTTGAAAATGTATTTATATATATTTTATATTTTTCTTAAAGGCTTTATTTTGCTTTTGATGTAAAGTGATTCAATATGGATAATAACGGAAGCAGGGGAACTGTTAGTATATTGCCCAGAATATAAGAAGATATTATAATAAAGTAAGTATGCGTCTTTAAATATAATAGTTGTCTACTTTGTTTGTTGTACAATAAGGTAACGTTTAGACTAATATCCATTTATTTTAACAATATTAGATGTAGGGTGAGTAAATGTAGGATAAAATGAGATGGAAACTGTTTTATATGACAATAAAATTGGATTGTAATTCAAACGTAAGATAAAAAAAATTTAAGAATGGGGTGTTTTCAATTAATTTCAATCCAGTCTCCAGTAAAAAGTTATATGTTCAAATTTATAATCAAATTCTTTCTAGTATACTTTCAGGAGAATTTAAAATAGGTGATAAACTACCCGCGGAGAGAGAATTATGTGAACAATTTGGTGTGAGCCGTGCACCAGTCAGACAAGCTCTTAGTGCTTTGGAACTGAATGGATTTATCTATTCTCGACAAGGCGAAGGTGTTTATATTCAAAGTAATCAACCTCAATCAGAGGATTCTAAATCTGATCACGTTTTAGACTCTATATCACCAGAGGATATTATTGATGCTAGAATGAATATCGAACCACTTATTATAAAATTCGCTGCTGAAAGAGCTACAGATGAAGATATTCAGGAGCTTCATACAATTATTAATAAGATGGAAGAAGAAACAAACGCGGGTGTATATGTACCCGAAACAGATGAGGCATTACACTTTGGGATTGCAAAAGCAACACATAATGAACTATTTATTAAAATCATTTCAGACATTATTAGTTCGATGAAACAGCAAGAAATGTGGCAATTTATTCGTGATCGTACCGTTACTCGACCAGATTATCGAGATGTTAACTTTCGTGAACATCAATTACTGATTAAAGCAATTGAAGAACACAACCAAGAGGAAGCAGTGAAACTCATGACATCTCATATGCAAAATTTATATAACCGATATTGGATTGACTAATTAGATGAAATGTCTTTATGCTAAACCATTATATTTAACCTTAGAAAATTGAATTTCCTTTAAAAAAGAAAAGGCGAAGCCATGCAGTTGTCATTTACCTGCATAGACTTTGCCTTTTTTGTATTTTAGTTCAATTTTATGAATAGCCGATTTTCGTTAATATCAACAGGATTGCCCTATCAAATTGGTAAATGGAGGTACTCAATTATATTTTGATTAAAAGCACTTGACGATAACCATAGATTGTAAGTAAACTGTTAATATAAGGTTACTTGTTAGACAAGCAGTAAAGACGCTAAGTAACAAAAAGCACCTTTTAATCAACATATTTAATGATTAGATTGTGTAAACTATAAACATTTAGTATATCCAAGCTTATACCATCTTTTTTAAAAGAAGTGTAAGCGCTTTAGGGTTGGATTTTAGTGTTTATGAAAAGTGTTTTACATGTCTATTAAGATACTAAATGATGTTAAAGATAGGAGGGTCTATTTGAGAGCTGCAGTAATTGATAAACCATATTCTGTTGTAGTAAATCAGGTTGACACGCCCAATATCAAACAAAGCCATGAAGTGAAAATTCAAGTGAAGGTGACTGGAATATGTGGTTCAGAAGTACACGCTTATCATGGAACACACCCTTTTCGGGTTCCCCCAGTTATCTCAGGGCATGAACTAGCAGGAATAGTAGTGGATGTAGGAAATGAAGTATCGAGTGTTACTATAGGTGATCGAGTTACGGTAGAACCCCATTACGGATGTGGTACTTGTAAGCGCTGTCGGTCTGGGGAATATAATATTTGTGAAAACAAAAAAGTATTAGGTACACAAGAATGGACAGGATCGTTCGGTGAATTTATAGTTGTTCCAGAAAGCACGGTCGTACCATTACCGAATAATGTGTCCTTTGAACAAGGTGCTTTGATTGAGCCGCTAGCGGTTGGTATACACGCTGTCAGAAAAGCAAAAGTCGGTCTTGGTGATAAATTGGCCATTTTGGGCGCGGGTCCAATTGGGTTAGGAATTTTATTAGCAGCAAGAAACTCAGGTGCAACAAAAATATTCATTACAGATGCATTGGAATACAACTTGGAAATTGCGAAGAGACTTGGAGCTACCCACCCAATTCAGACATCAAAAGTAGATGCCATTGAAACGATACTAAAAAAAACAAACGGAGACGGAGTCGATCATGTATTTATAGCCGTTGGAATCCAAGCAGTATTGAATGATTCTTTTAGGATAGTAAAAAGGGGAGGCAAGGTCTCCGAAGTAGCTCTATTTGGAAAGAAACCCGAAATTGAAATTTCCTATCTTCAAAATAAAGAAATCCAGATTATCGGCTCCAATATGTATACGAGAGATGATTTTGAAATCGCGGCGGATGCCATTGCAACTGGCCTGTTTGATACCTCATTGTTTATTTCAAAGATATTACCCATCGAAGAGGCCAAGACTGGTATGAAGATTGTTGATGAGAAGCTCGAAGATGTGATAAAGGTATTATTAAAATTTTAATGATTTAATCCTTCATAGTTTCTATGAAAATAACAAAAAGTTAAAATTGTTCTACAACAGTAAGAAGAATTTTCCAATATAAGAGGTAGATGAAATTGTAAACGTTTACTTCGCTATATTGCTATAACTATGAACAATGTACCATAAATAGTCCGGAACTAAGGAGTTGTTTAGGATGAATGCACATCAATTAGAACAATCTACTACCAAAAAAGTAACAATGAGGTTAATTCCGTTTTTATTCCTGTGCTTTACCATTTCAATTCTAGACCGGGTTAATATAGGGTTTGCAGCACTACAAATGAATCAAGATTTAGGGTTCTCAGATGCTGTTTTCGGTTTAGGAGCAGGAATTTTCTTCCTTGGGTATTTCCTTTTAGAAGTACCTGGAAGCGCTATGATGAGCAAAGTTGGAGCTAGAAAATGGATAAGCCGTATTATGGTCACTTGGGGGATTATAGCGGTCCTTATGGCTTTCATAACAGAACCTTGGCAATTCTATACTGCTCGTTTCTTACTAGGGATTGCTGAAGCTAGTTTCTATCCTTGTATGGTTCACTATTTAAGCGGTTTCTATCAATCTAAGCACCATGCTAAAGCCATTGCTGGATTTATGATTGCAATCCCAGCAGCAAATGCAATTGGTTCACCACTTTCAACCTTTTTTCTAGGTATTGATTGGTTAGGGTTCTCTGGATGGCAATGGTTATTTGTATTAGAAGCAATTCCTGCCATTATTCTAGGTGTTATTTGCTACTTCTATCTTGATGATACAATCGAAAAAGCAAACTGGTTAACAAAAGATGAAAAGAAATGGTTAATTGATGTTACAACTAAAGAACAGTTAGAAAAGCAGGCAGTTAAACACTATACTTTCACGCAAGCGTTAAAAGATCGAGATGTTTTAATTTTATCTGTTGGATATTTTTTCTGGATGATTGGGTATTATGGAATTGTAATGTTCTTACCAACCATCACGAATGGACTGTCCGAGCAAACAGGCTTAAGCATGCAATCATTGGGCTGGGTAATTGGTGCTATGTACTTTTTCGCGATGATTGTGATGTACTTTGTAGGAATCCACTCTGATAAAAAGAACGAAAGACGTTGGCATGTGGCAGCATGTTTATCTATAAGTGCGGTTGCCATGGTAGCAGCTACATTTGTTCTAGAAACAAATGTATGGTTAGCATTTGGATTATTAACGATTAGTTTAAGTGGAGCGTTCGGTGCTTACTCCCCATTCTGGGCTATCCCACCTTCTTTCTTAACTGGAGCAGCCGCAGGTGGTGCGATTGCCTTGATTAACAGTATCGGTAACCTTGGTGGTTTCTTTGGTCCATATATTGTAGGTTGGATTAGAGATTTAACAGGTAACTTCCATATAAGTATGATTTTCCTAGGTATAAGCTTAATAGTAAGTGCCATCATCGTCGTTACTTTAGTTAAAGTATCAGGAAAGTCTCTAGTTAAAGGAGAAAATGCGTCTGTTGAAAAAAATATCGCTAACATGTAATCCGATTAGAGTCATCAATACAATTAAGAAACTACGGCGGATTGCTATATAGTTGCTGGATTTTCTTAAATCGAATTTTGATTATAAAAAAGTGAAAAGTTTTTCGTATTGACAGGGAAAACAAATGAGAAGCCTAGAAAATAGTTCTAAAAAAAGTTCTGAAGTGACAAACACTTAATGTAAAAATAAATAATTTGGTAGGAAAAGGGTCATTCATAAGTTGAGCAGTCAACTATGAATGACCCTTTTTATATTCAATCCTACTTATTTATGAATCTGGTAATAATTTATAGAAGTATTCTTATGATCCAAAAACAAAATCATATATCAATACCCCAAAGAATGTAAGGGGATTATGGGTAGAGTTGCCGATTTAACAAGTTGTGGTGATGTATCAGGAATGAATGTAGCTATTCGTGCGGTAGTAAGAGGTAATGATTTTATATTTAAATAGTAGTGACATGACACCATAAAAGCGACAATGGACTTATTAGAAAGTCCATTTGTCATGTTTATGATATGAAAAATTAGTAATTTAAAGTATTTGATATGGGTTGACACTATATAAATATAAAATTATACTTACGATATCTACTTAGTAGACAAGTTTACAATGAAATAGTCCTAAAAATTAATATGTCTAGTATCTACAGGTGAAAAGGTTAATAGCTTACATCTTCTAATAAATAAAATGAAAGGGTTATCATCTCGTTGTATAGAGGCATTATGGAGGCTGCTAGGGAAATGATAAATTGTCTAAGTAAGTTTAAATGATTTATTAGAAAAGGGCACTTGAAAACAAAGCTAAAAATTAAGGTAAGTGAAGATCATCTTGCTCAACACAATGATTAAATGTTAATTGTGAATAACTATATCTGTGTACCATGTTCTCCGTTACTATATTAAAAATTGAAAGCGCTATATATGAAATTAATATCTAGATTAACAAACTAGAATATTTATATTAGAAGAGTATTTTACATAAATTAATAATAACGTGCATTTCTGGAAATAAAAGTTTAATCCTAACAATGAGTGGAATCAATTTAAGTTTAACTGGATGTAAATGAGGAAGAATGTTGAAATGATAGATTTGGAGGGTTATTCATGCCATTATTAATAACAGCTGTTGGTGTTTTACTACTACTTATCTTAATAATGAAATTTAAACTAAATACCTTTGTATCCTTAATTATTGTCTCATTTCTTTTGGCTTTGTTCTTGGGAATACCACCGGAATCAATTGCTGCGACAATTGAACACGGTTTAGGAGGGACACTAGGTCATATTGGTCTTATCTTTGGAATTGGTGCTATGCTAGGAAGATTAATTGCTAATGCCGGAGGATCCCATCGTATCGCTGTTACTTTAATCAATAAATTTGGTAAAAAGAAAATACAGTGGGCGGTTGTATCTGCTTCATTTATCGTAGGAATCACATTGTTTTATGAAGTTGCCTTTGTATTATTAATTCCGATTATATTTACCATTTCAAAAGAGTTAAATATATCGATTGTCAAGTTAGGTCTCCCAATGGCTGCAACTTTATTAGTCACTCACTCTTTCTTACCACCACATCCAGGTGCGACTGCTGTTGCAGGAGTATATGGCGCAGATGTAGGTACTGTATTAGTTGTTGGTACTATCATTGCAATTCCAACAGTTATCATTGCTGGGATTTTGTATCCTAGGCTTATTGGAAAACTAATGCCAGAAATATTCAAGAAAAAGAGAGAGCTTTCTCAATTAGAGGAACAAAAACATATTGATTTAGAAGATACACCGGGATTTGGCATTAGTGTTTTTACCGCTACCTTTCCCGTCATATTAATGGCTATTGGAGCTATTGTTAATGCAATTCAAGGTGCAGCAGGTTTAGGAGATAATTTATTTTTTATGGTGATTCGATTTATAGGTAATGCATCCGTAGCGATTTTACTTTCGTTCTTGTTAGCTGTTTATACAATGGGAATCAGAAGAAATATTCCAATTAAGAAGATGATGGATTCATGTGGTTCATCCATAAATGCCTTAGGATTATTACTTTTAATCATTGGTGGTGGCGGAGCCATAAAACAAGTACTTATCGATGGTGGTGTGGGTGATTATATTGCAGAAATATTCTTAGGTTCATCTATTAATCCACTAATTCTTGCATGGTTAGTAGCAGCATTATTACGTGTCGCGTTAGGATCTGGAACAGTTGCTACTTTATCGACTGCTGGTCTAGTTATGCCAATGTTAGCTCAAACTCCCGACGTTAACTTAGTATTAGTTACTCTTGCAACTGGTGCCGGAAGCTGTATGGCATCTCATGTAAATGATGCAGCCTTCTGGATTGTTAAAGAATACATGGGAATGGATATGAAAGAGACATTTGCAACATACAGTGTAATTTCAACTATAACTGCTATTGCTGGATTAATCTTTGTATTAATACTAGATATATTTATATAAAAGTATGGTATCTAGACAAAGGGAATATAATTCATTTGTCTGGTACTACTATTAGTATATCAATCATTATAGAAAGCGTGATTTTAAATGGACCTGTATTGTAATAATCGTCATTAAGCAATGAAAGAAAATGATTGGATTAAACTTGATTATAATAACAAAATTTCACATTGTACTTGTAGTAGTTTACGTGCAGATAGAATCAAAGACATGGATTTATTAAAAAATATTAAAAATAGATATTTTCCTATTATGTTAGTAAAGCCGGCAAAATAATTGAATTGATAAAACTAATGAAAAGGTTTTCTTAAAATGTATTGACAAGGATAAACAATAGATTTATATTAAACCTATAAGGTACTTAGTAGACAAGTAGACAACAATATAATAATACAACTAGGAGAATTCTATAAAAAAACTTCCGAGGTGACAAAAATGAAATTAAGTGTTGAAGAATTAAAGCAAAAAGCCATCGAGCTTAGACAAACAGCACTAACAATGGTTTACGAAGCACAATCGGGACATCCAGGCGGATCCTTATCTGCTGCAGATATCGTTACCACTCTTTACTTTAGAGAAATGAACATCGACCCGCAAAATCCAAAATGGGAAGATCGCGATCGATTTGTTTTATCAAAAGGACATGTTTGTCCAATCCAATATTCTGCACTAGCTTTGCGGGGATTTGTACCATATGAAACGATTCATACCTTAAGACAATACGGTTCCCCTTTCCAAGGACATCCTGATATGAAGAAATGTCCTGGGATCGATATTTCAACAGGATCACTTGGTCAAGGACTATCTTGCGCAGTCGGAATGGCATTAGCTGGAAAGCGTGATGAGAAAGATTACCGTGTATTTGCCATGGTTGGTGATGGAGAAGCTCAAGAAGGTCAAATCTGGGAAGCCGCTCAATCAGCTGCCAAGTATCAACTAGATAACTTAGTTGTATTCGTTGATGACAATGGTCTTCAAATTGATGGTACAACCGAAGAAGTTATGCCAAACCACGATTTAGAAGTTAAATTTGCTGCATTCGGTTTTGAAACTAAGAGAATCGACGGACATTCAATGGAAGAAATCGTAGCTACGTTAGATGAGATTAGAGGTTCAAAGAACGGTAGGCCAAAAGCGATTATTGCAAACACAGTAAAAGGCCGCGGCGTTTCATTCATGGAAGATGTTGTTGATTGGCACGGAGTTGCGCCAAACAAAGAACAATATGAACAAGCAATCGCAGAAGTAGCAAGGGGGTTAAGATAATGACAGTTTTAGCAAAAGACATCCAAACAAAAAAAGCTACTAGAGAAGCATTCGGTGATGAAATTGTAGAATTAGGGAAAAATAATAAAGACATTTATGTTGTGGATATTGATATCGGTAAATCATGTAAAACAACTAAATTTGCTAAAGAACTACCAAACCAACACGTAAACGTTGGGATCGCTGAACAAAACGCTGCAGGTTTAGCTGCAGGTCTTGCGGCAACTGGTAAAATTCCATTCATCAGCACATACGCTGTATTCGGTTCATTACGAATGACTGAGCAAATTCGCCAAGAAGCTTGTTATCCAAACTTAAATGTTAAAATCGCTTGCTCTCACGGTGGTTTAACTCCAGCGAATGACGGTGGGAGTCACCAAGCAATCGAAGATATGGGTGTATATAGAACAATTCCGAACATGACGGTGGTTATGGGTGCAGATTATAACTCTACTAGAAAATTAGTCGCTCAAGCTGCAGAAATCCAAGGACCTGTATATCTTCGTTTCACAAGAGACGCCATGCCATTCATCTATGATGAAAGCGAAGAGTTCGTAATTGGAAAAGCAAAAGAAATCCAAAACGGAACTGACGTTGCAATCATCGCAAACGGTGACACTGTTCGTCTAGCATTAGAAGCTACCAGAGAACTAGAAAAAGAAGGCATCTCAGTTAAGCTATTAGACATGCACACTATAAAACCACTTGATAAAGAAGCTGTGTTAGAGTGCGTAGAAATCGGAAAAATCGTAACAGTAGAAGACCACAACATCCTTAATGGCCTTGGAAGTGCGGTAAGTGAAGTAGTAGCTGAAGCCGGTAAAGGAAAAGTAAAGCGTATCGGTGTTCAAGACCAATTCGGCCAATCAGCGCCTTATGAAAAGTTACTTGAACTAAATGGCATCACAGTAGAAAACATAGTTGCTAATGCAAAAGAACTTTTAAATTGAACCACGGAGACGGTTCTTGAGTTTCCAACAACATCAGAACCCTCTGTTTTACTAAATAAGAGTTTATAAGATTAAAATTGGAAACATGGGAACAGTCCCCATGTTTCCCTAACCTAGGAGGAATACATTAATGTTTGAATTAACTAATCGTGTAGCCATCGTAACAGGAAGTGGATCAGCAAAAGGAATTGGACGTGAAATCGCCTTAACCCTTGCTCGTCAAGGTGCAGCAGTGGTTATTGCTGATATTAATATGGAAGGCGTTCAAGAGACAGTGGACGTGATTAAAGAAGAAACGGGCAGTCAAGTATTAGGTGTTCAACTTGATGTGACAAGCAAAGAATCTGTAGATAAAATGGTTGAAGAGGTTCTTAAAGAATTTGGACGTCTTGATATCCTAGTAAATAACGCTGGTATTTCACAAAAAGTAACAGTAGAAGATATGACCCTAGATGATATCAAACGTATCTTCAATGTCAATATGTTTGGTTTATTCCTATGTTCTCAAGCAACTGCGAAAGTCATGAAAGAACAAAAGTACGGAAGAATCATCAACCTTTCTTCAGTATCTGGTAAGCGTGGCGGTGGAGTATTCGGTGGTGCTCACTACTCTGCATCAAAAGCTGCGGTTCTTGGTTTCTCTAAAAACATGGCTCGTGAAGTGGCACAAGATGGTATTACAGTAAACTCAGTAGCACCAGGATTAATCAACACTGAAATTTGGAAGTCGCTTCCGAAAGAACAAGCAGACGGCATTATTGCCAATATTCCAGCCGGAAGACCAGGGGAAACAAAAGATATTGCAGCTACCATCGCTTTCCTAGCATCTGAAGAAGCAGCTTATATCAATGGTGAAGATATCGATATCAACGGTGGACAACATATGGACTAATCACTCCGAATGATTAGTCGTACAGAAAACGATTGCCTCAAAAGAAGTTAATATAAATGCAAACATAAATAGGTTTAATCATGAAAATAGGCTGTTCTATAAGTCGAGGAGTCAACTTATAGAATAGCCTCTTTTACATTCAAGATTAAGGTTTATTACTATTAAAATTTATTATAAGTGGTAGAAATTATACATTCTTGTGAATCAAATAAAGACTTATCCGATTATATCGAATGAAAGAAGGCCGATTATGAGGAAAATTGCGGTTTTAACAAGCGGTGGTGATGCACCAGGCATGAATGCGGCTATTCGTGCGGTAGTAAGAAGAGGAATTTATAAAGGGATGGATGTATTTGGAATTCATAATGGTTATGAGGGTTTATTAGAGGGATATATCACTCCGATGACATTAGGAAGTGTAGGCGATATTATTCACCGCGGCGGCACGATTTTACGGACCTCACGAAGTGAACGATTCAAAACAGAAGAAGGACAAAAAACGGCTTTTAATCAATTAAATAAATATGGAATTGATGGTTTGGTTGTCGTTGGTGGTGATGGTTCTTTTATTGGAGCTAGAAAATTAGGTAAAAAAGGTGTTCCAGTAGTTGGAATACCTGGGACAATTGATAATGATATTGCTGGTACAGAGTACTCTATTGGTTTTAATACAGCCGTCAGTACTGCGATTGATGCAATTGATAAAATTCGTGATACTGCCTTTTCACATGAGCGAACCTCCGTTGTAGAAGTTATGGGACGTGGAGCTGGAGACATTGCCTTATGGGCTGGATTATGTTCAGGTGCAGAATCCATTATCATTCCTGAAGCTTCCTATCGAATAGAGGATATTTTTGAAAGAATTACATGTGGGCGTAATCGCGGGAAAATGCATAGTATTATTGTCGTTGCCGAAGGTGTTTGTAGAGCTGCGGATATCAGCGTTGCATTAAGGGACCGATTTAAGTTAGATACAAGGGTTATTGTTTTAGGCTATCTTCAACGCGGAGGAACCCCAACTGCATACGATCGAATGATAGGTAGTCAAATGGGTGCAAAAGCTGTCGATTTGCTAATCGATGGACATGGCGGGAATATGGTAGGTTTTAATAGTGGGAAAATTGTCTATAAATCTTTTGAGCAAGCTGAGAAACAAGTTCATGAAATTGATATGTCCTTGTATCAATTAGCACGAACTCTATCTATATAGTGGAAGAAGCAGAAATCTATGTAAATCATGATAAATTAGGAGGAAAAATATCCTACCCGGCCCGGAGCGATTAAAGCTACAGTGGGTGAAAAAAATACTCTTTTTGGTTCTCGGAATCAAGCGCAGTAACTTAGGAGGAAGAAAATATGAAAGTAGTCATTGCTTCTGATCACGGTGGTATAAATATTCGTAAAGAGATTATTTCTCTGTTAAAAGAAATGAATATTGAATATGAAGATATGGGCTGTGAGTGCAGTACATCTGTTGACTATCCGGATTATGCCCTGCCAGTAGCTGAAAAGGTTGCAAAAGGAGAAGTGGACCGTGGGATCTTAATTTGCGGAACAGGTATTGGAATGAGCATTGCAGCCAACAAAGTAAAGGGAATACGTTGTGCACTTGTGCATGATATGTTTAGTGCTAAGGCAACGAGAGAACATAACGATACCAACATATTAGCTATGGGAGAGCGTGTGATTGGTCCAGGTCTAGCTCGTGATATTGCAAAAATATGGTTAACAACACCTTTTGATGGTGGTAGACATAAAAACCGTATCAATAAAATAAGAACATATGAAGCATAAATTGAATACTGACATGTACTATGCATAGAATAGTTGGTTATAGAACACTGGCGAATACAATTATCGTATACAAAAAATTGGGATATAAGTTGTAAATAGTATGTATGATTGATTTACATAACGACCCTTACAAAAAATAAAAGGTTTGGGTCTATTATTAAGGGGGATATTAATATGGCTTTAACTTCAATGAAAGAGATGTTAAACAAGGCGTTAGTAGAAGGGTATGCGGTTGGCCAATTCAACATCAATAATTTGGAATGGACACAGGCTATTTTAGCTGCAGCTCAAGAAGAAAAATCTCCAGTTATCCTCGGTGTATCTGAGGGGGCAGCTCGTTATGTAGGTGGATTTAAAGTAGTAACTGCGATGGTAAAAGTTCTTATCGAGGAAATGAATATCACTGTTCCTGTCGCGATCCATTTAGACCACGGTTCTAGTTTTGAAAAATGTAAAGCTGCCATTGAAGCTGGGTTTACATCAGTGATGATTGACGCTTCTCACCATCCATTTAAAGAAAATGTGGAAATCACCAAAATGGTAGTGGAATATGCTCATGAGCGTGGGGTATCTGTTGAAGCTGAGTTAGGTACTGTTGGTGGACAGGAAGATGATGTGATTGCAGAGGGTGTTATCTACGCAGATCCACAAGAATGTGAAGAGTTAGTGAAGCTTACTAGTATTGATTGTTTGGCACCTGCGTTAGGTTCTATTCATGGACCTTACAAGGGGGAACCGAACTTAGGATTTGAAGAGATGAAACGAATTTGTAAAACAACCGGTTTACCTCTTGTTTTACACGGTGGTACAGGCATCCCAACAGATCAAATTCAAAAGTCAATCTCGTTAGGAACAGCTAAAATCAATGTAAATACAGAAAATCAAATTTCATTTACAAAAGTAGTGCGTGAAGTATTAAATGCAGACTCTGATGTGTATGATCCACGTAAATTTATTGGTCCAGGTCGTGAGGCGATTAAAGAAACAGTTATAGGCAAAATTCGTGAATTTGGTTCTTCAAACAAAGCGTACCAGTAACTTTATCGAGATTTACATTCAAAACTAAAAAAGAGAAGACTAGAAAAATCTTCTCTTTTTTCATTCAGTCCTTTTCAAGATAATTTGTTCTTCTCTCTCCCAGCAGTTTCGCAGCCTTTTTAGCCTTCTCTTGTTCAGGATTTGTATAGAGGGCAGCTGTTGTGGTTGAAGTATGACCAAGTTGAGTCATCAGCAAATGAATATCTCCTGATTGTTCCATTAAATTCGTTCCATAGGTATGCCTCAGTTTGTGTGGAGACATGGATTTATTGGACTTAAAGGCCTTCGTGTATTTCTTTACTAAAGCCTCGATGGCGCGGTTGGAAAGAGGGGTGGCTCCATCATTCACCCTAGTCAAGAATACATAGGCCGTATCTTCGTTTGATCCCCTATAACGTTCCGTTCGTACAGCTAGGTATTCTTTTATGTCCTGCATGGACGGAGGAGAGACAGCCACTACATCCTTTTTTCCGCCCTTACGTAAAACATGTATTTGTTTTTCCTCGAAATCCAAGTCTCGTAGCCTTAAGTTAGATAACTCATTCACTCTAATTCCACTTCCTAAGAAGAGAGATAAGATCGCAAAATCACGTTCCTTGTCCCTTTTAAAGTAAATGAGTTTCCTGGACTTTTCAGGTAGCTCCTTTTCATAGTCATGTTTCACGAATTCAAGAAACCGGGCATCCTCATCATTGTGGAAAATCTTTGTCGATATTCTGGAAGCACGTGCCCCCAACGTTTCTTTCACTTTATTCACTTCAATTTTCAACATAACATTTCGATAGAAGTAAGGTTCGCCTTCCTCATTTTCGGTCTGAGTCGTTAAATATTTGAAAAGGGAACGTAGTGCTGAAATTTTCCGATTGACGGATACTTTTTCCGCTTTTTTTGTTTCCTTCTTATTGATCGGGATATTTCTCCGTTCTAAAAATTTTATAAAGGATTGGGCTTCGATCAATTTCAACTTTTCCAGCACGGATAAGGGGATATCTTTAATATGCTCCTGATCAGCAATGCCTTCCGCAATCAGCCACTCCAAGAATAATTTATAATCAAGAACGTAATTCAAGAGGGTGGAAGGGGAACGGGTATCCAATTTATTGTCAACATATTCAACGATATAGAAAGGCATGGACTTAACCAGCTGTTCCAATTTCTGCTCATGGACTTGATGTTGTCTGGTATTGGCCATTGATTGACTCCTTTTTAAGTTTAATTTATGCGTAAAATTCAATTTTTACGAATAGTTGTTTACATAATAATGTTATGTTCAAGTTACTAACTACTAACGTAAAAGGTCCTACAGAAGGATAGGAGTGAAATAATTAACTTTTCACAGGAACTTTTACATACTCATATTTTTCTGGATTTTTAAGTTTATGGTTTTCGATAGCAGATTCAGCAGCATCTTTCGTTTCAAAGATTTTATCTACCTTGATTGTTTCTTTATTTGTATGGAGATCATAAACACGGATTTTGTAATTCATATAAAACTCCTTTATTAAAATTTGAGGATTTGTTTTGTATAGTCTGTGAAATCCTCAAGATGGTTCGCAACAATTTGCTGCAAAATGTCTAGATTAACCGTCTGGTAATCATGAACGGCTATGTTTCTGAAACCCACCATGGCCTTTAATCGTTTGACCGTATTTTCATCGATAATTAAAGCCCCGTGAAGCATGTCAAAAGCATCTCTGCTGGTTTGGGGCAATCCTAATTTCTGTTCAGCTACAATATGCATAGCCAAGTCGATCGACGCTTCGCAGGCCCTTTGTATATTGAGTATGATTGAGTCTTGTTTGGTATAGTCCTTCAGGTTTTCTGGATTGTTTTCGTATACGACCTTAACCCGGTTCATGCAACGTTCTATAACACTGATTTTGTTCAATATCACATCATTCTTCATAGATGGTCCCACTTTCTCCTATTTTTTTAATGATATTTTCGCGTTCCTCGTTCAATTTAGCGTACATGCTTAGTGCAGTCATTTGGAGGTTTTTAAGAAGAGTGTCATTCGCCGAATATATAATGGTACCGGTAGTATATATCTGGGCTTTAAATACCGTGGATGCTGTACGGATATTGACCAAATCCACCTCAATTTTCAGAATATCTGCCAATTCCTGAGCCAGCTGAAAAACTTCATATGTAGTAAGCGATTGATTCTCACAGTAGAAAGCAATATCGATATCACTGTCTTTATGTGTAGATTTTTTGGCATAAGAACCGAAGATAATAATGAAAACGGGATCTATTTTTTTTATGAGAGTATCTTGAATGGTTTGAAACATCTCTGTATACATAAGACACGCTCCCTTAATTATTATATGAAGATTATACCAAACATTCATTCTCATGTCCATTTATTCGTAAAACTGAAATTTTACGCATAAATGGATTGTTTACTCCCCCACTTTATCATCAAGTTAAAGAAATCATCATTTTCTTCAACCCCTACAACAAACTGTTAAGCATCACCTTCTTCTAAAGGTTATAAATGCTACAAGCCTGTAGACAAATAAAAATATAGGTATTTTTTTATATTCTAACGAGGTTTATTATAAAATAACATGATTATATCTTTTGATAGCATTTTTAGGCTATCCATCAAAGAAATCCCTGAATTTTTAGTGAAGGTCAAAGATAATTTATGTTAAAACAATGCTTCTTTACACAACAGTCATTAGGATTAATTTTCTTATTTATCGAAGCATGAAATCTACTTGAGGTCTAAGACCCCCCTTAAATAAAAAAGGATCAGGAAATTTAGCAGCATTCCCTGATCCTTTTTTGAATTCCTTATCCTGTTAAATAAGTTAGGAAATAAATTTTTTATTAAGTTCTGTTTGCATATTATGTTGTGTGTTTTTAATTCATTTGTTAATCGGAAAAACTCCAATTTATTTCAGTTTTTCCTTACAGACGTTATTTTGTTCTATATAATGACTATTCTTGCAGTAAAAGGTTATGAATGCTAAGAAATAACTCCGTAAACTACACTTTTATAAATGAGTTATTTTGGCACCAGAACCGTCAAGAGTACACGTTGTTTATATGTCTTCAATGTAAAACCCTTATCAAATTAGGATTCTTTACCCCTAAAGTATAGATTTCACGAAAAGGTGGATTAAGGGTCTCCGAAAAGCAAATACCGTTAAATAGAGAATGGGCACTTCCCTATGCAAGGAAAGCGTCCGATTATCTGTTTTTATTTCACAAGCTGTTTATCAGGTTTAATAAAGAACCATATGACAGCAGCAAACAAGACGGGCACAGAATTTATCATTAAGGCTATATTCCAACCCATTTGTTGTGCAGTCCAGCCACATATAATTGGAGAGAGTACGGCTCCTATGTTTCCCCAAAAATTCATCCAACCACTCACTGAACCCGCAAACTGCTTACCTAAATCGTTTGCGACTGCCCATGATTGTACTACGGGAAGACCAAGTGAGCCAAGAGCTATTGTTAACCAAAGTACATTTAAAAATGGATTATTAGTAAGTGACGCTAAATTAATCGTTATAATAAAAATAATTAAACCTGTTATTGCTAATCCACCTCGAGCTACCATAAGGCTTTTCCCTTTTTGTATAAGATAATCTGAAATTACACCACCTGCTAGCATCAATAAACAGATTGCAAGAAATGGAAAGCTTGCTGCTACCCCCATTTTTGTTAGAGAAAAGTGACGAGCTTCAATTAGGTATGTTGGTAACCAAGTGATGAATAATGTGGTCATATACACAACAATAAAATACTGTAATCCGACTGCCCAAAATTGGGTATTGCCTAAAAAATCTTTCCAAGGGGTCCTCTTATGATCGGCATTAGAAATATCACGATTTGTAAGAATAAGATTTTTCTCATATTCAGAAACCCAAGAATGCATTTCTGGCTTATCGCGACTCACGATATACCAGAATATGCTAATTACGATACCCGGGATGGCAAATAAATAAAAAACACTTCGCCATCCGAATGCTGCTACAAGTGCAACTAAGATCCCTGGCGCAATAACTGGGCCAAAGAACTGCCCTACTAGTAATAAACTAACTGCACGACCTTTTTCCTGTTTTTGAAACCAAAATGAATTAAAAACCGCGTTAGCTGGGGCCAAGGGAGCTTCTCCAACTCCAAAAAGGAATCTAACCAAACTAAGGAATATATATGAAGAGAATGCAGCTGTCAGCGCTGTAAATATTGACCACCAAATCATAGCAAAAGTTATAATTCGTCGTACACCAAATTTTTCAGAAATGATTCCACTTGGAATTTGAAAAAGTGCATAACCAAGAAAAAAGGATGAGGCTAAAAAACCGAATTGGACCTTATTCATATTTAATTCTTTCATCATTGGTACAGCTACAACAGACATGTTCGCCCGATCCATATAGGAAACCAGACCTATAAAAATAAAGATAATTCCAAGCCACCAGCGCATTCCAATTTTTCTCTTATGAATCAGTGTTTTTATATTCGTTTCTAGTGGATTTTCATGTTCCGAATTCGACACTTTTCTTCCCCCTATCGCCATTCGGTGAATGACCCTACTTTCACAGAAAGAGCAAACTCATTTTTTAGGATTAATTCCTCACACATGTTGTACCTCCTTATGGTAGATCGTTAGTCAGTTTGTTAGTTAGTACAAACTAACAACAATCTAATGCTAATATACAGGAAAGACAGTTGTCAATAAAATTATGAATCTTCAATATCCTATTATCCCTTGATAACCGATTCTGGTGCAAAAACTTTAAGAAACTTGCAAGTAATCTCTCAAACTTGGACATACTTATTCTAGTACTCTAAAAAAGGACGTGTTCGGTATAGAAAAGGATCGATTGCTGCGAGAACATGTTTTTGAGGCTTTTGATATGCAGAACTTAAAAAGGAAATAAGAAGTTATATGACGTATTATAATAGGTTTAGATACCAATGGAATTTAAAGAAGATGACCCCTGTAGAATACAGAAATCATCTTCTTTGTGTGGCCTAACCTTTTTTAACGTCCTTTACAAAGGGTACAGTTTAGATTACCTGGCTAACCTTATATTACGATTAGGCACTTTAAAGGGGGAGTAGTTCCCAAAAACTATTATAGGGGGCCCCCCTAGACAGAAAATATTTAATCATGTTCTCATCAATGAACAATTAAGACAGGACATTTTGATAACTGAGCGACCTTATGGCTGACACTACCAAGCATTAATTCCTTCATTCCACTAAGTCCACGTCTGCCAATGATAATAAGTTCCTGTTCATGTTCTTTGGCATATTCTAAAATTTGATGAGCAGGGTCTCCTTTAAGATGGATTGTTTCTATGGACATTCCCCCAGCAGATATTAGTTTGGTTTTGGCCCTTTCCAGTATTCGTATACTCGACTTTTCCAATTCATTTAATACTTCCTCCAGATAATCTTCTGGTACATATGTTAAACCCGTTGTTACATTTTCCTTACTAACATTCACTAGTGTTACATGAGATTTCCCATTATTGGCAATACTCAACGTTGCCTCCAATACTTTGCTATTCATATCGGATTCGTCTATAGCGACAAGAATTTTATTAAACATATTCATTATCCTTTCATTCCAAAATTATATGTTTTACTGTTGGGCAGAACCTATATATCGATCTCTGGCCGCACCAAGACCAAATATAAAGAGTAGAACCGATGCGCCAACTAATATTAAAAGTGGAATCGTCCAGCTATTGGTTGCATCATGTATAAACCCAAATAGGGTTGGGCCAACAGCCGCAAGCAGGTATCCAATCGATTGGGCCATACCGGATAATTCCGCGGCCTGTTGCGCATTCTCTGTACGTAAGCCGAAAAACATCATGGATAGGCTGAATGCGAAGCCTCCTCCTATGCCTAGAGCGATGATCCACAAAACGATTAAATTCGAACTACCATATAGTAACCCAAACGTCCCGATTAAAAGTAAAATCGCTGTAATGGTCACTAACGAACGTTGACCGGACATGCGCCCTGCGATGACTGGGACAATGAAGGTAAATGGGAGCAAAGCCAATAGCATAACGGAAAGCATCAAGCCAGACTGACTTGAATTCAATCCCTGCTGCTTAAGAATTTCTGGCAGCCAGGCAACAAGTACATAAAAGATCATGGATTGCAGTCCCATAAACAGGGTTACTTGCCACGCTAGTGCCGAACCCCACAAATTCACATGACTGTCAGCCGTTTTATTATGAACGGTATCCCTTTTCACGTTACGATGTTTCATCTGTGGTAACCAAAATAAAATAGATATAAAGCTTAAAATCCCCCAAATTCCCATTGCACCTTTCCAGCCAAATCCTAATCCGATTGCGATAGGAACACTAACACCAGAAGCTATTGCTCCAAATAAATTCATAGAAATGGAATACACGCCAGTCATTAAGCCAATGCGTTCAGGAAATTCACGTTTGATCAGGCCAGGTAACAATACATTACCGACGGAGATAGCCAAACCAAGAAGAGCAGTACCTATATATAAAGCAGCAATCCCTGATAGGGAACGTATAACAATGCCGACAGTCAAAAAGACGATGGAACCAAAAATAATTCGTTCTACCCCCAATTTTTGTCCTAACTTGGGTACAATAGGTGAAAAAAGCGCAAAGGCTAATAATGGCAGCGTGGTAACCATACCCGCCAATGTATTTGAAATACTCATATCATCCTTAATAAGACCAACTATTGGCCCTACCGAGGTCAAAGGGGCCCGTAAGTTAGCAGCAATAAATACAATACCAACAATCATTATCCAAACTGCAGATTTGCCAACAGTTGAAATGGCACCTTTATTCTCCTTTTTAATTACTTGATCCATTGAACCCATCCTATTTCCTCCTAGCTTTTTGAAAAACTCATGTTTTGTAGTTTGTTCATTATGATTTACTTTAAAGATTAATGATATACGAAAGAACAATATTCGTAACTGAACATATTTGTATATTATAATATACCTTTTCTACAACAAATAACACTATAATATATTTATTTAGATTTGTCTACCCTTGAATATAGAACTATTTTAAACAAATTAAAGGAATGCCCCGGTCCACTAATGGATTGAAGCATTCCTTGTATTAGGATAAGCTAGGAGAAAAGAAATTCAGATTCCGTATTTCAATATGATATGGAGAACAACAACATCGTTGGTATGATTGGCAAATGAATGTGTGCCATTTGTAGAACTAATTGAATCATATTGATTTAGGGTATATGATTCATTATTAACGTTAATTGTAATGGTTCCAGACATGACAGTTATAAGTTCCGTTGTATTATGATGATGTTTTTCTGGATGGTAGGAGCTATTTGCTGTAAATAAGCAAGGTACTTTTCGATATTATATTTGCATTTTGGAAAATCGGTTCAATTGCCCAGTTATTTCCGTCCCCAACAATTCGTAGTCCTTCCCCGGCTCGAGACAGATTCACATTGCTTTCGGTTGAGAATAAAGCCATGAGTGGTATGGATAAATTTTTTGAAATTTTCCATAACATCTCTATTGTTGGATTTGTTTCTCCGCGTTCTATATTTCCTAGCGTTAGCTTACTTACACCCGATAATTCTGATAGTTCTTCAAGACTTAAATACTTTTTTTTAGTACTCCCCCAACTTGTAAAACAACTTGTTTTGGATCATCAGTTTCTAAATTCATTTTAAACCAACCTTTGCAATATCATTTGAAAATGTAAAGTGATAAAATCGTGATACTAAACAAACACCCAATTATGTATTAAAATATATAATAAAATATACTTCTTTTGTGTAGGATTCCATCTTAATTATCATCTACTTTTGAGGCTCTTTAAAAATCGTGCCCAATTCAGGAATAGGAATTACGCTATTTCCGTATTTAAGGGCTCTTTTGATCCAAATGCATATTTTCTTGAGGATATGTAAAAGCTATCTTGTTCTAAATTAATGTCGCTAAATCCTTTAAGGTCAATATCTACGACGAAGTTGTACCCATCTTCTATGTACTGCCTTGCTTGTTCTAAGGCTTGATGTGCACTTTTGTTCCGTCTAAATCCGTAACTATATTGACTAAATTGTGGTTCGTAAATAGGTGTCAACATCTGTACAACGGCTTGTTGAAGAACCTATCGTCACAGTTGGTATTCCAAGGTTTCGAAACCCTCCGTTTGGCTTAGGTATTTGAACCCTTCTTACTGGTTTAGGTTTGTATTTACCTTTTTTAATCAGTTGGATAATCTCTTCACCATTTTCCTTAAAATATAGGCGAGTAGCTTCTATATCTTTCGCATCGACTCCTGCTACTCCTTTATTTCTTCTAACCCTTTCAAAAGCTTGGTTTAGATTATTACTTTCCAATATTTTTTTAATTAATGTTTTAGTAAATTTCATATTGTCCTTATGATGTTGAGGTTGTACAAGAGTAACTCCACTCTATTAAAGATGCTCCTATTTATCGAATATTCACTCTTTAGCAGTCCTCAATTGGCTGTGTCCTTGCTATCTTGTAAATGACTCTAACATAGTCGCTTCTTTCGTACAGTTACTTATCACTAGGTAGGTTCTCTAACGAGGTACTAAGAGATCACCCAGGGTATGTTCATCCACTTTCTCCACATATCTGCCACATTTATTCCTACCTCATCCGGGGATATTTAGGACTTTACCTTGTTCTGCAGGTTCGTCCTGAAAGTAAGAACCTCAAATGTGATTCGTGTACCTCAGACCGTGGATTTGTCTAGGGCTTCAGATTCCACGTCACATGGACACCCTTGACTTCGACTAATGGTTCGCATATCCCAACGCCCAGCTTCTGTATTTGTTCCTTTATATCGATAGCGTTTTACTACTTCACTAGGATAGGCTGGTTCTATTGGTTCCAGTTCATTTCCGTCTGCAACTGGTCATATTATTCACGTTTTGTGACGACATGGATTGTGGCGGTACTAACTTTGAACACTTTACTGGAAGTGAGTACATGCAATTTAGGCAGATAAATCTCAAATGAAGAAGTTTTACTTTTGGTTTAAGGAGTTTTATAGGCTAAAGCTAGCATTAGATATACTTTTTCGTTAGAGCGGTTAATGTACGTATGAAATTCTTCTCCTTTAAATTTAATAGCATCCCATTTGTTTAATTGATGGGTTTTCCCTCCTACTCTTATCTCCAATTGGCCATTTAATACAAGGACGATTTCTTCGGAACCAGCTAAATGAAGCTCACTGTACTCACTATTTGGTTCGATGCATGCTCTATACCATTCTGTGCCAAAAGCTTTAAATAATGGTTCGATAAACCAATCATCATTATGCCCTACGAAATGGTAATTAGATACAAATCGGTGTACTTTAATATCTTCTTCGAATGTTAATAAAGATACTAGGGGAATATTTAATCCTCTACATATTTTCCAAAGGATATTAACTGTCGGATTTGTTTCCCCTCTTTCAATTTTTCCTAACGTTAATTTACTAACATTACTTAAACTCGCCAACTCTTCAAGACTAATCCTTTTGTTTCTGCGAATTTCTCTTAGATTAAGCCCTACATGACTAGATAAGTCAATATTTTCCTCTTTCACATTTTCACACCTTTCAAATTGACTATGCTCGATAATTATATTATGATGTACAAATAGTTCAACTATAATTAACAATTAAACAAAAAGTTAACTATAGTATACCAAAAATTCATCAAGATTTACTATGTAGTTTGGAATTTTTTTTGTTTATTATATCCATGAACTTATGAGCTTCTATCACATCGACCTCACCAGTTCTAAAAAATATTCAGGCGGATTAAGAGATGTCTAGCGTTGCGATTAGTTTACTTACTGCCCTCCCTATTTTTTGTATAGATATTTTTTGCTTACTTGTAGAAAACTAAGGGAACAATGGGGAGTCGAATTGACGATTGCGTTATCGTTTTTTTTAATTGGTGTGGGTACTGCTTCTACCGAATCCATATTAAAGCGATTTTCAAGGGATACAAAACACTTTTCGATTATCTATATGACACCATGAGTAAATGGCGAATGGTATCTCCCTTTTTTGTACACAGATGACATCGTTAAGCATAACATCCTTGACCTGAGGCATAACATCACATCCATTTTATATGATACTTTGCGGTCTAGAGCAGCTACCCTGTCACTAAGCCCTATAGCAATTGAAGAGATGAAGAAAGAGAAAAAGAAAAAGATGCCCGTAGGCATCCAAATAAGACAGGTAAAATATCTTAATAACATCGTGGAACAAGACCATCGTTTTATTAAAAAGAGTGTTCGTGCGATGTTAGGATTGAAATCTTTTCGAACAGCCAATAATATTTTGAGTGGAATAGAAGCGATGCGTATGATCAAAAAGAAGCAAGTTCACCAAAGGATGAAGTCTGCCCAAAATCAAAAAGAATTAGATTAGCTTCATAAGCTAGCAATTTAAAGGAAATTGACACAGTTGCATACTTAATGATTTGTCCATACTGTTGTCGAATAAGATCCCAGTTAATCGGTCTACTTAAAACCGGTTGGAAGTGAGGATAGTCCTCATTCATACCTGCTTCTGGACGATATGGCCCAACTTTATACTTAGAGTAAAAACCTGATACCCATTTAAGGTAAGATCATTTCAATCGGGCTTTCGCATTTGTTGTATTCACTTTGTTTAGGTGCTCTAGGAACAAGAAATGGATCAGGATCGAGATACATCACAAGTAAGATATATAAACAATTACTCCAGCCGCCATTATCAATCGTTTAACATCCTACTAAAATTCTTCCGGCCAAAAGCTTTCAAGTATTCCCCCAATTATATTTTTACGTTAGTTTGCAATAACTCACAATTAAGTTATAAATTACTAACCTTTACTTTCAGTGCACTTATAAATAACTGAACTACAGTTTTAATAAATTTATCAGCATCTATTGAAGTTATTTGATGTCCATCTACAAAATTACGTGAAACAAACTCTCCATACATCATATATAAATAAACCATCGCCAAACTTTCAACATTGACTTCGAATTGTATCTTTCCTTTTTGTTGCATTTCTAAAAAATACCTAATTAGATGCTCCTTTAATTGACGTGGATGTTTATTAATTTGATTAAACAATCCTTCTATTGAATTCCCTTCTTTAAATGCGATAAGAATAATTTTTTGATTTTTCTTCATTAATTTATAATAAGATTCGCTTATCATCAACAAATCTTTTTCTAAATTCCAAACAATATTTTTTTCAAAAAGTTCTTGCATCGAAGCTGAATAATAGAATCGGTCAATAGCCGCATCTAAAACGCTTTGTTTTGTGCCGAAATGACGATATAATGTCATTTCACTAACAGACGCTTCTTTTGCAATTTCTTTTGTCGAAACTGCTTTATAACCCTTTTCAGCTATTAAATTAATTGCTGCATATAAGAGCCGATCACTAGTATCTAACTTATCAACCAAAATTACCACCTCAATACTAATAGCTTAATCTAATAATATTTTAAGCGCATATTGATTGTCAATAGAAGAGGCACAATATATAATAGAGTGAATATTGTGAATTCTAGCAACAAATGGTGATCTTTATTGAGAGCGGTAAGATTATGCCAAAAATAAATATGGTGTCCCTACGGACAATTAGTGACTACTTATAAAGTCACTGTTTTGTTTTGTGATAACTTTTCATTTGATTCCACCATTTTCCCTTTCGTTTCTGGGATTATCAAACTTCCTATTAAATAAAGTATAAACACCCCAGTAAAAAAGTAGCCCAAAACAACAGGAATGCTTTGCGGAGTTTCACTTGCTAAAGAAACGAAAGTCGGCATTGTTCCTCCTATTGCGAAACCAAGATTCCATGATAACCCCGTACCGGTTGAGCGAATAGCAGTAGGGAACCTTTCATTTAAAAAAATAAGTGTTGGAGCATATGTTATCTGTGCTAAAAAAACTATAATAGATGCATATATTATAATCGAGGTTCCATCAGTAGCTTGTCCCAACTGCTTAAAAAGTAGTGGGAGCCCCAATAAACAAATAACACCAGAAATTAAAAATGTCTTTTTTCTCCCAATTACATCACTTATATACCCTCCAAATGCAGTTGATATTATCATTATAATGCTAGTGATGATTAAAGTAGTAGATACAATGTTAGATGATGTTTCATTAACCACTTTGAGAAATGTTGGAAGATATCCTGCTGTAAGATAATACGCTGTTCCTCCACCAATTGTTAATAATAAATTTACAATTAGTGTAAATAAATATTGTCGGCTAAAAAGTGTCCGTATGGGCGTTTTTTGGGGTTTATTTACTTTACTATTTTCTTTTTGAGCATGAACCCATGCCGGTGACTCTTCAAGTGATCTAAATATAAATATACCAAAAATAGAACTAATAATCCCAGTAAAGAACATAACTCTCCAGCCCCATACCTCGAATTCAGGCCCTGGAAAAAGTGATGTAACAGCAAGAAATACTATAGAAGCCATTAAAGCACCTAATCCCGCTCCACCGCCTCCTATTAACCCAGACATTAATCCACGGTATTTAGGAGAAACAGTCTCAGTTCCAATAGTATGTGTAGATGCTACAACGCCTCCTACGAACACCCCTTGAATTAATCGTAAAATGATAAATAACACCGTAGCTGCTATTCCAATTTTACCGTATGTCGGTAATGTTCCAAAAAGTGCCGTAGCAACACCTACACCAACAACCGCAATGATCATTGCTCGCTTTCTTCCATATCGATCCGCATAAGAGCCGAATAAAGCTGATCCAACTGGCCGCATTAATAATGTTACCGCAAAAGAAGCATATGTTGCTGCAAGTTGTAACATCGGGTCACTTGTTGGAAAGAATAATTTTCCGATTGTAGGTGCAACAAATAATAGTATAAAAAGATCAAACAAATCAAACGCCCAACCTACTATTGATGCACTAATAGCTGTGATCATTTGTTTTCTACTTACTACATTAAGATTATTAGATTGATTCAACCGCAACACCCCTATTCATTTAATTAATTATTTAAGCCCTTTCAAAAGAATTAAATAATCTACTAACTAAGAAAAAATTTCAAGCTATAATATTTAATACTTTAGGGACAGATGGAATCTCAGTTTGTATTGAGGGAGATTCCATCTGATTCCCTGAATTTTTATCTTATCTTTAATGAGTTCATTGTTGTCGTTGAAATTCTGCTTCCTTTATTAAATGAAAAATTCGACTTGGGCTTAATGGCAAATCGGTAATTTCAATTTTTAATGGATGTAAGGCATCTCTTACAGCATTAGCAATTGCTGCTGGCGGAGAAATGGTTCCTGCTTCCCCTACACCTTTGATACCCATCGGATTTCTAGTCGATAAAGATGTTACCTCACCCATGACAACATCAGGTATTTCTATGGATGTAGGAACTAAATAATCCATATATGTACCAGTCATTAGTTGTCCGATATCATCATAGACAATTTCCTCATAAAGAGCCGCGCCTATTCCTTGTGCGACGCCTCCTTGAACTTGTCCAGCCACAATCATTGGGTTTAACATTCTTCCACAATCATCTACAACGATATATTTTAGGATTGTTACATATCCTGTTTCTTTGTCAACCTCGACTATTGCAATATGAAACCCAGAAGAATACGTAACCGTTTCAGGTGAAAAATAATGTGAAGTTTCTAAGTTCGGCTCCATGTCTTCCGGAAGTTTACAGTTTTGCCCAGGTCTTGATGCTTGAATGATATCGTTAAGCGAGACGATTTTATCTGGTGTTATCGGATTGAATATTTTCCCATTTTTTAATATTAATTGTTCAGTATTTTCCCCTAATAAAACACTTGCAATTTCAATGATTTTTCCACGTAACTTTTTTGAAGCTATGTGAACGGCATTTCCAGCTGTTACTGCACTGCGGCTTGCAAAAGTTCCTATACCGAAGGGAACGACATCTGTATCGCCCGCCCTAACGGTAACATCATCAGGGCTCACCATTAATTCATCCGCACATATTTGAGAGAATGTTGTTTCATGGCTTTGTCCGTGTGGAGTTGATCCTACACTCACAATAAACTTTCCTGTTTCATCTAAACGAACAATTGCCCCTTCATATGGCCCAATCCCAGTTCCCTCTACATACGAGGATATTCCAATTCCAACGTACTTTCCCTGACTTTTTAGTTCTTTTTGGTTACTGCGGAAAGCTTCATAATCTGCTAATTTAAGAGCTTTCTTAAAACTGGCTGGATAATCTCCGCTATCATAGATGACTTTGAAACCATCCCGATAGTACATTCCTTGATCGTAGGGCATATCCTCATGCTTGATCATGTTTTTCAGCATAATATCAATCGGATCCACATCTAATTGTTCAGCAATCATATCAATCACACGATCCATTACATAAACAGCTTCAGGACGCCCAGCTCCGCGATATGCAATATTTGGTGCTTTGTTTGTCAACACACAGTACCCTTTAATGTCAAAATGATCAATTTTATATAGCCCTCTCATATGTGCAGCAGTATTATAGGAAACAGTTAACAATAAGGGATTATATGCCCCGTTATCAACAACAAATTCATCTTGTATTCCTAAGATTGTACCATCGTTTTCATAAGCAACTTTAACTTTATGAATTTGATCCCGGGCATGTCTGGTACTCATCATATGCTCTAATCGATCTTCAATCCATCGAACAGGTCTTTCTAAAACCTTCGCTAAATATGGAATTAAAATTTCTTCAGGATATACTGCACATTTTGCCCCAAATCCCCCACCCATATCAGGAGCAATCACTCTTATTTTGTTTTCATCCAGGCTTAATAGCTTGGATAAGTTCGTCCGCACCATATAATTGACTTGGGTAGATGACCAAACTTCCAATCTATCTAATCTTGTGTCATACTCCGCGACAACCCCACGTGTTTCCATCGGACTAGCAGTTACCCGAGGGGTTTTGATTTTCGTTTCTAAAACATGGTCCGCTTTAATAAATACATCTTTGGTGTTACCAATAGATAAATCAAATTGTGCTTGAATATTATTACCTAAATGGGGATGGATAGTTGGCGCACCGTCATCCATTCCCTCATAAGGGTCTGTTACAGGCTTTAAAGCTTCATATTCAATTTTTACTAATGCGGCTGCATCTTCAGCAATATATCTATCTTCAGCAACAATGATTGCAACTGGTTGCCCCACATACACTACATGATTTTTCGCAAGCAAATCTTCAGGGCAAGGTTTTATCACAGGTTTTATAGAATCTAATAAATTTTTTGGTAAAGAAAACTCTGAAAGTGAAGGAAGAGGTTTTACCTTCCCTTCTATATCGCTTGCGATAATAACGGCTTGAACTCCAGGCAATTTTTCAGCAGCCGTTTTATCAATATTTTTAATAAGTGCAAGTGCATACGTGCTCCTAATCACTACTGCTTCTACCATATCGGTTAGCTTAATATCAGCGACAAATTGACTTTTACCTGTAAGTAATCGATAATCTTCTTTTCGCTTATAACTTTGTCCAACATACTTTGTCATCACCTCACATCCTTTCGTGTCATGACTTTACAGCTATTTTCTTTGGCCCTTCGTCATTTTGTTCTAACACTTTTTCTGTTGTATACTGCTTGACTGCCTTAATAATATTGGTATATCCGGTACATCTACATAGATTCCCAGAAATCATTTCTCTTATTTCATTTTCGTCCTGAGACGGATTTTTATCCAAATCACATACTAGAGACATGAGAAATCCAGGTGTACAAAAACCACATTGGAGTGCATGGTTATCTGAAAATGCCTGTTGCAGTGGATGAAGCTTACCATCTTTCGCCATTAGCGATTCAACAGTTTCAATTTCAGCCTTATCTGCCTGGACCGCAAAGACTAAGCATGAACGAACCGGCCTATTATCCATTTTTACTGTGCAAGCCCCACAAACACCATGTTCACACCCTAGATGAGTGCCTGTTAATCTTAATTCTTCACGCAAAAAGTCGGCTAGTAACAGACGCGATTCAACTTCTTTAATTACTTTTTTTCCATTGACCGTTAATTCAATCTTTTCTAGGGTCATGCCATCATCCCCTTTGGAACTCTTTTTATTGCTGTCTGTAATGCTCTCTTTGTTAATACTGAAGCTAAATGAATCCGATATTCCGCCGAGGAGTGAAGATCACCTTCAGGATCCAAATAGTCTTTAATAGAACTAACAGCTTCCTCAATCACATGTTCTGTTGGTTCTTTCCCAATAAGAAAGTCCTCAATGTCCTCTAAGACAATTGGGGTTGGTCCCGCACCTCCAACAGCTAATTGAACGGAAGAAAAGTTACCTTGTTCATCAATTCCAACTACTGAAGCCACCTCGACAAGAGCAAAGTCACCATGTCTTCTAGTCATTTCTATGAAAGCGGTACCATGATTTTCGTTTATTATAGGAAACCTTATCTCCTTCACTAATTCGGTCGGTTCCAACGATGTTAGAAGATATGTGAGGAAGAATTCATCTGTTGGCACTGTTCTTTCTCCATCTGGACCAATAATCACGATTTCTCCGCGGAGCGCACTTAAGATGCATGGTAACTCAGCGGATGGATCGGCATGAGCAATGCTTCCTCCTATTGTTCCGCGGCTCCGAATTTGTGGATGGCCTACATTTTTCATGCCCTCCGTTAGCAGTGGGCAATATTTTCTAACTAATTCGGATTCTTCTACCTCGTAGTGTCTTGTTAATGCGCCAATCTTAATAACTGAACTATCTTTTTTTATATAATTTAATTCTTTTATTCGACTTACATCAATTAAATACTTCGGTGTTGATAACCGCATATTTAGTACAGGAATTAAACTTTGTCCTCCGGATATAATCTTTGCATCTTCCCCATAATCCGCTAAATATTGAACCGCATCTTCAATTGTCGCCGGTCGTAAAAATTCAAATTTTGCTGGTTTCATTTTTAAACCTCCCCTGTAAGTCAGGTAGGAAATTAGTTATTCACTGTTTTTTTTCCTGACTTTTTCTCAATATCCTTAAAGAACTTCCCTGCCATGAATTTAGCAATACCAACTAAAACACGACTTCCAACACTTGCAATCATACCTCCGACTTCAGCATTGCAATCCCAATCAAGAACGCAGCCTTTTTCAGTAGGATTGAGCTTGCAGTCCATTTTTGCTTTTACATGCCCTGGTGAACCACTTCCCTCGGCATTAAACACATAATAACGATCCTTTTCGATATCCTCTAACTTTACTTTCCCTACATATTCACCCTTAACCGCTGCAACCCCTAGCTTCATAACTACTTCGTATTCATTTTCACCAATAAGCTCTAATTTTTGGCAACCTGGGATCACCTCTTTTAAAACTTCCGGATTATGTAGCGCATTCCAAATAACTTCTACCGGCTGTTTAAATTCTGTCTTCCCCTTTAATTCCATGATATATTTTCCTCCCTATTTTAAAAGTCTAAATGGATGATTGATTGTTCTAAGACTACTTGATATCTATCTAGTAAACACCTACTTTAAAATCTTATTAGCACTAACTAACGTAATAATAAATTAACGTTCCTTTATAATCGAAGAATCGATTATCCATAGGTAATAACACGATCATTTTCAACTGTCATTTTCACAAGTACATTCGGCATTCCTAATTCGACTTGTTTCCCTTCTAAATCTGCTTCTACTATACCTCTTGCTCCACAGGAAACCTTCGATAATACAATCTTTCCTCCGCCCTCAATGATTTTCTCCACTGAATCTTTTAACCTAACAGCTGTTTCGCCGACTCCAAGTGTTTTATTTAAATTATCATCACGAATTAGTTCTACAGCAGCCCCCGCTAAAAACATTGAAACCTGATGGCCTTCCTCTATAGCTGTATTTGCAATAAGAAAGGCTCTATCTGCTTGTGTAGGCGATGTAGGCCCATGAGTTAAATGCACAAGTATTTTTGCCATTATTATACTCTCCCTTATATCTATTTTAGCCTATAAGACTATTTAACCAAAACGAACTGAATAGTCTTAAAAATCAATTCACTAATATAATCAAATATATTAGTGGATACTAACTAACATACATTTTAAAAATCCACTTAAACATTGTAGTTACAGGTTAAATATATAGTAGATTAAAGATTTTGAATTTTCAAGTCATTTTTCATCTAAATAATATTTCTCTAAGGTCTATTCCAAATCCATTTCATCAATGAGACCTTCTGGCTCTTTTAAGAAAAAAAGTACAATTAAGCTAGATATAGCAAAGAATCCTCCTGTTAACATAAGCGCTGCACTGAGCCCTTTTTCCATTGCTATATAGCCAATAATAAAAGGAGCAAATGCACTGATCCCCCTCGATACATTATATATAACACCCTGGGCAGTGGCCCTGATTTCCGTTGGATACAAGGAAGAAAAAGTCGGAGCAAATCCACTATGATATCCCGTCCCAAAGAAAGCAACGATCATTCCAAAAAAAAGTAAAGTCAGCTCGTTTTTTATTAATAAATATAGTGGTACAGATACCGCTGACATAGAGAAAAAGATAATAAAGGTAGATTTCTTACCAATTTTACTTGCAATGAATCCAAATAAAATATACCCCAACCATGCACCTATCTGCGAAACTATAACCCATGCCGATGTTTTTATAACATCAAGTCCTGGGCCACCCTCTTCTATTGGAGTAGACAAATAAGTAGGTAGCCATGTAAACAACCCCCAGTAACCTAACATGGCAAACATTGTAAATGATATACAAACCAGTGTGACTGAACCATAGTTTCCAATTATTAACCTTGTCGTTTCTTTTGCTGAAAGGCGACGTGATTGGTTTTGCCACATTTGAGATTCTGGTGTATGTTTGCGTACCCATAACGTCAGAAGAGCTGGAAGAACTCCCACAAAAAAGACACCATTCCACCCAAAAATCGGAATAACAATTGCGGAAATCAAAGCTGCCAGCGCGTAACCAACCGCAAATCCACTTTGTACAAAAGCCATTACCACAGACCGATGTTTGGCAGGCCAAGTTTCAATTACTAGGGCTGCACCCGCAGACCATTCCCCACCCATACCAAATCCAACAAGCATCCGAAATACCATTAACTGAGTTGCTGTCTCTGAGAAACCACACAATACAGTCGCTCCTGAATATATTAGGATGCTCCAAATCATTGATTTTTTTCTTCCCCATTTATCAGCTACAAATCCAAAAACTATTCCTCCTAAGGCTGATGCGATAAGAGTTGCTGAGGCAACTATTCCAGCAACAGATTGAGTCATCTGAAGATCCTTCATTATATACACAATCACCATGGAATACAGCATCAGATCCATTACATCAAGCGTCCAGCCAAAGAAGGCCGCCCAAAAAGTATGCCATTGTGATTTAGTAGCCCCTCTGTACCAAGGTAATGTTTTTTTACTAGTAGGATGCTCAACTTTAATGACTGGCTCATGCTTACTCAAATAAATTCTCCTTTTTATATAATTACCATAAGATTAGTGATTGATATTTAATTGTGGATTAGGGAAAGGGTTTTAAGGTATTAAAGCAATTTCAAATACCAAAGTAAGTAATAACTTTAAATAAGACTATCCTAACAATAGAACCAGGCCCCTCCACAAATTTTTATTAGAATAATACAATTATTAAAAAAAGGTGGGGGAGCAAGGCACTTACCGAATAGCCTAATAAAAATTATGATAATACAGATTTTTCTTCAGCTAATAACCACCCAGCATTTGGAACAGCTGGTGTTAGACCAAGATTTTTTAGGATTTGGTAGACCGTGGCCGTTGCAGCAGATAAAACTGGAAGACCAATTTCGTCCTCTACAATTTGGATGGCAGGAAGTGATGGCATTTGTACACATGCAGACAAGACAACTGCATCCGCACCGTTCGTATTTAAATTTCTTGCATGATTCACTAGATTCATTGGATCCAATCTACCTACCTCTAGGTTATCGGATACTTCAAGACTAATAGAGTCAATGACTTCAATCCCACTCGTATTTAAATATTCAATCACCATGTTCGTTAGAGGCTTCATATATGGCGTAATGATTGAAACCTTCTTAGCACCAATTTCTTTAATTCCTTCGATAAGTGCACCTGCACTGCTAACGACTGGGGCATTATCTTTATTTCCTTTTACTACTTTACATAAACGATCTTCAGAGGATGCATGATAGCCAGGGCCCTGTGACATGATGGCAATTAAACATGCATAGGCTAACACATCACATTTTGCATCAGAGAGTTCTAAGGCACAGCGATCACTATCAAGATCCATCTTTTTTAATTCCTCTTTCGTGACATGCATCATCCTCATTCTGCTAGAATGAAAGGTAAAGGATTCCTCCGTAAACAATTCCTTTCGGTTATTTAGCATGGCAGGAATTTCAGTTTCCATTGTAGTGTTAGAACTGGGTACAATTAAACCGACTCGATAGTTTTTTGACATGTTTTTTCCCCTTCCTTATTTGCTTCTGGATTTAATACTGCTACATGTATACAGCCATCTAAACCTTTCGCGTGTGTATTGACAGCTTTAAATGCTTCAGAAACGTTAAATTCATGTGTAATCATTTTTTCTAACGGATAACGGCCAGATTCAATGATTTTTAAGGCAACCCCTACTGCTTTTTTCGGACGGCCTAGTACTCCTTTAATAGTTAAAAGTTTCCATGTTATTTTACTTGACATAACTTCGTTGGTAAGAAAATGATCTGTACCAGAATGAACAATGGTCCCATGGTATCCAGCAAGATCTAAACATACCTTAAATTGAATTGGTGTAGTTGCTGCATTGATGACAGTGTTAGCCATTTTACCATTCGTTATTTTCGAGACTTCTTTTTCAAGATCTTGTTTATCAGCATAGAGGACATGTGTTGCACCAAACTCTTTGGCAATTTCAAGTCGATGTGAATCTTTTTCAAGCCCTGTTACGATAATGGTTCCTGCACCTGCTTCTTTAGCCCCAATTACTGCTCCAAGTCCCATTGGGCCTGGACCCTGAATTACGACTGTATCACCAACCGTAGTATTACCTACTTGTTGAACCCAATGAATACCATTAGAAATTGGAATAAATAAAGTTAATAGATCTGCAGGTACTTTTTTGCTTACCTTATGAATAATGGAATGGGGATGCAAATACATATATTCTGCGAAGCCACCCCAGAGTGCCGTTTTCTCATTATGGATGCTCATCGCTCCATACCTTAAGTCAAAGCAAAGATGATAATTTCCAGTTAAACAAGGATCACAGTGCCCGCATGGGATATACTCCTCAACAATAACTCGGTCTCCCTTTTGTACATTCCATCGTTTTTCTGCTTCTAGCCCAATTTCATCGATGTAGCCCACAATTTCATGACCAATCACACAAGGGAGATTAAAGACAGCATTCCCTCCATGTAAATAACCTTCACTATCAAGCCCACATACTCCACAAGACTCTACAAGTAAAAGACCATCGTTATCTCCCGTCTCTGGAATTTGAAATTCCATAATTTCCATTTGTTCTTTTCCTGTTAAAACAGCTGCTTTTGCATATTTTGGTCTTGTCATATCATACCCTCCAATCTATTTTTTTCTAACTTTCCACGACATAACTTCATATGGGGCATTTTCTATTTCTTGGAGCAAGTCAGCGTGACTCTCATATTTTCTATCAGGGATTTTTCGCACTCTTACTGATGTTTCAAACTCTTCTTTAAACGGAAACGGCTCAACTACAACCGAACCATCACCTGGGAGTTGAACTGAAATATGAATGCCTTCACCATTTTGATTTTTACGAACCGGCCCAAGAATTGCTTTCGCTTTATCGTGATGAGTATTTAGCGAGACAAGCTGTGACATTCGATCCATCAATTGTAAGAACTCATAATCCATCCATAATTTATCTTCAAACACACTGCGCTTTTCGTTAAATTGCCAGTATTTCATTTTGACGTTGATCCATTCCTTTTGTGTTTCAATAACCACATTTTGCATGAATTCCTTTAAGTCTTCAGGAATTTTATAAGTAAATGTTGGATCGTAACCAAATCTGCTTGTATATAAACCAATCCAATGCATACCGACTAACATTCCGGCATAAGGATCCTCTTCTAACACTTTTTTATAACCATTTGAATAAAAGCTGACATGCTGCCTCACATTAATATTGATAAAATTAATAGGTCTTCCCGTTTCTTGATCAAATAAAACTTCTTTATCCGGTTTAACCCACCCAATATCATGCTTCTCAACAGCTGTTATTAACGAAGGAGAGGGTGCCTCAAATTCATCATTTCCCCAATAGGCTGCGACTTCCCCGGCTTGTATTGCATGATGGTATTGGTCTATTAACCAAATCTCGTTACCATGTTTTGAAACAAACATACGCTTCCCCCTAAAATTAATATTTGGAATTATGCATGTTGCACTTTTTTCTTCAGTTCCGTAATAACTTCATGTGTGGACAGTACATCTGCGTATTTTTGCTGCATATCAAAAAGATTCATTGCATGGGTTGTTATTCCACGGTCAAATACACATTCTTCAGGAACGACAACGTTTAAATTGTAAGAAAACGCATCAACAACTGATGCCCGAACGCAACCGCTTGTTGTTGTACCAGTAACAATTAGCGTATCAATATTATGATCCACTAAGTACGAAATGAATGGTGTTCCGAAAAAGGCACTTGGCTTCTTCTTTGAGATAACAAATTCTCCCGGAATTGGTTTTAGTGGTTCAACAATTTGGGTACCTTTCCCACCTTCAATTAATGTTGGGTGTCCAAAAACATTCCCTTTTATGGCTGTTTTTTCATTAGAATTATGTTTATGCCCCTCAATAATAGTATAAAAGATTGGTAAATTAACTTCTCTGCAGACATTCAATAGATTCTTAATATGAGGAATCGACTTCCAAGCATCTGCCCCGCAGCTAGTCGGATATTTCTTAATCGACTGCTCGATATCCTCTGCTTCTTCTCCGGTAAAACCATACGTAACATCAATAATAACTAGCGCTGGATTCTTACCAAGTCCATTTACCTTCCCTAACCCTGCACCTGAATAAATTTTTTGGTCCCTTTCATCTAAATATTGCTCCCATATTCTTTTCTCCAATTTCCGTCCCCCCATTGCTAGGTCCTACACCAGTTCGTTTGAGAGCCGACCATCTGCAGCCACTCCCTTTTTAATGTAATAGTATCCAGGTCAATCCCTATTAAAATGAAAAAATACTGTTCTGCATATTCAGGGCTCCATTCTACCCTTTTAACACCTGAATATTGCACCAAATAAGGAGTAGTCTTCCCATCTTCGAAAATCTGAACAAACCCTTTGGCACGAATGATCTGACTGGCATGTTTGGTAAGAAAATGTTCGATATCTGATTTTGAGAGTGGCCGATCGTTTGGCAAAACCAACGTACTCATACTGGAGTAGCTGGTTTTCTGCCTCATTTCCTTATCAGTACTTAGCTGTTTTATATGTTTAGCAGACGATATTCGCGTTAAAAACTGTTCAAAATTGATGTTCCCAAACTCCGCAATTTCTATATGTGCTGAATTATTCTTGTTTCTTATATTCTTTTTTACTTCTTCTAAACACTGCTGAACTAAGTCCATTTTGTTGACAACGATATGATTGGCACATGCTAGTTGATGAAGCAACATTTCTTGGAAATCATGAGATTTTTCATTAAGAAAGAACTCAGCATCTACAATTGTAATAATGCTTCTTAATTCTACTTTGGCGATCATTTCCTTTTCGTTTAACGTATTTGCGACCTCTTCTGGATTGGCCACTCCTGTTAACTCGATAAAAATGATATCGGGCTTGTTTTGTAATAGTGTATCAATACTATGGGCAATTTCGCTTTTTTTGCTGCAGCAAATGCACCCACCCAGCAATGATTCTATTTTTCTATTATTAAATTTTTTTGAAACGAGCAGCCCGTCAATATCCACCTTTCCCCGCTCATTAATTAATACGGCATAGTTCAACCCCATACTTTGGGATTTAGATAACATTTTTAATAGTAATGTAGTTTTTCCACTTCCCAAAAAGCCGCTTAATATCACAACAGGAGTCCTATTCATCCTTTTTCCTCCCGTTTTTCAAATATATCTAACCATTAATTTAGTTAGTACTAACTAAATTAATGGTTTAACTAAAATTACACCTTTTCTAACTTCTTGCTGATTAAAGATTGCTCCCAGGTCTTTTTACGAACATATTCCGAATCCACCCTCTTCGTTGCCGCACCTGTTTGCATTGCGGCTTCAGCGACCGCAGCTGCTACTGCCGGCGCAACATGTTCATTAAATGGACTCGGTATTACATAGTCCTCATCTAGCTCATCTTCGGAAATGAGAGATGCAATTGCATAGACTGCAGCAATCTTCATTTCTTCATTAATAGTGGTTGCCCTCACTTCTAATGCACCACGAAAAATCCCTGGAAAGGCTAATACATTATTTACCTGATTAGGATAGTCTGAGCGTCCCGTACCTATAATTCTAGCTCCCGCAACCTTTGCTTCCACGGGGGAGATCTCAGGATCAGGGTTTGCCATAGCAAAAATAATTGGATCAGAATTCATACTTTCAATCATTTCTTTTGTGAGCACACCTGCTTTAGAAACCCCAATAAATACATCCGTATCCATAATGACATCTTTTAATTGTCCCTTTTTATTAACGAGATTGGTGTAGCAGGCCATTTCATTTTTCAAATCATTCATTCCGTTAGGACGGTCTTTAAAAATAGCTCCTTGGGAATCACACATAATGATATCTTTTACACCAAATGAAATTAATAATTTTACGATAGCAATCCCGGCGGCCCCGGCACCATTAACAACAACTTTTATGTCAGCCATTGATTTCTTGACTATTTTTAAAGCATTAATCAGTCCGGCAGCAGTTACAATCGCTGTTCCATGCTGATCATCATGAAACACAGGAATATCCAATTCTTTTTTTAATCGATCTTCAATAGTAAAACAATCAGGTGCCGCAATATCTTCCAGATTTATACCGCCGAATGAAGGGGCAAGGAATTTAATGGTTTCAACTATCTGTTCAATATCGGTTGTATTAAGGCAAATTGGAAATCCGTCAATTCCTGCAAAGCTTTTAAATAAAATACATTTTCCTTCCATCACTGGCAGTGCAGCTTTTGGCCCGATATTACCTAGTCCTAAAACAGCTGTTCCATTAGTGATGACTGCTACCATATTCCCTTTCATTGTATAATCATAGACTTTATTTTCATCTGAATAAATTTCCATACAAGGTTCAGCGACTCCCGGTGAATATGCAAGACTAAGTTCTTCGGAATTACTTACTTGAACTTTAATCTCCGTTCCCAACTTCCCTTGATTTACTCTGTGTAGCTCTAAAGATTTTTCACGAAAATTTAACAATGAGTATCCCCCTCTTCCTTATTTTCAATGAATTTGGAAATTAAAGAACCTATTACTAAAGCTAAAACTGGCGCACTTATATGAAAAATAGAAATGTTTGATAAGGCTATGACGAAAGCAAATGTTGAACTTAAACGGTATTTATTCCGTGAAAAACCCATTTGTAAACTTGATCCAAGTACTCCAATGAGGGCAAATCCCGCCAACATGGATACAAACGATACAGGTAAAGCTTTAATAAAGGGAACAATCTTCCAGGCAAATATACCAAATAAAAGAATCATTACACCTGAGACAATCGATGCCATATACCTTTTCTCTTTGGGACCTGTCTCCCCATCCGCACAAATGGCAGACATCATTCCTGCAATATTAGCGCTTTGGCCTCCAAAGAAAGCTGTTGCCATTGAAAAGATCCCGCTTGCCGCTACTATTTTTTTAATCGGCGGTTTAAAGTTTGTACTTTCAAGTGCACCGATACCTGGGGCCGCATCATTGCTTAATATAAGTAGTGCCAGTGGTATTGAAATTGTAAAGATTTCAATTATGGAGAACTTAGGTTTAAAAATTTCAGGAAACACATACTCAGCTCTCATTGTTGAAATTTCAATGTTTTGGGTAAAGAGTATTATAAGCAGAGCTGTACAAACCGCCCCAAGAACAGCCGGTAAACGTTTTACCCATTTTATAAAAATGAAGTAACATAGTATCGCTGGTAAACCAACAATCATTAGATCATGAACAGATGTAATTAGACGAACGACATAGGTTGTGACCAATCCACCTAACATTGCGGCAATGATTTCATTAGGAAACCATTTCATAATCTTTGTATAGAGGCCAGAAATTCCAACGATAAAAATGATCAATCCTGAAATCAGATAGGACCCTATTAATTCTGAAAATGAATAATATGGGGTGACTGTAACAAGAAAAGCAACACCAGATAATGAATGGGCACCAGTAATTGGTATTTTATATATTAATGGGAAGATGATACTGAATAATCCTCCAAAAAAATACACAGCAAACATCCAAGAAATGGTTTGTGTATGCGTAAAATGCCCAGCATTTGCACCTGCCAAGATAATGGCGGGCGGTCCTGTCATAGCCAGCATGGCGGATATAAGCCCAGACGAGACATTATTTGTTGTCAAATCTTGCAAGGGCTTTCGTTTGTTTCTATGAATTTTAGCTTCCTTAACAAGATAGGTTTCCGTTTCCATAAATTGAGAACCCCTAAATGTAAAATGACCTTATAAAATAAAACTTAGGTTTCCAAGCGGTTCATTATTGTTTAATAATTCAATCTTCTTCAAGTGAATTTTTAAATTGTTTCCTTCCAAACACAAGTGGTGTTCATTTCTACCTGAAAAGATTGTTTGTACTCCCCTTCTTAATTCAACCAGCAGGAAATTAGACGATACAACCACTTTGTCCTTCAACTCTTCCACAATTTCAACATTTGTAATAAGATGCCGTGTTTTGGATTGCGGTTGCTGGCCATACGCCAATCCCGTTTGAAGCCTCCATACTCGTTCTTCCAGCCGTTTGCGATCATCGTAAATTATCGAAACATGAGTCTCCGGATCAATGTCGTTTTCGTTACATGGAACCCAATACACACAATTATTAGTGAATAATTCCAGCCATTCATCTAGCCGATTTTCATTGATATATCTTGCTTCTTTGAATAAAATTGCCTCGATTTGTTTCAACTCATTTTTTGTTTGGATCAAATTTTTCCCTTCCTTTCTTTATAAGCATTATTCCTGGAACAGACTTTGAGCCGATTCACAATAAGTACCTATAAGATTTCTTCATTACGTTTATGTGTTTACGCTTCCATAAAGCGTTTCCACTCTTTATAAATTGCCCTTGTTGAAACTTCATCGCTAGAATTAGCCGTGATAACCCCCTTTTCATCAACTTGCTCCCGATTCATTCCTCGACTGATCACTAACCATTCATTTCCTTCAGCTTTTAGCCCTTCCTTTACTCGTTCAAACGCTACTTCAACATCATCTGGGCTTCCGAAACCCGCTGGCCCGTAAAAACCTTCGTGCGTTCTTAATCGCTGTGCGTTTACCTCTTTTAATGCTCCCTTCAGCATAATTGGATAAAGCATTACTTCTGTTCTTTCTACCGAGACAGGTTGAACCACCCGTACTTGGGACCCTAATATACTAAGATTAGGGAAGATAATTAAATTAAACGGAAGAGCACCAATATTTAAATCTCCTGCCAATTCGTATAAGGAATGACCATTCCCAAGATCAGATACCTTTTCTTCCTTATGCATTTTGGCAAACTTCGTCTTTTCCCCAGTTCGTTTCGCAATGATATCAAAAAATGTCTTGTGCACAAAACTTAAGTGATAAGGATCAATTGTATTTTCCACTTGGAACTTCCAATTAGCATTAAGGTAATACTTGTGTTTACCTGCGGTTAATTCGATTCCTTTAGGGCCGGAGTCGACAACATAATCAATATACGGCATAGCATTCCCTAAATGTTCCGTCAAAGGTTTGACATCCTTGTTTAAGCTGGCAAAAATAAAACCTCGGTAACTTTCTACTCTAGTAACTTTATTAAGCCCCATTTCCTCGCGATTAAATTCCTCTCCATACCCATCCTGGAAAGGAGCCCCAAGAAGTTTCCCATCGTTAGCATATGTCCAGCCATGATAAGCGCAGCGTAATACATGAGCATTGCCGCATTCATCTTGGCAAACCGATGCCCCCCGGTGCCTACAACGATTTAGCACAACATTGATTTGGCTGCCGTCAGCGCTGCGGGTCACAATAACCGGCTGAGAGCCAATTTTTGTTGTTTTGTAATCTCCCGGGTTGGCAATTTCACTTTCATGACCTACATACACCCATGTACTGCTAAAAATTTTGTCAATTTCCATCTTAAAAATAGCTGGATCCGTATAAATCTTGCCATGAACAGCACCTTCTTTAACATAATCAGAAATATTTAATGTATTAATCATTACTCCTTCACCTGCTTTTCATTATTTTTATTTTTAATATAGAGATAGAAGTCTCCAAATTTATAATTTATAATTTAAAACCGGCTCAACTGCGGATGAACCTATCCCTTTCCAGCGGCTAATAGAAGGATCTAGTATGGGGTGAAGATCCTTATGTTCACACCAGGCCAGACTTTCTAGTTCTAGCGGGTCAAGATAAATGACCCTTTTTGTTCTTATATCCATAACTTTAAGTCTAACACCATTGGAAGAGTAATCTATTTGAACCGAAACCTGTGCAAATTCATTTTTAAGAACTAATTCTTTACACATGTTTTACCTCCCTCACAAAAGATAGTTAGCACACACTAACGAATTATTTAAAAAAATATTCGCGTCTTATTGAAGAGTGTTAGTACTAACTAACTCTATAATACTATTTCCATTATATTAATAGTATTATAGAGTAAAGTTACTTGTCAACACTATTCTGAATACTTATTTAATTCTATTTTCATCCATTTCCCCCTCGATTAAAACCTTGTAATCTTCGGGTGTATCTATATCAGTTATGATCTTTCTATTCAACTCAGAATAATACACATGCTCCTTAAATTTGGTGATGACTGATTTTCCACCCTCATCCCCGTCAATATTTAATAAAGGAGGAAACATATTTCTTTTGAATAGGACGGGATGCCCCTTACCGTTTTGATATTCAGCTTGAATAATAGAGCAATTCGGCTGATGATGATAGTCTCTTATAATCTGATTGATTTCGTGAGATGTCATTAATGGCTGGTCCCCCAATAAAAAAATAGCCGCCTGCACAGAATCTGGCAATGATTGCAATCCAAGTTTAACCGAAGTGGACATCCCCTCGTTTGAAAAGTCATTCAATACGACTTTATTAACTCCATCAATTTGTGACTCTTCGACCAGTTTTTTTATCTGTGGATTCACGACGACAATAATTCCATCCAATTTTGATTTCAAACATTCATCAAGGGTATGTCTAATTAATGCTTTTCCTTTATAGGGCAATAGCAATTTCGGTTCACCCATTCGTTTCGAAAAACCAGCAGCTAAAATAATAGCCCATACGTGACTATTTATATTTCTAATAATTGCTCTTCCTCCTTGCTAGAGAAATTAATCATCCCTTTTGTGAGTTTATTTCCTGTCCCTCCCCTAAACACCATTAAAATTTCAGCTAAAATGCTTAACCCAATTTCTTCAGGTGTTACTGATCCAATATCCAAACCTATTGGACTATGAATTTTATGCAAATTAGGATGATTAGTTATTCCTAAGCTTTTGCCCAATTCATAAGTTCTTTTTCTAGGCCCTAGCAAACCAATATAAGCCGCCTCTGAATTGATAACTTCCTTTAACATCATCTGGTCATGTAGAAAATGATGCGACATAATTACAACATAGGTATTTTCTTTAAGCGTTATCTCAGGTATTGCTCCTGCTTTAAAATTTATTAATTCATCTGCTTCCCGGAAATTCTTTTGATTAATATATCCTGGACGATGATCCAGTACGGTGACGTGCCATTCTATCTGTTTTGCCATTTGAACTAACGGTATTGCATCCGGACCAGCACCAAATACCACAAGTCTTGGAGAAGGAGAAATCGAATCATAGAATACTTGGAATCTCTCATTACCATCTATATTTTCCAGTTTACAGTAGTTGGACTGTAAATCCTTTTTACTTACATAATCATTAATAATTTCCTTAAATGGAATGTGATTATATTCCTGAGTCTCTGGATCGATTATCCACTTGCTTCCAACCAAACTCGAATTCGCTGCTTCAACCACTATTATACTATGCAAGGTTTTATCCATTCCCTGCTTAAACCATTCTTCAAAAAGTTCCGACTCAGAGGTGGTTGGAATATATGGTTCAAGTAATATATTTATCTTGCCGTTACAGCCTAACCCCAATCCCCATATTAAATCCCCTTTATCCTGAAAGTCATAATGAATGATTTTGGGTTGTCCTTCTTCAATAATCTGTAATGCAATCTCTTTTATATCCCCTTCAACGCACCCTCCACTTACTAACCCTGTAAGTTTTCCATCTTCTGCGATAAAACATTTTGCACCGTTTTTTTGATAAGTGGAACCTTGTGTAGAAATAATCGTACCAAGAACCCCTCTTAAACCGAGATTCTTACACCGTAATATTTCCTTATATATCGTTTGCATATTATCCGCCCCTTAACAAGTACCAGTGAGTATCATATTATTTGAATCCCCTCTAATATTAAGCGTTTACATTTCGTGGGGTGTAATGAAATTTTAGTATAGTAATTTTTGTTCCTACTCTTTATTATTAATCCGAATTTTAGATCCGTCAATATATTTTGATTATTTAATTAATTCTATTAATCTGAGCCTTACAGGCCCAATACTTTCAACACCGTAAAAAGGGGGACTGGAAATAATCCTTATTTCCAGAAAACTTTAATATACGTCACGTTGGTAACGGCCTTGTTTTTGCATATCGGTCAAATACGCTTCAGCTTCTTCACGGGTTATTGCGCCTTCTTTTTCAATAACATCAATCATCGCGTTACGGACGTCTTTCGCCATATGTTCCTTGTCACCGCAGATGTAGAAATGCGCGCCATTTGACAACCATTCGAATAATTCTTTGCTGTTTTCAAGAATTTTATGCTGTACATATACTTTTTGAGCTGTATCACGAGAGAAAGCAGTGTCTATTTTTGTAAGCACACCATCCTCTTGAAATTTTTCCAATTCATCTTGATAAAGGAAATCACATGTTACATGCTGATCACCGAAAAACAGCCAAGATCTGCCTGTGGCCTTTTGAACTGCCCACTCCTCGATAAAGGAACGGAATGGTGCAATGCCTGTCCCTGGCCCGACCATAATAATGTCCTTATCTAATTCTGGCAAATGGAAGTGTTTATTTGGCTGAACAAAAACTGGAAGTGTATCCCCTTCATTAACACGCTCAGCAACTTGTATAGAACAAGTACCTTTTCGTTCACGTCCGTGAGACGTATATCTTACAGCTCCAATCGTTAGATGAACTTGTGCAGGATGAGAGGCTAAACTGCTTGCAATGGAATAGAGACGTGGTGGCATTTTTCTTAAAAGACCCGCAATTTCTTGTGCAGATGCATTCCATGGACCAAAATCACGCAGCATATCAAGTAAGTCACGTCCATTAATATATTCCTTAAGCTTGTCTACATTTTCAACCAAAACTAGATTTCTCAACTCTTCATTTTCTGTTAAACCTGATGCTTGTTGTAAAATCTTTTTCGTTAATAGGGTAATTTCAAAACATGATGTTAACGCTTCCCTTAATGAAAGAGTTTCCTCTTGTTTATTAATTGTTACAGGTGTTTCGCCATCCCATTTCATTTCCTCAATAAGAGATGCTACTAGTTCTGGGTCATTTGAAGGAACAATACCAAGAGCATCACCTGGGTTATACGAAAGACCTGATCCTTCTAATGATAACTCAATATGCCTTGTTTCTTTAGCAGATCCAACTCCGTTTAGGTTAACATTTTTAAGAACCTTCGCTTGGAACGGATTTGTCCTTGAAAATACTGCCGGCATCTTTTTATCATCAGATTTTACTATATTAACTGACATAATATTCACCTCAAAAAGGTTTTCTATAAAGCTAGAATAACACTGTATAATACAATCAGATATATTTTTATTACAATTAATATAAAAATACAAAAAGCAAAGTAACTGTACATTAGTAAATCATCAATATTACTGGGTTAGCGCTAATAAAATCTTTTGGAATTTTACAATTTCCTTGTCTAAAACCTGACTAATCATTAAAACCTCTTCACTAGCTATCCCTTTATGACTAGCGGTTTTGTACATTTGAAATTTAAGTTTTCTTATATTCTTTGACAAGTGTACCGTTTGAGATAACAACATTAACCCATCTCCTCATATTCCTTATCGATAGAATTATGCACTAGACCGTTAAATGCATTCCGAAATCTCCTCTCTCTCTCTGAATATCAATGAGGCTAAAATTATCTTTACTGATCAATTTACTTTTACCTGTTATGTTGTTAGTTCAATAAGTAACTCTCCTGATTGAATAGCCTCTCCATTTAATACATAAATATCTTTTACCAATCCATCGAATGGTGCTTGAATGGTTGTCTCCATTTTCATAGCCTCTGTGATCATAAGATGATCACCTTTTGATACGGTTTGTCCTTTTTCAACAAGGAGCTTCAGAACGGTGCCTGGCATAGATGCCCCGATATGGCTTTGATTACCGGGATCTGCTCTCAATCTTGCTTGAACAGTCGTTTTAATATTCTCGTCTTTAATAAGAACTTCACGCATCTGACCATTTAATTCAAAATAAAGAACACGTGTACCGTCTGCTTTCGCCTCACCAATTGAAACAAGTTTAACAAAGAGGGTTTTCCCCTTTTCAATCTCCACCTCAATTTGTTCGCCTAGACGCATTCCGTATAAAAACGTTGGCGTGTCAAGAACGGAAATATCTCCATATTTATTGACTGTTTGATGGTAGTCCATGTACACCTTCGGATATAAGGCATAGGCAATAACATCGTGGCTTGTCACAGGACGTTTTAATGAACTATACAACATCTCTTTAATTTCTTGAAAGTTCACTGGCTCCAAAATTTCTCCGGAGCGAACATTTACTGGTTCTTTCCCTTTTAAAATAATGCGCTGAAGCTTTTTTGGAAATCCGTCATGAGGCTGGCCAAGATAGCCTTCAAACAATTCAACAACTGAGTCTGGAAAATCAAGTGTCTCACCTCGTTCAAAAATATCTTCTTCGGACAAATGATTTTGAACCATATAAAGGGCCATATCTCCAACAACCTTTGAAGATGGCGTTACTTTGATGATATCGCCAAACAACTGATTCACACGGGAATACATTACCTTTACCTGATCCCAGCTATCTTCCAAGCCCACTGCTTTCGCTTGCTGCTGCAGGTTACTATATTGGCCTCCCGGCATTTCGTGAACATATACTTCGGTGTGAGGGGCTTTCATGCCACTCTCAAAATCAGCATAATATTTTCGGATATCTTCCCAATAATGAGAAATTTGTTCCGATCCCTGGATGTCCATTTGCGGTTTACGATTATGCCCTTCTAATGCATAATAGAGCGAATTTGCACTTGGCTGTGATGTTAGTCCAGCCATGGAGCTTGCTGCGACGTCAACAATTTCAACACCTGCTTCGATTGCCTTTGCGTACATGAAAAGTCCATTGCCACTTGTATCATGAGTGTGTAAATGAATGGGAATTTCAACAGTTTCTTTTAATGCGGAAATCAGATCATAGGCCGCCTGTGGCTTTAACAGACCAGCCATATCCTTAATGCCTAATATATGGGCACCGGATTGTTCCAGCTCTTTTGCCAGATTTTTATAGTAAGTTAAATCGTATTTTCTTCTTGAAGGATCCAAAATATCTCCCGTATAGCACATGGCCGCTTCGGCAATTTTTCCATTCTTTCTCACAGAATCAATCGCCAGTTCCATCCCTTTTACCCAGTTAAGGCTATCGAAAATTCGGAAGACATCAATTCCTGCCTGTGCAGACTTTTCGACAAATTCCTCGATGACATTATCCGGATAATTCTTATAGCCAACTGCATTGGATGCACGAAGAAGCATTTGGAACAGAATATTTGGCATGCCTTGTAGCAGCTTCAATAACCGGTCCCACGGATCCTCTTTTAAAAATCGGTAGGATACATCGAAGGTTGCACCGCCCCACATCTCAACAGAAAATAAATGTTGCATTAATCGGGCAGTCGGTTCTGCAATTTTCATCAAGTCGCTTGTACGCACACGAGTGGCCAACAAGGATTGATGGGCATCACGGAAGGTTGTATCGGTTAACAATACTTCCTTTTGTTCTTTAATCCAATTTACGACTCCTTCAGGGCCTTTTTCATCTAGAATTTGTTTCGTTCCGTCTGGAATCGGTTCATAATCATGAACCTTAGGTAATCTTGTTTTTTCAAAAAGGGGCTTTTTCTTTTTAGCCACTCCTGGAAATCCATTCACTGTGACGTTTCCAATATAGCTAAGCATTTTTGTCCCGCGGTCCTTTGGTTGCGGGAAAACAAACAGCTCAGGTGTTTTTTGATAAATTTAGGGTGTTTTACCACTTTTTCAAGGAACGGAATATTGGTCCGGATTCCACGGATCCGGAATTCCCTTAAGTTTCGCACCATTTTCGCCGCAGTTTGATCAAAGGTTAAAGCCCAAGTTGTTACTTTTACTAAAAGGGAATCATAATAGGGGGTGATAACTGCCCCATTAAATCCGTTCCCTGCATCCATACGTACTCCGAACCCTCCTCCAGAACGATAGGCCATAATTCTTCCAGTATCCGGCATAAAGTTATTCAAGGGATCCTCTGTTGTAACCCTAGATTGAATCGCATAACCGTGTACCTGAATATCTTCTTGTTTTAGGATTCTCATTTCTTGGCTATGAAGAGAATAGCCGTCTGCAATTAAAATTTGGGATTGAACAATATCAATGCCTGTAATCATTTCTGTTATTGTATGTTCAACCTGCACCCGCGGGTTTACTTCAATAAAATAGAATTCAACATCTGTAACAAGGAACTCTACTGTTCCTGCATTTAAATAGGAAACGTTTTTCATTAAATAAGCAGCTGCTTCGCAAATAGCATGGCGCAAGTCTTCAGGTAAGGAAACGCTGGGTGCTACTTCCACCACTTTTTGGTGGCGCCTTTGAACGGAACAATCACGTTCAAATAGGTGGACAATGTTTCCATCCCTGTCACCTAATATTTGTACCTCAATATGTTTTGGATTTTGCACAAATTTTTCAATATATACTTTATCATTTCCAAATGCTGATTTTGCCCGGTTATATGAATCCTCTAAACTATCTTCGCTTTGTACAACCCGCATTCCCCGGCCGCCTCCGCCAAGAGCCGCCTTAATGATGACTGGATATCCATATTTTTGCCCGAATGCTTTTGCTTCCTCCAGGCTTTTAATCGGTCCATCACTTCCAGGAATAACGGGAATATCAGCTTGGGTTGCTTGGTGACGTGCTTTCACTTTATCGCCGAACATCTCCAAATGCTTTAATTTCGGTCCAATGAAAATAATTCCTTCATCTTCACAACGCTTTGCGAATTCTACATTTTCTGATAAAAACCCATAGCCCGGGTGGATAGCGTCAACTTCATGGGCCTTTGCAATTTTGATAATTCCTTCAATATCCAGATAAGCTTCAATTGGCTTTTTACCTTCCCCTACTAAATAGGATTCATCTGCTTTATACCGGTGGAAAGAGCCGATATCCTCTTTTGAGTAAATGGCAACGGTCCGAATGTCTAACTCGGTACACGCGCGAAAAATGCGAATAGCAATCTCCCCTCGGTTTGCTACTAAAACTTTGTTAATTTTTTTAGTTACACTTGCCATGGTTCAGTTCCTCCTCTCAAAATAATAGATTATTAGGGCTGTCATTTTGGTTTACAACAAGATTTCAAATGCATTTCGAAAGGTGTGTTAGTTATTATTAACCAACATTTTAGGTATATTGATTAAAGTATAAATAGCTAATAATTATATGTTAGTCATTATAATAAAACACTGAAGTTACTATCTGATTGTTTATTTCTTTAGTGTTTCAATAAGAATTTTACTCTTTTACATAGAACTGTGATTATCCACCGCTAACCGGTGGAATCTTACCGTTTAGGGGAAGGTCAAACCCACGGTTACTTGTTCCTGCCCAGGTAATTTTCAAAGTATGAGGAATCGAATAAAACTAAACTGATTCAACTTCTTTTGTTTTTTCATTAAAAGCATGATCAGCCAAACTTATTGAATCTGTCGGGCAACCCTCATATGCATTAATCACGTCATCAAGTAGATCTTCGGGAATTTCTTTAATTCCCTGGTTCTGATCAAGGATGACATAAGCAATTCCTTCGTCTGTATAATCATAGACATCGGGAGCTGTAGCCCCACAAGCTCCACAAGCAATACAAGTTTCTTGGTCTACAATTGTATATTTTTCCAACTCCACACCTCCCTCTATACTTTTTACATAAATTAGTTTATTTTAATATACCACGTGTTAGTTAATGATCACTAACATTTTTTTGAGATTTTTGAATTTTTTTTCATCACTCACAATTATCACTTCGCAACTTAAGTTTATCTTTAGGTCAGATTCCTTGACATATATTTCATAGAAATTATATATTGTTAGTTATCAATAACTAACAATATAGGCGAGAAAATTGGAAATGAATATAGACATTGAGCAAATGGATAATCATAAAAAGTCTTATTTGTTGCGATAGATTTAATGTAAAAAAGGGTACAGTGAAAAATTTTTTCCTCCCTTTCAATAATAAACATGCTGGTAAAAGAACTTTTACGGAGTAATTCTCCATACGTGTACTTTCCATTGAAAAGAAGTTTATCTACCGCCCTCTAATCACCATAATATACTGACTATTCTAAATGATTTCTCTATCTGGAGTTGAAAAAATGTGATGATCAAACAACAAGTTAAAGATAAATTAGACAGGCCGCTTCGTGATATTCGAATCTCTGTAATTGACCGTTGTAATTTCCGCTGCCAATACTGTATGCCAGCGGAATTGTTCGGTCCAGATTATGTTTTTTTACCTAAATCAGAATTACTAACCTATGAAGAAATTACACGCCTTGCCAGCATTTTCATTAAATTAGGTGTTGAAAAAATTAGATTAACTGGAGGAGAGCCTCTTCTTCGAAAAGATTTACCTATTCTTGTTGAATTGCTTTCAAAAATTAATGGTCTAAATGACATTGCTTTAACGACCAATGGCGTATTGCTCCCTAAATATGCATCACAGTTGAAGGAATCCGGCCTTAAAAGGATAAATATCAGTTTAGATAGTCTAAATGATGAACTATTTGGTGAAATAAATGGCAGGAATGTTGGAGTTGGCCCGGTTCTCCGAGGGATTGAGGCCGCAAAAAATGCAGGTCTTGGTATAAAAATCAATATGGTTGTAAAAAAGGGACTTAATGACTCTGAAATTATTCCTATGGCAGCCTACTGTATAGAACATGGCCTAGAGCTAAGGTTCATTGAATATATGGATGTCGGCAGTACAAATGGGTGGAAAATGGAGGACGTTGTTACGAAGAAACACATATATGAAATGTTAAAAGAACATTTTGAATTTGAACCGGTGGGGGCTGCTTATTACGGAGAAGTGGCCAAGCGTTACCGTTATAAAGGGACAGATATCGACGTCGGCTTTATTACCTCAGTATCCGAATCGTTTTGCTCAACCTGTACGCGTGCAAGATTGTCAGCGAATGGGCAAATTTTCACTTGTTTATTTAATGGAAACGGCCATGATATTAGGGATTTTATTAGAGGCGGAGCTACTGATCAAGAGATAGAAGAAAGAATCAAAGGCATTTGGAATCATCGTTTCGACCGTTATTCTGATGAACGCACCGAGGAAACGAGAAAATCCAGGAAAAATATTGAAATGTCCTATATAGGCGGATGATCATCTAATTACTAATTGGAGGGTGACAAAGAGTTTGACTTTTTGACTCCCTCTTCTTTCTTATAATGCATTTTTTACGGTAATGTACGTGCCCAGTTCTTCTTCTATCATGGCAATATGATTTTTTATATCCAGTAAAGTTTTTTGCACTTGATTTCCATCCAAATTCAACTATCTTACTAGCAAATTAGGTTTTGGTGCAGTAATAGCAATTAATCTCTAGATCTTGGGCATACTGATACTATTAATCTTAAAAAAGGTGCGTGATAGTATGGAAAATCAAAAATTATTCAAGTGGAAACATTATCAGCATGACATGATTTTGTTAACAGTGAGATGGTACCTGCGGTACAACTTGAGCTTTCGTAATTTAGTGGAGATGATGAAAGACGCGGCTTATCGATGGCTCTCACAACGGTTATGCGTTGGGTTCATCAATATGGACCGGAATTAGATGAAAGGGTACGGCGTCATCTTAAGCCAACAAATGACTCCTGGTGAGTCGATGAAACGTATATCAAAGTAAAGGTCAATGGATATATCTGTATCGTGCAGTGGATTGTGCAATGGATTCCAAAGGAAACACGATTTGATTTTTAGCTCAGTAAAAAAAGAGACAAAAAAGCTGCAAAGCGCTTCTTCAAGAAAGCTTTGCGTCTTTTCATGTTTCTAAGCCTCATGTCATGACGGTTGATAAGAATCCTGCTTATCCTATAGCAATTGAAGCGTTGAAAAAAGAAAAGCATACCTGATGGTATGCAACTAAGACAACAGAAGTACTTGAATAACATAGTGGAGCAAGATCATTGCTTTATAAAGAAGCGAATCCGTTCTATGCTAGGATTAAAAACGTCGAACAGCTAAACATATCATCTGTGGAGAGGAGGTGATGCATATGCTGAAAAAAGGACAACTTCAACAAGGGGTGAAGTCTATCCAAGGCGAGATTGAATTCACACAAAAATTATTTGGAATAGCCTCATCATTCATAGATGAAAAGGATATTGAAATTCTATGTTTCTAACAGGTCCTATTTGCACCAGAACCGGATTTTTTCTCATTAGATTGTTATTGAACTTACATATAGATAGAAAGGAAGGGAATTTCAATGTCAGATCGTTATTCACGGCAGCAGCTGTTCAACCATATTGGTGTTAACGGGCAAGAGAAAATTAGCCAAAAGCATGTATTAATTGTAGGAGCAGGAGCATTGGGAAGCGCTAGTGCTGAAGCGCTTGTCCGAGCAGGAATTGGCAAGCTCACGCTTATCGATCGCGACTATGTCGAATGGAGTAACCTACAGCGTCAACAATTATACAACGAACACGATGCCAAAACAAAGATGCCTAAAGCAATCGCGGCTAAAAATCATTTAAGCCAAATTAATTCAGAAGTGGACATTAATACGCATGTTATGGACGCCAGATCAGATAATTTGGGACATATACTCCATAATGTGGACGTGATCATTGACGCTACAGACAATTTTGATATTCGCTTTATTTTAAATGATCTTTCTCATAAACAGGATGTGCCATGGATTTATGGTTCCTGTGTAGGAAGTTATGGTTCGACCTATGCTATTCTTCCAGGAAAAACACCGTGCTTACATTGTCTTTTAAAACATGTTCCAGTTGGAGGAGCGACGTGCGATACAGTGGGCATCATTAGCCCAGCAGTACAAATTGTGTCTGCTTATCAAGTGGCAGAGGCATTTAAGATTCTTGTAGAGGATTTTTCATCAATTAGACATAGTTTTTTGACATTTGATGTATGGAGCAATCAACATTATTCGATTAAGTTAGATAAAATAGAAACGGAAGATTGTCCATCTTGTGGCAAACTTAGAACGTATCCTTATTTAGCTTATGAAAATCAAACAAAAACTGAAATATTATGTGGAAGAAATACTGTTCAAATTAGACCTAGTCGAGTCATTCCATATTCTTTTGACCAATTAGAAAAGCAATTAAAAAATCATGGAACTGTCGAACAAAATCCGTATCTGTTGTCTTGTCAACTGCCAGAATATCGTATGGTTATTTTTCGAGATGGTCGTGTTTTTATTCATGGAACGAATGATATCCAGGTTGCCAAAAATCTATATTATCGTTTATTAGGATGATAGAAGGAGTAAAAATGATGGTAGAGAAACGAACCCCAATCCCTGTAGAAAATTGTGTTTGTAAAGTCATGGAATATACCCAAAATGGTGTAAAGGAAACGGTCGGAATTGAAGATGACATGGTCGTTATTTAGCAGAGGATTTAATAGCTGATCATGATGTTCCCTCCTTTGATCGATCGCCATATGATGGGTTTGCGATTAGAGCGGAGGATACAGAAACAGCTACAACTGATTATCCGCTATCATTGAAAGTAGTCGGGGAAATTGGAGCAGGTTCCGTCTTTCATGAAGAGGTAAAGAAGTTCGAGGCTGTTCGTCTTATGACGGGTGCGCAAATTCCTGAAGGCTGCAATGCTGTTGTGATGCTTGAATTAACAAGAGAATTTACAGATCATGATCAGAGATTCATTGAAATTAAACGCTTTTACAAGAAAGGGGACAATATCTCCTTTCAAGGTGAAGATACACAAAAAGGTACCGTTTTAGTAAAAAAAGGTGCCTATATCAATCCGGGAGTGGTAGCCTTACTTGCAACGTATGGCTATAAAAAAGTACCTGTGGCTAAAAAGCCCGTTGTTGGAGTCTTAGCAACTGGAAGCGAGCTTCTTGAAGTAGAGGAGCCACTTGAACCAGGTAAAATCCGCAACAGCAATGCATATATGATTCTTGCACAAATTGAAAGAGCAGGAGGAGAAGTTAAGTACTTTGGTAAGCTAAGTGATGATTTGGAAAAATGTTTTACAGCAGTTAAACAGGCTTTATCTGAAGTAGACCTGTTACTTACAACAGGTGGAGTGTCAGTCGGAGATTACGATTATTTACCGGCTATTTATGATAGATTAGGTGCATCTGTGCTGTTTAATAAAGTGGCGATGAGACCGGGTAGTGTCACAACCGTTGCTCAATTAAAGGATAAACTTATATTTGGATTATCTGGAAACCCCTCTGCTTGCTATGTTGGATTTGAGTTATTTGTTCGTCCTGTTATTCGTACATACTTATTCAATGCTCAACCACATTTAAAAAAAGAGAGTGCGTGGTTAGGAGAAGATTTTTCAAAACCAAATCCGTTTACTCGTTTTATTAGGGGGAGCATTTTCTTTGAGCAAGGCAAGTTGATGGCATTTTCTTCAGGATTTGATAACTCTAGCGCAGTTTCTTCCTTATCTGCAGCGAATGCCTTCATTATTTTACCAGGTGGCACAAGAGGCTATCAAAAGGGAATGGTTGTCGATGTTCTCTTATTAGAAGATGTTCAAGGAAGTGAATGGCCTTGGGGAAACATTGTCCCATCCCACAGGTCGTAGGTTTTCAAAATAGCAGCAAAACGACATTGATGGAAAACTAATAATGAAAGAAGTGGTGAGGAAGAGTGGATCAGGATTTATTTAAAATTGTACATACTCCTATATTGGTAGAAGAACTGATAAACAAGGTGGCCAGAAGAGAAGCAGGTGCACTTACAACTTTTATTGGAACGGTAAGAGAATTTACAAAAGGGAAAAAGACGTTGTCGCTTGAATATCAAGCCTATGAACCTATGGCGGTTAAAATGCTTAGTCAAATTGGCGACGAAATTCAAGAGACATGGCCAGATGCGATAACAGCGATTACGCATCGTGTAGGGAAATTAGACATAACAGAGATTGCGGTTGTCATCGCTGTTTCCTCACCCCATCGTAAAACAGCCTATGAAGCAAATGAGTATGCAATCGAACGAATTAAACAAATCGTCCCTATTTGGAAAAAAGAATTCTGGGAAGACGGAACGAAGTGGATCGGGGATCAACTAGAGACAACTGAATATCCAGAAGGAAAGCCAGACAAGGGGGAATCGCTGTGATTACTGTTTTATTTTTTGCGGGAATACGAGAAGAAATCGGAGTAGACCGATTGCAAATTGATATACAGAATATAACTGTTCAGCAATTAAAACAATATCTTCAAACAGAATATCAGCTTTCAACTCTTCATCAAGTGATGTCAGCGGTAAATGAAAGCTTTGTAACCGATGATGAAGTGATAAAAGATCAGGATACCATTGCGTTCATTCCGCCAGTAAGTGGCGGATGATGCAAGTATGTGGGAATTCTTTAGACAAAAAAGGACCGGGCAAAAACGAACAGTATTTAAGGTTCTGGTGCAAATAGGACCTGTTAGAAAACAAGAATCTCAATATCCTTTTCATCTATGAATGATGAGGCTACTCCAAAAAAAATTATGTATGAATTCAATCTCGCCTTGTACAGACTTTACCCCTTGTTGAAGTTTCGTATCAAATAATTTAAGGATGGGTTCGTTTATATCAGAGTCAAGGATCCCATGGATTTAAGGGGGCATGTTGGCCGCCCCCTCCCTTACTTCACCATCTCACTGTTAACAAAATCATGTCATGCTGATAATGCTTCGATTCGATAAAGTTAGATTCTCCACACTAAACAACATCCATTTTTTAGATTGACAGTATCAATATGTCCAAGTTTTTAAGGTTAATTGCAAGACATTTAAGTTATTTGCACCAGAATCCAACTAAGCGTATCCTATTCAAGAAGCCACTCCCACCTAAACCTAATCTATAAATCGCAAATGAATCACGCCTCAATAAAACCCAAATGTTGACTTTCTACGTATATACACGCGGCTTCATCTGCTATGATAACAACATTAGGATGTTTCTGTAAAATCGAAGCTAGGAAATCCTCGGAGACTTCCCCATTCAACAACCTGGCAAATGCGGTTGCTTTTTTTTCGCCTGAAACAAGTAAGAGAATCTGTCTGCTTTCCATGATCGTATCGATTCCCATTGTAATCGCTTGGGTTGGCACCTCATCCAAGTTTGCAAAAAATCTTGCATTGGTGCTACGTGTTGATTCTGCTAATTCGATGACTTGCGTTCGGCTGACAAACGGCGTTCCTGGTTCATTAAACCCGATGTGCCCGTTTAATCCTAATCCTAATACCTATATCAATTTGACCTGCGCTCCGAATTTGGTTTTCATAGTTCCTGCATTCAATGCTCAAATCAGCAGCTTCTCCATTGGGCAAATGAGCTTTTTCTGGTAAAAGATCGATATGTCCAAACAACTTCTCCTTCATATAGTGGTGATAGCTATTTGGATTCATGGAATTTATTCCAACATATTCATCGAGATTAAAGGTTGTAGCACTTTTAAAAGATACTTTCCCTTGGTTATAGGCTTCAATTAGATGCTTATAAAGTCCCTCTGGAGTCGATCCAGTCGCTAATCCTAGCACGGGATTTACAAGTGATGTCATTCTTTTCGAAATTATGGAACAAGCTGTCTTACTCATTTCTTCATAATCTTTGACTTTTAAGATTTTCATATTAATCCCCATGTATTTGCAATAACACCGCGACAAATAGTATATTGAATCTTCATTTACTCCGGCTGAGCACCCGCTCGCTTCTTCTCAACAAATGGGCCTTCAAGATGTACCCCCATCACTTCTGCATGTCCCGGTTTATTTTGATAGTTTGCGATATTGACTAGAGCTTTCTCGATGTTGGTAGGAGATTGCGTAATCGTCGTTGCTAAGAAACTTGTAGTTCCCTCCTGTGGCAAAAAAGACGCTATTGCCTGCAATGCTTCCTCTGTCGCATCCATGACATCCGCACCATTAGCACCATGGATATGACCATCAATAAAGCTAGGAATACCATTTAAATTTGTTCCGTCTATTACCGCTATATGTTCGGGTATGTCTTCAGGTTCCTGTGAAAAAACTCCAGCAATACGCCCCTCTTCTAGAAAGGAAAAGTTTAAGCTCCATTCCAAAACGCCGTGCCACCCTAGGTGCAAATGGTGATAATAAAGCGAAAGAAAGTAAAGGCAATGTCGTCAAAGATCCTGATAATGTATTGGATATCCCCAAGTCATCACGAATCGAAGTGACAAGTGGGCCAACTGATGTTAATGGAGCCCTCAGGTTTGCCCCAAGAAGAATGATTTCAATGATTAGCAGTCCAACTTTAGGTTTTATATCCAATTTAGTTTGTTCTAGTTGATTCGCCGTTTGATGAATGGCCATAATTTCCTCCTTACTTACTCTAAAGATTTTTTGAATTGTGAAATATATTCATTCACTGCTTCGATTGCCCGGTTCACATCTTGTTCGATGATGGCATCCACAAATTTGCAATGAATGTTCAAATGAAAGTTCGCATTTGAACTCATCTCAACGATTTGATAGATGGATTGATGCAGGGAGTGTTCCATTTGTTCGTACAAATCAATCAATAAATCATTATGTGATGAACCCATAATCGATTTATGTAACTGTATGTCCGCTTCTTCGTAAGCTTTGATATCCTTTGCTTCGGCAGCTTTAATGCATGCTGTTAAATGAAACCGCAATCGTTCTATATCTTCTTGATCACGTCTTAATGCCGCTAACTGGGCGCCCTCTCTTTCAAGAGCATGCCGGACCTCTAACGTTTCTAATAAACTTGACTGCTGGATCCGTCTTTCAAATGCAGCGCCCAAGGCACTGGCTGACCTTACGAATGTTCCCTTTCCTTGTTTCGTTACTAAAAGTCCTGCATAAACAAGTGATCGTACAGCTTCTCTTAATGTATTTCTGCTGACATCGAACTGTTGAATCAAATCCATTTCAGGGGGAATCTGAGTTCCTATTTTCCATTCACCTGATTCGATTAACGATTCGATTTGGGAAACCACTTGCTCTACAAGTGATAATCGATTAGTTTTAGATATGGTCAATATGCACACCTCTAATTTATAGGATGATTGGCTCATTGGTTATTTTAACATTTGTATGTTGAAAAAATAAATAAGAATGTTGAAGCACACGGAGTATATGTAAAACAAAGTTTCTTAGAAAGAAAAAAAAAGTTCCAGTTGATTTCCTGTCTGCTAAGCTGCCTTGTCGCAAGCATCTAGCAGGGTTTCGGCTAGCCAGTTATTCGTCAGGATTGTCGCAAATTTCTTCAATCCATTGAGGGTTTCATCCAATTTAAAAAGTAAAAAACATATGTAATAATCCCTTAAGAAATCTTTAAAGGGGTCCGCGTCCAGGACTGGGGAGACCCCACAGGCGCCAAAGCGCCGAGGAGGCTCCCGGAGTGCCCGCGGAACGCGAGTACCTGCAGTGGAAATTAACTTTTAAATGCTACAACCCATAAAAAAATGTAGACAAACTTGATTTTCATCGAGTTTGTTTACAGTCTGAAATAAGCATTGTTAAGATGCTTATTTTGCGTTTAACCACTCTTTCATTTTATCTTAAAGGTTATACAAATTACTTTTAACATTATATATTCTAACGAGGTTCGTATTTTGAATATGACCTTCTTTTTCGGGGGATAAAGAAAGAAAGAAAGAAAGAAAGAGAACTGATGTAGATATATCAGTTCTCCAGAAAAATTTTTTCTATATTCTTTATTTGTTATATGAGAAGAAATTTATAGTGGAATCAAAAAAAATCAGTCCCTACCGAACCTTATTATTATTCTCTTGGTTATTCTTTTCTGAAATTCGTCTTTGATTGGCTTTCGTCTCAGCATTCACATGGTTTGCATCATTTCGTTTATTTTTTTTAGATCCTCTTGCATCATTACTCATTCTTACTCACCTCCCTCGGCAACTTATTTTGAGAGTGGTTCAGGCAAAAGTACCTTAGCAAAGTTGATAGTAAAGCTATATCAGTGTGGTGATAATCAAATTTTTATAAATAACTTAGATATTTGTAGCATTAATACAGACTCTTTAAGAAAAAAGGTTTTATATTTATCACAAAATACATTCTTTTTAAAGGGGACAATTAAGGAGAACCTTTGTTTAGGGAAGGAATTCTCAGCTGAAGACATTGATGAAGCATGCAGATTAGCTTGTATGGATAATACAATTAAAAATTTACCTTATCAATATAATTACACTTTATCAGAAGATGCTTCTAATTTGTCAATTGGACAAAAACAAAGACTTTCTATAGCTAGGGCATTATTGCATAAGCCTGATGTTATCATTTTTGATGAAATAACAAGCAATATTGATAAAGGGAATACAGACAAAATTATGGAAAATCTTAAAAGTTATAACGGTATCAAGTTGTTTATCACACACAAAATAGAAGATCTAGACTACTTTGACAAAGTATATACAATTAAACAAAAAACAATTCATTTACAAGAAAGAAGGGCTATGATGTCATGAAAAAGATAATTATTTTTAGTACTATTCTTCTTTGTTCAATTGCTGCTATGATATTCATCATTCAAGATACACGAGCTGATAAGCCATTATATACAAACATAAGTATTGAAGATTATAAAAACAAATTAGAGAATAAAGATAGCTTTGTTATGTATGTATACTCTACTTCTTGTCCTGCTTGTCAATCTTTCAAGCCAGTTCTGAATGAATTTATTAAAGAAAATAATTCTAAGGTGTTAGCATTGAATACAGCAGTTAAGGAAAATAATGATCCTACATTTTTTAAAGAAAATGATCTACAACATACTCCAACATTGATTATATATAAAGAAGGAATACAGACGAATATTGAAGTCGGATTTCTTAGTAAAAAAGAACTAACTTCATTTTTGGACTATTAATCTATAGAGTATATATATAATAAAGGAGTATATCTGATGAAAATAAGCTTTTCAGCCTATCGACAAATTATTAAAAGTATTAATCAATCTAGTTTAATGACCTACAAACCTCTTTTAGAGACTAATGATATAATATATCAATCTACTTATAGTGAAAGTAATATCAACGATAAGAAAGAATTAAGTGTAGAAGAGATACATGACTTTTTATCTATTTATCAAACAAAGAATTATCCAAAAGTAACATGTGGGATTATAACTTTTAATGAAGAGAGATGTATAGAAAGATGCTTAAAGAGTATATCTAATGAGGTAGACGAAGTTATCTTAGTTGATTCAGGTTCCACTGACAATACTGTAAATATTGTTAAAGAAAAATTTCCTCATGTCTCAGTGTATGTTGATAAGTGGAATGGCAGTTTTTCTTCTCAAAGAAATATTATCCTCGATAAGTCTTCTAACGATTGGGTTCTTTTTTTAGATGCTGATGAATATTTAGATAATAGTCATCAAGGAAAATTAAAAGACGTAATAAAGGTGCTAGATTTTCTTCCTTATAATGATTTTTGCGTTAGCCCTATTATCGTTGATTCAAATGGATATGAATATGATTCGACTAAAAGAATATTTAATAAACAATCAAATATTAGATATCATGGAAAAGTACATGAAGAGCCTATACTCACTACTGGAGATATTCCTGAACAATATCAAGTAAATATTAGATTTCATCATGATGGTTATTCTCCAGAGGTAAAAGAAGCTAAACAAAAATCTAAGCGTAATTTAACCTTGGTTAGAGAAATGTTGATACTAGAGCCTGAAAACCCAAAATGGATGTTTTTTTATGCAAAAGCTTTGCAAGAACAGACAGATACAGAATCACAAATTCAAGCTTATACCTACTTAATGAAAACTATAGATTGTTATACCAAACGTAAAGCAGATCGTTTTCTTTTTATGTCGCTTATACTCATTTGTCAATATTGCTTACAAAATGGTAAAATAAAAGAAATGAAATTTTACCTTAACCTGTTAAAGGAAAAAGCGCCAAATTGTGCAGACATAGGTTATTTTGAGTTATCTTTATATTTACTTGTAAATCAGTTTAAAATGAAAAAGCTTATTGATGATCTCCAAGAAGTATATATAGAAGCAAACGATAAGGTTAGTTATCTTCACACATCAAAAGCCCACTTATATCATATCGCTGGGCTCGCTTCTTATCAGATAGGAGAAATAAATAATTCTATAAATTTCTTTAATAAAATCCCTCCATCTACAATGGACAATAAAGAAACAGAATTTTTGTTATCTACTTATAAAAAATTAGAAGAATATTTAAAAATAAAAAATAAAATATAATATCACAAATATATATTTTTAACGATCTTCTGTTAATAACCATATATAAATAAATTATTAGTCTAATGAAACAATTACAAATTAAAAAAGTCAGTATGAATTTTTATGAATAGGAGGAGAATTTATGAATAAAAATAACAACGAATCTAAAAAGGCAAATATTATGAAGGATATTGCTAAAGGAATAGCAGAAGGATTGAAGACCGGTTCTGTTTTAGACAAAGATTTGACTGAAGAAAGCGTTGAAAATACAAATCCCCAAGTAAGTGGTAAGGACCTTCTAAAACACTTTACTGGTCAAAAGAATTTAACTAAAGAGCAACAAGAAGAAATGAAAAAACAAATTAAAATTAATAGAACTTTTGGTCAACTTTAAAAGCTTAATACACATTAATGCCATTAATATGCATTTTAAACATCATATTAGGGTTCCTCCTAAAGTTTTGAGTTAGAGTGGTGTCTTACTCATATCTTGCTGAGGAGCCCTATTATTCAGAAAAAACTAAGTCTTTATTGGAAGAAAAACCTTATTCCATTAAGATATACAATCAAGAACAGGATCAAATTAATCTTTAATTGCTGTTCCCCTTCTAAGGAACCTTCTATTGATGGATCGTTTGGTGTTAGCGCACCAAGCGATCTTTTTTAATATACTTAAACATCTGTCACTTGGTAAGGCTAGATAATTGGAATTTATGTAGCAATTGAATTTCTTATAAGAGGTAATGTTTTCCCTTTATATCATGCATTTTTTTCAATAATCAAATACTAAGTCTTTCTGAATTGATTAGTAAGGGACTTAAAACGTAGTATTAGTATTACTTCTTATAAAATCCGACTCGTATTTTCTTAAAAATAAACTTTAAATAATACGTTTACGAAAAATTCTACTTAAGTAATTCCATCTTTGCATTTAAGTGCCCAAGATTCACATCTTTCATTTAGTTGGTGTAAAAGTAAAGGTTTCCTTGTATTTTCTGCCCACCTGAACTTCTTTACTGTGTGGTTTTCCGTGCCAACTTAATTCAAATTCAAGTTCATTGGCTTTAACCGACATAGGGAAATTTGGAAATTCAAAGACCTGTCCCTGTTTAAATTTTTCATATTGAAAGTCATTAAGACTTAATCCGTATTTTGTTTCTGTATTTGGTTCATTCCTGTAAGTATTAAATTCAACTTTATCTAAATCTTTACCAATATTTGTGATAACTACATTATACCTTTCAACATTATTATTAGTATCTTTTGCCGTCTCTTTACCCTTTTTTATTTCAATTTTCCATTGATCAGATTGCTTTATAATTGGAGTTTTAAATAGCTTGTCTGCCTCTGCTGCTGCATTTGTAACAATTCCAGTGGCTATAAAGCAAAAAATAAATAATGAGGTTATTAGTTTTTTCAATATTGCTGCCTCCTGTTGTATTAAATCAATTTTTGATTAGTTTTCCTAAAAAAATAAAAAAAACACATATATATTTATTTCACAGTACGGCTACATCATACTTAATGCTAACCTGCCCCTTTAGCTCCATAAGAAAAAGAGCTGCCATAGCAACTACCTTATTGAAGTAAAGCACCTGAGCTTAAAAAGAAGTAGCCATTATGTATACCTTTTCAGTAAAAATCTTGGAGGTGAACCAACCTCTTGTTCTGCTTCAAAGTAAGCAAGTGAACCTTCAATACACGAAACAATAGAAGGCATTCCATAGCCAACTACTTTCTTTAAGGCTTCATTTAAGGATAATTTCTTACCATCAATTTCTTAGTTCCATGAAATTACATAACACTCATTGGGTGCACCTTGTTTTTTAAGTAAAGTAGCAATTTCTTGATAATCGGAATTAGGAGTTGGTATTTCAATCATATATTCCGGAAGAAGTGTTTTGCCATAATCGTGGCAAAGTCTGTTCAATGCTTCTACTCTTTTCTTTTCTGATGATAGTTCAAATATAACTCTATCTTGTATTCTTTTAGCAAAGAACCTTTTTACAATTCTTTTTTCTTGTTCTTTATCCATTATGACCTCCCGTATACTCCTTGTTTTTACTAATCATAACAAAATCCTTATTGAATTAACCTGCCCCTCTAGTTCAATAAGAAACGTCTATGGCGGCGATCCTCGCCGCCACCATCTATCACGAAACCCTGCTCATTACCCCAAAATAAAGTCTAACCCATTAAACCGTTGACAATAATGGTGATAACAATACAACCAGGCTGAACCTTTTTTGGTGGATCTTAAGGAGATACCCTGTATAAGAAACTGGTTGTGACAGTATTGAAGAACCAGTTAGTGTACTGCTAGTACGTATACAAAAATTTTTGTAACAAATCTCCTGTCATATGTATTGTTAATCTTTTATTGAGGTGATTCTCCTATGGAAGCAATGATTGAACGGTGTGCTGGCCTAGATGTACACCAAGAAACAGTAGTAGCCTGCGTATTATTTGGTCCATTAGATAAAAAGCCAAAAACCTCTATTGAAACTTTTTCAACTACAACAACGGGACTGTTGGCTTTAAGTGATTGGCTCGCTACCCTTCAGGTATCCGATGTTGTGATGGAAAGTACCGGAGTCTACTGGAAACCAATATGGAATATACTCGAAGGATCTTTTCACCTTGTTCTTGCCAATGCCAGGCATGTCAAAAATGTTCCAGGGCGTAAAACTGATGTGAAAGATGCCGAATGGCTTGCCAAGCTTCTAAGATGCGGACTTATTGAAAGCAATTTTGTCCCACCAGAGGATATTCGTGATTTACGAGATCTTACTCGTTATCGAAAAAAATTGATTCATCATCGCACATCAGAGCAGAATCGCATTCACAAAATCCTTCAAGATGCTAATATCAAGCTAACATCCGTTCTATCAGACATTTTTGGTGTATCGGGACGCCGTATCCTTGAAGCGATTCTAAATGGTGAAAAAATAGAGACCGATGGTCTTCGAAAAATGGTGGATTGGCGAACAAAAGCAAGTATTACTGACATTGCCAATGCAATTAATGGTCGTATTCGCCGTCATCATCGTGATATGTTGCGTTACCATTGGGAGCATATGGGTTATTTAGAAGAAACCATAGAAGAATTGGAAAAACAAATCGATCAACTCCTGTCCCCTTATCGTAAGGAAGTAGAATTATTGGATGGTATACCTGGTGTGAACAAAGCTGCCGCAGCTACTTTTATTGCGGAGATGGGTGTTGATATGTCCGTATTTAAGTCAGCTAAACATCTTGCCTCTTGGGCTGGTGTGAGTCCTGGAAATTACGAAAGTGCTGGTAAAAAAAAAACGAGTAAAACCACACAAGGAAATAAAGCTTTAAAAACAATGGCCGTAGAATGTGTATTAGCGACATCAAGGCAAAATAATCGAATTGCTTCACATCGAAAAAGGATTACCAAACGGCAGGGAAAAATGAAGGGACGAATCGCTTCTGCCCATTTACTATTAACGATTACTTACAACATCTTAAAAACAGGAGAACCTTATCATGAACTAGGCTCAAATTACCTTGAAGAAAAACAAAATAACAAAGAATTAAAAATGATCGAATACCTAAAAAAGAAAGGCTATACAATCGCTCCATCTGAACAACAAACTGCATAACCAGTTAAATAACAACATAGTACATTTACCCCCATCAAAAAAAATGAGAATATGGAGGGTTTATTTTAGCATGGCTTTTTTACTATTGTGTTTTCATACAAAAAGGTTGCCTAAGCAACCCCTGTTAATGAACTAACGCACCTGTTAGTTCATTAAGCACTATGTATTTTACACCGATAAATTCATTATAAACTGTTCACCAATTGGACCCATTTTTCTCTTGCCAGTATATTGAAAACCCACTTTCAAATACAGTTGCTGGGCAGGAAGATTTTTATGATTTACAACTAAAACGATTTCATCACAGTTAGGAAATTCAGATTTAACAAAATCACTTAGTAAGAGCATACCTTGTTTAGCATAACCTTTTCCTTGCTTCGCATGATTAACAGATAATGCAGTTAACAACATAGCTTTCGGATTATCTGAATACTCCTTTACTCGTTCAGTTGAATGTAATAAAAAGAAACCTACAGGTTCATTCTCACTTAAAATAACATCCGATGTTGCCCTTCTGTCGCCTCTAAAATCTTGTTTGGTAATGCAGTGAACTGCACTTGTTCTTCAGGAAGTTCAAAAGAATTTAATACATCTAAATATTCATTCGAAAAATGTTTTAACTCAACGTAATCAACTTTTTCCATAACCTTATTCCCCCTCAATTTATTTACAGATTATCATCCAA
>NZ_JAGGQV010000010.1:106259-255959 GCF_018613135.1 Bacillus sp. ISL-57 | reverse complement strand
GGTGAAGACCCCACAGGCGTTTACGCCGAGGGGGCTCACCGCCCGCCCCGCGGAAAGCGAGCATCTGGAGGGGAAATCAACCACACCTCACTACTTGGTAAATAGCAACAAAGTATGTGAAAACAGCCATTTTAAAATATATGACGGACTGTATTCATGATTTTGAGGTGGGAATTTTCAAATGAAAGGGGAGGTTTTTTTAACCCCATCCATTTTTAATAAGAATTCGATCTATGTTGAATGGATATAGTTAAGGAATTTCACTCCTAAAGCAACAACACTAATCATCCTTTTAGAGGCTATTGCAACACTTTTACTTTCTTTGTACGTGAAGAGCAAAACTTAGCATATTGGATACAATTCTAATGAATCATTTCGCTCCATTTGCAACCTTCGTCTAGTTTCGACGTATGGCAACTACTGTGCACCGAAATCCGATGAAAATGAACTTGTTTTCAAATAAAGAAGAAGAGGCTTTAACAGCCTCTTCTTTATTGAGTTTCATCTTCTTTATTATTACTTTTACTGCTATTTGCTATAAACATCGCAATTTGCGCCTTTTTTTCTACATCTAAATCAAGGGTATCGATTATGCTAAAAGGTGATTTTAATAAGGGGGGGTGTGGTTGTGAAATCTTCGTTATTTCTTGCAAGATTTTATCTGAAGTTTGATCTTGTTGTTTAATTAACTGATTCTGAAGTTGAATCTGAAGTTCCTTCTGTTGTTCTTCTTGGTGTTGGAGTTGGTCTTGAATTTTCTCTAGTGGCAGTGAACGCTTCGATATTTCGTGTAAGACTTTATCTAAATGCTCATCTTGTTGTTTAGATAATTTATTCTGGAGTTGAACCTGAAGATCCTTCTGTTTTTGTTCTTGGAGTTGGAGTTGGTCTTGAATTTTTTCCAGTGGTTGTGAAATCTTCGTTATTTCTTGTAAGATTTTATTTAAAGTATCATTTTGTTGTTTAATTAATTGATTCTGAAGTTGAACCTGAAGATCCTTCTGTTTTTGTTCTTGGAGTTGGAGTTGGCCTTGAATATTTTCTAATATATGGTTATATTTTTTCCTGTTGTCTTCCTTGTGATTATCTGTTTGATCATTTTTACCCATTAGGTTCCCACCCTTTTCACTATTTATTGGTTATGGAGGCACATTGTATTACATATTGTGTAGTTGGAAAAATCGTCTTCCCAATTGAAATTACTTTCACCTTTTTATGTTTCAAATAACTTTTGTTGCAGAATCAGTATATGGACAATCGGAGATAGGCTATTTCACTATTTCTTAGTATTGTCGACATGATTGTGTTGCCGTTGCCGATCATAATGATAGCAATGTACTGTAATTTATTGTGTCGGGACAACAACTGATCCATCGTAATCATTCTGGTCTATACTTCAAGAGTAATGGAAGCCCAAAAAATGGTACAGTTTAAGCAGTCTTAATCTAAATGTTTGGTATCAAATTTAGGGATGTTTGAAAATGATTCACCTCATTTTAGTTTAGGAAACCATACATGTGGTTTCCGATTTTTTTATTTGCATAGACAGATCTTTCATAGATAAATAACCATCACTTTCTTTCTATAGTTATTCAACACGCCTTTGAATGACTGAGCGTTTGTCATGTATAGACGTTAAACTTATACCATCATCAAAAAAAAATAAAAAAACCACTTTAATAAGGAAAAATCGTTATCTGGTTGTAAAAATGGTTTTACGAATATTGTAATTTGTCCTAATAAATGCCGAACGTGCACTTTTAGGAACGGGAGAAATAATGCATTTCCGCCCATATTGCGAATTTTAGAGTCTGGAGAATTCCAAACTAAAAAGTCGAACTCCTTTATGTTTAGGGTTCGACTTTCCTCTGTTGAATTTCCCTGCTTGTACAACATAATTGGTTTTGTAGGCAATTATCATGCACTTTTAGCGATACTGGCCAGCCCAAAATTTCGCATATTCTCATTTATACCGGTTTGGTTTCCTATACCGCATTGAAGTCGATATTTTTTTGCCATTCTTCATACGATTCAGGATCGATTTTCTTTGCTTGTTTCAGGAAAGTATCCAATAACCCCAATTTCTTTAAATCACGAAACATCTTTGGATTATATGGATCATTCATTGTGAGGCCATCTGAATGATCGATTGCTTTCAGCACATTTCCCTTTGTTACAACAAAATGTCCGATTGAGGTCTTGATTCTAATAAATCCAACTCTCTTCAGTTCCTTTCGAATCATTATGATTTGTTCTGTAATCGATTCGGGAATATCTTGCTTCCCTTTCAAAAAATCTTTTAGATTAGGACCTTTTAAATATTCCATAATTACATAGTTTGGTCCGACTTCATATAACCTCGGAACAATATGAGTATCCTTAGCTGCTTCAAGTGCTTTCCCCTCTTTAGTTGCTGCATTTGGATTGACATAGAGTTTTACGCAAATATCTTCATCAAGCTGAAAAACTGCACCTTGACTTCCTGCCCCAATTAGTTTTAATGTGGTTGGATTATGAATAAGAAGTTCCTTTTTACCGTTCTTTTCAATTCTTTCAACCCTAATTAATTTAAAATCATTCATCTGATCTACCACCTCTTTGCTACTTATTAATAACCATAATATCTATACTATGAAATCATCGAATAGTTGCTTTAGGATAATAACACTTTTTCATAAAATTAAGTCATACCTTCTTTTATTGAGTTCTTAAGGAAAGCCTTTCCTAGCATTTCTTCAGATTCTTATGCTCATACACATACAAATAAGAATTTTACAAAAAACAAACAAATATATGTACTTGTCCGTTTCAAATCTTTTCCATTTTGCATTTACTATAAAAGTGGATTAACCAGAAAATATCAGAAAGGGGACTTGAGATGGGGTACATTGAAGATTTACGTGCTCTCGTTGGAACTAGAGCTTTGATACTTACTGGGGTCACCGTTTTGGTTATCGATCAGAACAGCCGTTTTCTAATGGTACAATCCGAAAAAATGTGGAAATTGCCGGGCGGCTTCATCGAATTAGGAGAATCTGCGGAAGAGGCATGCAGACGTGAAATTTTGGAGGAAACAGGAATTAACATCGGAAACCTTCAATTAATTGGCGTTTTTTCAGGGAAGGACTATTTTACGAAGCTGCCTAATGGTGATCAATACTTTTCAGTCAACATTGCTTACGTTACCGAAGAAATACTCAGCGGAGATTTAAAACCTGATGATATAGAAATACAAAAAGTACAATTTTTTAAATGGTCCGCTTTTCCGAATGATCTTTCTGAACGAGATCGCCAAATATTTCAAAGTTTTATCGAAAATTTGATTTTAGATAGAAGAAAGGGATTGAAATAGTGAAGACAATCGCTTTTTACATTAGAGAACCTATAAAAATCAATCAAGGATTTATGTACAATCAAATCATTATGCTGGATCAATATCGTCCTATTGTTATAGGACCTTACCCAAATTGCGACAATGTTCAATATCAGTTTGAACACTATTATAATTTGAACGAAATTCAAGACCTTGGAGCCTTCTTTAAGGAGCAGAATGTCGTCGCGATTCACGCTCATCAGGGGAAACATTCCATCGATATATTACCAGCAGCTATTGAGTATGATATACCTTTGGTTGTTCATTTTCGAGGGCGTGATTCCTCCACTCAAACATATAAGCGGTTTCGCAAAAATGTCCTCCGATATCAAAATTTAGTAAAACATGGAGCTGCTTGTTTTACAGTTTGCCATTTCTTGGCAGATGAATTAAAAAAATTAGGGTTTAAAGAAGATAAGATACATGTATTATATGGCGGTCTAAATTTAGATCTATACCCATATGTCCAACGTTCCCTGCCTAAGGAAGGAGAAATTCGAATATTGTCTGTTGCCAGACTTGTCGAGAAAAAAGGATTCCTTACGCTTTTGAAGGCCTTTCAACGGATTCATCAGGAATACCCAAGAACGACACTGCACATCATTGGGACAGGTAAAGATGAAGAGAAGATAAGAGTTTTCATTGATGAAAATCAATTAAACGAACGCGTTTTTCTTAGGGGGCCAATGGATTCTAACCAAATTTCTAAGGAATTAAGTGACTCGCATCTCTTTTGCCTCGCCAGTGAAACAGGCGAAGATGGCGATGTAGAAGGGATTCCAAATGCATTAAAAGAAGCCATGGCAAGCGGTTTACCAGTCATCTCCACCTTTCACGGTGGGATTCCGGAATTGATTGAGCATAAAAAAACAGGTTACCTTGTTCCTGAGAAAGATGATTTAAAATTGTCTCAAGGTCTAAAATATTTCCTGAGTCATCCAAGAGTATGGAAGAGATATACCAGAAGTGCAAGACAGGTAATTGATGAAAATTTCGATTTGAATAAACAAATTATCGAACAACAACGGCTATACAGCTTAATAGAAAAAAATAACGGGGTTAATTGACATGGGAACTATGGGTCGTTGAGCTCGTATAAACATGTTCCTTCCCTTCCTTTTGTCCTCTTCGGACTAGTAATACCCAAGACGAAATCATAAAAATACTCCCAAGTTACATTCCAAAAATACAAATTTAGTTCAGATGCCAATATTCGTGTTTATTATTGAAAACTCTACTAGAACTTAGTGAAGGCGCCCATTTTGTCCATATGTTTGGCCCAGGACTCGGGTGATATTGAGTATGCAAAATGCGTTCCCAGGTACTGTATCACTTCCAAAGAAACTTACCCAATGGCCTTCTCTATGATAAATGAAGGGATTTAACATCATTTGTATTCCTTCCCATAAGAATTAACTTTACCTAATCCTTCCCTGTAGAGTGGGGAGTCCAAAAGGAGAAAGTGAAGCGCTGTACAAATTTTTTTTAGTAAAGAAAAGTCATTTACCGAACCTTATAACCAATTTCATCAATCAATCCAGAATTCAATAATGTTAATAAAAAAGATAAGGTGAAAATGAAAAAAAGCTAGACAAATATTTTTAAAGGAGACAAAGTGATATGACAAAATATCCAGTTCGATATGTACAAACATTAAGGGGCGGAACCGCACATGTCATTCTTTTCAGCGATGGTAAAGAATATGTCGTGAAGTGGTTTGATACTAAGAAAGGCAGGGAAAAAGAAGTGGTCAATGAATACCTGATTGGAAAGTTGGCCGAGCTCCTTTCACTTCCCGTTATCCCATTTGACCTTGTATATATACCGGAAGAATTCATCAAGAAAACGCCTGAATTACAATCCACTGAACACAATTATAGATCTGGATACCAATATGGCTGTGTTTTTATTAAAAACAGTACCGTTTTCGAGAATGTTAGAGAAAATCCTCCCACAAAGACGGATGTTAAAAACCGAGATATGCTTGCCGGTATAACGGTATTCGACCAATGGGTGAATAACTCTGACCGAGGTACGATGAATGTCATTTTGGAAAATCTCAGTGATGGGGGCTATTATGTCCATATGATTGATCATGGCAGGGTTTTTCCAGGACGCTACCAATGGTCTGCTCAAACGCTAAGTGAAACACCGGTTTATAACTACCATTGGCCTTTTTATAAATGGGCCTTCTCTCTTCTCGATGATAACAAAGAGCTTACATCGTTTATTGAAAAAATAGAGAAATTGCCGAACAAATCGATCTATCAAGTAATAGAATCCATCCCTAAAGAGTGGAATGTCAAAACGAAGGACAGAGATGCTCTCTACAAGTTTCTTTTAGAACAGAAAAATAAATTGCCTGATATCGTAGAACGTATCATCCAGCATCATAACAATCCCAAATAATAACGCTGGTTTTTTCCATAGAAAAAAGTACCTTTTGCTTTAAAGGAGGTACTTTTTTTATTTATAAATCTTTCCATTCCATATAGGATTCGGGATCCATTTCTTTTAACTTTTCCAAGAACAATGGTAATAGTCCCAACTTCTTTAAACCTTTGAATATCAACTCTGGCTTGTTTCGAATCCTTGTATAGGAGCTATAATGATCTATTACTTTTAATTCCTCTTCCTTAGTGACAATAATGTGGCGTAAATCGGCATCCATTCTGGTAAACTTTAAACGCTTCATTTCATTGAGCACAAAAAGAATTTGCCCCATCAAATTTTCGGATAGGATCCCCCCAGATTCTAAATACTGAAATAAAGTTGGCCCTTCGAGATATTCCATAATAATATAGTTATGCCCCACTTCATAAAGCCGTGGAATAGTGGGTGACTCCTGTGCCATTTTTAATACATTCCCCTCTATAGCCGCATATTCTGGTTTTGCACAAATTTTCACACATTTGATTGAAGTAATTTTAAAAACGGCCCCTTGCGCTCCATTTCCAATCAATGGAAACAAAGTTGGATTTTTTATGACATCCACTTTTTTAATTCCTTCAGTTACAAAGATAGATTTAAAGTCCTCCACTTTCGATCACTCCTTCACATTCGCTATCGTACTATTGCTTTTTATTCTTTGTTTCTTTTTCTCTAAGCTTTTTAGTGATAAACCTCCGTCCCCTTATCATTGTGCACATTCCGAAAGGAAACGTCTTTGATTATAAGGTTAAGAGAATAGATTATATAAACCCTTCTATAATAAAGGTGGAATGATATACCTTTCACAAAAATGAGAACTAGTAAGCATCATTTTTACTCTTATTTGATCAGAAAGAAAAATTCGCGTAAGGGTTTTAGTGAAAATACACACATGAAAAATCTATGCAAAAAGACTTGTTCATATTGTGAGCTTCCTATATTTTATGTAAAAGATTAAAGTTTGCTATAGTCAAGCGCCAGTTCATACAGTAATTTTTACTTGTCGACGGAAATAAGTAACAGATACATAACAATGTCATGGTATAATTAACATAGGAAAACGCTTACAGAATAATCCAAACTTTTTGTTCTGAAAATTCATTCTTTTGGGAGTCGATGAAAGTTGACAGTGGATAATAAAACAAGTAAAGAACAAACGATTTTTAATCATATTGGAAATAAAATCAAAACGGAAGACAGAGAAATCAATGTAGTTGCTAGATTAGAAGAACCTCTAATTGCTGTTTTAGAAAATGTTTTGAGTGACGATGAATGTGACAAACTTATTGAATTGTCAAAAGACAAAATGAATCGTTCCAAAATTGGAGTTACGCACGAAGTAAATGAGATAAGAACAAGCAGCAGTATGTTTTTTCAAGAAAATGAAAATGACATCATTACCAAAATTGAAAAAAGGATATCAACAATCATGAATATACCCGTTGAACATGGAGAGGGTATTCAAATTCTTAAATACAATCCTGGACAAGAGTATAAAGCTCATTTTGATTTTTTTACATCTTCAAGTAATGCAGCAAAAAATAATAGAATTAGCACAATCATCTTGTACTTAAATGATGTGGAGCATGGAGGGGAAACTTTTTTTCCTAAATTGAATTTTTCAGTATTCCCGCGAAAGGGAATGGCTGTGTATTTCGAATATTTCTACAACGATAAAAACCTAAACGAACTAACCTTACACGGTGGGGCGCCCGTTATCACTGGGGAAAAATGGGTTGCAACACAATGGATGAGGAGACAAAGTAGCCGCTCATGATGTGTAAACGATAGACTTTAATAGCCTCAATTTTAGGTGCCTTATGAACAAAGGCACCTATTCGTTCATTTAAAAATAAAATCGCCAAACAAAAAATAATCATCAATGTTTCAAATTACGCTTTACCCTAGGTTTGTCTTTAGGTTTGATGTAAAAACATCATTGCAAGCATTCACTATTCATTTACCTTTGCTGCTCTTTCTAAAATTATCGTAATCAGTCTTAATGTAATGAAATACCTTCGCATTGCCATTATGGTCTGGATGAGTTATTTTTAGTAACCCTTTATATTCTGCCAATACTTCTTTATCGCTCGCCATTTTAGAGAGCCCTAATTTTTCACTATAATCATTTGATAAGGTAGTGGAGTCAATCATGTAATTGTTTCTGATTTTTTCTTTTAATTTTATCAATTCATTACCTAATTCAATATTTTCTTTTAATAGATCCTTTGACTCATTCTGCAATTCTTTTTTCTCATTCTTTAGAATCGCAACTTCCTTTTTGAACATATCCCTTTGCTGAATCAATATTCTTTTTGCAGTCTCATGAAGCTCTTCGATACCTTCTATATGCTTTTCTTGAGCTTGTATTTTTAATTTTAATCGGTGTATGATTTCGTCCTTATTTTGCTTTATCATATCATTTATAGCCAGCTTTGAAGCTGTGTCATCGCTTATGTATCCGGTGCTCCTCTTTCCGTTCCCCGCGTATTTAATCTTACCTTCGCCAAGCCAGCGCCTGACAGTCTGTACACTATTACTTTCTGTTACTCCTGCATCTTTTAACATTTCAAATGCTTGATCTGCGTCATCCATTAAGTATCCAGTTTTCCTATTCCCGTTACCTCCCTCATATTTAATCTTACCTTCACGAAGCCAGCGTCTAACAGTTTGTATACTACTGCTTTCTGTTACTCCTGCATCCTTTAACAGGTCGAAAGCTTGATCTGTGTTCACATTGTTCCCCCTTTCCCCTTATTACGTAATGAAATGTTACTTGAATGATATGATAGTACCTTTAAAAATGGAGAATTTTACAAATAAGGAGCCTGATTTGTATGTCAATGTTTTAAATAATAGCATAGCCATTTTCTAAACAAAGAACAAATTGATGAAGAATATATGACGAATATCACAGGGAGATAACGATAATGTATCAAATTTAAAAGTGTGGAAGAAAAAGTTTTCAGTAACTACGTAATCATGATATCAATAGTGGAGTTAATTGGAATATATACATTCAGATAGGATCCAGAAACCAGGGACAGTGAGAATGGGCGACTACATAAGATATAAACGTGATGTTATCTTATAAGCTACCATGGGGGTCTTTTGATGCCCTATGAAATGAGATAAGGGTCATAGTAAAAAAATCCCTATCTCTCAGTGATATTAGCGAGAAATCGAGATTTTTTTATTCACAAATTACAGCTGCAACTATTCACCAACACAGCTTCTATTTTTAACTAGAAAAATTTATTTTTCACCCTCTGTATAAATTTGAAAGGTTACACCGAATTTGTCTGTTACAATCCCATAAGCAGGGCTGAAAAAAGCTTCCTGTAGAGGCATTTTCACTTCTCCACCTTGCGACAAAGTTTCAAAGATCCGTTTTGATTTTTCAATTTCGTTAATTGAAATGCAGATCGTGACTTGATCTCCAGATTGACTGGTTTGACCTGGAAACGTATCCGAAAACATGAAGTCCGTTTCCCCAACCTTTAACATTGCGTGTGCAACAAGATCCTTTGCTTCTTCTGGCAGAGGAAATTCAGGATTTTCTGGCATTTCTCCAAAAGTTTGATTAAAGAGGACTTTTGCATCCAATGCTTTTTCATAAAATTGGATCGCCTCCTTCGCATTTCCGTTCATCATTAAATATGGAGATAATCGCATGGTCATAATTTAATAACTCCTTTTGCTCTGATTTTTTACTAAGCTTGGGAAATTTCCAAGCTTGCTTTTGAACTGTCAATGGCAATAATCACTATACCATTATTACCCATGATTGAATTTTATAACACAGAACATGCGTTCGTCAACAGAAATTTACTGAAAACTATCAAATTTTTTTAAATGTTGAATTGAAAATTCCAAGGTTCTTGATGTATTGTCAAAGTATGTCACGTTATAGCAGTCATGGAAAACTTCTTTTATTAGTGGCTTTCAAATCATGAAGCATTTCAAATAAGAATAGGTGAAATGTAAAAGGCATGACCCTAGTAGATTAACGGGATCATGCCTCAAGACTGCTTAAAAAGTGTTTGAATTTTTGTAATGTCGCTTAATGTTATTAACCTGCTATCATTTCGGAATCCTGTGTTTTTTTAAGTTTTGGTAACTTAGAGTCTATAGACAGGAAGCGGCTTCCATTCAATACCAAGTGAAGGGCAATAATCATAAGAACTAGATCCAGTTCATACCCTGAGCCTTCTCCATTCCCCATAAAACCTGCTGGGAATTTCACATAAACAATTGCACCAGCCATGATGAATACAAGTAGCGCAGAAATTATTCTTGTTCCAAGGCCTATTATTAAAGCAATTCCTCCAACCAATTCAATCATACCGACTACATAGGCCATGAATCCCGGAATGCCTATACTTTGAAACCACCCTGAAGTGTTTTCCAATCCACCTTTGAATTTTGACAAACCATGCAAGAAAAAAGAAATTCCCAACATAACTCTTAATAAAAAGGTACCGATTTCTTGTTTATTCATGACACATCTCCTTTTTTTATTTAACACTACAAAGTGTAGTGTAAAGTGGTAAAAAAATCAAGTGAAAGTCATCAGACAATCACTATCGTCATTCCTATAAGGATAACCAAAACATAAATGGAAACAAAAATCGTGGTAGTTTCAGCCCTTAAAGGAATCGTTTTATGGGGATCAATTAATTGCTGTAGTCTATAGTTAACTGATTCATTCGAGAAATAAACAAGGACAGGAGAGGATTTATCAGTGCACCCATGTTTAATTAACTTCAATAAAGCGGCACTTATTCCTAATTCAGTCCCCATTTTATGAATCGCATTTTCGTCGGCTGATAATTCACTTATTATTTTGTAATTTTTATGACACCATTTTGTCAGTGGGACAAACCATAACGCATTTGAAATCAACTGTAAAATAAAGATGACCAGTGGATCATATTTCTTTTGGTGAAAAGCTTCATGCTCCACTACCGCTTCTAGTTCATCAAAGTCCAGTAATTGAATTAAAGCCGTGCTGAACACAATGAAAGGCCGCCTGAAACCAAGCGTAAACGCAAGAGGCTGTTCAGCGTTCACAACCAAGATATCATTGTTGTCCCGATTGAATGTTTCATTTACATTCCTTGTCATATCAACGTTTTTTGAAAGAAAAAGCTTTTGTTTAAACCTTCTGGATAAGAAAAATTGCTCAGCAATTTTGAATAAGCTGCTTAATATACTATAGGATATTATTATACTGAGCAGTGTGATGACCACAAAGTAGTATACTGAATCTTCCTTGAATAAACTAAAACAAAATTTAAAGAAATTAGCTTTAATATTCACACCAAAAAAGATGTGTACTAAAAAAGCTCCCATTTGGCACCATACTACACAGGCAATTAAAAGACTCAGGCTTATTACAAAATAAGACTTTTTCTTCCACATTATAATTTATCCTTTTTTAACGATTGAATTTTTTGTTCCAATTTTTCAATTAAACCTTGGTCAGCGTCTTTCATGGCATCCAGCATATGGCTTATGACCGCTCCACCAAATTCATCCAGCAAGTTCTCAGTCAGTTTCTTTGACTGCTCTTCAAAAAACTCCTCTTTGGACTGCACCGGGCGAAATAATGAAAGCCTTCCTTCAGACCTCTTTTCAAGAATGCCTTTTTCGACTAAACGATTCATGACGGTCATTACTGTGTTGAAATTGATAGGTTTGTCAAGTTCCAATGATTGTTGAACCGCTTTAATGCTTTGTTCATCTTTATCCCATAAATATTCCATGATATTTGCTTCCAATGGACCAAAGAAACGATTCAGTCCAACTTCATCATATTTAAAATTTTTAATATTCATCCTTTTCCACCTCTCACTACAAATTGTAGTGGAAATCACTGTTACAATCAAGTTTCATCCGGAAGATTTGAACGTTGATTTCCACTCCAGGTACTTATTTTCACCTCAGGAGTCTCCTACCTTCCGTTCCAATCAACTGAAACGTTTATAAATAAAAAAATGTAGATAAACTGGCTTTTATTCGAGTTTGATACACTCTAAAACGAGCCTTTTACAGGCACGTTTCAATAATTAATAGTAATCCTTTGTCCTCCATTTCCTCAAATTTATAAATGTAAAAGGAAGTCAATTTTGTCTAGGGCTTCATTACTTAGATAACCAGCTGAAAGGAACACACTGTACTATTGCTTCAATTATAGTGCCCGGTGATGGAGCATGAATAAAGGTTGCTGAAGCAGCCTTTATTTAAATGATAAGAAATATATACATAAATTTGAATGGAGGAGTGAAGATGATTATAAAAACGACGGAAGCGAATTGCATATCATTGCAACAGCTAATACAGATTCAATCGTACTAACAGATGAGAAAAGTGCATTGGACATTATTATGACGATTAGTAGCAAAACCGGTAGCAGTCGAATAGCACTAAACAAGAAGCAATTTCAGAAGATTTTTTAAAGTTAAGTACAAAAAAGCTAACTCAGCTATAGAAACAACTAAAAACCTTTTGGCATTGTTTATTACCAAGACCTTCTGGTTCTCCACCTTTCTTACACTCCACTTCCTTTTTTTACTTTTAAGGGGGATTAAAATTTGTCTAGGAATTTAAAAACGAGCCTATTTGGGCTCGTTTTCAGTATATCGTCGGCATGGTCTTCCCAAACCTTCATTTTTATAGGAAACTTGCATCTATTTTTTTATTATTTTATCCGGATGATCACTATTAATCGTAACTCTTTGTGCAAGTTCCTCTATTTCAGCAGAATCATAAAAATGATATCCTTTTGCCGTCGTTTGGGCTGCAACGTACATTGCAGCAGCTACTTTGTTTGCTTCTATTGCACGATATGGACGTAAAAGGCCTACAAAGACAAATTTTGCAAAAGTACTTAGCAGCCCAGAAATCTTTTCACCTGCCCTGAATTCCTTTCGTTCTCCAAGAAGTAAGGAAGGACGGAAAATATGTACAGTATTCAATGCCAGATGTTGTAGTGTATCTTCCACCTCACCTTTAACACGGCTGTAGAAGAACTTTGATTTGGAATTGGCACCCATGGCCGTAATGACGAGTATTTTTTCAACATTGGATGTCTTTGCCAATCTAGCTGCTTCAATTACATAGTCATAATCCACTTTACGAAATGCCTCTTTCGATTTAGCCTTTTTAATAGTTGTACCCAAACAAATGAACACATCGGTGACTTTGAACAAATCGGCATACTTGGATAAATTATCGAAATCCACAACATGTCCTATGCATTTGGGATTGGCGAGTTTCAGTGCCCTTCTTGTCAGCAAATGGATTTCACTATAGATTTTGCTTTTGCCTAGCTCTTTAACCAACTGGGTGCCTACCATACCTGTAGCGCCTAAAATCAATGCCTTCTTATTAGTCATGATTTCCTTCTTTCTATAATTAGCTTTTCAATCAACCATTTCCTTTTTATCCAACCTATCTTAATAGGACTAAGATAAATGATTCACTTGATTGAAATCATCAATTATCCAGGAATCAACTTCGAATCTAATCGTACTCAAACATGCATTGAACAAGCGCATTTCGTTGGATACGATTGACTCATTTGACATCAAGCGTAAAATAAAATGAATGACGGCTCCATGTGCAACAAGGATAACTTTCTTCTCAGGATACTCCTTCTGAATTTCCTGGAGCCCATTCATCAGCCTGTTTCGTAGAGATTCATGATTTTCCTGACCAGGATAATCTTTATCCCTGAATGCAGACTTCCTTTCCGCTGCGGTCATTCCTTCAGCGACGCCAAAATTCTTTTCAATGAATTCCATTTTTTCAATAACCGGTACTTCAATATAGTGCGAAATGATATCCGCCGTCTCCCTTGCCCTCTTCAGGGGGCTTGTAATAATTACATCCCAATCATCTTTTGACAAAAATTCACCACATTGCCGTGCCTGTATCTTTCCAAGTTCATTTAAAGGAATATCAGTCTGCCCTTGCAGCTTTCCTAGTGCATTCCAATCTGTTTGACCATGCCGCACTAAACAAATAGTAGTAATTGTCCTCAAACCCCTCTAAGTAGTTTGTTATTTTCTCACTTCTTCAATGATGGAATGTCCTTCAGTCCGTTCAAGATCTGACCATTTCCACTTTTCATGCAAGCGCAACCTTCCATCAGGCAGCATTTCAGGGGTGGAAAAACAGCTGCCTCCTCTAATTTCCCCTTTTTCATTGATATGATTATACCTGAATTCCAGAGTTCCATCCAGATTGACCAGCCCTATTAAAGTCCCTTTAACAATCTCTCCCCCCTGATAACTTGCTGAAAGAATTGAGCCGTCTTGTGAATAGTGGAAGGTAGTATTTCCTGATACTTCTCCATTTTCAGAATTGATTTTAGCTTTGAATATCCGTCCATCATAATTAAACATCATCATTCCCCCATATGAATTTATAAGGATAATGATACCAAATTAATTAAAAAAAGAATATTGAAAAATCTTATAGGATTTTTAATTCTGTGTCCATGGAAATGACACAAAAAATACATAATATTCCCCATTGAATTCCCCTATTATGATGTGGTTATATTAGGGAAGATGTTACTTATGGAATGAACAATCCCCAATTTGAAACGTCTAATTAAACTGGAAGATTTTGGTGAGGTGCTCAAGTGAAAGAAATACTTCTGATTCTACTATTACAACTTATTTATGTTCCGATTTACACATTGCGAACCATTTTCTTAGTAAAAAATATTACCATACTTGCCTCGATTCTGGGTATCGCAGAAATGTTAATATACGTTTTTGGATTATCCCTCGTATTTGGCGGTGACCAAAGCATACTCGCCATGGTTGTATATGCAGTCGGTTTTGGAATCGGAATAATTTTTGGTACGAAAATTGAGCAAAAACTTGCCATCGGTTTTATTAATGTAACCGTTAATACTCAAACCAAAAATGAACATTTAGTAGATACATTGAGGAACAACGGTTTTGGTGTAACTCTTTATACGGGCGAGGGCAGGGACAGCAACCGTTATCGTATGGAAATCTTGACCAAACGCAATCGGGAACAAGAATTGATAGCAACCGTTGAAAAGTTTGAACCTAAGGCTTTCATCATTTCATATGAACCACGTTATTTTAAAGGTGGATTTTTATTGGATCGGTTGAAAAATAAAGCAAGCTGAAAATGAAAAGCAAAAGCCCATCTTATTAAGATGGGCTTTTGCTTTATTTCGTTTTTGATTTTCTAATTCTCACTGCCCTCGTTACCGGTTGTTTTTTAATCCACTTTAAATATTTTTTTAATGCTTCATCATCTTTTAACAAAAGCACGGTATTTAGTCGGATGGCCAGTTCTCGGTTTGAATACAGTGCGTGGATCTGTTTGTGGCAAGATTTACAGAGATAGGCTATCGGTAAATGGCTTCCGCCTAATTCTCTAGGTGTTAAATGATGGATGGTCAGTTCTATCCCATCCCTGTCACAAAGCTCACAAGTACCTATCATTTCATTACTCGGCCATTATGGCTTTACGGATTTTCCTTCTTCAACAATATGAAACATCAAATGGGCAAGATGATGGATTGGTCCGTACTCTTCATTGTCATCATCTTCATCATCTTCCACTTCCACTTCATCCATCCCTTGTAAATAAAGTGCCATGAATTCATAAAAATCATTTTTAGTAAAGGAGTAACAATCACTTGGATCTTGATTATCTTCTTCATACTGTAAAACTAGATGGGATAAATCACCCTCATCATCTTCAGCATCAAAAAATACGAAATAACCGATATTTGTATCCAGTTCAAATAATCTGCGAAATCCGCGTGATGTTGCTTTTTCAAACTCAGCCGACGTCAATTTTTGCACTTGCATGCTGTCTACATTATCTTCTTGATGAAAGCCCACGATAAATGTGTTCATAATCAAACCTCCTGTTGAATATGGATAACCATTAGTATCCCCATTTAACCGAATTTATTCCATTTAGAGGTTTGTTTCCAAAACGACCGGGCAATGATCGCTGCCCATGACATCGCAGTGAATGTTTGCCTCTATTAAAGATTCCTCCAGACGTTTTGAAACAATGAAATAGTCGATTCTCCACCCAATATTCCGCTCCCTGACTTTTGCCATATATGACCACCAAGTATAGGAGCCTTCCTGGTCTGGATAAAAATGGCGAAATGTATCGATAAACCCTGAATCAAGTAATTCAGTCATCTTTCCACGTTCTTCATTTGTAAAACCAGAATTCCCTACATTGGTTTTTGGGTTTTTTAAGTCGATTTCCTGATGTGCGACATTCAGGTCGCCACAAAAGATAACCGGCTTCACCAAGTCCAATTCCTTAAGATATTTTATCATCTCATCTTCCCATTCGAGACGGTAATCCAGTCTGGATAAATCCCTTTTTGCATTTGGGGTATAAACATTCACCATATAAAAACTCTCGAATTCCAGTGTTATGATCCTGCCTTCCGGCTCCTCATCCAGCTCTCCTACACCATATTTCACAGAAAGCGGTTTTTCTTTCGTGAAAATGGCTGTACCTGAATATCCTTTTTTCAGTGCATAATTCCAATATTGATGGTACCCTTCCAACTCAAGTGAAATCTGACCTTCTTGAAGCTTTGTTTCTTGAAGGCAGAAAATATCTGCATCCACATCTTTAAAGTAATCTAAAAATCCTTTTTTAACACAAGCCCTAATTCCATTTACATTCCAGGAAACCAATTTCATATTCTCTAATATTCTCCTTATGGCCAATTAATTTCTTTACATTTCTACTATACTATTTATCTGCTTTTTTTCCCATTAGAGTACATTCGAAAACAATCTGGCAAATGATTCTTTTGAACGTTCCAGAAAACCACGATTGTTATACCCGATAGGATCTAGTTTTTCACTATCCATCATATCCTCTTTGTAATGAGTGATGAGATCTTCAATGGTGCTGCTGCCCATAAGAAAGACATTCACTTCAAAATTCAGATGGAGACTCCTCATATCCATATTTGCGGTTCCTATGGAAGCCATATCACCATCTACGATAATAAGTTTCTGATGTAGAAAACCTTTTTTGTACGAGTAAACCTCTACGCCGAATTGAAGCAGCTCACCGAAATAGGAGCGACTGCCGTATTGGGTTAAAAACCCATCATTTACTGCCGGAACCATAACCCTAACTTGTATCCCCTTAATTGCGGCATGTTTAATTGCTGCTTTAATCGCTTGATTTGGTACAAAGTATGGACTTGCAATCCAGATTGATTTTGTGGCGTTCGTGATAAGTGAATAGTAAAAATCACTCATGATCCCCTGTTGTGTATCAGGTCCGCTTGCTACCACCTGGACAGCTCCATCCCCTTGTACCACTTTATTCGTGAATTCTGGACGTCCTTGCAATACATCTTCACCGCTGACATATTCCCAATCCAAAAGGAAAACGGTATGAAGCATATATACCGCTTCACCCTTAAGGACCATATGTGTATCTCTCCAAAAACCAATGCTTTTATTTCGGCCTAAATATTCCTCTCCTACGTTTAAACCTCCCACAAAGCCAACTTCCCCATCTATGATGATGATTTTGCGGTGATTCCTAAAATTAAATTTTTGATTGAAAAAACCGTGTTTCAATGGCGAAAAGGGATAGGCTTTAATTCCTGCATTTTTCATCCGTTTAACTTCATTATTTGATAGGCTTAAGCTTCCTGCCGCATCAAAAATGAATAAAACCTCCACACCATTTTTTGCTTTTTCAATAAGGATATCTATAATTTCAGTACCAAGCCTGTCGGAACGAAAAATATAGTATTCGATATGGATGAATTTCTCAGCTTTTTTTAACTGTCTTATGATTTCTGTAAACGTTTCGTTGCCATTTTTCAATACTTCCGTTTTCGATGATGTACTAATGGTGGTCTCAGATGCATTTTTGGCAAAAGCTGCGAAAGATTGCTGATGATCATTCAGGAACGATAAATCTGGAGAGGATACCTGTGTAACAAGACTCTTCCATTCTTCTCGATCTTTTTTCCTTTTACTTCGGAATAAATACCCCTTTAAATAGAGCTGACCTGAAAATAGATAAAACACATATCCAAATACCGGGAAAAACAAAAGCACATACATCCATAAAAGTGTCTCGTGGGCAAATCTATTTTCGAGCATGAGTGAAAATAGGGTAATAAACATGACCAAAATATATAATCCAATAAAAAATAGCTTCACATCGAAGCTAACTTGAGTGAACAGGATCATATAAACGGAAGCAATTAAAATAAATAAAAATACAATTTCCATCCTTCTTCTTTTCATCTTTTCATTCTCCTACACAGCAATATTTTATATATAAATAACATATACCCATATTTGATGGTAAAAGAAACAAAACACTTACGAAAACAATGTTCGCAAGTGCTTTGTGTATTACCTATCCAATTATCCCTTCATGATAGGAATCAAACTTTCATACAGCTCCATATACTTTGATGAGGATGATGTCCAACTGAAGTCTAACTTCATTGCATTTTCGGCCATTTTCCTCCATCTTTTCGGCTGGAATTTGTACAGACCAACGGATTGCTCAATTGTATGGAGCATATCGTGTGCATTATAATTCGTAAAGCTGAAGCCATTGCCTTCACCAGTAAATTGATTATACGGTATGACCGTATCACGAAGTCCGCCAGTTTCCCTCACTAAAGGCAGTGTACCATACCGCAGTGCCAAGAGTTGGCCAATACCACATGGTTCGAATTGTGACGGCATCAGGAATAAATCAGAACCTGCATATATCCTTCTAGCCAACCCCTCATCAAAATATGTGTGGACTGAAACCTGATTTGGATATTGGTCAGCTAAATGACGAAATGCCGATTCATATTGCTCTTCACCCGTACCTAAAAGAATGAATTGAACTCCTTGGTTCATCATTTCATGAAAAACATGGAGTACAAGATCTATTCCTTTTTGATCAACAAGCCTCGTTACCATTGATAAAACCGGGACGTCATCATTGACAGGAAGACCCAGCGATTCCTGTAGCTGACGTTTATTCTCCATCTTACCCTCATAAGAATCGAATGGAACAGCAAGATGTTCATCTGCTGCAGGATTATATTCCTCATAATCGATTCCGTTGATAATACCTTTAAGTTCACCATTTCTCTTACGTAAAAATCCATCCAGATTTTCCCCGAAATAAGGAATCTGAATTTCTTCCGCATAACTTGGGCTGACAGTTGTAACTATGTCAGAAAAAGCTAGACCGGCCTTCAAATAACTTACATTCCCATGAAATTCAAGACCATCGATATTAAAATATAACTCACTCAAATCGAGTAATTCAGCTAAAACAGCTTTTGGATAAACTCCTTGATAGCGTAAATTATGTATCGTAAATATCGTTTTAATATCCTGATAGAATGGATGGTTATGATAATGGGCTTTCCTCAAAACGCTGACAAGGCCCGTTTGCCAATCATGGCAGTGTATAACATCCGGTTTTTCTTCTAAATAGGGTAATGCCTCTAAAATGGCACGGGAAAAGAAGGCGAACCTTTCGCCATCATCGAAGAAACCATAACTACCATGTCTTTTGAAATAATATTCATTATCCAGAAAATAATATGTAATTCCGTTAGCAACAAGTTTTTCGATGCCACAAAATTGCTGGCGCCAACCAACAGGAACTTCAATGCTCGTCATATGTTCCAATTCCTGTTTGTATTGGTTAGGGAGATCCCCGTATTTAGGTAGGATGACACTTACATGGACTCCCTGTTTTTTCAGCGCTTTCGGGAGCGCGCCTATTACGTCTCCGAGCCCTCCCGTTTTTATAAAAGGGGCGCATTCTGAAGCAGCAAATACAACATTCATTGCCGCACCTCCTCTGTCCTCTATTAAATTACTTCCGCTTTTTTTATTACAGTAGGCTGTTTTAAACCAATTACTGATTTTTCACTAGTAACTCTCACTTCTTTATCAGTTATGATATTTTCAACGATGGCTCCTTCTTCAATCACGCCTTTTTGCATGATGATGCTATTTCTTACTATCGCACCCTTTTTCACCTTTACACCACGGAAGAGTATACTGTTTTCGACAATCCCTTCAATATCACAACCGTTGGCTATCAATGAATTGGTAACCTTCGAAGAACTCGAATATTTGGTCGGTGCCTCATGTTTGATTTTCGTATAAACATCCCATGTATCCCCGAAGAAAGAACGGATTACCGAAGGGTTCAGGAAATTCATATTACTGGCATGAAAGCTTTCAATGGAATGGATGAATGGCATATCACCAGTAAAGTTATAGCCTTTTACGGTAAAACGATGAAGATTTGCTTTCACAGCGTCTTTCAAAAAGTCATATTCCCCACTGGCAACACAGCTTTTGATCAAGTTCACCAATAGCGTTTTACTTATGATGAAAGTTTCTAGACAAACATGGTCACCAGGTCTAGGGATGGTATAAAAGCTAATGTCAGTTATGTCTTCATCCGAATCTACCGAGCAGGTGTGATAGATTGGTTTTTCAATCAATTCCCCTACATAATCCTTATATACCATCGTGATATCCGCTTTATGTTTTTTGTGATAATCAAGCACTTCATTAAAATCCAATTTGCATACATGGCTTCCTGGGGAAATGATGACAGTATCTGCCTCTGCACGTTCGAAAAAGCTGAGATGATCATAGAATTGCTTCATATCGCCTGTTACCGTTTCATCCGGATGGATAGGGGGCAAGATGTATAAGCCTCCTGAACGCCGATCCAAGTTCCATTCTTTACCTGAGCCAAGGTGATCCATAACTGAAAGATACTTTTCTTTTGGAAAAACGGCTACTTTTGATACATCTGCATTAATGAGATTCGACATAGTAAAGTCAATCAAACGGTAGCGTCCACCAAATGGCACAGATGCTACATTACGGTGAGCAGTCAGATCTTTTAAATGTTGTCTTTCATTGATTAAATTAATAATACCCAACACATTTTCCATAGCATCTTCCCCTTTTTCTAGTTAAGAGTGATCTTTTTTTTGTTTGGATTGATAATGGTCTGATTTTCACCAATTAAGGTAATATCGGATGTCACCGCTGAATTGCCAACTACGGCCCCATCTTCTATAACACAATTACTGGCTATGATGCTTCTTTCTATATGAACGTTTTCACCAATCGTGACATTAGGCATGATGACTGAATCTTTTATGGTTGACCCATAGCCCACCTGTACATTATAGGATAAAACCGAATGTTCAATGTTCCCATGTATCATGCATCCTTCATTGATAAGTGACTGACTGACCTCGGCATCCGGTGATATATATTGCGGCGGATGATTTGCATTGCGGGCGAAAATTTTCCATTGCTGATCATCCAGCTGGAAATTTGGCGTATCCTCCAATAAGTCCATATGTGCCTGCCAAAGGCTTTCGACCGTTCCAACATCTTTCCAATAATCATTAAAACGGTAGGCATATAGCTTTTTTCGATCTTCAAGCATTTTTGGGATGATGTTGCTGCCAAAATCATTGGAAGAATTTTCGTCTTTTTCATCATTGATTAAATACCGTCTTAGCGTTTTCCAATTGAAAAGGTAAACTCCCATGGAAGCGAGATTACTTTTAGGATATTTTGGTTTTTCGTCAAATTGTGTGACTTTATCATCATCATTGGTATTAATGATTCCGAAACGACTTGCTTCCTGCCACGGCACTTGAATGACCGCTATTGTTGCCTCTGCATTTTTTTCGATGTGATAATCAAGCATCTTACTGTAGTCCATCTTATAAATATGGTCACCAGAGAGAATCAGTACATGTTCCGGATCATAGTTATCAATGTATTGGATATTTTGATAAACTGCATTTGCCGTCCCTTTATACCATTCACCGCCTTCTTTCCCTTGATAAGGGGGAAGTACGGAAACTCCGCCAACATCCAAATCAAGGTCCCAAGCTTTGCCATTACCAACATAATCATTTAGAATCAAAGGCTGGTATTGGGTCAGTACCCCAACAGTATCTATACCAGAATGAGTGCAGTTACTTAATGGAAAATCGATGATTCTATATTTACCGCCAAAGGGAACAGCTGGTTTTGCCAAACCAATCGTCAATTCACCTAACCTTGAACCCTGGCCTCCTGCCAATAACATTGCTATCCATTTTTTCGCTCCCATTATTCGGTCACTCTCCCCCGTCTTTTTTTTGTTTGCTTCATGAAAATTGAAATGCCTAAAGGAGGTACAGTTATTTCCATGCTGTATGGTTGATTATGGTATGGTATCTTTTTGACATTAATGGGTTCTTCATTGATCTGACCCGATCCTCCGAAAGCTGCTGAATCACTGCTGAAAACTTCTATATATTTGCCTTGGGATGGTACACCTATTTGATAGTGAGCATGAGCCTGTGCAGAAAAATTACAGACAACAATGCAATAATCGCCTTTGCGTTTACCTTTTCTCATAAAGGTGATGATACTTTGTTCACTATTGTTCGGATCGATCCATTCAAAACCTTCCTGGACATGATCCAGTCTCCAAAGGGAGGAAGTTTGGCTATAAAAGTCCTGAAGAGTACGGAAGTAATATGCCATCTTTTCGTGGGATTCATATTCCAAAAGCAGCCAATCCAATTGTTCCTCATCTTTCCATTCTATGAATTGACCAAATTCACCTCCCATAAATAGAAGCTTCTTTCCAGGATGCGTCATGAAATACCCAAAAAGCAGCCGTAAATTTGCGAACTTCTGCCAATAGTCACCTGGCATTTTATTCAATAATGACTTCTTGCCATGAACCACTTCATCATGGGAAAAGGGCAAGACGAAATTTTCTGAAAAAGCATAGAAAAATGAAAATGTTAAGAGGTTATGATGATATGGCCTTTCATTTGTTTCAAGTTTCATATAACGAAGGATATCGTTAGTCCATCCCATATTCCATTTGTAATTAAAACCCAGGCCGCCTATATCGGTAGGCGAAGTTATAAGTGGCCGGTCTGTCGCTTCTTCAGCCATCATTAATGCATTGGGATATTTCTTGAAAACCACTTCGTTAAGTTTTTGTAAAAATTGTATGGCTTCCAGGTTTTCCTCACCGCCAAACTGGTTTTTCAGCTTGACAGGCAATGGATTATCATGATTCAAGTAAACCATTGACGATACCGCATCGACACGGACCCCATCAATATGGTATTCATCCATCCAAAACATTACATTTGATATAAGGAAACTGATTACTTCTGGTTTAGTAAAATCAAAGTTGTATGTCCCCCATAACGGGCGATCTGCTCTCGTGTAATCAATTGGTTCATAGAGAGGCGTACCATCAAAACGGGAAAGTCCATGCGCATCTTTACAAAAATGGGCGGGAACCCAATCAAGGATTACACCTATCCCCTTTTGGTGGCAAAGGTTAACTAAATATTTAAAATCTTCCGGTGAGCCGTACCTACTGTTTACGGAATAATAACCCGTGACCTGGTATCCCCACGATTTATCAAAAGGGTGTTCCATTATGGCCATGATTTCAATATGTGTAAAACTATTATCAATCACATATTCAACTAATCTATCAGCCAATTCACGGTACGAATAAAATTCACCATCTTCTTTCTGTTTCCAGGTTCCGGGGTGCACTTCATAAATGGACATGGGTTTTTGATAAATATTTTCCTTTTTCCTATCGGCTATCCACTTCGAATCTTGCCATTCGAAATTATCCAGCCTTTTAATGACCGAAGCAGTATTTGGTCTGACCTCCGAATAAAAGGCATATGGATCGGCTTTTAGGATGCGTTTATTTCCGGGTGTATGTATTTCATATTTATAGAGTTCCCCTTCTTGTAATCCTGGTACGAACAACACCCAGATACCTGAACGCTCGATCCGTTTCATCACATGATCTTTTCCGTCCCAATTATTAAAATTACCGACTACTGAAACTTGCTTGGCATGGGGGGCCCAAACGGTGAAGCGTACTCCTTCATTACCTAATGTTGTCACAATGTGTGCCCCAAGCATTTTATAGCTTTCATAAAGGGTGCCTTCATGAAACAAATACAAATCGAAATCGCTTGGATAAATCTCTTGTAGCTGGTCAATAATTGTACTCAATAAAACCCCTCCATCAGTATTAACTCGATAGTATTTTACCCATCCTTCCCCAGTTATTATATATATTCGGTGAAAATGATATTAATCCTTCAAATGGAGGTGAAGTTATTGTAATAAATGCCCGTTTTTTTAAAAAATAAAACATTTATTCGCGAAAAATAGTCATTTAATGTAAAAAAAATATTATACCAATAAAAGCTCTCCCCTTTTTTGGGAAGAGCTTTAAGGTATCCAGTATGAATGCTTCATGTTATTTGTTCAGTTCGAATCATGGAAGTCTTCGTCAAGAATAGATAGGATAATGATACTGACCATGCCAAAGGAGTATTCCCGTTTGGTATATTTCTGCCTCCAATATATAACTCAGGAACTTCCCAATTTTCCGGAATGATCATTTTTGTTTTATCTATATATTCATTAACTTTGTTCATCATGCCAAGTTCAAGGTAGCATAAGCCCAACCATGGAAGTCCGAAGCACCATTCCGCTTCTTGGCCGTCATTATAATAAAGGTCCTTCTCATATCTAATGCAACCATTTGTTCTTTCTAGTCTCTCTGTGACGTTCTTCAATATTTCAAGTGCTATTTCACGGTCTACCAGCCGATACGGATAAATCAGCGATAAAAGGGCTAAATCCGTCTCTTTTGAATAACTTTCCCTTGGAAGCAGGAAACGAAGTGTTTCTTCTCCCTTTTTAATCAGTTCTTCCTTGACGTTTACCAGCATCTTGACTGAATTCAAACCAGCTACGCATGCACCTATGCTTGAAGCGTGGATTTCTATATTTTCTTCCCACATCCCGTTATCTTCCGACTGCCAATATTGCAGGCATTCCAAATAATTGACCAGCTTTTGGACAATTTCTAAATCACGTTGGTTCCTTATCACCTTTTTACCATGCCTATATCCTTCACCGACACCCCATAAAAAGGCACCTACCGCATCATTTTGGGCATGCCCCCACTCATCGGGCAGTTCTTTAAGCTCAGTGGAATACCTTGCATGGATATGTTCAAATAGAAACTGGGGTTTCTGAACCGTATGAATATCTATCTTCCACTCATAGGTTTGAAATAAGTCGAATAAAGCATGATATGCTTTTTCGTAACGATTGGACGGATCATTTATAAAAGGTATTACTGTATAAACGACATCCCTTATCCAGACATAATTATAATCATCGGAAATGCTTGCAGTATATGCACCATTAGGAAGCCGCATGCGATCAAGAACCTCTAGGGCACCATTAACATTCATTAATTGAACACCTCCATAGTTATTTGCTTATTCCCATTGTAGACAGACTCCCGTTTTCTAAACGTTGGTTGTTGCTTTTTCAATTAGAAGCGCTTTCATTTCTGCTAACCAAAACGACCATTCAGAAGTACATTCACCCTAGTTTATGTAATCATTGGCCTTTTTGATAATCAAGCTTCCAATGTTCATTAAAAAGCGGCATTTGCCTAACCGTAATGAACGAACTCAAAAAGTTTGCGGTTTATGAAATAGGTTCTTGAGAAATAAAAACCCAGTAATGGCAAATCCATTACTGGTTATATCGGCCTATCATTAAAATGTTTAGTAATTATTAAAAGAAATTTCGTAATTTCATCAAGGCAAGCAAGCCAATCATAACCGTACCCAATAGTCTTTTCGTGAAAACGGCAACCAGGCAAGCTGGTAAAGATGCGGCCAAATTCACCCCATTATCCTAAAGTGTAAAGACCTGTTCTATGTGCAAAAGCGCCGCCATTAAGGCTACTTGCTCAAGCTTTAGCCAATCGATGCCCCCCATTCAGGAATCTGCATATTACTAAGCAGTGCAAAAGGACCGATGGTATGAAAGTTCCTATCGAAGACCCTGTTAGCAAAACCGATACTTAGGTATCCCATAAAATAGGTAAACAATCCTTAATTCTTACCTCGGAAAAACCACCGCTTTTCCATTCAGCATTATCCTGACTCGTATAATTTCACCGTTGTTTTAAGAAGTTCCTTCAATTGCTTTTCAGCTGGCCAAGCAGAATGGGCAACTCACTATATATTTCGATGATCTCATTTATCGGCATTCTAACTAAACCACTGGAAGAAGGGGCAACGAATTCCATGGTCTCATTGGATGTGGTTTCTTCTTGCAGCCCCCATGAGATTTTTCGTAATTGACGATATTCCTGATAGACACCCTTTCCTACAAAACAGACAAGTTTAGGTTTATACTTTTTTATTTTCCTTTTTAATTGTTTCCTTCCTTTAATGTACTCTTCTTTAGTGATATCGTCCGCTCCTTTTGTAGGCCTGGAAACGATATTGGTAAAACCATAACCTAAATCCAGCAATGACGAGTCTTCAGTCGGTTCATATTTCCTTGGTGTCAGCCCGGACTCGAAGAGGATTTTCCAAAAGCGATTATTTGGATTCGCATAATGATGACCAGTCTCACCTGAACGAATGCTTGGATTGAAACCTACGAACAAAATATTCAAATTTTCCTTCAAATGATCAGAGATGCCTTCCATATTAAAACTCCTTTTCAAATTTGCTATTTAATCATTGTACAAAACTGAAAAATATTTAACTACCTTTTGAATGGTGACGGCTCCATAGTATGGGTGCAGACCTGACAAATTGTATAGGGAAGACCTTTTGCTCCTAAAACATTACGTTCGCCTTCACTGGACACACTACTAGATATGAAAAGGATACCACAGTGGGTTGGTAAAGATTTTTTTCCTAGGAATAAATTGATAACCGATTTTTCCGATGTTCCGACATAAAGCAAAAACCTGCATGCTTTTCAAAGCTTGCAGGGATTTAAATTCGATAGAGTAAAAGAAATAGTTCCTCCTATTATATTTTGTGAAAGTGTAAATCACCATTTTAACAGTAGGAGCTATAAATTATTGATTCTGCTTCTTTTCTAAAATCATTCAAATCTCTCCGATGGCTTACTTTAGTAAGGGGTACTATGAATTATTAAACATTGGAGTGATAAGTCTCTCAATTTTTAGGAAACCTTAAAAAATGGTAATGAATCTATTAAATAAGATTAAGATCCTTTATTAAAACCGCAGCAACTTTATTGTCGGAATTCCATTTGGAAACGACTTTACTCGTAGGTACATACATACCTACGAGTTTATTTACGCATCGGAATATGCTTCTTGTGTACATTCGCTTCTTTCAAACTCGGGAATCACGAAACATTCTGGTGGCGTTCGATATGATCATATTTTCTCGCATTGGCCATCTTTTTGATGGTAAGAAGAATTCCAGAAAACCATATTATCACGATGCCAGTATAGATGTATATATGGGCTTCAATTGGAACCCATGTAGCTAATAATGTTTTTACATTAATTAAGATAATGAAACCGCCCACTAAAACACCCATTAATTGGGCAGGAAGCATCCTGACGAGCCAGGCTGCAATTGGTGCGGCAACCACTCCACCAATTATCAACGCTACCACCCAAAGCCAATTGACAGCTTCCCATCCAAGAGAAATGATAAAACCAAGACTTCCAAAGAAAGCAATGGCAAATTCACTCGTATCTACAGTTCCTACAGCTTTTCTTGCCGTCATTCCTTTTTTTGACAATAAAACAGGTGTGGCAATCGGTCCCCAACCGCCTCCGCCTGTTGCATCACAAAAGCCTGCAAAAAGGCCTAACGGAATGGATTGTTTTGCGGTCAATGGCCTTACGGTTTCATTTTCCTTTGACGGTTTAAAAATAAATAAAAAGCGGAATAAAACGTAAACACCAAGACCAAATAAAAATATGGCAATATACGGTTTTGCTAATTCGGCTGGCAGGTTACTCAGGAAACATGCACCTATAAATGCACCAACAGAACCTGGAATGATCAAGCGATAGACCATATTTTTATCCACGTTCCCAAACTTTATATGTGAAGCTCCGGATACTGCCGTTGTCACTACTTCCGATAAATGAACGGATGCTGATGCTACTGCAGGGGCAATCCCGAATGTCAACAATAAGGACGTGGAACTCACTCCATAGCCCATTCCAAGCGAACCATCGATTAATTGGGCTAAAAACCCGATAAAGGCCAAAACGATTAACTTTTTCATGACATTCCCCTTTTTTCACTAAAATAGAACCTATATCATCGACCCGATGGTACCGTTTGCCTGCATAAATCATTTAGATTTCCTTTAAGACACAAAGAGGCACCTAACCAAAATGAAATGACATGTTGGTTAAGTGCCTTCAGTTTTTCTGATCAGCCCAATGATATATTTTCTTCAGCTTCTACTGGTAAAAGCCTAGCTAAAAAACGATATCTTTCTTTTAAGGAATATTTATAAATATCCTCTATTGAGTCTTTCAATAATTTAGATTTTTCTTCTTTTGAAAATGACCCATTCTTTATAATCATTCTTGCTTCAAAAAGGAATTCAAGATATTCTTCATATGATTCTTCATATACTTTACCTAGGTCATTCCGTATTTTTTTTGCGAGCGTTGGACTTGCTCCATTGGTAGAAACGCTTATGGAAAGCATGCCTCTATTCAATGTGGCCGGTATATGAAAATTACCCAACTCATGATTGCTGATTACGTTAACCAACTGACTTTCGGATGCGTTCTCGTAAACTCGTTCATTTACTTCAGTAGAATTGGTAGCAACAATGATTAAAAATGCATCTTTATAGTCAGTTTCTTCCACTTCCTTAAGTAAGACCCGAATCTTACCTTCCTTCTCCAACACTTGAAAACCTGTGCATATTTCGGGGCTTACGACGGTAACTTCAGCACCAGCTTCCAATAAGGGGCCCGCTTTAAAGTAAGCTATTTTACCACCGCCGATGATGACACACTTTCTGTTCTCGATATTAAGCGTAATTGGATACATAGGCTCCCTCCCCACTCACTTCATGAATTCGTTCCGATATTGCTAGTTCAATCTTTGGGTGATAACCTAAATATCGGCAAAGTATGATTTTTTGCTTCCCCTTTTTTTGGATCTTTTTTATACTATTTTCAATCGATTGCATTAAGAGCCCTGTAAACAATAGGTAAGGAATGATAAATACTTGGTTTGATCGAGATTCCTCTGCAAATTCCAATGCTTCTGCAAAGCTTGGTGTGGCAGCTGTCAAATAACACTCTTGCACCCGGATTTTTGAAAACCTGTTCCTTAGCAAATCGGCCAGTCGTGACAAATCCCTTTTCACGTCGGGATCACTGCTGCCCCTTCCAACCAATAAAACCAAGGAATCCTCCGTAACACTTACATTTGTTTCCTCCAACCGTTCAACTAAAATGTCAACCATTTTCTCACTGACACCAATCGGCCTTCCGTATTTCAAGTCAACAGCAGGGTAGCGTTCTTTCATTTTATTCAATATGACTGGAATATCATGTTTTGCATGTACAGCTGTCAGCAATAGAACTGGAATGGCCAATATTCTCGTCGCACCTTTTTGGATGCATCTTTCGTAGGCCTCTTCAATCGTAGGGGTTTCCAATTCCAAGAAGCAATACTCTTGAATGGAATAGGGCTGTGCCTGCATACAAACTTTAATAAAATCAATGGCTTGGGCTGAAGCTTCTTTAACACGGCTGCCATGGCAAATATATAAAATGGCTTCCATTAAAAAGCCTCATTCGCCAACAAATTTTCGGTTTGTTTTCCTTCAAACCATTTGATCTTTTCCCGTAAATTAACGACATCTCCCACGACTATCATGCAAGGATTCGAAATTTGTTCGTTATTGGCGGTTTCCACTACTTTAGCCAACGTACTGACAGCTGTTTTTTGCGTTGTTAATGTACCCCAATGAATAAGGGCTACCGGAGTTTCCGGACTTTTTCCATGTTCCAGAAGTTTTCCTTGAATATATGGCAGGTTTTTAACACCCATATAAATGGCTAATGTATCGATTCCTTTTGCAAGGGATTCCCACTTGATATTATCCTCTTCATCTTTTTTCCGATGACCGGTAACAATTGCAAATGATGAAGCATGGTCCCTATGTGTAACTGGAATTCCCGCATAGGCTGTAGCGGCGATTCCAGCCGTAATTCCTGGTACGATTTCAAAGCTTACGCCACTTTTGGCAAGGGCTTCCGCTTCCTCACCGCCTCTCCCAAAGACGAATGGATCGCCGCCTTTCAAACGGGTGACTATTTTTCCCTTTTTTGCATATTTCACGAGGAACCGATTGATGGTATCCTGCTGCAACAAATGATAATCCGGCAGTTTACCGCAATTAATCAGCTCGACACCGTCTTTTGCATGATTCAAAAGTTCTTTATTGACAAGTCGATCATATAAAATGACATCAGCTTCTTGGATGCATTTTAATCCTTTTAATGTAATTAAATCTGGATCTCCGGGACCGGCTCCTACTAGATATACTTTCCCCATTTTTGCATCCTGCCTTCCCTTAGAGAATTGTTTCGAATTCCGATAAAACGAAACCTGCTCCATTTTTAATTTTCCTTTTTTCATATAATGAGATGTCATCCACTTCAGGCATTTTCAAATAATGCTTTTCCAGCTCGATATCAACCAGTTCAAACGCCTTTTCATCTGAATCGGCAACAATGATGACATGAATTGGTTTTTCCTTGATAGTGACTTCAAAACGGTATAGATTCATGGAATGCTTACCTTCCCCTATTAAACGGCCACTTCCGCTAATATATCATCCAGTTTACTTTGTAATTCGGCTATCCCTACCCTTTCCACAAAATCGAGAAAGGTTTCGGATAGTAGTTTTGTTTCTTTGAAAAATAGGATTATTTCTTTCAGAACATGATGGAGCTTTTCAGCTTCCACTTTTCCTTTAAGCTTTTCATTGAACTTCCCGCCCTCATTCAGCGTTCCTCCAACGTATATCTCAAAAGCTTCGACCATCTTTTTATCCTGGTTTTTCATTTTTATGCCTTGCAGCCCTATTTCGGCGATGGCTCTTTGACCGCAATTATTCGGACAGCCGACCATATGCATCCTTACAGGCACATCGAGATCTATTTCCTTGTCCAGTGATTCAGAAATGGTCCTCATTCGATTTTTCGTTTCAACGAGAGCAAGGTTGCAATACTCGATGCCTGTACAAGAAACGGAATATCCAATGAATTTCTTTGGTTGATATGGAAATCTTTCAAAGATGGATTCCTGCTTTAATTCCTCAAGTTTTGCATCCGGCACATTAGGAATGATTAGATTTTGAGAATTACAGTTGCGGATTTCACCATTTCCATATTTTTTTGCAAGTTCGGCAAACTCGATCACTTCGTCTGGGTTTAGACGACCAACTGGTATATTGACGCCAACATAGTTCAGACCATATTGCTTTTGTTTATGGATGCCGTAGAAATACCCTGCATTCCATCCCTTCACCGCACTTTCTCCCTTATCAGGAAGCGGACCGGTGTATTCCAGCAATTTTTCCTTGAATTGTTCAGGACCCCAGTCGGCGACAAGGAATTTCAAACGTGAGCGATGACGCTTTTCACGGTACCCAAAGTCACGGAATATCGTCGTGATGGCGGCAGCCACTTCCACAGTTTTTTCGGGTAAAATGAATAAGTCAAGTTCTTCTGCCAGCATCGGAACGGAGGAAAGCCCACCGCCTACTTTTACGTGAAAACCGACTTCCGTTACCCCATCAATTACTTTAGTAGCTGGATTGAATGAAACACAGTTGATTTCAGCATTTGAAGCATTATGGATATTGGCACTTATGGACATTTTATATTTCCTCGGAAGGTTCGAATAGTCTTCGTTAAGGCGGAAATACTCAAATACATCATAAAGTACCTCGCGTGTATCAAAAAGTTCATCAGGATCGATGCCTGCCAATGCATTACCGATGATATTACGGGTTATATCACCACAAGCACCAGCCGTAGTCAATCCAACCTTTTCCAAACGGTTCAATATATCCGGGACCTGTTCGATGGTCAGCCAATGGAATTGAATGGCTTGACGGGTTGTAATGTCATATACATCCCTCCCGTAATCTTTAGCGATGTTAGCTAGAGTTATTTGTTGATCATAAGTCAGGATACCTCCGGGAATAACGACTCGCATCATCCAATAACCAGCTTCTTTTGGCCGTTGCAGGTATAACCCTGCCCACTTGAACATATCCCATTTCTCTTTAGGGATGGAATCAAACCCATTTGCTGCGTAATGTGGAATATCATCAAATATCTTCAATCCGTCTTTTTCCAATTTCCAGATTTCCGTTTTATTTTTAGCGATTAGTGGATTTTCCGACCAAAATTTCTCGTAAACCATTTCATTTCCTCCTTGATTAAATCGCTTTCTTTGCTGTTAAATAACCGATTACCTGTTCAACGCACTCTTCAATGCTGTATTGGTCGGATTCTAAAATGATTTCCGGTTGTTCAGGTTCTTCGTATGGAGAGTCGATTCCGGTAAAATCTTTAATGATGCCTTTACGGGCCTTGTCATAAAGCCCTTTTGGATCACGCACTTCGCACTCTTCGATCGGACACTTTATGTATACTTCAATAAACTCCCCATCTTCGAGTAAATCACGTACAATCTGCCGATCTGCCTTGAAAGGTGATATGAAAGCGGTCAATACGAACTGCCCACTATCCACGAATAACTTGGAAACCTCACCGATGCGCCTAATATTCTCCGTTCTATCCTCTTCAGAAAAACCTAAATCTTTATTTAAACCGTGGCGGATATTATCACCATCCAAAACATAACTTCGAATATTCCGATTGTATAACTCTTTAGCGACCGCGTTTGCAATCGTTGATTTTCCGGAACCAGATAGACCTGTAAACCATAGAACCGTGCTTTCATGCCCGTTCTGCTTCCGTCGGTGCTCCTTGGTCAATGACGTCTCATGCCATGTGACATTCGTACTTTTACTCATTTGATTATCCCCCTCTTTATGTGACCCTTCCATTTATGTCCAATCAGTTATAAACTTCATTTTTTTTTAGACCTTCTATCAACACCTCGATGACTTCCTTACGGCTAAAGGTAGCTGGAGGAATTTCTCCATTACGCAACATTTCCCTAACCTTCGTTCCAGACAGGATGACATGGTCTTCCTTGCCATGCGGACAAGTTTTAGCGGAAGCCATATTGCCACATGCTTTACAGTAAAAACTATGTTCAAAGAATAATAGCGTGATCCCTAACTCATCTGCGTTAAAGTTCCCGAAGATTTTTTGAGCATCGTATGTGCCATAATAATCGCCCACCCCCGCATGATCACGTCCGACGATAAAATGGGTGCAACCATAATTTTTACGGACCATCGCATGGAAAATGGCTTCCCTAGGTCCTGCATAACGCATGGCAGCAGGGAAAACTGCAAGGGAGACGCGATCCTTAGGATAATATTTGTCAAGCAGCACTTTATAGCTTTCCATTCTTACATCTGCCGGAATGTCATCTGATTTAGTGGCACCGACTAGAGGATTTAAGAATAAGCCGTCGACGATTTCCAATGCTGTCTTTTGAATATATTCATGTGCACGGTGAACAGGGTTCCTCGTTTGGAAACCGACAACCGTTTCCCATCCTTTTTCAGCGAAAGCCTTCCTTGTCTCGATTGGATCCAAATAATGAGCTTGAAATAGCGGACGCTCTATTCTCTTGATTAACTTTATTTCCCCACCGACATATACATCCCCACGGTTATATAAATTTTTCACTCCAGGATGCTTCTCATCATCTGTTTGATATACCAATGTCGCTTCCAATTGCTTATCTGGAGTGTAAATATCAGAAACGGCGAGAACCCCGTATGTTTCACCTTCATGGGTTAATGTTACTTCTTCACCTATAGTAAGGCTTTCTGCAGTTTCTTCGGTCAAAGGCAGCGTAATCGGGATGCTCCATACATGTCCGCTGCTAAGCCTCATATCCTTTACCACTGTCTCATAGTCACTTTTTGTAAAGAATCCTTTAATCGGGCTGTAGGCACCAGTGCCTATCAATTCAAGATCGCTTAAAGCAATTTCATCGATTTCGATTGACTTCGTTATTTTACTATAATCATATTTTGGTTCCCAAAGATCGATTAATGTTCCTCCGTGCGGTATACTGATTGTCATGCTAATTTCCCCCTATGGTTTGGTTTCTATTTAGTTAAGCCTATTGTTTTTATTTATTTAAGATAAATGCAATCCGCATTCCGTTTTTTGAGCTCCCTGCCAACGGCCTGAGCGTAAATCATCTGCATTGAAGGCAGGTGCAGTACACGTTTTACAACCAATGCTCGGATATCCATTATCATGCAGGACATTATATGGAAGTCCATTTTTGTGGGCATAGCGCCAAACATCTTTCCAGGTCCAATGTATGAGTGGGCATATTTTAACTGATTTGAACTTATTATCCTTATTGATATACTCGGTCTTTGCCCTTGTTTCGGATTGCTCCCTCCGCAGTCCCGAAAGCCAGGCTGTTGCCGATGAAAGCACATCTGTAAGCGGAATGATTTTACGGATGTTACAGCACTTATTGGAATCACTAAGCCATAATTCATCGCCATATTCCGCCGCTTGTTCCTCAAGCGTCAAGTCAGGTTTCTTCATTTCGATCAAAAGCTTCGGATATCGCTTCTTCACTTCCTCGATCAATTGGTAAGTTTCCTCAAAATGAACATCTGTATCAAGGAAAACTATTTTTGCCGAAGGATTGACCTTCGCCAATAAATCCGTAAGCACGATGCCTTCAATACCAAAACTGCAAGCATAAATCAGTTTGTCTCCATAATGGTCATTCGCCCATTGCAGAACTTCCAAAGCACCTTTTGTCTCACTGTCTTCAGGAAATACGGGGAAGTCCCCTGTATTGAAATTTTCATAGTTTATTAATGCAGCCAACTTTGTAGCCCCCTCTAAAAACTTGCTGTATCAGGTTTGGTTAACTGTTGATCAATTCCCGTTGTAATATTCCCCGGGTTAATTGAATCTAGGAAAAAGAGACGAATCTAACCAATACTCTCTTTATATCAGTTAAACCCGCCTCTAGTTTTTCTAGTCAGCAGATACCTTATTTAATTCTTAGTTTTTCATTTCTTTCCATTTGAATGATTTTACCATCCTGAACAATAAGTGTAATGGATCCATATTTCATTGAATTAAGCATTTCTTGAAGTCGTTCAAAAATTTCTTCAAGCTGATTCTCTTTATTCAAACCAGTTCCTCCTTTAAGAAAATCCGCGAATATTTTATTTTAAATTTCTTAGATTTATATAATTCCATACAATCTTACAATGTTATGGTCTTCCTGAATTTTCAAAAAAAACAAAAATCTTTCCATGATGGAAAGATCGCAAGGTAAATATCTTTACCTTATCTTCCAAAATGATCAACATTTTGTTGGAGGTAGCACCTTGCATCCATCATGCAGGTTGCTGGACTTCAAAGGGCCAATTCCCTCCGTCGCTCTGGATAAGTTTTATTATTTTAAATATTAACATATATTTAATCCTTGTCAATGGAGTTTTCTTATAAAATAACTTGGTTTAATATTATGGATGAACTGTTATTTTTATACACACTATTCAATTTATGATTTTATGTTCATATAAATGCGAAAATAGACTCGTCTTTTTAGATAAAATCTCCAAAAAAATGAGTCTATTTTCATTAATGGGCCTATTTTTGACGCGTGTTATTCTAAAAAATTTCTAGGGTTCCAGTCTTTCTATACAAGGAATTAATTTATTGAAGTCATTAATTTCTTAACTGTATCGCTTCTACAAATTCTTGAACCTGACTTTGGACGCGATCAATTAAATGCAAATCATTGATCGGGTTTTCTGGATTCTGTTTATCTATTTCCTTATCAACGAAATAAATCCCCTGCAGCGGCTCTCCTTTTAATATTGAAATTAATGGTTTAAGCGCATAGTCAATCGCCAATAGATGCCTGTTACTTCCACCAATCATGATTGGCAGCACCGGCTTACCCTTAAAAGCACCTTCTGGCAGCAAATCAATCAAGGCTTTCAATACACCTGTATAAGAAGCCTTATAAACCGGTGAACCTATAATGACTCCTCTGGCTGCTTGAATTCTCTCTGAAAGCTTTGAGATTTCTTCGCTATTATATTTCCCTTGTAATAAATCATCTGCTGAGAAATCCGTAATCGAGAAATAAGCTGTAGTAAATCCTGCATTTTCGACTAATGATTGAATATGTTTTAGTGAAATGTCCGTTCTTGATGGAATAGCCGGACTTCCTGATAAAATTACGATATCGCTCATTTGATACCCTCCAATGTTACAAGATTTCCAGATATAATTTTCTTAAAGCATTTCGTGAAGTATGAATTTATCGTAATTGTCTGAAAAATATAAGTCAAATCTTAAACTCTGGACATCTTCTCTGAATGAAAAAAAGAAACGGTCATATTTACGGCTTGATGCTCATGCCATTAAATATGACCGTTTCATTATGTATGATTTTGTTTCCCATGAATACCATATACCAAAAGTTGAGCAATGCTCTTAATTCGTTCAGAAGTAAAATATGGCTCCTTTTTTTGTTGATGGATCTCATAATGTGTAGATAAAGCCAATGTGAAAGAAATGATCCCTACATTAAATAAAATAATATCAGAGATATATTGTATCTCTCCGTTATCTATTCTCTTCTGTATTTCAATATGCCTGGCATTTGGCTTGAAAATCTGATCTACATATTGCTTTGAAATATCTTGATCGAATTGTGTTTCCCTAAATAATATCGAAAACTGTTCTTTATTTTTAAGAATTTTTTCTATCATGGTAGTAACATGATTCTCCACTAGGTCATCTGTGGAGAGATGGCTAGTCCCATCTTCGGTTTCCTCTTTTTCATTAGGGGTAATTGTAGCCAAAAGTAAATCTTTTTTGCTGTCAAAATATTTGTATATAGTAGCTTCGGAAACATTGCATGCAGAGGCAATTTCATTCGTTCTTGTCATGTCAAAACCTTTAGTGGCAAAAAGAGTCCGGGCTACATTTATGATTCGTTCTTTGGTTTGCTGCCCTTTTTTCAAAAATATCAACCTTCTTTTATAAAGATAAGACCGGTTTCACCAATCTATTTCCCATGATATATCGCTGGTATCAATCGGTCAATATTACCTTTGATCTATTAGAATTCAATATTCCCATATATCATAAATGGAAAACATCGTCTGGTTGGAACGATGCTTTCCATTTATGAAAATCACTTAAAAGATGCATAGCCATCATCGACCATGACTACACTTCCATTGATTGCATCCGCTTCCTCTAACGATAATAGATAGACGGCATTTGCAATGGCTTCTGGCTTAATCAATTCACCGCGCATTTGACTTGCGTTCAATTTATCGATGATTCCCATGTCTTTATAACCTTGTATGATAGGAGTGTCAACGCCGCCCGGCGCAATGCCCACAACGCGTATGCCATAAGCGCCCAATTCCAAAGCTGCTGTCTGTGTCATCATTCTTACAGCGCCTTTAGTCGCCTGATAGGCAAAAGTCCCATGGGAAGCTAAGTAGCCAAACACAGAAGCGGTATTTATAATGACTCCCTTGTTACCCAGTTCCTTCATTTTCCGTCCTGCTGCCATGATTCCAAATGCAACTCCGTGCTGGTTCACTCCAATCGTTTTGTAGTAACCTTCCATATCTTGGTCTAGGATCATACCGCCCGCACCAATGCCGGCATTATTGAACATGATATCGAGCCTTCCGTATGTTTCCACTGCTTTATTGATTAACGATTCAACCTCTTCCTGCTTAGAAACATCCGTTTTAACAAAAATGGCATCTCCACCATTAGCTGTTATCTGATCAACGGTTTCCCGGCCCATTTCTTCATTAAAATCCGAAACAACGACCTTGTCCCCTTTTGCTGCGAATTTCAGGCATGTGGCTCGGCCTATACCGCTTGCTCCCCCTGTAATAACTGCAACTCTTGCTGTCATATACATTCCCCTTTCAAATAAGTAAGTGATTACTTACTTTTTATTATAAAAGTAAAGAATAGTAAATTCAAGCAATATGTATTTTTATAGAGTTTTGAGCTTTCAAAAGTAAAGCTGTCCTATTAATAGGACAGCTCCATTTGTTTAGCAGGTTTTCAATTCGGCCTTACTTACGGATGTCTTCACCATTTCAATGAAAAGTTGAAGGAAGCGATCATCACCTGTTAATTCTGGATGAAATGCACTTACGAGGACATGGTCTTGTCTCGCAGCCACTACATTCTCTTCATAAACGGCCAATACTTCTACACCTTCTCCAACTTCATCAGCAAATGGCGCCCGGATGAATACTGCCTTATAAGGGTATTCCATTCCTTTGATGGATAGGTCAGCCTCGAAACTTTCCCGTTGACGTCCAAATCCGTTCCTTATCACGGAAATGTCCATTAGTCCGAGATATGCCTCCTCATCGCCAGTCAATTCATTGGCTGCCAATACCATTCCCGCACATGTACCGAAAATAGGTTTTTTACCTTCGAAGAAAGTTTTGATCGGTTCCATAAATCCATAACGATCCATTAGCTTCCTCATCGTCGTGCTTTCTCCGCCTGGAATGATCAAGCCATCGATTTCCCGCAACTGTTCCGGTTTTTTTACTATAATCGCTTGTTCGCCGGCAGCTTTGATTTGGTTCAAGTGTTCTTCAACCGCTCCCTGTAACCCCAAAACACCGATCGTTATCATATTACCATCCACGTTCCTGCATCCGTTCTGCCGGAGCCAGTTTGGAAATATCAATGCCTTTCATTGCACTGCCCAATTCTTTGGACAACTTGCCAATCAATTCATAATCGGTGAAATATGTAGTCGCTTGAACGATTGCTGATGCGAATTTTTCCGGATTTTCAGATTTAAAAATACCAGACCCTACGAAAACGCCATCTGCTCCCAATTCCATCATCAATGCTGCATCTGCTGGAGTGGCAATTCCGCCAGCTGCAAAGTTAACTACAGGCAATTTACCTGTGCGTTTGATTTCTCTTAAAATTTCAAATGGGGCTCCAAGATTTTTTGCCTCAGTCATTAATTCATCATCACTCATGATGCTCACTTTGCGAATTTGTGACTGTACCTTTCTCATATGACGCACAGCTTCCACAATATTACCTGTTCCTGGTTCTCCTTTTGTACGAAGCATGGATGCTCCTTCACCAATACGGCGCGCAGCTTCGCCTAAATCACGGCAGCCACAAACGAAAGGTACTGTGAAATCACTTTTTAGGATATGGTATTCTTCATCCGCGGGTGTCAGCACTTCACTTTCATCGATATAATCCACTCCCATGGATTCCAGGACCCTTGATTCAACGATATGGCCAATCCTTGCTTTAGCCATGACCGGGATTGAGACAGCATTCATTACTTCCTCGACAATTCGCGGATCTGCCATTCTTGCTACGCCGCCAGCCGCACGGATGTCAGAAGGAACCCTTTCCAATGCCATGACAGCGACCGCACCGGATGCTTCTGCGATTTTTGCTTGTTCTGCGTTAATGACGTCCATAATTACGCCACCCTTTTGCATTTGTGCCATTCCTCTTTTTACTGTGTCAGTTCCTAATAATTTTTCCATTTTTTTCTTCCCCCTAATATTTTCATTTTTTAGATTTGTTAGGCTTAGTATAAAAAAGAGTTGACCGCATTGAAAGTGTCAGTTTTAATAAATTTAATAGGGTCAGTAATATTTTTCAAAAAGGTGGCAAAAAAAATGAATATGCTTTCATGTGATTTAAATCGATTAAGTGAAGTAGCTTTGTACGAACAATTATATTCATATATTAAAAAAGAAATCATTGATGGCCGTCTTCTTTACGGCACAAAACTGCCTTCCAAACGGAAATTGGCAGAATTCCTTCAAATAAGTCAAAATACTGTCGAGACTGCATATGAACAACTGACTGCTGAGGGATACGTTGAAGTCATACCAAGAAAAGGGTACTATATTCAAACATTCGAGGATTTAGAGTATACACAAACTAACCAAGTATCATTGGAACAAAGCAATCATAAAGAAAGGGAATTGCTATATCATTTTCATCCCAGCCAAATTGACACGGAACATTTCCCATTTGAAAAATGGAGAAAATACATGAAAAGCAAAATCGATGAATCACATCAAGATCTTCTTTTACTTGGGGATTCCCAAGGGGAATATGAATTAAGATGTGAAATTGCCCATTATTTGTATCATGCACGTGGTGTACAATGTGTTCCCGAACAGATCATCATTGGTGCAGGAATGGAAATTTTATTGCAGCAGCTTGTCCTTCTATTCGATAAAAATGCCATCTATGGTGTTGAAGATCCTGGGTATCACTTGATTCATCGGATTTTACGCAGCTACCCAAATGAAGTCCATCCACTGCGAATTGATGAGGAAGGCGTAAAGGTGAACCAAATTGAAGATTCAAACATCGACGTTGTGTATGTCACTCCCTCACATCACTTCCCAAATGGGACGATCCTATCCGTTAACAGACGGACGAGATTGTTGAACTGGGCTCAAGGGGCATCAAACCGATATATTATCGAAGACGATTATGATAGTGAATTTCGTTATAGTGGAAAAACAATTCCTTCCTTACAAAGTATGGATGCTGGTGATAAGGTGATTTATTTAGGGTCATTTTCCAAATCATTGATGCCATCAATTCGGATCAGTTATATGGTCCTTCCCGCTCCATTGTTACAAATGCACCAACAGGAATTGTCTTTTTACCATTCAACCGTTTCTCGGATTGATCAGCATGTGTTGACACAGTTCATGAAGGAGGGTGATTTCGAAAAGCATTTAAATCGGATGAGGAAAGTGTACCGTCGGAAGTTGGATAAAGTGATTGATCTATTTAAACCCCATGAACAAATAAAAATCATTGGAGAGCGGTCAGGATTGCATATCGTCCTCATCGTCAAGAACGGCATGGATGAACAGACACTTATTCAAAAGGCAAACGAAGATCATATCAAAATTTATGGACTATCGACATATTCGATCGAAAAAATTGACGAACACCCTCCAAAAATCATATTGGGCTTTGCAGGGATTCCTGAATCCGAATTAAAAAACGCCATTCACCTTTTATTGAACTCATGGGGGATATAAATAAAAAGAAGTTCACTGACGTGAACTTCACAGACTGTAGACAAACTTCGATTAAAATCGAGTTTGTCTACAGTTTTTTTAGCTTGGACATATTGAACGTTGATTGGAACGTAGGGCACTCGCTTTCCGCGGGCGGTGTCCGGGAGCCTCCTTGTCGCAATTGCGCCTGTGGGGTCTCCTTTGGACTCGCTATTCCCGCAGATGCAGCTTGACCAGCGATTACAAGGGAATGGAATCATAGACCGCAAAATGTATGCTCCGGGGTTCGAATAATTCGTTGTCGGTCAAATAGAGTGCGGTTTGGACGAAAAACTGCTTCGTCTGAAAACAACTGAGAGGTTTTTCGAATAAAAAGAATCCAGGCAAACTCACTTTTCTAAGAGTTTGCCTGGATTCTGAAAATTTCACTCTTGTGGAATTTTTTAACTTTTAGATAAATACAGTTCCATCATATCTTTTGGTACCATGCTCCCGCCGGTCGCCCAGATGACATGCGTCGACTGGTTCATTTTATCCAGCAGTTTTTGATCCATAAGATATTCCCTTCCTTCTGGAGCTGACAAAAGTTGTATCGGACCAAATGCTCCTGCTAGGGCAGATGGCTCTAAATAATGGCCTTCCGTCTCTGCCATTTCCTTGAGCAGTTCGAATAACCTTTTATCCTCTATGGTATAGCTGCCGCTTAACATGGTCGTCATCATACTGGAAACCAATGCTGAAGGCCTTCCTACTGCAAGACCATCCGCTTCCGTCTTATTATCGATACCAAAGTCCTGAACGGAAACTTTGTCATGAAGGCCTGTCATCAATCCAAGCGTCATGCAGGGTGAATGTGTCGGCTCTGCAAAAAAACAATGTACATCATCTTCAAAGGCTAACTTGAGCCCATATGTTATGCCGCCGGGGCCGCCGCCCACTCCGCATGGTAAGTACACTAACAAAGGATGATCTTCATCTACTGTAATGGACATTTCTTTCAATTGTTTCTTCAGGCGCGTTGCAGCCGTCGCATAACCTAGCAGCAGATCCATGGAATTTTCATCATCAATAAAGTGGCAATCGGGATCAAGTGATGCTTCTTTACGTCCTTCTTCTACAGCTTTACTGTAATCATCATCATATTCCTTTACAATGACACCCAGACTTGTTAATTTATCCTTTTTCCACTGTTTAGCATCTGCAGACATATGAACCGTTACTTTAAATCCCAGCTTCGCGCTTATTATTCCAATACTCATTCCTAAATTACCGGTTGAACCGACAGCAATCGAATATTTTGAAAAAAGCTCCTTATATTCATCACTCGCAAGTACTCCATAATTATCAGTCCGCTTTAAACCGCCATGCTTCATTGCTATTTCCTCAGCACGTTTTAAGACCTCATAAATACCTCCGCGTGCCTTGATTGAACCTGATATAGGTAAATGGCTGTCACATTTCAGCAAAAGTTTTCCCGCAATTTTAGTTCCATAGGATGTTTCCAAGTTTTTTTGCATGAAAGGAATCTCGACTAGGGGTGATTCAATGATCCCCTCCATTGGTTCGGTTTCTGGAAATGCTTTAATTATATAATTGGCAAATCTATTTAATCTTTCTTCAGCCGATTTAACTTGTTCAGCTTGGACGATAGAATTTTCTTGTTCGTTACCGTAATGCGGATTCGTCCAGAAGACTTCATTCATCTCCACCACATTATTAAGTATAGGATCTTTCGCTTTCCAATCCATAATTGATAAACCTGCGATTTTAGGCATCTCCACAGCAGTCCCCTCCGTATATGTAGTATTCATCATCTACTATAACTCAACAAACTGCAATAAAGATTACAATTTTCACTTTTTTACGAATTATCAGCTTAGAAAGTTAAATTCACTTTTAATTTCCCTCGCACACTATTAATGAACCAAATTTCCTCTGCGTTATTGAGGTCAGCCTTAGAAATGTTTTTTACCTTGATTTCCTTCTTCCTGATCAATTCTTGACGAAACGTTCCAGCAAGCAGACCTGATTCCACCGGAGGGGTATAGAGGTCACCATTTATCTTCACCACTACATTTCCGTTCGTGAATTCCGTGATGAATCCTTCTTCATTCCAAAGCAGAACATCCTGGAAGTCGGGATTATTCGTTTGAAAGCTTTCATAGACATCACGATTGGTGGTCTTATGAAATAGAAATGGATTTGCCGTTGATATTTGAACTTCGGCCAGTATGGCCTTGAATTCTGGATCAAGGGGCTTGATTGCTTGTCCCGAGACTTCTAACTCGCCATTTTCATGTAGTAGTACCCTTACTTTTTGCAACGTCCCATGGTTTATTTCCGCATACTTTTGGAGTCGATCTCTAAGATACGATTCAGAGAATCGATAATCGAAGTACTCAGCGGATTGTTTCATCCGGTCGATATGATCATTCAACAAATAATATTCGCCATCGCTGAGCTTTATCGATTCCAATAGTTTGTAAGCAGGCCTTTCCACCGTCAATAATTTGGCTTTTAAAAAGGCTTCGTCATATTCTTCCGATAACTCGGAATCCCAAGTGATCCCCCCGCCTACCCCATACTCGGCTTTCCCTGTTTCCTTATCGATCACGACCGTACGAATCGGCACATTAAAAACAGCTTCGGATTCAGGCGTGATGAACCCGATTGCACCGCAATAAACTTCACGTGGTGAATTCTCGATATCAGCGATGATTTCCATCGTTTTAATTTTAGGTGCCCCTGTTATCGATCCACAAGGAAAAAGGGCCTTGAATATATCAATGATTGTTGTTCCTGGATTCGTATCGGCTGTAATCGTGGATGTCATTTGCCAAACGGTCGGATATTTTTCAATTGCCTTAAGTTGTGGAACTTCGACGCTTCCTGGTTCTGCAATCATTCCCAAATCATTTCTTAGCAGGTCCACAATCATGTAGTTTTCAGCTTGATTCTTTTCCGAGGCTGCCAACCATTCAGCATTGAGCTGATCCCCTTTCAGTGTCGTTCCCCGCTTTACCGTTCCCTTCATGGGCCGAGTAATCAACTGACCATCTTCCCAACGAAAAAACAACTCGGGTGAAGCCGATAGGATTCGATGTGAACCCACGTTCAAATATGCACTATAGTTCGAGCGTTGGGCTCTCTTCAAACGTTCAAAAAACGCGAAGTCATCTCCCTCGAACTGGGATTGCAAACGCATCGTATAATTGACTTGGTATGTGTTGCCTTTCTTGATTTCTGATTTTATTCTTTGAAATCCAGAACGATAGGCATTTGAATCCGTTTCTGATTGCCATTCAGCTAAATTAAATGCCCCGGTCATTTTTTCAGGTATTTCCTCTTCCGGTTTATCAAAAATCCCAAACCATAATAATGGCATTTTGGCTCCATCTTTTACTTTAAAGGATTGTTCAAAAGCAGGGGCCGCTTCATAGGAAACATATCCCGCTGCATAATTCCCCTGTTCGATCGCTTCCTGGACTTTTTGGAATTGGGGAAGGACATCTTCAATTGAATGGGCGGTGATCACTTTTTTCGGATTCGCAAAATATAGTGGCCTGCTGTCACCTTGTTTATCTGTGAAGTGAAATATTAAGGATAAAGGATCTTCTCGTTTCATTACTCTCTCCTAACTTTGTTTATGAAGCCAATCGGTATGTATTTTTATAAAAAAGCTTGCAGACATGGGATCTGCAAGCTCATTCTTTAATAATTATTTCATTCCAGTAACCTCTGCAATGATTTCATAAGAACGAAGGCGTGCTTCCTGATCATAAATGGCAGAGTTTATAATCATTTCATCCGCCTGTGTTTCATTTAAAAATGACTGCAACTGCTCTTTTACCTCTTTAGGATTTCCTATAATGGAAGCATTCAGTTGCTTCATGACAATGGCCTTTTCATATTCTGTCCAAAGGCCTTCCATCGTATCAACTGGAGGAGCAAGTTGACCTGGCGTGTTCCGTATCAAATTCAAGAACTGCTGTTGATAAGATGTAGCAATCCTTTGCGCTTCTTCCGTAGTATCGGCTGCAAAAACATTGATACCAACCATAACATAAGGTTTATCTAGAACGTCGGATGGTTGGAAATTATTGCGGTAGCGGGCTAAAGCTGGTTGAGTATTTTCAGGGGAAAAATGGCTTGCAAATGAAAATGGCAATCCCAGCTGTGCTGATAATGCTGCACTGAACCCACTTGAACCAAGCAGCCAAATCGGGATGTCCTGCCCTTCTCCAGGAATGGCGCGAACACGATTATGTTTAGAATCCGCATCTAAATAGCTACGGAGCTGCGCCAATTGTTCAGGAAAATCCTGACCGTTATTACGTACATCACCCCGAAGTGCCATGGCTGTATATTGGTCGCTTCCCGGAGCACGCCCCAGTCCTAAATCTATTCTGCCAGGATACATTGCTTCCAATGTTCCAAATTGTTCTGCGATAACCAGCGGTGCATGATTCGGTAGCATTATGCCTCCAGAACCCACCCGAATTCTTTCAGTCCTGCCTGCAACATAGCCTATAAGCACTGACGTTGCAGAGCTTGCAATCCCAGGCATGCTATGATGTTCCGCAACCCAGAAACGGTTGTAATTCCATTGCTCCGCATGTTTAGCTAATTCTACTGTATTTTTAAAAGCTCCCGAAACTGTGCCACCCTCAACTATAGAAGCCAAGTCCAGAACGGAAAAAGAAATGTCGCCAAGTTTCTTTGCATGTTGATCAGCATTCATATCTTCATCTTCTTTCTTTCAATTATGATAAATCGGACGCAAAGCCATCATATAGAAAATACACAAAAAATGCACATAAAATGCTTAAGGGGATTAACTGTTAAGGATTTCCCTGGCAATCAATCGAAACGAATTAAGCCGATCCTCCAACTTATGAGTGATGGTTATCAGCATGATTTCATCTGCTTGATATTTCTCCTGAATCGTCAATAGTCGATCCTTAACTTGTGAAGGGGTACCATAAATCAGTTTTTTATGCATGGTTTCCATCTGTGTTTTTTCTTTTTCAGTCCATTCATGATTCCTTACCTCTTCTATACTTGGAACTTGCTTTCTTTCCCCATGTCCACTTTGAATTTTCCATAGGGTGTTGCTGAGGGCGATTTCTTTCGCATATTCTTCCGTTTCAGCACAAATGGCCGATACCGTAATAATCGTTTTAGGTGCTTTGAGTAACCCTTTTTTTTGAAAGTGCTCACGGTACTGTTTAAAACTATGCACACCATCATTTTCGCTCATGAATTCCCCAAACGCGTATCCAGTTCCATTCTCAGCGGCAAGTTTTGCACTTTTCCCGCTTGTTCCCAATATCCATGGTTCAGGGGATACCATTGGAATAGGAGCAGCAGAGACATTTGAAAACGGATGTTCTTTCGGAAATTCATCTCTTAGAAAATTCAACAGTTCTTGAACAAGTTCGGGCATTTTGTATACATTCTGAAGGAAATTATCGGATAAGGCCATAGTTGCTTCGGCAGATCCACCAGGAGCACGTCCCATTCCTATATCAATCCGGCCTGGAAAAAGTGTGGCTAGCATATTATATGTCTCTGCTATTCGGTATGGCTTATAATGTGGAAGCAGCACTGCCCCTGATCCAATCCGGATATTTTTTGTTTGTGCACCAACATAGCTTATCAAAACCTCTGGAACGGAACAGGCCAGGCCAGGCAGATCATGATGTTCAGTTAACCAGATTCTGTAATAACCCAGCCTATCTCCTTCTTGAGCGAGTTGAAGTGAAGCCTGCAAAGCTTCTTGTGCTGATTGTCCGGATGCAATCGGGGATTGATCCAATATGCTCAATTTCATTTTGTTACCTCCTTTCTTGGCTTTCATAACTTAATCGTAAATCATAACCAGTCGAAAGTCGCCTTAAACGCTCGCTTTGTTAGTTTAGTTTGCAGCCTTTAACAGAAAATATAAGGAGTTGAATCCAAATTGGGGAGTAAAAGTAAATAGTATATTCTAGCGAGGTGTTTGGTTTAATACATAAAGGACGAAAGTGGCTCAAAATGGTCTTTATTTATTCTACCGAGTTCATTTAAGGAATATATGTAAAAAAGAAAAGCCCTTTTATAGGGCTTTCCAAAGCTATTCACTTTTTTTGAATTGAGATAGTAATTCATCCGCCATTATTTCCGAATCCAGACGAGCCGCTATAAATGGGGGATGAACCCGATTATTGGACTCTACGGGCAAACCTAGCCAGATAACTCGATGATCAAAGATGATAAAGGAAAAGGAAATAGGTGAACAAATAAAATGATCCGAGTTGATATCAGGATTTCTTTTTGCTGATATGATTGTCAATTTCACTGCAGGGTTCCGTTTCATTAAATATTGCTGCCATTCTTCCGACAAACTGTTCAAATCCGGTATAGCGATAACCATGTCATGTTTGGTTGATTCAATATCTTCCTGAAAGTCCCCCAATTTACGGGCATGCATCCATCGTAATTTCGGGTGCTGGTGGTTAACCCATTTTCCAATGTCTTTCTTTGATACAATCTGATCATTTTGAATTTGATGATCGACAAGCTGACGAAGTGTTTTACTGCGATAAACGTGTTTGTTAACAAACGAAGTGTCACATACATGTACAAACTTACCCTTAGTCCTTGTTATGGCCACGTTAATCAGCCTTTCACTTTCTCTTCCTGTCAATAACATTCCAGCCCTGTTTTGCGGATAACTATCTACTGTGTCAAAAATCATCATCTCACGTTCACTTCCCTGGAAACGATGTACAGTTGCAGCGATGATATCCGCAGTTTGCCGTTCTTTTTCATATAAGTCATCCAATAGTTTTTCCATTAATTCTGCCTGAGCCCGATATGGTGCAACATAACCAATTGACCTTGAACCGCCCACATAAGCTTCATGAATCAGCTGAAAAGATAAAAGCAATTGCCATAAATTCATTCGCGAGTGGGATGTCCGTTCAGTGATGCAATATTCCCCTGCTAAGCTAGTATCCAGAAGCACCGCTGCCCTATTGGCAAACGGTTCCGCCAGCATTATGCCCTCCCTGCTAGTCGCAACACTTTTATGATCGCCAACAAAATCATTATAGACGACACGATTAGTGAAAGCCGAAATATCCGGATGCATGCGGCGCTGTTCCTTTAATAGGAATAAATGGGGATGGAGTTCTCCTTCTTCAACAGACTGGGCGACACCGGCCCGATGAAATATGTCTTCCTTCAGCCAAAGTTTCACGAGGGAATCACGAGCCGAAGCAATGGGCGGCAATTGTTTGAAATCACCACAAACGATAATATGCTTGGCTAACGCTGCAGCAAAAGCCACCTGAGGAACGTAAGCCATACTCGCTTCATCCAAGATGACCAGATCATACTCCTTTTGATAAACCGTTTCGTCATTTGCGGCTTTAGCTAAGGTCGTCCCGATTACTTTTGCTTCTTTTACGAATTGAACCTCTTTTTGGCGGATTTTCTCCAAGACTTTGGCCAGCTTTTTCTCTATCTCAATTAACTGATCTGTATCCCTTTTACTGAAGGATCCTGCCAAGTCATATTTTAAAAGGCGTTTCTCTTCGCCAAGTTCTTCTTTTTCTTTAATTAATGTCGGTTCATGTTTACCTAATAATTGCCCCGTAACAATATCATCATGGATAGCTAGTGATTCACCGATTTGAGATCCATAGCGAAGCACATCACCTTCTATGAAACGATCTTTCTTTTTAATGAATGATGAAATTTCAGCCATCAAAACATCCACAGCCTGGTTGCTATGGGACAAAACCAGAACTTTTTTAGCTTGTAAATAATGATTGGCTACTGTACGGGCCAAAGTATAGGTTTTTCCTGTTCCAGGCGGTCCCCAAACAAAAGTGACTGGATTGAGCTTCGAGCGGGCATACAATTCTTTCACGCTGCTTTGTTTTTCAGTTAAAGGATGTTTTTGCGGCATGGACGGATCCATCAGGCGCTTGATTCGAAGCCTTTTCCTTTTACTTCTCTTGATTTCATCCAAGCGGATGATCAATTGCTCCAGCAATTCCCAGGGGTCATGGTATAAAAAGGCTTCTCCGATGATATCGCCTAACGAGCGATCAAAAACAATGATTATACTTTTCCCTTCCGATGAGAGGATCCTTCCATCCTGTTTAATCCCTCCCCATTCAAGTCGAACGAGTGAACCGACAGGGATTTTTACCGATGAACCTGTTTCAAAATAATAGTTGAAGGAACCGTCACTTGTAAGCTGATGGCCGTTCGAAACCAAGTATTTTGTGCTGCCATATTTTTTCAAATGCAGGATTTCAAGTTGAAGTGCCTGCTGCCATTCTTTTATATAATTAACTGTCGTATTCATTTTTCACTTTCCTCACAAAATATGCCATTGTAGTACGAAGAAACTGGCCCATTGGCTAGGCTCCGATGTTGAAAATAACGCTGTCATCATGACTTTTTTCGCGAATTACCTGTTTCTTTTGCATATAAAATAAGGCCCAATCTATTGATTGGGCCTTTCATACGCCAATGTTTTAACTATAGCATTTTTTATACACACATACCATGGGCTCTTTTGGAAGAAATGGTTTAGATTAGCCTTCTGTCAACTCACTGAATTGGTCGACGAGATCACTGAAAATCTTCATTGCATTTTCGATTGGCTCAGGTTTCGTTAAATCCACTCCTGTTTTCTTAAGCAGCTCCAATGGGAAATCGGAACTCCCGCTTTTCAAGAAAGTCAAATAACTTTCAAGTGTTTTTTTGTCCCCAGCAAGGATCTTATCAGCGATCGTAATGGCTGAAACGTAACCAGTAGCATATTTGTAGACATAAAATGGACGATAAAAGTGTGGGATGCGTGACCAGCCATACTTCACTTCTTCATCGAAACTTATTTCGTCTCCATTATATGCACGAAATATCGATTCATAGGCTGTATTAAAAACCTCGGCATTTAGAGGTTCTTCATTTTCAGCTTTTTCATGTACAATCTTTTCGAACTCCGCAAACATCACTTGTGTGAAGAATGTCCCTTTAAAACTATCTATGAAATGGTTAAGTAAATGTTTTTTCTTTTGTACGTCTTTTGTTGTCTTAATTAAATGGCGAATCAAAAGGATTTCATTCACAGTGGAAGCAACTTCAGCGACAAAAATGGAATACCCAGCACTTATTTGCGGTTGGTATTTTGAGCTATAGTATGAATGCATGCCATGTCCAGATTCATGTGCAAGTGTAAATACACTGTCTAAATCATCACGATGATTTAATAGGATGAAAGGGTGAACACCATAAAGTCCTAAATTGTAAGCACCTGAACGTTTTCCAGGTGTTTCCCTGACGTCGATATACCTGTTTTCCTTAAAGGTTTTAAGGATTGTGATATACTCTTCGCCAAGTGGCTTTAGTGCCTCCACCATCAAAGCAAAACCATCATCGTAAGAAATCTCCTCTTTAGCCCCTTCGACTAATGGTACACTTAAATCATAAGCACGCAATTCTTCTACACCCAGCAATTTTTTTCTTAAATGAATGTATTTATGCATGGGTCCGATATTTTGCTTAGTAGACATAATCAGATTATCATAAACCTCTTTTGGAACTTGATCTCCAAATAAGGATTTTTCCAAGGCAGATGGATAATTTCTTAGCTTTGAAAGATTCACATTATTTTTGATTGCCGTTGCAAGTGTGGAAGCGATTGTATTCTTCAATTGTACATATGGCTGATAATATGCGAAATAAGCCTCTTTTCTTTTATTCCGATCATCATCTTCAATCAATTTGGAATACATTCCTCGCGTCAGCTCTACCTTCTCGCCGTCTTCATTCGTAACTTCCCCAAATTTTATATCCGCATTGTTGATCATTCCGAACGTTTTTTGTGGAGCTGAAAAGGCTTCGCCTATTTGGGAAAGCACCTCTTCTTGTTCTTTCGTTAATACATGGGCTTTATAGCGGAAAGAATCCAGTAAATCCTCTTCAAAATATTTCAAACCCTCGACTTCATTTATGTACCCTTTTAATGTTTGTTCTTCCAGGCTTAGTAGAAACGGCATGAAGAATGCAGAAGCATTACTTATTTTCTGCCCTAACTTACCAGCTCGATCCAGCAATGCTTGTGATGAGGTGACCCGTGTATCCAAATCGGCTTGAAGCATGGCAAATACATATAGCTTGTTATAAATGTAGCCAACTTCCTCACTTAACCGTAAATACTCGAATAAATCTTGAGCTGACTGAATATGGCCATCGTAAGTTTTTAATTTTTCTGTCATCTTCAGGACTTCTTGATAATCTTTTTCCCAATTAGCCTGATCTTCGTAAATATCCTTTAAATTCCAAGTTTCTTCTATCTTTAATTCGTCACGTGATTTAAACGTTTGCATATCGTCTGCACTTCCTTTCATGCTTATAGCTTACCCTTTATTATAATCGACTTTCAGAAAAATCTGCATAGAAAAACCAGTATGCTAAAAATACATACTGGTTTTCTTTAAAAAAATTAGAAAGTTGCTGCAGTTTCAGCAACTTTCGCCAATCCTTCTGCAACGATATCCTGTGAGCGATCTGGGTATTGATTATGTCCCTCGATTACGACCGTTTCTGGATTTTTAATACCCCATAAGTTTAGATTCATCGTTACGTATTTCTCTGCCATTTCGCCGGCTTCCATTCCAGGCAATGCATAATCGGATCCGCGTGCATTAAGTAAGGCCACTTTTTTATCTCCGGCTAAGCCAACTGGGCCTTCAGCTGTATATTTGAATGTTGTTCCCGCTTGGGCAAGATAAGAAATATAAGTTACCAATGGTGCCGGAACCGTTGCGTTCCATAGCGGGAAGGCAAATACCACTTTATCGGCAGCAAGGAATTGATTCAAGTATTGTTGCACAATATCAGCAATTTCCACTTCTTCTTCAGTCAATTCCATGCCTTGGTTGCGTTTATATAAGGCAGTGATTGCAGTATTTCCGTAATAAGGCAAATTCAATTCAAATAAATCCAATTCAGTTATTTCATCGCTACTATTTGCTTCCTTATATGCGTTCAAAAACGTTTCATACATTTTGACACTGATAGCTTGATCCGCTGGGCGGTCATTTGATTTAACAAACAATACTTTAGACATTTTCGTTCCCCCAATTGTTAATTTTGTATATTTTATAAAAAATAGCATTTAATCCATATATCTCGAATTAACTGCAATTGCTACTTTCACATTATAAAACTGAAAATCCAATAAGGCAAGGATTATGTTTTTTATTTTCAAACGCAAAAAAACCGAGAGCAATTTGCTCACGGTTACGGTAATTGTTTATGATGGAAGGGACACTTACCTTTTATCGGTTCTATATCATCCCCTATGAAAAATTGTTTCCATTCATTATGATTTACATCGCCAAAGTGACTGATATCAGGATGCTTTGGGAGATTATCCCATTTCTCAACTCGTTCCCGGACCTTTTCACGCGACATGATTCCGCCTTTTTCCGTTCCTTCCAAGCCTTCAAAGATCATCCGGGGCTGGAATCCAAGGACGAGGCTATTTCCTAAATCGCGAGTTTTACGCTGTTTATAAGCGGGTGCATTACCAAAGACAAAGATTGGTTCCCCGGCAAAATGATAGTCCCATAAATAATGATCCGGATCTTTAGGCTTTTCAATTGGCCAAGGTTTTACATCCGCTTCATGCAGGTATTGCAGGATCTCCCAAAACCTTTTACGGTAAAATTCTATATCACCCTCTATCGATTCAGGCTCCATAAAAACGAAAAGTCCATGCCTTATATATGGTGGTTCCTGAAATAAATCAAGAAAGCTTTCCACTGCTTTTGGGAGATTGGACCAATCTTCCTGTGTGATATAAGCATAACGAAGTTCCCCTTTATTTTCAGCTTTCATACCAAAATAACAAGGAAAGGTTTTATCGGTCACTGTTTCATGGAATGTTTGATATTCCTTGATTAGCCATTGCGGCACTCGATCGGGATTTGTCATATCTTCTTTTGTTAATAAACTTGAATTCGCAGTCAGCATCATTTTTCTCCTTAAATCGTCGTTTTATTATATGTTACCCGCTTTAAATAAACTAAAACTTCTTCGGATTGCAAATCAGGTTTATCATTTTCACTTCATTAGGATAACCTAAGAAAAAATAGGAGGTTGGTTGTTACATGGCAAGGAGAAGGAAAATACTAGTATCTGAAGCGCGACAAGGCCTTGATGATTTAAAAGCCAAAATCGCTGGTACAAAGAATCCCGAAGAGGCAAAGTTTGAAGTAGCAAAAGAAATTGGCGTACCGTTGAAAAAAGACTATAACGGTGAACTGACATCCAAGCAGAATGGAAAAATAGGTGGAAAATTAGGCGGGGGCATGGTCAAGGAACTTATAAAGATGGCACAGGAAAACTTAGGAAAAAAACATTAACCAGAGTCTATCACTGTAGTTCTTAGACATCAAATAACGGAATGAACTGTTTGGATGTGAAATTTTGGTGCTTAATCGTTACAACGTAATAAAAGCCAACCTTTACGGGCTGGCTTTTTTAGTATCAGTTAATTCTTACCGGTGAAACTCTTGAAACAACCGACATTATTAATTCCTCCGACATCGGGTAATTAGCGGCAGCTGGATCGGTCATTACTGCTTTCAGAATCCTTTCCATATCCGACTGGTTAATTCCATAGGCGCTGAAGTCGCAGGGCAGCCCAAGATCAAATAGGAAGGCACGTAGCTTTTCTACCACTTTCGCTAAGATTCCTTTTGAATCTTCATCCTGTATTTTCACACTAAAGGCTTCAGCTATCAAATGGGCCTTTTCAAGGTATAAATCCGGGATTGATTCCATGACGACCGGTAATAATACTGCATTGGCCAGTCCATGCGGAATACGGAATAACGCCCCATATGCATGGGCAAAGTTATGAACCGGAATCGCATTCAATGCACTGCAAAATGCAGTGATTCCCATCATGCTTCCATGAAGCATTTCCATTCTAGCTTCAATATTCGTTCCATCCTTTACGGCCCTCGGTAAATTTCTTTCAATAACTCTAATGGCCTGAAATGCATATGCATCGGTTATTGATGTCGCAGCAGGTGAAATGATCGCTTCAATTGCATGTGTCAATGCATCTGCACCAGTAAACGCCGTAATGTCAGACGGCAGTCCGACTGTTAACTCGGGATCTAGAATCGCTACATCCGAACTTAAAAATACATTGTATATATTCATTTTTACTTTTTTATGTTCATTATATATGACTGCGATCGGGGACACTTCAGAACCCGTCCCTGCTGTTGTGGCTACGGAAATATGCGGGATATTCATGGATTGTGCTTTTGGAAAACCCTCATATAGAAAACCGCTTGGTATTGAATCATTTATATCCGTAATGTTTTTATATAATCCGTATTTCAATGCTTTTGCGGTATCGATGACGCTCCCTCCGCCAATGGCAAGGATGGCATCGGCATGAACTTCGCGTGCATAATTCAATGCTTCGTTTACACATTTACTCGCTGCGTCTTGTGTAACATCAATAAACTGTCCAACTATTTCAGCTTTGGCACCTAATTTCTGCTGCTCAAAAGTTTCGGTAACTTTTTTAACGACGCCGGCATTTTCCAAGCCAGCATCGCTCACGAGCAGAATCCTTGTTGCCCCAAGACCATTGAATAGGCCCGGAATGAGTGAACGAGTGTTAGTGCCACTGTAAACAGAAGACCTTAACCAAAAATTCGAATGAGCATTTACCTTCATATCGTTTTTTCACCTCGGATTAAATAGTATATTCGCAGTTAAGGATCGTCCATACGCTGCATTCAAGTTCCTAATGGCCATCCCTTTAACAAATGTAAACTCACAGTATGCTTGTATCTTATTTCTGCATTACAAAACCCCATATTCCTTTTCATTGCTTTGATAGATTTCTTCAATCCCTTTCCCTTTTGCCCTGGCTAATATCTCCATCCGCACTGATAATTGTTTCAGGGTAAAATTCAATACAGCTTGTTGGTCATTACCAAAGGGATTTCCTAACCGATCATATCCCTCCGTATTTAACGTGATGGCCAGTGGTGAAAGCTCCTCCATCCTCTTTTCAACCTGTTTAAAGATATGTGGATGTTCACTGATGATTCGCTGCAGCAGGAAAGTCCCATATGCAATATGGCGTGATTCATCCTTCTTCAAAAAACCCACACCTTTTAATAAACCAGGCATCATTTTATTAGCTTCGAGAGTCTGATAGAACCCGAAATATCCAGTTTCTGCAAGAACGCCTTCGGTAAACATATTATAAACAGTGGCTGCTTCTGCCAAGGCTTCTGGTGATTGATCGGTTAAAAGTTTCTCCATCGTTTCAGGCAAAATTTCATAAAAAATCGATTTATAAGTGTCTGAGTGATAAACCGTCAAATCACCCGTTTCACCAATTTGATCTAATGTGTAGCGAAAGAACTCCATATGCTTCGCTTCCTCGAACAAAAATGTCGTTAAGTACATTTCTTCTTCGATCCGGCCTTCTTTGGCTATTGTCATTATGAGCGGCAGCAAATCCAAAGTCACGGCTTCTTCCCCGCCCTGAAAAAGGGAAATGATCCGTAATAACACTTCCCTTTCAATGTCAGTAAATGACTTCCAATCTTCTTTATCCTGGCTGAAATCAATGTCTCGAGGATTCCATATACCGAATTTCTTTGCCTTTTGGTAAAGTTTAAATGGTAGGGTATCTTCTCTAAAACTCCTGCTTGTTGTCGTTAAACTCTTTCTTTTCATGGTAATGCCTCCTTGAAATTATGAACTTTAAACTTTTGAATCTCTAAGGATTTTTAAATTTGTAAGAGTTTTCATTATATTGTAAGATATTAGTAGCATTTATCCTAGTACTGAAAATGTAGGGAGGAATTAAGTCGAATGCTTGAGGAAACTCTGATGAAACATGTAAAAAAGATTTCCCAACAAAAAGATATGGCAAATAAATCACAAATGATCGTAAAGGGCTGTGTGGATTTTTTTTCATTTCAACGAGCATCTTTATTCAGTTACTCATGTTTAACAGGAATGGGTGAAGGAATTTGTGCATGTACAGTTGAAGGTACCTTTTCACTACATAATGTCAGGGAAAATATTCATGATATATACCCGATCCACCAAGCAGTCATCCATAACAAGCCCATATACTTAACCATCCAGCATGCGAAATCCTCCATCCCTGCAAAATACGTCAAAAGATTTTCCATCACTTCATTGGCAATCATTCCGATAATTGTGAATGACTTGGCCATCGGTTTAGTGTTGGTTGACCCCATCCACGCCAACAAGCCCGTTACCAAGAATGATTTAATGAAGCTTTCCCATTATTTGAAACTGGCTGTCAGTTCAACATTCGATTCCGCCCCTCCCACTTACCTTCTAAGCAAACGTGAAGTGGAGGTCCTTCAATATTTAGCGAATGGGATGGGATTAAAGCAAATGGCATCTAAAATGAGCGTTAGTGAATTTACTGTCAGAGATCATATTTCTTCTGCCATCAGGAAATTGGGAGTGAATCACCGGACCGAGGCCGTCGCAGTTGCCATAAGGCACAAAATGATTATTTGAAAGCAAAAAAAAAACCTTCAAAGAAGGTTTTTTTAAGTATCATTGAGTCACTTTTTCTTCAACTTTAGTAGTCCAGTTCAACTCGTCTGCGACTTTACCTGTTTGGACACCTGTCAGTGTATCATAAAGCTTTCTGGAAAGTTCGCCCGTTTCTCCGCTTTGAACAAGCATTTCTTCACCATTCCACAAAAATTCACCAATTGGTGATATGACCGCGGCTGTTCCCGTTCCAAAGGCCTCTTCCAAGTGACCCAATTTATAGGCTTCATGGACTTCCTCCATCGAGATGCGTCTTTCCGACACGGGAAGACCCCAATGTTTCAGCAATTCTATAATGGAATCACGAGTAATACCCGGAAGGATGCTTCCATTTAAAGCAGGGGTGATGATTTCACCATTAATTTTGAAGAAAACATTCATACTTCCAACTTCTTCGATATATTTTTTCTCCACTCCGTCTAACCAAAGAACTTGAGCATAACCCATCTTTTCGGATACTTCCTGGGCTTTTAGGCTCGATGCATAATTACCGCCCGTTTTGGCTTCACCTGTACCTCCATTAACTGCACGTGTAAAAGCTGACTCCACTGCAATTTTAACTGGATGGATGCCTTCTTTATAATACGATCCCACTGGTGACATGATGATGATGAACTGATACTTATTCGATGGAGATACTCCAAGATAAGGCTCAGTAGCTATAATGAATGGCCTGATATATAAAGATGTCCCTTCTGCCTGGGGAACCCAATCCTTATCAACGCTAATTAAAGTCTTTAAGGCCTTCAACGCGAAATCAACGTCGACATCCGGTATGCATAATCGGCTATTCGAACTATTTAAGCGTTGGAAATTCTTTTCCGGACGGAATAAGATAATTTCATCCTCTGGTGTAGCATATGCCTTCAATCCTTCAAAAACGGATTGACCATAGTGAAAAATCATAGCTGACGGCTCCAATGAGAGCGGTTGATAAGGAACAATTCTTGGATCATGCCACCCTTGCCCTTGTGTGTAATCCATAATAAACATATGATCGGTAAACTGCTTACCGAACTCAAGCTGGTCCGCTTGTGGTTTTTCTTTCTTTGTTGTACTAAGCGTGATTTGCATGTCATGTTCCTTCATTACCAAAACCCCTTGTTGATTAAATTTACAAGATTTCACTTCCATAAAATCTATCTTTCATTAGTTTACTCCTATAAGGAATCATAGTTCAAGCCTTTAAGACGAAATTTTCGGAATTTTTTAAAATAAATTGGTTTTTCTTTGATTTCCAGACTATGATTCCTGAAAAAAGAATCAATTATTCCTGAAACCACTAAAAATATCAATTCCGAGTGGTACGCTTATATGTCTTGAATATTATATTAATTTTATCAAAATAATCACTTTAAAGCCAATGAGAATAATTCTGGTTCATCGCACCTTTAGAGTAAATTCAATCGTTTCCCTTTTTGTAATCAGGAAAATCGCTAAATGAAAAGACTTTTGGGCAGATTCGTGAATAATACACCTCAGCAATACCTGCAAACCTTATATGTATATTAAAATCCTTAGAATATATAACATTTTAATCCGAATCCATAAAGTGTTTTTTCCAACTCTAAGCACGAGGAAAATTTTACATGAATTTCAATTTAGTAGTTTACTACTAAATAATATTCTTATATACTTATTCAACAAGATAGATGAAACGCATGCAAAACCTTATATTATAGATAAAACGCATGCTACTTTCTTAATTTTGAAGAAAAGGGGTAACAAGATGACAAAAAACAGATGGTTAATCGCTTTATCCGCTATCGCCATTCACCTATCCATTGGCGGTGCATACGCATATAGCGTTTACAAAAAACCATTAGTCGAAACCATGGGGTGGTCAGAAACTGAAGTAACGTTAGCATTCACAATAATGATGGCGCTTGCAGGAACTTCTGCTGCCTTCTTTGGCAAGTTCGTAGAAAAAAATGGACCACGAAAGTCAGCTATGGTCGCGGCTGTATTATTCGGATTAGGACAAGCCGGTTCCGGTTTAGCGGTAATGGTCGATTCACTTCCGCTCTACCTATTGACTTATGGGGTGTTAAGTGGTCTTGGTATGGGAATCGGGTACATTTCACCAGTATCCACTTTAGTCAAATGGTTCCCAGATCGCAGGGGATTGGCAACAGGAATGGCAGTATTAGGTTTCGGTGCCGGAGCTCTCATTACAGCCCCAGTCGCTGCAAGCCTTATGGAATCCGTCGGCATATATACTACATATTATATTTTAGGCGCAGGCTATTTCATACTGATGTTCTTAGGGGCCTCCTATATTGCACCTCCAAAAGCCAACTGGCTGCCTGAAGGAATGAAGAAAGATATTGAGTCCGGTAAGAAAGAACTGAAAAAAGACTTAAGGCAATTAACTGCAAAAGAAGCGGTTAAAACTAAACACTTCTGGATGTTATGGTCCATGAAATTGATCAATACAAGTGCAGGGATCATGATGATTTCGGTTGCTTCACCTATGGCTCAAGACGTTGTCGGGCTGTCAGTGGCAGGTGCAGCAACATTAGTCGGAATAATGGGAATCTTTAATGGCGGAGGAAGACTTGGCTGGGCAGCGGCATCTGATTATATTGGCCGTCCAAATGTTTTCGTCATTTTCTTCATCATACAGATCGGTGCGTTCCTTTTACTTCCAACGACTACAAATACACTATTGTTCCAAGGACTCATCTTATTGGTCGTTAGTTGTTATGGAGGAGGATTTTCTAATCTCCCTGCATTTGCCGGGGATTTATTTGGCACTAAGGAAATCGGTGCCATCCACGGTTATCTTTTAACTACATGGTCTCTAGGCGGGGTTTGCGGCCCAATGTTGGTTACTGCAATCAGGGAAAGTACGAACAGTTACATTCCGGTATTCTACGTTTTCGCAGCATTGATTGCGATAGCATTCGCCATTTCCATCTGGTTACGTCTCGACATAAAAAAAATGCAAACAGAACAGAAACAAGGAGTAACGAACACATTCAGTAAAATATCCTAATTTAAGAACCATTATAAAAAGGCATGATCAAGTAAAGTTCCATAACCGGAATTTACCTTTGATGATGCCTTTTTAGTATGTACATTGGAATATCATATGGATTAGGTCATCTCACCTGGGGGCAGTTGTGAGCATAAATTCAGATTATCGACTTATGCACGTAAAGACAGGTAAAAGTCAAAATTGCCGATATATATTAATATGTCCTTCTTTTTACAGTGAAAGTCTTGTTTTTGTTTCCATATATCAACTTCTTTTTTTCCGGATATAGCTATTTGAATTCCAAAAAAAATTTAAAAAGTACGAACTTCCATTTAATAAACAGTTGGTCAGTTAATATTGCTTTTAAGTTTTAAAATTGAAACACAATCGAATAAAAGCTGAATGACAAACTTTCATCCATCTAAAAGTTTTGCACCGAACATTTAATCAAGTTATTTAGTTTAACATTAAGCTAAATCAGGGAATCAAGTAAGAGATGGAATTAGGGGGGATTTTCTTGTGGATCAATAAACCGTTTTTCAAATATGCTTGCGCAATCATTTTGATCATTTTAATTATTTTTTTACTGGGTAAGATTGATTATGTTCTGCTGCCGCTGCAAAAAATCATTGCTGCCATGTTTTTTCCTATTATTGTGGCTGGGCTTTTATATTATATATTACGGCCGGTCGTTAACTTGTTAACTGAATTTATCCCGAGGTCAGCTAGCATCTTCACCGTGTTTTTGATTATATTTAGCATGATTGGGATGGTAAGTTACTTTGGAAGTCCTGTAATCGTTGACCAATTTCAAAAATTATCTGAAAACCTCCCCGGCAAAGTCAAGGAATTCTCTAAAGAATCTGAAGTCATGATAGAAAAAAATGATTTTGGCATGGTAAATATGGAAGAGTTGAAAGAAAAAGCGGTCACGCATTTGAAAGATTATTCGGAAAAGCTCATCGGGAATGTCAATACCATTTTATCAACTATAACTAGTGTATTAACAGTATTGGTCATTACACCATTCATTTTATTCTATTTCTTGAAGGATGGAGATAAATTACGACCATTTCTATTAAAATACATACCGAACGATGTAGAATCAGAGGGGAACACGATTTTAAAAGACGTCGATAAAGCCCTCTCAACTTATATTATCGGTCAATTCATCATATCAATCGTCATAGGGACTTTGATGTATGTTGGTTACCTTATTATCGGTCTCGATTATGCACTCGTATTGGCCTTATTCGCCATGATTTTTACCGTTGTACCATTCCTTGGTCCATTAATAAGCATCATCCCCGCCCTTTTCATTGCCTTACAACAAGACATTGGGCTGGCAGTGAAGGTACTCATTGTCCTTACTGTTGTTCAACAGGTCGAAGGGCACTTGGTTACACCGAATATTATGGGGAAACGGCTTAACATTCACCCGCTTACCATTATTCTATTGCTGCTTGCTGCTGGATCAATATACGGATTCATCGGTATTTTAATCGCTATCCCTACCTATTCCGTAGTAAAAACAATTATAGGAAATTTCAGGAAGTTTTATAAGTTACGGAAAAGAGTTACATAAACAGGATAGGTTGTATAAACACTTAATTAAAAGAGCGCTTAAAAATAAAAACAAATATCACTCGTTCCAGATTGTAGACAAACTCTTAAGAAAGAGAATTCACCTACAGTTTTTTCTTTCAAAAAAAGTTCCAGTTAATTTCATAAATCCGTAAAAATTATTAAGGTAACCCAATTCTTACTATCATGGTTAGGTAGCCCATTCCGAACTCTTCTTCAGACAAACTAAAAACGTTGATAGTTGCATCAACGTTTTTTTAATAATTTTTTAACACAGCGTTTAAAAAACGCTGTGAAGCTTTTCTTTTTGATGACTTGCTGGGCATGAATTTGCTTCTCTATATAAATTTCTTCTTTGTTTATGGCGTTACTTTCCGCTAACACCAGACCCAAATCGGAGTTATGATCTTTGTTTAGGACGATTTTGTATGGAATATCATGACTCATTGCCAATTTAATATATTTTCCTAGATATTGATAGTCCATCTGACCATTTAAAAACAAATTTGAATGGGGATACTGCTTCATCATTTGCTCTATCTCCGGGTATACATTCGTTTCAAAGACTTGGCTTCTTTTTAGGACGATGACTACGCGTTCCCGTAATGTGCCCAGAAATTCCCTTCGTTCACCAGCCTTGATTTCTTTTGGTCCATGAATGCCTTGTTCTAGATAGTCCTCCACCTTTAGGCGTGACAATTCTTACCCACCTCCGCTTTCACTTCAATAATGTATGTAATATGGCCAAAAATAGTGCCCATCTTCTTTCGATATGCATAAAAGTGAAATTGGATCTAAGTTTGACTTTTCCCATAGTTAATTAGTCTACCCTTTTTTTAAAAAAATGTCACTTTAGCCTTACTTCATGCATAGGATAGTATATGTGTAAATGTAGGTTGCTTATATGAGGGACGGGGAAAAACATGAAAAAATTAATTGTATTTGTATTGATTTTCGCCTTTAGTTTTTTGGGGTTCAGTAATACTTCAGGTGCGGCAGCAAGACAACTGATTATCATCAATAAAGCCAATAATCAGCTTGCCTATTACGAAAATGATAAATTGGTGAGGGTATTCATCGTGGCGACAGGTAAGAAAGCCTCTTACACTCCTGAAGGAAAGTTTAAAGTGGTGACAAAGATTGTGAATCGTCCCTATTATAAAGGCAACATTAGAGGCGGAGACCCAAAAAATCCTCTAGGTAAAAGATGGCTGGGGATCAATGCAAGGAATACACCAGGAAATACGTACGCAATACACGGCAATAATGATTCTACAACCATCGGGAAATATATAAGTGCCGGTTGTATTCGTATGTATAACAATGATGTACAATGGCTTTACGAAAAGGTGAGAATGAACACTGTAGTATTGATTGCCAGTTCGAATAAATCATTTGCCAACATAGCTGCCACGAATGGATTTAAAGTGAGCGGATCTGTGAGCCTGCCGGTAAATACAAACGCTACCTTGAAGAAAGGAAGCAGCGGCCCCCAAGTTATCGAACTGCAAAAAAGATTAACTAAACTTGGATACAGCACTAAAGGAGTAGATGGGTCATTTGGAAAAAACACCGAAACAGCCGTAAAGAAATTCCAAAAGTCCAAAAAACTTACTTCTGATGGAATCGTCGGACCAAAAACAAAAAAAGCACTAGGACTTAAATAATTTTCTCACTGATATCCACTGATTAGAGGATATCTTTTTTATATTTTAACAGTACAACCTATACATTATTACCCATATCGTCTTTAATTTTCCACCATCGGATATTGACTTTATGTTATAATTTATACATCAACAGCTAATCATAATCGCACTGTCATTACATACAAGGAGGTAATACAAATGTACGATGAAATTCTAGTGAATTCCATTAAAGCAATTTTTGTTATCGGTACCATTTCAATGTTTGTGATTTTAGGATTCGTAAAAGGACGCAAGTTTTAACTTTAATTCAATCGTTAAAATATCCCAACCTGCCTGGTTTCTTGTATTATTTTCATACAGGTAATCAGGCTATTTTCACTTTAAAAAAAGCATATCCTCTATGGGCATGCTTTTCTTTACCAACTCCAATTATCCGTATTATCTAAAAGTTGATCGATGTCAAATGTATCAAGATGGAATGGAACTGACTCTTCTGCTATCGCTTCAGTGGCTAACAATAATTGGTCGATATCAATAATGGCCAAAACAGTCCTCCCCCTTTTTTAATGGTCTTTATCCTCATTTTTAATACTTTAAACAATTCGTTCAAAAGAAATTTTATTAGAGGGTATCCTTAAAATTTTACATTTGACATTTAGTTAAGAGGCAGTGAATCTTTTTCAGTTCCTTCCGGAGAAAGCGTATGTATCAATTTAACCAGTTTATAAAAGGTCCCGCTGCAGATTGTTACCTCGGGCAGATTATGAAATATTGATTTTTTATTAATATGATAATTTTCTTTCTCAGGGGAATACACAATTATTTTCTTATTTAAAGATAAAGCATAGCCAAGCTCATATAGATTACCTTTTCCTGCCGTTAGGAAGATCAGCATGAAATCAGCTTCCTCTATCCCCTTTTTTTCATATTCTCCAATGTCGTCCGTTATTTGGTTTTTCTCATCATTCGTAATTAAATTCATGTCATTCACACAAGTAAATCCCTTTGAAGCCAATTTCTTGATCAATGATTTTACTTGCTTCAAATTTTTTTCGTCTGATGCTATATAATATTTCACATGTACACCTCCAAAATATATAACTATTGATACTTTTTACCTATGTTACCTATACTATACATATTCGTTATAAAGAACGCAATATCCTTTATCCAAAAATAAAAAATAATTAAAGGGGAAATTTAAAGCGAAACTAAAAACCATCATTCCTTTTACAGGTAATGATGGTTTTTTATATTTTATGAGTGGCACTATTATCACCATCGATTTCAGCTTACAAAAAAATAATATTTTGTATATACTGGTCTGACATTCCGGGTTAATTCAATAAATCCAAAATAAAAAAACCTTGTCCTTTAACCGGCAAGGTTTTTTTATTTTTCATATGTGATATTTTCTATTTCAATTCTGAAGGGTGCAGCCTCGCATATATTGATTCCCCGATCTAGATTCACCTTTTCCATTTCGCTTGCATCCGGGATTGTTTTTTTATCGTGTATAAAATGTTCGACCATGGACTCCAACAGTTCTTGAGCACAAGCTAAGGCTTCTAACCGATTCCTACCGCTAACGGAAGAAATAATTCCTTTTCGCCTAAAATCCGGGAAACAAACTTGAACGGAAAAAGAGTCGATAATCAACGGGTGCTTTTCATAATAGAATACGGCTGGGTACTCAAAGATTTGAATGGTCAAAATATCATCCCTTCATACAATATTTAGATATTTATAATAATTATAACATGAATTTCCATTTTTTATAGGTTTATATTACTTTTCTTTGTTTGTCAAGTTAATACTTACATTCAATAGGTTGATATGTCCGTATTGACTACGAAATAAAAAAACACCATGAAAATCAAAATCATGAGAACATTCAAGATTATTCCTATAATGCTGCACACTTTTCCCGCTGTCACTAAACCATTTCCAGATTCACCAGTAAGGTTCATTTCTTGTTTACTTTTCGATGCAAATATTAACCCTAAAATACCTAATATGATGCCGATGATTGGAATAAACAGGGATAATACCCCCATGATCAATGATACAATCGCTTTGCTATTACTTCTTTTAATTTCCGACATGTATTCCACCTTCTTTCTTCCTTTATATATACGGTTATTAAAACCAAAAGATTCATTTTTTGTGTACTATTCATCATTAATATTCGAGTTGAATCCAGAGGTTCGCTCCCTTACCGATGGCTATCTGCAAAGCCGCATTAAAGTAAACATCTCCGGGGTATCGGCTATCCAGTTATTCGGCAGGTGTGTCGCAATCTTCTTCCATCCATTAAGGGTTACAGTATAAATCCATGAAGGATAACTAAGTTTTCAACTTGTTTGGGATGAGTCCAGCCTACGTTTTTTTCTTAAAGTAACATTCCAGTTGATTCCAGAGGTCCGATCCCTTTCCGACGGCTGTCTGCCAAGCCTCCTTGACGCAAGCGTCTGTTGGGTCTTGGCTAGCCAGCAGGAGTGTCGCAAATTTCTTCTATTAAATGAGGTTTCATTAAACAATGAAAAACTCAAAGTGTAACATTTTCTTAATCAAAGTTAGGAATGAAACCAAACTATAGTTTATTCTTTAAAAAACAATCCAGTTGATTGGAGCGGGTGTGCGAGACTCCTGCGGGAATAGCGAGTCCAAGGGAGACCCCCCTCCCGGACCGCCCGCGGAAAGCGAGTGCCTGAAGTGAAAATCAACGTTCAAATTTGTACAAGCAAAAAAAATGTAGACAAACTCGATTTTCATCGAGTTTGTCTACATTCTGAAACGACTCATTTCTGAGTCGTTTTTTTAGGTGCGTTTTAATTCAAGTCTCTGGGCTACCAAAGAAAGACTATAATTAACTATGAAATACATGAGAGCTACCAGAATCAAAATCGGTATTAAATACTTTTGACTTTGTCCATATATGATTTGACCATGATGAGTCAGCTCCGGTAAAGAGATGACAACAGCTAAAGAGGTGTCCTTTAATAAAGAAATGAATTGACTGACAATAGGAGGAACCATGCGGCGCAGCGCTTGGGGCAGAATAATATGTATCAATGCCTGTGTATAGCTCAAGCCTGATGAACGTGCAGCTTCCATTTGACCTTTATCAATGGATTTCAGTCCACTTCGAATGACTTCAGAAAGCATGGCTGACTCAAAAATTGTCAAGGCAACTATGGCTGCTGGAATGATTTCCAGTTTAATCCGAATCTCCGGCAAAGCAAAATACGTAAAAAATATGATTAATAACAGAGGTAAATTACGTACCGTTTCTACAATCAAAGCTAGTATTTGTGATAACACCGGCACTTTTGCGTATCGGATTATACCTACAAGCCCGCCAATAATGAAACTTAGAATAATGGATATAAAAGCTACCTGGAGCGTTACCCAAAATCCTTCTAATAAAAACTTAAGATTATCTGGTGTATAGGCACCTGCAAAATCCATATCTTATACCTCCCTCAATTACTCTTAGCCAGACGTTTTTCCAAATAACCAACGCCAAAGCTTAAAGGAATGGTAAGAATTAAGTAAAAAGCTGCAACGAAAATGTACACATCAAACACGACAAATGTCCTTGAAGAAATCAAATCCCCGTGGTACATAAGATCGAGTCCTGCAACGACGGCCAAAATGGAAGAATTCTTTACTAAATTGATAAATTGGTTCCCTAATGGAGGAATGACTATTTTAACGGCCTGCGGCAGTATGACGAGCCTCATGGCCTGCCCATATGTCAGGCCTGATGAACGGGCAGCTTCCATTTGACCCTTAGGCACGGAGAGTATACCTGCCCGAATTGCCTCAGCTATGAAAGATGAAGTGTAAATGGTCAAGGCTAATGTCCCTGCATATAGACCGCTTAGTTTAAGACCAAGAAAGAAGAAAAAGGTAATGATCAATAACGGTATGTTCCGAATGAATTCAACATAGGCGGTACCCAGCCAGTTTAGTGGCTTTATTGGCGCTATCCGCATGATGGCAATTAGCACACCAAGAATCAAACTCGATACCAATGCGACCAAACTCGACATGATCGTATTTTTAAAGCCTAATAAATACATATCCAGATTCTCTGTTAAAATGGAGAAATCAAGCACGGCATACAACTCCTTTAACTAGTAAGGATGAGCAAAACGCTCATCCTCACAGACAAATATTCAAATGTTATTCAAGGTCAGCTGCCAAAATACATTTGCTAAAATGTTTAATGTTTAATCCATTTATCATGGATTTCATCGTACTTGCCTGAATCTTTTAGTGACTTAAGGGCTTTATTCAACTCTTCCACAAATTCAGAATTGCCTTTTTTTACGGCAATTCCATATGGCTCTTCAGTAAATGTACCACCAACAAGCTCATAACTTGGGTCTTCATCAGCCATTCCATAAAGGATGGAATCATCCGTTGTCAATGCATCCCCTTGTCCGGATTTAAGTGCAGCGAACGCTTCGGAATAGTTTTCAAATTCCAGCACTTGTGCTTCAGGCGCTTTTTCACGGATATTTATGGAAGAAGTAGATCCCTTGACAGCCAATACCTTTTTCCCTTTCAAACTATCAATATCCTTGATATCGCTGCCCTTTTTGACTAACAAAGATTGTCCGGCGTCGAAGTAAACATCAGTGAAGTCCACTTCTTTTTTACGATCTTCCGTGATTGTCATAGTTGCTACAATTGCGTCGATATCACCATTATTCAATAAGGCCATCCTAGTTTTAGAAGTCACTTCTTTAAATTCAACTTTATTCTCATCACCAAGGATTTCTGCTGCAAGAGCTTTGGCAATATCAATATCAAATCCTTCTACCTCTCCAGTACTAGGATTCTTCAAACCGAATAGCCTTGTATCATTTTTCACCCCAAAAACGATCTTATCCTTTTCCTTCACTTGTGCGAGAACATCTTCTTCTTTGCCTTTACCTCCACCCTCTTCAGCTTTGTCGGAATCATTCCCCCCGCCGCAACCAGCTAATAAAATGACGGCCAGTAATGATAGCAAAGATAATTTTAACCATTTCTTTTTCTTCAACATGTAATTCACCCCTGTTTTTTATTTAATGATTTAATATACGGCTAAGGAATAAACGAGCCCTCTCTTCACGAGGATTGGCGTAAAACTCAGCCGGTGTTGCCTCTTCTAAAACCCTGCCTTCGTCCATGAATACGATTCGATCCGCCACTTCACGGGCAAATCCCATTTCGTGCGTAACCACCACCATCGTCATTCCTTCATGGGCAAGAGCTTTCATTACATCCAGGACCTCGCCAATCATTTCCGGATCCAAGGCTGAGGTAGGTTCATCAAAAAGCATGATTTCGGGGCCCATCGCCAAACCTCTGGCGATCGCAACCCGCTGCTGCTGTCCACCTGATAGCTGGGAAGGAAATGAATTTGCTTTATCTCCAATCCCCACTTTGTCCAAATACTTCTGAGCAATCTTTTTCGCTTCCTCTTCGGATTGTCCCAGAACCTTCCTGGGAGCAAGCATGATATTCTCGAGCACGGTTTTATGGGGATACAAGTGAAAATGCTGGAAAACCATACCGATATTCCGACGGAGTTTGTTTATGTCCGTCTTTTTATCCGCTACATTTAAACCATTTATTGAAAGGGATCCTTGTGAAATGGTCTCTAGACGATTAATGCATCGAAGCAGTGTACTTTTTCCTGATCCGGAAGGTCCGATGACCACTACCACTTCCCCTTTCTTGATTGTTAGATTAATTTCTTTCAATACATGGAAATCGCCGTAATACTTATTCACCCGGTCAAAAACTATCATAATTAGCACCCCGCCCATATTCAATCTATGTAACTGAAAATTTATAATAATCAGAATTCTAAAAGCATACTATCGCATTCTCTTAACTCGGATCATATTTATGTATAAACCCTTTCTTCCAAGATTATTTCCCAATATTTCGATAGTGTAAGGGAAGCGACCATTTTTATTGTTATTTTAAACTAGTAATTTAAATAATATATTCAATATTCACATTTTTTATTATATATAATATTTCTTAAAATTACCATATAAACTTTAAATTGTTAAAAACGATATCATATTTCATGATATTATTGCTATATCTCATATAAATGTTAAATTTTGGCTAATAACTCCTTAAAAAATTCCCTCTTTTTGTAAAAAAACATTTATTTCCCGAAAGCTGAATACTTTTATTAATGCAAAAAAGACAGCTTTTGCTGTCTTTTTGCATTATTCCTTTACCGCATCTTCAAATGGTGCTGAATACAAACCCCTTGGCGCCAGCATATCCGTATCAGATTCATGAATTTCCCCATTGTGGGTATATGGACCTGCTGGGAAAAAATCAAACAAATCACTTTCCTTATGTATGACCAAGAAATAATCGCATAAATCATCCATAAGTTCCTGATGTTCATCTATATTCATGATTTCACCAAATTCATCAATTTCAAAGTTTTCATTAATCGCATCTTGAAGTTCCTCATTATTTGAATACGCGATATAAAAATCGACATCTCCGCACTCCATGCATAGCAAGAGTTTTTCTTCCAGTGCTTCTTCATAGGTTTTCAGGACGATTTCCTTTAGTATGGCATCAATCTTTCCAGGATTAATCAGTTTAATTTTAGTCTGGAACACAAAACCCCTCCAATCAAATACAGGCATTAAAATACCAAACGCCAGTTTAATAAGCTACTCTTAAATATTAAAATGAAATTGTTGAAATCATTTTTTCCGTAAGTTCATGTACCGCGACGGAACCTATCCCAAGATTTGGTCATCAAGGGCAATGCCTATAATCCAGCCGGATCTCGTTTATTGGATAGGAAACGTCCGATTCGTGTTTATAATAAGTTTGCCCACATAATTAGAATCATAATCTTCTATAATACAAAGAAAAAGATGATGGGAAGCGTAATCAGGCTTAATGATGTACTGATGAACGTAGCACTTGAAACGAATTCAGGCTCCGTGTTGAATTGGAGCGCATACATCGTAGTGTTGGCCGCCGTTGGCATGGCAGCTACGATGATCATGATATGCCTGACCATTTCACCCACTGGCAAGGCAAGTGATAACAGGAAGGCAATTGCCGGTGAAACGGCAAGTTTAAGGAGTAGCGAAACTGATAGCTTCCGATAGGCAATTTTTTTCAGGGAAATGTTGGCCAGCTGCATTCCCAGTGTAATCATGATTGTTGGGATCGCTGCGTTTGCAACAAGATTAATAGCTTCCATAACCGAATTGCTTAATGGTATGTTCACGAACTGAAATACTGTTCCTGCGATAGCTCCATAAACAATTGGCATTCGACATACCGCTTTAATTGCTGTTTGAACTCCGTTTCCTTCAGGACTGCCCTTTGCTGCGAAATAAATGCCGATCGTGCACATCACTAACTGCTGTCCCACCATAAGGATGATTGCATAATCGAGTCCTGCGGCTCCGAATAACAGGAAAATGACGGGTGTACCGTAATTCCCGTTATTCATGAATGCCGATGCCAATATCATGCCGCTTGTTTCAGTGACTGTATAATTGCGAAAAAAAGATATAATGTAGACTACCAGTATGAGAGAAAGGCAAAGTACTATCGTGAATAAGAACAGGTAAAAATAATTAATCGTAAATTCTGCGGAATAAAAAGTCCGGAACACGAGAAAAGGTGACATTAAGTATAATGCCATCGTGGAAATCGACTTTGTATCAAGATTAAACTTTTTCTGACCGATGAAACCTAAAACAAATATACCGAATATCGGTAATAGAACTCCCAAAAACCCCATGCATATCACCTTCATAATTCTAATGATTTTCTTCTAACAATATCAGTTTTATAATTATTTGTAAAAATTCTTTTAAATCCTTTTGATTGCACGTCATATACTCTAACATAAATTGATTTTTCTTTATTTTCAGAAAATTATATTCTGTTTCCCCAGGTATATGGTATATTGTTTATTATATTTACGTTAAAAAACGTAACATTAACACTTTTCGGTTATTAATATATGAAGGGGTGTTTTTTAGTGGATGTAAAATTCATGGAAATGGCCGTTCGGCTTGCAAATGAAAATGTGCTGGCTAAGAACGGAGGTCCTTTTGGTGCTATAATCGTAAAAGATGGCAAAGTCGTAGGCAGAGGATGTAATAATGTGACAACGGCCAACGATCCCACAGCGCACGCCGAAGTACAGGCGATTCGTGATGCATGCAGGAATCTTGACAGCTTCCAGCTTACAGATTGTGAAATTTACACTAGCTGCGAACCATGCCCCATGTGCATCGGTGCTATTTATTGGGCACGTCCAAAAGCCATTTATTACGCATGCACTAAAGAAGACGCTGCAGTTATTGGCTTTGATGATCACTTTATCTACCGAGAACTTGCCCTGCCAATGGAAAATCGTACAATTGAAATGAAACAATTGTCTTTTAATGACCACGATTTACCATTCCGAACATGGGAAACCAATACGGAAAAAGTGAAATATTAACCGGTTATATATGGCCAAAGGGGTTATGAATATGAAAAAAAAATTGCTTAAAAGGAGAATTGACGTTGCAACAGGAAGAATACCTGCAGATTGTGTCATTAAGAACGGGCAAATCATAGATGTTTTCAATGGTGATATCTATACTGGCGACATTGCGATCGCCGATGGTTACTTTGCTGGAATTGGGCATTATGAGGGTACTTCGGAAATCGATGCTTCTGGAAAATTCGTATGCCCTTCCTTCATTGATGGCCATGTTCATATAGAATCATCGATGGTCAGGCCTTATGAACTTGCAAAAATCCTCCTTTTGCATGGTGTGACCTGCATCGTTGCAGATCCTCATGAAATTGCCAATGTATCTGGCAAAAAGGGCATGGAATATATGATTGAACAATCCGATCAACTTCCTTTTGACTTTTACTTCATGATGCCCTCTTGTGTGCCCGCTACGGAGTTTGAACATTCTGGTGCTGTCTTAAGAAGTGAAGATTTAATTTCCTTTTATCAAAACCCGAGAGTGCTTGGTTTAGCCGAAGTCATGAATTTCCCCGCCGTTTCACATACAGATGAAGATATGCTGCAAAAAATATACGATGCAAATAGACTGGGCAAAAGCATCGATGGCCATGCAGCTGGATTATCCGAACAACAGCTCGATGTTTATCTATGTGCAGGCATTAAAACAGATCATGAATGCACTACAGCGGAAGAGGCAAAAGAAAGACTGCGTAAAGGAATGTATCTTATGATCAGGGAAGGCACCGTCGCCAAAGACTTAATTAACCTGATTCCAGTTATTAATGAGAAGAACTCCCGCCGTTGTTTATTCGTCACCGATGACCGGCACCTAGATGATATAGTTTCTGAAGGAAGTATCGATCACAACGTTCGACTTTCCATTGAAACAGGTATCCCGCCAATTACCGCCATTCAAATGGCGACCATTAATGCAGCAGAATGCTTTGGATTAAAGGAACATGGTGCAATTGCACCTGGATACAAAGCAGACTTCCTTCTACTGGAAGATCTTGATTCAGTCATCCTCCATTCGGTCTTCAAAGATGGAAAGCTTATGGTACAAAATAATCGATTGCTTAACTATCCAGCTGATGAGAAACAGGTTATTATCGACGGGTTGAAGCACTCTGTTCAATTTCATGAAATAACCGGAGATGATTTCGCGATACCTTTTAAAAATGAGTTCGCTAATATTATTGAGATAACTCCAAACAGCCTAATTACAAAGCATTCGATTGAACCGGTCACACTTGATCATGATGGTCTATTTCAGTTCTCCGAACATGTTGATCATCTAAAACTTGCTGTAATTGAACGGCATCATATGACCAAACAAGTGGGCCTGGGAATCGTCAAAGGGCTCGGGTTGAAATCAGGAGCCATTGCCACGACAGTAGCCCATGATTCACATAATTTGATCATTGCCGGAACGAATGACCAGGATATGCTTCTAGCAGCTAAGGAAATCAAAAAAATGCAGGGTGGATTGACTGTAATCCAAAATGGGGAAATACTAGCTTCCCTTCCCCTTCCAATAGCTGGATTGATGAGTGAATGCAATTATATGGATGTGGTCCAATCATTGAAACACATCGATGAAGCCTTATTGAAACTCGGTGCTAACAGGCATTTCAACCCTTTTCTTACACTTGCCTTCTTGGCGCTACCAGTCATCCCTGAAATCAAACTGACGGATCAGGGTTTATTTTCCGTTTCTGAGTTTAGGCATATACCCATCGAAGCTTCAAAGCCAGTCGATTTAAATTAACCCGCTAGGCGGGATTTTTTTCTTATCACCCCAAAAATTTTAAAAGAAAAAGGTTCCGACTCAACATAAAATGGGAAAAGGATATATGCGCATCATCTATGTTAAAATAAAAAATAAACACAATTCTTTCTTGGAGGAGATAAATATGGCAAAACATGATCAACAAAACATAATTGGATACATAGGCACTTACACAAAAGGAAACAGCGAAGGTATTTACCGATTTACTTTAGATACAGCAGAAGGAAAGCTCAGCACACCGGTTCTTGCAGCAGAATTGACCGATCCGACTTATGTCGCCATCAGCCAGGACAAAAAGAATCTCTATGCCATTTTAAAAGAAGCGGGCAGGGGTGGAGTTTCAGCCTATTCGATTCATGAAGATTCAGGTGAGCTTACCTTCTTAGGCAAACAACTTACACCAAATGGCTCTTCCTGCCATATAAGTGTCGACAGTAAGAAACAGGTTTTGGTCACTTCCAGTTATGGGGAAGGCGTGATTGAATCATATCCGCTTCATGACGATGCGACACCTTTGCCTGTATCATCAACTGTTCAACATGAAGGGCAAGGACCGAATGAAGAACGTCAGGAAAAAGCACACACTCACTTCGCTGGTTTCACGCCGGATGAAAGGTTCATTGCTGTTGTCGACCTCGGAATAGATAAAGTAATAACCTATAAAATACATAATGGGGTTTTGGAAGAAGTAAGCAGCCTATCTGTTGCTCCCGGCAGCGGACCACGGCATCTGACTTTCCACCCAAACGGTAAATTTGCGTATGTCATGGCAGAACTTGTACCAGAAGTGTTTGTTTTGAGCTTCGATAGTCAAACCGGTAGTTTTTCTGAATTGCAAACGGTACGGACCGTCCCTGAAGATTTCAAGGAAAATAACCAAGGAAGCGCCATTCATATTTCTGATGATGGGCGATTCATATATGCCGCAAACCGCGGACATGATAGTATTGCCGTTTACGAAATCAATCAAGAAACAGGCAAACTGGCATTCGTGCAGCTTGTTTCCACCGAAGGAAATTGGCCGCGTGATTTTTCATTGGACCCTAGCGGAAAATTTCTTATCGCTTCTAATGAACAATCAGGAAACTTGACACTATATGCCCGGAATGAAAATGATGGAAAATTAACATTATTGCAAAAGGATGTTCAAGTTCCCTTCCCTGTTTGCGTAAAATTCTTATAATCCATACTAAAAGAGGATTGAAGCTTGTACTGCAGCTTCAATCCTCTTTTTATGCCCTTCTTTAATTCCATTTCTCTGCCATTTCCGGAAAATCTATATATGGGTTACGATTACCCTGCATTTCATGTATAGCGACGTTTCTATGTTTTTCATAAGTGCTGACGGGAAAAAGCCGATGCCATTCCAAAAGCAGTGCCAGGTCGATTTTGCCGCTATCGATTATTCCCTCATATCTGAGTAAAAAATACAAAGTTGCCCTAGCCACGATCCCTTTTCCGTATTCAGGCTCGAATTTACTTTCGTCTGATTTCCCGCACCCCGCTTTTATACCGGCAGCCGATCTTTCAGGGATATAATCCTCAAAATCATGGTATGGATAGTTACTCCGGCTGCTATTACACGTTGGTTCACAGGCGAACAGATGATGCAAATCCCCCCTCATCGGTTCTTTTTTATCGAACCATGATTGAGGTACTACATGTTCACAATTAACGAGAATGTTCTCAGAATTTGTTGATTCAATACCTCTTGACAACACTTCCAGTATACGGATATCTTCCTCAATTACTTGTACAGGATCCATCCCTTTACCGGAATACAGACTTTTCAGCTGTCCATTTTCCTGTAGGTCCACCCATGGGTAAACATGACGATGCGGTGAGTAGTTCAGCTGGTTTTTATGGGTTGCCACGAGAAGCTCCTTCAATCCTTCCCGGTCCATGGAACCATCTTTGTAGTATGCTAGCTTAAGTTCATGATCTTTGGTTTCATCATAGTATTCGCGGTTCTCATTGAAGTTGACTAGTGCAGCCATTGCCATTTCCCGTTCTTTTTCAAGTACTTCAAAACTATACTTCATCCACTCATCCCCCCGCTTCTATTAAAGACCTAACTTTTACCATAATTAAAGCTTAATAGAAATAGACCGAAAAAAAAAGGTGCTTTAGAAGGGTCTAACGAAGAATTTCAATAAAATGGGTAAGGATTTTTGCAGTCATCCCCCAGATTACCCGATCATTATATAAGTAAAAATACTCTTCCATCTGTTTTGGCTGCCATTTATAATTCTCCCCTCCAACGACTAAATCATGGGGGAAGTTTGCATGCGGTTCCACTTTATATTCCACATGATAAATTTCTGGCGGTTTTTCCATGAAAAAGGATAGCGGGACCGTAAAAATGGTTTCTACCTCAGCTGGATTAGGTATTATCCGTTGATGGTTACGAACAAATCCTGCATAAGGATAGACAATCATCCCGAATGGAGATACCAAATAATCGATTGGAAAGACGTTTTCGATATCTTCTTTTCGCAAATTTAGTTCCTCATATGTTTCCCTTAGGGCAGCAGCCTGTTCATCTTGATCCAGCTTGTCTATTTTTCCGCCCGGAAAACATATATCCCCCGGCTGCCTCCTGAGTTTGTGTGATCGCTCTTCGAAAAGAACATGAATTCCATCTTCTTTCTCTATAAGCGGTACCAATACAGCATACTTTGAAAAATTCCCACTCCCTAAAATTTCAGGGATATGTAATGTTAATTTTTTTGTTATATCTTCATTATTCATGTCCCTCACCTCTTCTGCCGGATAATATTGAAATTCTATCACTACTCCTTATCATTCCATTTTCGAACATCCGCTATAACTAAGCAAGGAAAACGATTCCAAAATATCGCCTTTAATTTCTACTAGATTCCTTTACCTCTTATTCCTCCTTGATCATAGACAAAAGCACCGTTCTAAGTTCCGAACGGCGCTAAAATCAGCTTCATTTAAAAAGCAAGGTATGTGTATCAATAGGCACATACCTGAAATTGATGAATATTCAGTTTCTTCTTTTCATTTTCATAGTTCAGCTAGCGTTCGCTTTACCGTCGCTATGATGAATGCAAAATCCTCTTCAGTTATACTAAGTGGGGGAGCAAGAGTCAGGATATTATTGAAACCTGCTACTGTATCGCCATTTTTACCTATGATCAGCCCCTTTTCTTTACACGAAGCAATCACTTTATTGATTTTGGATAGTTCGATCGGCTGTTTTGTCAGTTTATCCTCCACTAGTTCAATGCCTACCAACAAACCTTTCCCGCGTACATCCCCAACATTGGGATGAGCTTTGATTTCTTCAAACTCTTGCAGAAAGTGTAGCCCTAACTCCTTGGACCGTTCAATTAGTTTTTCATTTTCATATATTTCAATATTCTTCAAAGCGACGGCACAGGCAGCAGGATTGCCGCCAAATGTATTTACATGCCGAAAGCGGTCATAAACATCTGAGCCAATATACGCTTCATAAATTTCACGTTTGACGGCTGTAGCGGATAATGGCAAATAAGCGCTCGTGATTCCTTTAGCCATTGTTACGATGTCTGGTTTTACGTCATAGTTCATAAATCCGAATTTTTTACCAGTACGGCCAAACCCGCAAATTACCTCGTCCGAAATGAGAAGGACACCATTTTTCTCACAAATTTCTTTGACACGTTTCATATATCCATCGGGCGGCATCAAAATTCCGCCCCCGGTGATGATTGGTTCCATGATGACTGCAGCCACCGTTTCGCTCAGTTCCCATGTAATGGCACGTTCAATTTCCGCTGCACTTTTTTCACCGCTTTCATCCTCTGGATTTCGGTAAGTATCTGGCGGTGATACATGAAGAAACCCTGGGGCGAGAGGTTCATATTTATATTTTCGCTGCGCCTGCCCGGTAGCTGACAGGGCTCCCATTGAATTGCCATGATAGCCGCGATAGCGCGAAATGAATTTATAGCGTCCATGTTCACCCTTTTGCTGATGATACTGCCGCGCAATTTTAAAGGCCGCCTCATTAGCTTCTGAACCGCTGTTAGAGAAGAAAATCACATAATCCCCACCAAGCCATTCATTTAATTTCTCCGCTAACTTAATAGCCGGAATGTGGCTATTCGTTAAAGGGGCATAAGGAAGTTCCTTAAGCTGCTCGTATGCTGCTTCAGCCAGTTCCGTGCGGCCATAACCGACGTTGACGCACCATAAACCCGACATCCCGTCAAGGAAACGATTCCCATCAACATCCGTAATCCATGCTCCTTGCCCGTTTTTAATTACCATTGCACCAGGAGTGGGTTCTGCCCCTTTCATATGATGCCACACATATTTACCATCCATCGCTTTAAGATCCTGACCCTGTTTTTCAACCTGCATATGCTACACTCCTCCTAAAATAATGTATAAAGGAAGGCCGACCACAATATGCGCCGACCCCCTTTTTCCTATCAGTATCTTGCCGTTAACATTTTCTTTCTCGTGTAAAATTCCACGCCGTCTTTCCCATTGGCATGAAGGTCTCCATAAAACGAACTTTTATATCCGGAAAATGGAAAGAATGCCATTGGCGCGGGTACGCCAAGGTTAATACCAAGCATCCCTGCATCAATTTCTTCGCGAAATTCCCGGATGGCTTTTGCACTATCCGTATAGAGGCAGGCACCATTGGCAAATTCGGATTGATTGGTCAATTCAATTGCTTCTTCGAGGGTATTAACTCGTACTATGGATAAGACAGGAGCAAAAATTTCATCACTCCAGATTTTCATGTTTGTTTTTACATGATCAAATAATGTCGGTCCAACGTAATAGCCTTTTTCCTGATCGCCTTCATTCCTGCCATCACGAAGGAGGACAGCCCCTTCTTTTTCCCCGATTTCAATATATTGTTCTGTTCTCTTTTTATGAGTATCACGGATTACGGGCCCCAGGAAAACGTCTTTATCCATTCCATTTCCAATCTTGATGTTATCCGCTGCAGCCTTTAATTTCTCAACGAGCGTATCTCCCACTTCTCCCACCGCAACAACCACTGACGCAGCCATGCAGCGCTCGCCTGCAGATCCGAAAGCTGCATTCGTTATGTTCGTTACCGCATTATCCAAATCTGCATCGGGCATGACGATCGAATGATTTTTCGCTCCCGATAAAGCCTGGACACGTTTTTTATTGGCAGCTGCCGTTTTGTATACATACTCTGCGACAGGCTGGGATCCCACAAATGATACCGCTTTAATGTCTTCATGTTCCAAAATCCCATTCACGACATCGTGGGCACCATGGACAATATTGACAACACCATCCGGAACACCGGCTTCTGTCAATAATTCCACGAGACGGTTGGCCAAAAGCGGTGTTCGTTCTGAAGGTTTTAAGATGAACGTATTTCCACAAGCTATTGCCAGAGGGAACATCCAACATGGCACCATCATCGGGAAATTAAACGGCGTAATTCCGGCAACGACACCCATTGGATAACGATACATGCCAGATTCAATGCCTGGGGAAATATCAGGAAGCTGACTTCCCATCATCAAGGTAGGCGCACCTGCTGCGAACTCCACGCATTCAATCCCGCGTTGAACCTCACCATATGCTTCTGTATAGCTTTTTCCATTTTCCAAAGTGACAAGCTTTGCAAGCTCATCCCAGTGTTCTATCAATAATTGCTGGTAACGGAATAAGAAGCGAGCTCTTTTTGGGACGGCGACCTTTTTCCATTCTTTATACGCCTTTTTAGCTACCTGCACCGCTTGGTTTACATCTTCCTTTGTTGAAAGGGGTACGATTGCCAATGCTTCTCCTGTTGCCGGGTTAGGCACTTGTTCATGTTTTGAAGTTGTGGAATCCACCCATTTGCCACCGATATAATTTTTCAACGTTTCTACATCATTGATAACTGTCATTAAATAAACCCTCCATTTCAACACGATTTCATAGTTTCATTATATTTTTCAAAACGAATTTTTACATTAGACGTTTTGTATAGTTTTTGATTCAATATTTGCACATATTGTTTGTTTCCGGCTTCCCAATCTCCACCATAATCAACAACAGAAATTCACGCTTTTGCAAACGATGTATATTGTTCCTTTTACTTTTCCTTTAATAAGCTGACTGCGCAGCCATCATTTTATAATGGAATATAGCTTTAGATCCTGATGCTTCCCCTTGACGAACATTCCTTTTCTAATGATTCCTTCAAAAGACATACCTGCCTTTTGCATGACTCGCTCTGAACCTGAATTTTCAACGAAGCACCTAGCTTGTATTCGAACTAGGTTCATATTTTCGAAGCCAAAGGCGATGATCTTTTGGGCTGCCTCCGTCATCAAACCACTCCCCCAATATTCTGGTGCAAGCACATATCCGATTTCTGCACTATGATGGTCAACCTGCCATGAAACAAAATCAATGGTACCAATCATCTTTCCGCTTTCCTTGTGTTCTATGCCCCATGGAGCGATTTTCTTATCCTCATAATTTTGAAGGATAAATCGGATAAAATCTTTTGTATCACTTAGGGAACGATGGGCTTCCCATGTGACGTAACGTGAAACTTCATTGTTGGATGCATAAGCGAACATGTCTTCGGCATCATTCATAGTGACTTTCCTCATGATCAATCGTTTTGATTCCAGGGCAGGCAGCTGTCCATATATCTCTTTCACGTTCATGATTACACCCCATTCCATTGATTATTAGTATTATAGCAAGATTGGTAAGCAATCGCCTTCCCAATTGAAATATTATCGCAACTTACGTATAATTCAGAAAAAATATCCAGGAGGATAATTATGCCAAAAAGAAAACTCATAATAAGCCAAAATTTGAACGAAATCTTATTACAGAAGATCCAAGAATTGATTCCCGAGTGGACTGTTATCACCGGGAGATCCCCGGAAAAATGGAGGGATCATATTGCCGATGCAGAAGTCATCGCAGGCTGGAAAGCGGAAATGTCTGTATCGATTGCTGCAAGCGATGTTAAATGGATCCAGACATGGAGTGCAGGAGTGAATGCTTTACCCCTGGACAATTTAGAACAAAAGAATGTTCAGATTACAACTGCAAACGGCGTTCATGCGTATCCCATTTCAGAGACAATTTTCGCGTTCATGCTTGCCTTAACAAGAAAAGTAGATACATATATTAAGCAACAGCAGACAAAGACCTGGCATCACGCACATATGAAGCAGGAAATTCATGAAAAGACCATCGGAATCATCGGTGTCGGTAAAATCGGAAAGGAAACCGCAAAAATTGCCAAGGCTTTTGGCATGACCGTATTAGGGATGCGCCATTCCGGTAAATCAGAAGAATTCGTCGATGAGATGTACACACAAAAACAATTGATTGATCTTCTTCCTAGGTGTGATTATATTGTCGTGACATTACCATTGACCCCAGAAACAAGGAATATGTTCGGTAAAAACGAATTCAAGTTAATGAAGCGCTCCGCATTTTTCATTAATATAGGGAGGGGAAACCTCGTCATTCAAAACGATTTGATTCAAGCGCTTAAGGACAAAGATATTGCAGGTGCTGGTCTTGATGTGTTTGAAACGGAGCCACTTCCTGAGAATAGCCCTTTATGGGAGTTGAACAATGCAATCATCACGCCGCACACATCCGGAAATACGGAATTTTACGACCAAAGGCTAATTCAGGATATTTTCATCCCGAATTTAAAGGACTATCTAAATGGTAAAACACCTTCAACAAATTTACTTGATTACAAAAAAGGGTATTAAGAATTGTTCATTTTCTGTTTACATTAATAATCTTTCCTTGTTAGCTTGCAGATTCCGACATTATCTGTTATATTTAAAAAGAATTATTTTTGTTCGGGAAGATTGATAAGTGAAAAACTTTTCGTCTAATGATTGAGCAAGGGTAGTAACACAATGTGTGGATTCACACTAGGAGGCAACAACAATGGAACAAGGTAAAGTAAAATGGTTTAACGCAGAAAAAGGATTTGGCTTCATCGAACGCGAAAACGGAGACGATGTATTCGTACATTTCTCAGCTATCCAAAGCGAAGGATTCAAATCATTAGACGAAGGTCAAGAAGTTACTTTTGAAGTTGAGCAAGGTCAACGTGGACCCCAAGCTACTAACGTTCAAAAAGCATAATTTTAAATACAATATATAACGGACCCTACTTGTAGGGTCTGTTTTTTTGATCAAAAAAACAATCATAAAAAAACCCTATTCACAGGGAATAGGGAACATGAAACAAGTTTAGTAAATGGTAAACCTAGTATAACACACTAAGAAAAGAAACCCTAATTTATCCGAAAAGTAAAAATTATCAAGCACTTCCGAAGCCCTCGATATCGATCTTACCATTCATTCATTTCTTATCCGCTTCATATGTTCGATCCGTTCCCCACGGATAAAACGGAGGCATATCCGTGCTGCTTTTCATTTTGAAATCGGCTTTCCTTTTTTCGAGAAAAGCTTCGATTCCTTCTAGTGCATCAGCTTGTTTTCCGGTCCAATGAATCATTTTCGATTCTATTTTGTGTGATTCAACAGGATGGTTCGCACCGAGCATGGACCACATTAACTGCCGGGATAGCGTCACAGAGACGGAAGACGTATTTTCCGCAATGTCTGTCGCAATCTCCATTGCTGCAGACATCAATTCGTCTGGCTCGACGATCTTGTTTACCAGCCTTCCCTCATATGCTTCACTGGGCGTAATCATCCTGCCGGTAAAAATCCATTCGGAAGCTTTGCCCATTCCGACTAGTCTAGGCAAGAACCATCCGCTGCATGCCTCCATCGTTATCCCCCGCCTTGCAAATACAAAACCCATCTTTGCATCTGTTGAAGCAATTCTAATGTCCATGGGCAAAGTCATTGTTATCCCAATCCCGACTGCCGCTCCATTAATGGCTGCTATCATTGGTTTCTTCATCTCAAAAATCCGTAATGACAACATTCCTCCTGCATCGCGATATTCAACCAAAGGAGTGTGATCCATAAACGTTTCTGCACCTTTTTCCAAATCCATCCCAGCACAAAAAGCATCCCCAGCGCCAGTTAATATGACGGCTCTTACGTCATCATTTTCATCCGCTTCATTAAAAGCGCGAATCATCTCCTCACACATCTTTTCATTGAAAGCATTCATTCTCTCTGGACGATTAAGAGTAACAATCATGACACGATCGACGATCTCACTAGTTATCGTGGAATACAATAACAGTCCCTCCTTCTCTCACAAATTGAAACATTCAACAGAATTTCATATTTACATATAATTACATTTTATATGTTTTATTTTCAGATTCCTAGTTTTTTATTTTGACATGCTGATAAATAATTTGATGATCGTTTCTATTCTAAAAATATTTTACATAAATGTGTAAAAAAAGACCAGCCGCAAAAGCAACTGGTTTTTTTGTTTACCAATATAAATGACAAGCAACGAAATGCCCTGGTTTTTGTTCTTTCCATTCAGGTACAGCACTGGAGCATATCTCCATCGCCTTAGGGCAGCGCGTCCGAAATACACAGCCGCTCGGCGGATTGATCGGGCTTGGCACATCGCCTTTAAGGACGATCCTTTCCCGTTTGATAGTCGGGTCTGGTATCGGCACTGCGGATAGCAAGGCCTGTGTGTATGGGTGTAGCGGATCTTTCGTTAAAGAATCACTGTCCGAAAGTTCCATCATTCTTCCAAGGTACATGACTAAAATGCGATCTGAAATATACTTGACCATCGATAAATCATGCGCGATGAATAAATAAGTCAATCCCATTTCTTTTTGCAGTTCTTTTAATAAGTTGACCACTTGGGCCTGTATCGAAACATCCAAGGCAGAGATCGGTTCATCACAAACGATGAATTTTGGATTTAAAGCCAATGCCCTTGCAATTCCAATACGCTGGCGCTGTCCGCCACTGAATTCATGCGGAAAACGAGTGATATGTTCCGGACTTAAACCAACCAGCTTTAATAGGTCTTCCACCCGTTTTCTTCGCTCTTTACCTTTTGATATCCCATGAATGGCAAGTGGTTCCCCAATCAATTCCTCTACCTTCATCCTTGGGTTCAAGGATGCGTAAGGATCTTGGAAAATCATTTGTATTTCACGGCGGATATGAGACATTTCCCCAGGTTTGTAATCGAAAATATTTTTCCCCTGAAAAAGAACTTCCCCATCTGTCGGTTCATATAATCGAGTGATTGTACGACCTGCAGTCGACTTACCGCAACCGCTTTCCCCAACAAGACCGACAGTTTCCCCTGGATAGATTTTGAGATCCAAACCATCTACCGCTTTCAGCGATTGAGAACCGATGGGAAAATGCTTCTTCAGATTCTTTATTTCAACAAGAGGAGAATTTTCGTTGTCTGTCTTTTCTTTTACGGCCTTATTTTTCAGTGAAACCATTGGTTCTCCTCCTTTATACGTTAGTCGGTGCTTGTACCTGTGCTGCCTTGGCCATCGGGTGGTGCAGCCAGCATGCGGCTGTCTGACCTTCTTCCACTACTTCAAGCTCCGGATCATGGTCTTTGCACACTTTCATTGCTGATTCACATCTTGGGTAAAATGGGCACCCTTTTGGCGGATCCAATAAATCAGGTGGTGATCCGATAATCGGAACCAACGGAGCCGTTTTTTCCATATCCAGCCTTGGCACCGTTTTAAGCAAACCTCTTGTATAAGGATGCTGCGGGTTTGAAAATATAGCCTCTACCGTACCCGTCTCCACAACCTTGCCTGCATACATGACGACAACCCGTTCACAAGTTTCCGCAACCACACCTAAATCATGAGTGATTAAAATGATGGAAGTATCCATTCTTCGTTGGATATCTTTCATCAGTTCCAAAATTTGCGCTTGTATCGTTACATCCAATGCAGTTGTAGGTTCATCGGCAATCAGTAATTTCGGTTCACAAGCAAGGGCCATCGCTATCATTGCCCTTTGGCGCATACCACCTGAAAACTCATGCGGATATTGCTGCATCCTTTTTTCCGGCTGTGGAATACCTACTAGTTTCAGTGTTTCCAACGCCCGTTCGTATGCATCATTTCGGGACATATTTTTATTATGCTTTAAAATGCCTTCCATGATCTGGCTGCCGATTTTTGTCGTTGGATTGAGCGAAGTCATCGGATCCTGGAAAATCATGCTGATTTCATTCCCGCGAATCCTCTGCATTTCCTTTTCACTCATTTTAAGAAGGTCTTTACCGCCAAATTTTATCGACCCTTTTCCATACTCTGCCGGGGGTGTTTCCAGTAATCTCATGATAGATTTCGCTGTAACACTTTTGCCGCATCCGGACTCCCCAACAATGGCAACGGCTTCCCCCTTTTTCACGTCAAAATTCACACCGCGAACCGCTTGCACTTTTCCTGCATAAGTATGGAAGGTGATTTGTAAATCGTTGACTTCTAATAGGTTCTCCATCATCGTCCCTCCTATTCTAGTAATATCAAATCGTTATGTTAGGGCTCATTTATTTCCGTAGTTTTGGATCTAAGGCATCCTGCAATCCGTCACCAGCCACATTGAAAGCGAACATCGTTAATGAAATCAATATTGCCGGGATTAAAAGTTGATAGAAATTCCCTACCAGAATACTTCCCAGTGCATCACTTGTCAGAGTTCCCCAGCTTGCCTGAGGTGCCGGCACTCCCAGTCCCAAAAAGCTAAGTGTCGCTTCGGCAAAAATGGCTGTAGGTACAGTCAACGTTAAATTGACAAGGATTGGTCCCATTGTATTTGGAATCATGTGTTTTCTTAAAGTCCAGCTTGTATTGGCTCCAGAGATTGTTGCAGCATGGATATATTCATTCTCTTTCAGTTGTAAAACCTGGCCCCGTACCAGTCGCGCCATCGGAATCCACCCCGTAATCGACATCGCAATGATGATCGGCAGAATACCAGGTTTTAATACGACCATCATTAAGATAACCATCAATAGGTATGGAATCGCATAGATCACCTCAGCGAAACGCATCATGATATTATCCGTGCGTCCACCGCGAATGGCAGAAATCCCGCCATAAAGGACACCAATTAAAAAGTCGATCAGCGCTGCCATCAATCCAATGAACAAGGATATCCTTGCACCGTACCAAGCTCGCGTAAATAGATCCCTTCCTGATGAATCCGTTCCAAACCAATGCTCGCTATTTGGGCTAAGATTTTTTTTCTCGAAATCTTGTCCATAATAAGTATATCCGTTAATGTACGGACCAAAAATCGCCATCAAGACCAAGAGGATTATAAGAACAAATCCAGTCATGGCCAGCTTATTTTCTTTAAATCGACGCCAGACGTCAGACCAATATGAAACTGTAGGTCTTGCTATTTTCTCAGCTTCCTTAAAGTTGCCTTCGGCGGGTTGGAACATATCTTCGGTTAAATGCACTTTATCTGCCATTATTTCTTCTCCCCCGTCACTTTAATTCTAGGATCAATCAACGTATAGGCTATATCAACGATGAATATCAATAGAATAAGCACCGCACTATACACAATTGTGGAACCAAGAATCACCGGGTAGTCCCTGTTGGATATTCCCTTTACGAACATATCTCCCATGCCCGGAATACCAAAAATACGTTCAATGATGAAGCTTCCTGTCACGATATTAGCCGTAAGGATGCCCAGAACCGTGATAATCGGCAATAACGCATTCCGAATCGCATGTTTGATTATGACACCGCTCCGTTTCAATCCTTTGGCTTTTGCTGTCAAAATGTAATCCTGCCCCATTACTTCAAGCATGCTTGTCCGCATCAGTCTAGCGATGAATGCAAGCGGCATCATGGAAAGGGCAATGGATGGTAAAATGGTATGCTGCCATGTCGCCCATGTAGCAACAGGGAATATATTCCATTTAATTGCAAAATAATTGATTAAAATAGTCGCCAGGATAAAGTTAGGAACGGAAATCCCTACGATGGCAATGATCATTGATAAATAGTCGGGCCATTTATTTCTTTTCAGTGATGCCACGACACCCAAAATGAGGCCAAAGAAGATGGCAATCACCAAAGCTTGTGCCCCTAAGTGCAATGACACCGGAAACCCCTTCATAATGTAATCATTCACGGAAATGGATGAAGATTTCAAAGAAGGACCAAAATCAAATTGAACGACTTCCAATAAATAATTCCCATATTGGGTCAACAACGGCTTGTCCAATCCATAGTGGACTTGAAGGTTTTCATAAACAGCAGGAGGCATGGCCCCTTCTTTTGCAAATGGATTTCCCGGAATCGTATGCATTATGATGAACGTTAATGTAATAACAGCCCATAAAGTAATAATCGCCCATTTAAAACGGTTTAATGTATATCTCAACATGGTAATCACCCCAATCATCGATTTTCTAAGAAGTTGAAAACGGAAATGAATTCATGAAATATTCAAATTCGCAATTGAAAAATGGGGTATGTCCTTAATCGGACATACCTCCCATTTCTCTATTATCCTTCTATTATTTTTTATCCGCGTAAATAAAGTTCGGATAAGCGTTAATTGGAGCAAAAACTCCAGTAACATTCGATTTAACCATATATGGTTTTGTATAGAAGTAAACCGGAAGGATAGGCATTTCGTCAATCATGACTTTCTCTGCTTTATGCAAAGCATCCATGCGTTCTTTTGGATCCATTGTAGATTTTGCTTCTTTTAATAAATTATCATATTCTTTGTTTGACCAACCTGCATCATTATAGGCGCCGTCCGTTTCCCAAAGCATGAATGTCATCGGGTCGACATAGTCACCAACCCATCCTGCACGGGAAATTTCAAAGTCACCAGCTTTTTCACGGTCAAGCTTAACTTGGAATTCTGCATTTTCAAGTGTCACTTCAACACCCAGGTTATCACGCCACATTCCTTGAACCGCTTCAGCAATTTTCTTGTGTGAATCTAAAGTGTTATACAAAATTGAAAACTCAGGTAATTCTTTCATGCCTTCTTCAGCAAGTCCTTCTTTTAACAATTTCTTAGCTTCAGCAACGTCTTCCTTAAATAGGTTACCTGTATTTTCCTGGAAATCTCCAGATGCATCAGGAATACCCGGAGGGACTACGCCGAAAGCAGGCTTTTGTCCGCCTTGAGCAACATTTTCGGTGATTTTTTGACGCTCGATAGCCATTGAAAGCGCTTTCCTCACTTTGGCATTATTGAAAGGTTTCACTTCTGTATTAAAGTTGTAATAGTAAACGGCAAGTTCTTTGCCCATTTTGAATTCTTTATCATCAGAATTGACCATTTGACCTTGAATATCTACTGGCAGTGGATAAGCGAGATCCAATTCGCCACTCTGATACATTTGCCATGCTGTATTCTCATCTTCAATTAGAGCAAAGTTAACTGCATCCAATTTGATTTTATCTTTATCGTAGTAATTTTCATTCTTTTCGATTTTCAGGCTTTCTTTATGTTTCCATTCCGTTAATTTGAACGGCCCGTTTGAAACGTGAGTTTTTGCATCCAAAGCCCATTTTGGATTTTCTTCCTGTACCTTTTTATCGATTGGATAGAAAGTATAGAAAGAAGTCAAGTCAAGGAAATATGGTGTAGGCTGTTCCAAAGTAACGACTAATGTATGTTCGTCTGTCGCTTTAACCCCTACATCCTCTTCTTTCCCTTTCTTACTGTTGTATGCTTCCCCGCCTTTAAGATAATAAAGTTGGTAAGCATAATCTGCAGCCGTTTCCGGTTTCAAAGCATATTTCCAAGCGTATTCGAAATCATTGGCTGTAAGTGGATCTCCATTTGACCATTTCAAACCATCTTTCAATTTGAAAGTCCAAGTTAATCCATCTTCACTGATTTCCCATGATTCTGCAGAACCAGGGACGATTTTGCCTTCTTCCGTTTTCTTTGTTAATCCCTCAAACGTATGTTCAAGGATCCATGATTCATGAGTACCTTGTGCATTTGCAGGGTGAAGCGAACCAGGTTCACTCGAATTGTTTACGTTTAATACTTTTGATCCGGATGAGTCACCCGAGCCGCCTTCTTTTTCATTCGAAGTTTCCTTCGAACCGCCGTTGCATGCCGCAAGCATAAGCATGATGGCCATAAGAAGAGCTAGCACTGAAAATTTAGACTTTTTCAAAAAATATTCCCCCTCATCTTTAATCTTTCTTAGAATATTCCCATTTAAGAGATTATCCTTCTAACACCTATTAATCTTCCGTATAGTACATATAATGATTGCGAGGAAAAGTAGAAGCATTCATTGCAGAAATTCACCTAAAACAATTAGCGAACCGTTTGCATAAATCTTAATTTCTACCTAAAAAAAGCAATTAATGCAGTTTACTAGGTAAAAAATCACCTTTTTTTACCTCGCCAAGGATACTATACCTCGAATTAAAGATGTTGAATTTTAAGTATATTACGAATAAATCAAAAAATCAATAAACCGGTGAGTACTTTTTCACAATATAGTAATTAATTGCTAATCAATTCGATCTAGATACTAGGTAAATAGAAATGATCACCTAAAAGGACTTCCGACTTCCAGGAGTTTTTACAAACACCTCAAATCAGTATTCATTTAGGTTCCCTCAACTATTCATTTCTAAATATTCTAATAATTCATATCAAGTTGATTACTGAGACAACTTCCCTAGCAAACTATCCCCTTTCAAATAATATATTTTAGCAGGATAATGCATTACTTCGTTAAAATATATAGTTCGCTATAATCAATCTCCAAATAATAGGCATTAACTATAGGGGAATAGAAATATTCCCCCATATGTACCCGTCGTTTCAAACAAAAGTGCAACTTCTTCATTTATGATTAAACAAATATAATGACACGAAAAGCAAACAAATTCCTGCCACTTTTTTCCCATCCAATGGGATGCGTACGCCTCCAAATAGACCGAAATGATCAATGACTGCCCCAATAATTATCTGGCCTGCTATAACCCCGACCATTGCCGGTGCCACTCCAATCTGAGGGACGACCAGTACGATCACTATGACATAAATAGCCCCTAAAATCCCTCCTATTAATTGCCATCTGGGTACGGAACCGATTGCGGAAATATTTCCATTTCCCGCAAACAAAACAATAAATAACAAAGCGAGTGTCCCGATTCCAAACGAAATGAAGGAAGCTTCAATGACCCCCACTTTTTTTCCTAACCCACCATTGATTTGTCCTTGTATGGCAATGGTGATTCCGCCCAGGACCGCAAGCAACGGAAATAATATCTTCACAATGATTTTGCTCCTTTTCATGTCCATCCGGACCGATTAATGAATTCGCATACCATTTTAACATGAAAAATATGTATATTGTCCTGTACTGATATAAAATCATCTGCAAATAAAAAAATGGCACTTTAGGCCAGCTGCAATCTTCTATACCAAACTAAAAACTTTATGATTCCTGAACACTTTGTAAGCTTAGCCAACTGGCTGACAAAATTAATAATGAAGCTGATCAAATACAAGAATCAAAAAGCAATGGTTGATTCATAATTGATGGAGGAGGACAGATATGACTAAATCACAAAATGGACGGGGTGGTAAGGGCAGACCTTCCAACTATAGTGACGAGCAGCTCAAAGAAATGGCGCTAGAGATAAAAAACAAATTCAAAGGACAAAAACTAACTTATCTTTTCTTAGAAAAGGAAACCGGAATCGGCAGAAATACGTGGAGCAGACGCATTCCTGAAACGATAGAATTAAACAAACCTGTTTCAAGGTCTATCGGAATATCTGAAAGTGATGATGTTTACTTTCCAAATATTGAACAAATCTTTGAAATAAAATGGTAAGAACAATATAATCAACGAGCTTTACTTCATTGAAACAGTTTACTTAGAGCTTTATAATGAGGCTAAAAATTTGAATGAGGAACTCAACCGAAGAAAAGATGACAGTGCCGAGTTTAAAATGAAACATGATGAGTTACGGCTATTGCGGGAACAGGTAAAACATTATGAACAATTATAAAATCAGCAAATGGTTTCAAGTGCATTCCCTCACCTGCAATCTCAAAAACCAGCATAAAGATAATTTGATAAAGTGTATAATAAAAACAGCAAACATACCACTCTTCAAAACTTGGAAGCCTTATTTGAAACCGAGGAACCTAATTCTGAGAAAAAAATTCTAACCTTTCAAACATGGAAAAAAGATTTAACAATATATTCAAAAAGGACCGTTAGGTGTGGTATTGAAACAAAGTCGTACATTTTATAAAAGTTGCACCGTTTTAATCCTTTGGATGTTGTGTAAAAAGGTTTTATTTATCGAAAAACAGTATTCCACAAACGGGCCAGATTGTGGAACAATAACCTATTATAGATTGTGAAAATTCCCACTTGAACTATGGACTGTTTAGTCTCCATATTGAAGTTATCCAGAGTCAAATGTTTAAAAATCATCTTCTCTCTTCTTATTGAGAAGGTGAGGAAAGGATAACTTATACAATGTAAAGAAAAAGTAACTGATAGTCGGGTCAATATGTCAATTGAGGTATGAAGGACAAAACAAATAATTCAAATTTGGTGTATACTTTAACTTATGGAAGATATTGGTAGTGAAAGAGTTAATCATGTTAATATTTTGACTGTTTTAGTCATAACTATCCCGATAAGTGTATTAATGCATGAAATTGGACACGGTATTGGTGTATTTCATTTCAAAGTCACATGTTCTAGGAAGCAGAAATGAAGGAAATAAAGAAAACTTGAAGTTGGAAGGCTTCATTTACAGGTACATATTGGTCCTACGCCGGATATGTAGAATGGAAATTTAGATAAACGCCAGAAGGCAATAGCTTTGGCGGGAGGGCCATTTATGTCGATACTAATTGGGATTTTCTTCAGTATTATGGTTATTGTGGTGCCTCCTCGGGATTTGCATTCTTTTTTCGGGGAATAACAATTTTTAACATTTCTCAATTTGTATTAACAACCATCCCTATTACTTATCCTCGGTGGATGGCTGATATACCCGTCAAGGACATAGTATGAAACAGCGCTTTAATAAAGGAGTTGTATAAAATGGATGAAAAAAAAGATACTGAAATAAAACGCTCGTCAAAAGCAGAAAACATTCTACTTCAGATCAATAGTAAAACAAAGCTAGGCGACTTACGAAAAATCGCGAAGGACATTAAAAAAGATCACGAACTAGCTATGGAACTTTGGTCAACCGAAGAGTTTTTGCCCAGACTATTGGCAATCTTAATTATGGACAAAAAACTTCTTTCACAAGACGTGCTAAATAAGCTTGATAAGGATATGCAGACTCACTCTTATGATGAGCGAAATAACTTAATGGATTGGTTAATGGCTAATCAGCTCACCAAAGACAAGAAGAAAATTGCATTGATGGAGTCATGGGAAAATAGTCCTTCTGCTCTTCAAAGGCGAGCTTTCTGGTATTATCAAGGGCGATTGAGATGGACTGGACAAACACCGCCTGATAACACCGCAGACTTGCTATCTGCATTAGAAGCTAATATTACGCAGGAAGAACCGGAAGTTCAATGGGCTATGAATTTCACCGCAGGCTGGATAGGCGTTTATGATGAAAAGAATCGTGCACGTTGTATTAAACTTGGTGAGAAAACGGGTCTTTACAAAGATGAAATAGTAGCAAAAGGATGTACTCCCAGCTATTTGCCGGAGTTCATTACGATTGAAGTTAACAAACGACATAATAATTAGTTACCTCTGAAAAATTTATTAGGGTTTAATGCAAAAAATAAAGGAATTCAAAGCCTCAATATGAAAATTGTAATAGGTTTGGACCGAAAAATAAAGATAACAACGCGTTATGGCAGCTAGTTAGTGAAATATGCAAGGAAGATGTAAAGGATTAACCCACTTTCTCTTTATGATCTGTAGGGCGCTTATCTTTAAGAAGAACAACTTTCCAGCTGCGCAGTACAAGAATACTGCGCATTCCATTATCATTTATGAATATTAACTTTGTGAAATAATGTACTTGAAGTAAAGCGTAAGTTCAATAATGATCTTCCTCAATATGGCGCAATTGTGGAAGATCATGGAAGGAATTTAACTTCTTTCAAAGTATCACGATAACTATATAACTCTGCTTCGTTTAAAATTTGTTTTTTTTAGTTTGCTTGCAGCTGCCAATTAGCTTCCTCTCCTACTTGATCCATCTTGTATACTTATCCTCACGCGATACTTCAAAGCATTGATCTCTTCTTTCGTGCTCTCAAATGCATTTCCCAGTGTTTCATATTCCCGTATGCTTCTGCTTCTTCTTCCCTTAAATTGATTACCGCCAACTTGGCCTCTGCTGCTTTATTCTTAGCTGCAATATAGTTGAAAGTATGGAGCACTTTGAAAAGGAATCAGATGATTATTTTCAATACTATAACCACAAACGAATGAAGGTAAAATTAAAAGACCTGAGTCCGATACAATACCGAACTAAGGTCTTAGAAGCTGCTTAAATTTCTATACCAAACTAAAATCTATAAGATTCCAGAACACTTTGTTGCCTTAACTGGCAATACTCCGTATTCAACAAGGAAAATACCAGGGCATCATGCGACTGATCACGAAGGAATAGGTAACTTCTGAGGTTGCCTTCCTCTTTGAATCCAAATTTCTTCAGAAGGTTTCTGGATGCAATATTATCCTTGAAAGTTAAAGCGGCGATTCTATTTAGTCTCAATTCTTCAAAACAATAGCGCAGTACTTCATTGACAGCTTCAGACGTAAAGTGTTTCCTCCAATATTCAGGATGGATTTCATATCCTATTTCGGCGCGTTTGTTGGCTAGGCTCAATTGATGCAGGCCAACAGTACCGATGAATTTGCCTGAATCCTTTAGAATGACTCCCCACCGCATCCCTCGCTTGTTTATATAAGCACTTTTAAACGAGTCGATTAAGCGGCGGGCATCTTCTACTAGAGTTAAACTTTCCATCCCATCATATTTGGTCACTTCATCTTTAGAGAGGATTTCAAACAGACTCTCGGCATGATGGTGACCTATTTCGATTAAATGTAGCCTTTCTGTTTCCAATTCCTTAAACCACATCGAAGAATCCCTCCGTATATTCAGCTGTCTACTTAATTCTATTCATGATGAAGAGATACCTGTCTTAATGGACAATACTTTTTGAAAAATGCCTTTCCTTAACGTACAATGCCGAGTCCTCCTGTCCTCCCTTTGTAATCAAATCCCTGATGATTTGGGAAAGGATGACACTGTAAACCGTTCCATTCCCGCCATAACCCAATAAGAAGTAGCAATTAGAATAGTCAGGATACATTCCTATTGTCGGTAAACCATCATGGGTCTCACAAAAAAAAGCTCCCCAATAATAATCAGCCCAAATCCGATTCTTTAATTCTGGAAACAGATTGACAAGCTGCTTTATTAATTTATCTCTTTTGTTCAAAATCATTGAATCTCTTTTCTCCAGATAACCGGTCGATTCATCAAGGCCACCAATGATAATTCGATTGTCAGGAGTTTTTCTTGCATATAAATAAGGCCGTGCCGTTTCCCAAATCATCATATTATCATGCCATTTAGCTTGATCGGCTATTTGATTTGTTGCTATGGCATATGAACTGAGAATCACTGCATTTTTATCTTTCACTTCTTCTTGGGCTTCATAACCAGTTGCGAAGATGACCGTCTGTGCATGTACCGTGTGACCCGTTTCGGTAAATAACTGGGTTTGATTCTCTTTTAGTATCTTTCCATTGATTTTTGTTTTTGCATAGACACGTACGCCTTTCGAAACTGCCTTTTCAATCAATAAATGTGCATGTTTATAAGGATTGATTTCAGCATCATTATCTGTAACCAGCGCTCCTGCTTTCGGAAACGAAAATTTCCTGTTAATCTCTTTTTCAGTATAATATTCAACAGGAAAATTGCGGGTTTTAAGATTCCTATATTCTTCTTTAAGCTTAGGAACATCCTTGGGATTGGATGCATAGTACAAGCTTTTTCTTATTTTAAAATCCGGATTTTCCTTTAAACTTGGAACAATCTCTTTCTCAAGTGTCCGAATGGCGTCCAAACAAAGCTGAACATGCCGTGTCCCAGCTTCTTCTCCAAAACTATGAATGAGGGAAGTTAATGTTTTATCATTTGAAAACTGTAAAAGTCCAGTATTCGCAACCGTACTTCCTTCACTTATATCCCTTTTATCGATCAGGACGACATTCAGACCAGTCTCTGCCAAAAAATAGGCACAGTGTGCCCCTGAAGAGCCGCTCCCTACTATACAAACATCACATGAAAGGTCTTCCTCCAACATGGGATATTTTCTCGCTTCAAATGTATCCTTCCAAAACACTTTCCCTGCCTTTAAATCCATACAAGCTCCACCCTTGGGATAATTGATTAGTTTCTTCCTTTTTAGTTCCATATAACTATATCGTTTAGATGTACTTATTATTTACCCTGACAAACAAGGACTGGAAACGTAAATTGATTCTTTTTTTCCAGAAATTCATCATTCCAATTTATCAAATAGACCTATGATTTGGATTTGCCATATCATCTGCCAAGTTACATGGACCCGTATTATGTATATTCTCATACTATCCCTTTTTCCTAGTCCTATAAAGAATGAGAATGAGCTAATTTTACACAAAACTATTTTTATAGGATACTATACTTCCAATCCAGATATTCTACTAGGAGGAATTAAAATGAAAAAGATCATCCTTTTATCAGCACTGTCACTATCACTTCTATCTCCGAAAGTTGCACTCGGAGCCAATACTTACGAGGTGGCAGAAGGAGATACCTTAACGAAAATCGCTTCTGAATATGATGTCAGCATTGACGAATTACTTAAATCGAACTCTGCTATCAACGATGCAAATCAAATTCGAATCGGACAAATCATAAATCTTCCCGAATCATCCAATACGACGGTTAATCGCAAAGAAAGTCAATCAGTTGAACGGCAGATACTTAGTTTAGTTAATGAAGAACGGGCAAAATCAGGCCTCCCTTCACTTAAAATGGATACAGCCATTTCCAACGTAGCCATTCTAAAATCTGAAGATATGCGTGATAATAATTATTTCAATCATACAAGCCCCAGTTATGGATCGCCTTTCGAAATGATGAAATCCTTTGGGATCAGATACGAGTACGCAGGGGAAAATATCGCTGCAGGTCAACCTAGTGCGGATGCAGTCATGAAATCATGGATGAACAGCCCTGGACATAAGGCCAATATCCTTAACAAGAACTATACGCACATTGGAATCGGGCATGTAACCGGAGGGAAATACGCCCACTATTGGACTCAACAATTCATTGGAAATTAAAAGCTTTAGAGGCGGCAGATTGCCGCCTCTTTTTATTTATTCTTATACTCCAAGTCAAATGATTGCTATAAGCTGTAATTATATCCCTTTCTCACTTTATATAGAAAAGACTTCATTTTAAGTTTAATCGCTTCTTCTTAATTATTTTTTAGTTGGTTGATACCCAAGGAAAACACGTATAGTAGTTATATCATACTATCTTTCAATTATCTTACTGATAAAAATTAAATTATGTTAAAATAGAATTCTAGACATAGGTACAAAGGAGCAATTGTAATGAAAATAGAGGTTGGCTCTGTTATCAACGAATTACGAATAAAACAAAATCTTACAAGAGAAGAACTGGCTAAGGATATATGTGAACCTAATGCCCTGTCAGATTATGAAAGAAGCATCACTTCTCCAACCATTGATGAATTGGCACTTTTTGCGGATAAACTTAAAGTTGACCTTCCGTATTTCTTCACTACCAAAAATGAACCGATTTATAATTACATAGAAACCATTAAACTTTTGATTAACAAATACAAACGGACACGTAATTATGAAGCAATTTATGAAATCGTCCAAAAAGAAATGGCAACTGCTCCGGAAAAATCGATATCATTTTATCAATTCTTAAAATGGCATGAAGGCATCTCTTTTTTTTATTTGTACAAGGACAAACAAAAGGCTATAAAATTATTGAATGAGGCCATGCAGATTACCATGGGTAAAAGGGTCATTCTTCATCAACAGGAAATAGAAGTTTTAAATAATATCGGAATCATCCATTTTAAAACGAAAAATTATGAAGAAGCCATCACCATCTTCCATGAAGCACTTGAATTTATCGAGAATATTCCCCATGTGAATCAGGAAGGTACCATTATCGTGAAGATCATTCATGGATTAGCACAAACATTGACTGAACTCCATTATTATCAGGAATCATTAAATTATACCCTTAAAGGGATCAACATTTGTAATTCGATAGAATCACTATATTTATATGCTGAACTCCATCTTTTAACTGGTAAGAATCTGGTTCATCTGCAACAACCTGAAGAAGGACTGCACTATATTAAGCAATCCAAAAACATTTTCAGTCTTCAAAAAAACGAAGAATTCGTACAAATTGCCGAACATGAATTGGATAACATTTTGCACTGCGTATGAACATATGGATAAAAAAGATAGAGATTGCTTTAAAAAAGGAATCTCTATCTTTTTTTAGTGTCGTTAGTTCATTTTTACCTTTTCAAATCCTTTAAAACGATCATTACACTTTCAATAGCTCTTCCATGTCAGTTATAATAGAAGAATGTAACCCAACTGGAGGAAAAAAAATTGACTAATAGATTAGGTTTGGTACTCGACGTAGAAACAACTGGTTTACGTCCCTCTTCAGATGAAATTATCGAGCTTGCCCTTATACTCTTTACATACAGCAGTGAAACAGGGGAAATCATTAATCTTATTGATCAAGAATCATTTTTAAGGGAGCCTCTCTCCTATGGTGCAAGAAGGAATTATGATCAAGCATACAGAATTCATGGAATTCCATACAGCTCCGTAGAAGGAAAGAGTTTTCATGATGAAAAAATTAAAACCTTCATTGACCGTACCGATTCGATTTTTGCACATAATGCTTCGTTCGATAGAAGTTTTCTCTACCAAATGTATCCGGAAATCAATGATCAAAAGTGGTACTGTACGATGCGGAATGTACCTTGGAAGCAATATGGATTTGAGAATAGTAAACTCTTAACATTACTGCAGGCACATAATATCACCAATTTTCAAACACACAGGGCCATGGACGATATTTCTTACCTAATGGAGCTTATGAGAAAACCAGGTCCTTCCGGCCATCCTTATTTAAAGGAAGTCATTGCAAAAAATCCGATGAAGAAATATGCACCTGCATCCCAAAAGACAAGGGTATAGGTGTTTAATACTTACTTCATGGTTCATGCTGCACCAATGTTTTGTCACAAACAAACCATTGCCTGTATGAAAATCTAAAGATGGGGTTATTTTAGGGAAACTTTTATTTTCCTGCATTTCACTTATTACCTGATATTTATCAAAAAAACAGCGACCCATCTGGGTCGCTGTTTTTTTGATCATTGTACAGTTGCTTCTTCCTGATTTTCATTCAATGTACCTTTCATTTTCTTATACCGATAAATAAAGTAAAGAAGTGATAAGGTTAATGCCGTAACGAGGAATATCGCCAATATGGCAAGATTATGCCACATGAAGCTATAATCTCCTGTTGAGATGACAGCACGAAAAGCATTAATGGAATAAGTCATCGGTAGGAACGGTGTGAATCCTTGCAAGAAACCAGGTACTAATTCATTTGGGAATGTTCCGCCACTGCTGGTCAGTTGGAGAATCAAAATCAATAATGCTATGAACCGGCCTGGATTGTCAAAGGCTGAACCCAGGAACTGGATGATTGCCATGAATGTGCAGCTAGCAAGAATGCTTACTGCAAAAAACAGCGGCAGGCTCGTAACATCGATTCCAAGACCTAAAATTAAAATCGAGTCCACCAATATGGCTTGACAGATTCCGATGAGTGCCATGACGCCGTATTTACTAATAAACCAGCTAAATCCACTCGCAGGTTTAACAGCAGGATCTCTTAACGGGAAAATGATCGTCAGAACGATAGCCCCGATAAATAAACTCAATGAAATTAAATATGGTGCAAAACTAGTGCCATAGTTCGGTACATTATTAATTGGTAATTTATCCACTTTAACTGGGCTTGCAAACATGTCATACACTTCTTCATTGGATTTGATCTTGCCTGCTTCATTTGCCCCGTCATTCAATTCGTCATGTAATTCTGCAGATCCATCAGAAATTTTGGCGATTCCATCTTGTAACTTAATGGCTCCATTCGCCAGTTCTCCCATACCACTAGTTAGGCTGTTTGAACCTTCCTTCAATCTATCCGTTCCTGTAACCAGACCTTTCGAACCTTCGGAAAGCTGTGAGGTTCCACTTGATAATTGCTTGGAACCATCTTCAAGCTGATCAAGCCCGCTCACCAAGTTATTGCTGCCTTCCGTTAATTGTCCAAGGCCACTCTGCGCTGAATCGATACTGTCGCCAAATGTTGTCAAACCAGACACCAGTTGACCTTGGCCATTTTTCAGTTCATTCGCCCCATTGGCGAGTTTACCCTGAGCTTGCTTCAATTGCGTGAAACCGTCGCTTAACGAACTTGTGCCTTCACCTAACTGATTGGCTCCATCACTAAGGCTATTAGAGCCTTTAGCAATTTCGGTTGCACTGGCCGATAGTTTCCCAACTCCTTCAGATACTCCTTTACTACCTTCACTGATGCGTGTTAGAGAAGAAATCACTCCCTCCAAACGCGCTTTCTCTGCAGGATCATCCGTAGCTTCAGATTGTTGTTCCAATCCGGAAATAACCTCATCCAAACCTGCCGAAACTTCAGATGCCCCCGCTTTTGCTTCGTTCGATGCTGCACTCCATTCAGACAATGAACCTGAAAGCTGGGTGGCACCAGCCGCAACACCATTTGCTCCCTCAGTCAAAGCGGGCAGCTTTTCTTCTATTTGATTGAAGCCCTCTAATGACTGCTGCAATCCAGAGGCCAATTCACCAGTTCCCGCTTCAGATTTCTTGGCTCCTTGCAAAAGCTCGGATTGACCATCTTTCATTTGCCCAACACCAGAGCTGAACTGTTGTAACCCTTGATTAAGTTCCTTTGATCCGGCAGCTGCCGAACCGACCCCATTCGAAAAGGTCAATGATTTTTCAGCTAATTTTTCCAGGTTTTCATGGATTTCGACAGAACCTGAATGAAGGGAATCAATTCCTTCATCCACTTTTTTGGAACCTTCTTTAGCTGAGATAATCCCTTCACCAAGTTCACTGGTGCCGTTCTTCACTGTATCTGTTCCGTCTTTCAATTCTCCAGCCCCATCACTGGCACTTTTGAGTCCGTCAGCCACTTCGTTCAAATTATCGAACATAGACTCCGCATAGGTTTTCGTAACCGCCGACGAAACCTCCCCTTTGATTCTCTCCGAAGCTGCATCACCTATTTTAGTGGATATATAATTGAACCCTTCATTGGACGTATAAATTAAATCAAGTTTTTTCGGATTGTCCTCCTGCAAGGTAGTTGCATTCTTCGAAAAGTTTTTCGGAATTTCTATTTTCATGTAATAATCTTGATTTTCCAGGCCTTCATTGGCTTCTTTTTGACTGACGAAATGCCAATCGAAATCCTTCTTTTCCTTTAACTCCTTGACTAAATCTTTTCCTATTGTAAGTTCCGTTTCATTGAACTCCGCACCCTCATCCAAATTGACAATGGCTACAGGCAATTGGTCCACCTTACCATATGGATCCCAAAATGCCCAAAGGAACGTGCCGCTATATAATAAAGGAATCAGTATGATCCCTATTATGGAAATGAGTATCATAGGATGTTTTATTATGGCTAAAAATTCACCCTTTAAAGATTTTAACACGCCTACCAAGCCCTCCTATACGACGAATATGCCGTTTATTTAATCTATCTCGGTGAAAACGGAAGAATACAAAATTAAGTTATATTTAAAATTCTTTATCTTCACCTAGATATATATTGCTTTTTAAACAACTAATAATTTATGACTAGATTGTTCATTTGGTCATTATCATGAAAATAATATAACATTTATCCATCTTTTTATCAATATTTTTTCACAGCCATACATCCTATATTTACTGCTTTTATCATTAAATCCTATTTAGATTGCTTTTTAAGCTGATAAGTTCATTATGAATTAGCTCTGATATTTCATGGCAAAAAAAGGGTACCCATAATGGATACCCTTTTTATTGGCTATATTAACATAATTAAATAAAGCGCTTTCATATCATTTCGATATAATTCCCTTTAATTTTTCCGCCTGTCCGGTCAATTTCTTCAAGGACTCGTGATACTCTTTTTCTAATTGTTTTATGATGCCTGCAGCGGTATCTATTTTTTTTATCGCTCCCACACCATGACCCGCTGACCAAATATCACGCCACGCTTTAGATTCAGACGATTTGGACATGCTGTCAAAATCGACTTTTTCTTTTTTGGCTAATTGTTCTGGGTCCAATCCTTCCTTCCTTATGCTCGGCTTAAGCATATTACAATTAACGCCTGAAAATGCATCAGTCAAGATGATGTCATCATGGTCAGAATCGACAAGCATTTCACGATATTCATCATTTGCCCTGCTCTCTTTCGCCACGATAAAACGTGTACCCATATATGCAAGATCCGCTCCAGCTGCCTGAGCTGCCAAAATACTGTGACCAGTACTTATGGATCCGGCAAGCAAAATGATGCCGTCCCAGAATGTCCTTACGCTGTCCACGAAAGCAAAGCTATTTATCTCACCAGCATGACCGCCTGCTCCTGCAGCAACCAAGATCAATCCGTCCACACCTGACTCCGCAGCTTTTTTTGCAAAATCCACAGAGCTGACATCCGAAAAGACCAACCCGCCATAGCTATGTACGACATCCACCACATGTTTTGGTGAACCTAATGATGTAATGACGATGGGAGGCTGATGCTTTTTGACCAATTCCAACTCTTCTTCAAGCCTGCTATATGTACGGTGAACAACCATATTCATTGCCCACGGAGCTATCTTTGAGCCTGGTTCTTTATCCTTCACTGCAATCAATGTATCGTTTATGTCACCCATCCATTGATCCAGTACCTCTATCGGCCGCGCATTCGGTGCTGGAAAAGAGCCGATCACCCCATTCAAACAGCATTCTTTCACCAACTCAGGACCGGATATTAAAAACATAGGTGCTGAGATTACTGGTAAAGATAATTGATTCCACCATTGTTCAGGCAAACTACTAGTCATCCTTAAACCTCCCATTATTAATATATTACCAAAATATAACACTACAAGATTATCATACTTCTAAAAGACGCAATTTTCAAGAAATTAATTCAGTAGCTAAAATTTAATTGTCATGCAGCGCCATTTCAATAAAAAAACTGTATATGGAATACCCATATACAGTTTCGATTCAATTTGAAAGCACCCATTTATGAATGGCCTTAGCTACCCCATCTTCTTCGTTTGTCGCTGTGATCCAATCTGCTTTTTCTTTCACAATTTCTTGGGCGTTTCCCATTGCCACACCCACTTTTGCTTCAGAAATCATTGCAAGGTCATTAAGGCTGTCACCCACCGCCATAACATTCTCCATGGTAATGCCGAGCAATGAACATACGAGCTTTATCGCTTTCGCTTTATTGACGCCCATGGCATTGACTTCTATATTCGTCGGGCTTGAATTGCTTATTTCAAAGTTTCCTTTTGAAACCAGTTCATCCATGATGATTTGGCGGATGCTTTCATCATCTGTATCAAATCCGAATTTAAGCCATTGCGAATCATGGATTTTCTCAGGCATTTCAGCTCTGTAAATATTATCGCAGCTAATGGCCCAGAAATGTGTACCATGTTTTTGGCTTAATTCCCACATCCATTGTATGGAATCGCTATCGACGATATTCCTTTCCACCAGTTTTCCTTGATTATCGTAAATTTCGCTTCCGTTTACCGTTATGAGATATGATTGAAGCTCCATTGACTTTGCAAAATCACTGCATGTCGCATAGGATCTTCCTGTACTCAATACCACAAAAACCCCTTGATTTTCAGCTTCTTTTATCGCTCTCCGATTTTCTTCAGATATCTCTCCAGCCTTATTGAGAAGCGTACCATCCATATCAAGTGCAACTAGCTTAATATCTTGTTTATGCATCCTTATTCCCCCTCCATAATCCTTCTTTATGTAACTAAGTCCATGATAGCTTATAATGCATACCCAAGGAAAGTAAGTGATGAATTGAACAGGCTTATCATTAGTGTCATGATTTTATAATCAAATAAATTTCATGATCATGACACTTAGTATGCTGCCATTATTTCTACTCCCTGTCTTTTTTCATTTCATTCAATTCTTTTTTTATCTGACCTTCCCATTTAGGGATACCATCATTTTCATCAAATTCTATAATGACATCCGTTACCCCTCTTTCCTTGAATATCTGATTAAACAGCCGATCTTTAATATCGTCCGCCTGTGCGATAGAAATATGGGGATCAAGCTCTACTTCAAGTTCAACATGAAAGTCTTCCCCTTCTTTTATTACGGCCAGTTTCTGTATATCCCTTACGTCTGGATCATCCATGACCATCGTTCCAATTTTTTGCCGCATTTCAATATCGGCTTCCCCAAGAGCACCTGCAGCATTGTCAAGAAAGACCCTTCCAACCACATAGAACATACCAAGACCGATCATGACGGAAGCAACTCCCTCCGCTTGGATGAAAGGAGTGAAGTTTGCTAATAAAATGGCAATTATCGCAAGGACGCCGCCACCGGTCGCTACCATATCTTCCATGAATACTAATTTCGTCGCTGGTTTTGCCCTTTTTAAACCTGAGAAGCTCTTGAATATGACTGCTGCTCCTTTAGCCTCGATTCCAGTCTCATGGACCACTTCTTTCATCGCTTTAAATAATACATATGATTCCAACACAACCGCTAACGAAAGGACGGACAAGTTAATAAGGATACCAGTTGATTCTACAGGGTGCAAAATGTGATGGAACCCTTCTTTAATCGTTTCATAGGACATGATCCCGACAACCAATACTGCCCCTAGTAATACAAGGTTAACCAAACGTCCAAAACCATCAGGGAATCGATCTGTTGGTGACTTTTTACTTAGTGCGGAACCAATGAAGACGAAAAACTGATTCGCAGCATCGCCCAATGTATGTAAAGTTTCAGCAAACATAGCGACATTCCCTGTCATGAAATAGGCAATCCCTTTTAGGACAGCGATGATACTATTCACACAGGCTGCAATGAAAGCCGACTTATTACCTTGTTTCAATAACTGAAATAATTCTTTCATATAAAAAATCCCCCCTAATCTTTTTATAAATGCATGATCATAATGTATTATCCCCAACACTGGAAAATATGAAACCACAAAACGAAAACCCCATCCTATACGAATGGAGAATGTTTCTTAGCTGTAGCTCCAACAAACGAATATATTCCAGGAGTTGACGCTTCTATTCTAATACGTTCACAATGAAAGCATTCATTTCTTTAGAAGCATGAATACTGCAATAAAAAAAAGGAGTAAGCGGCGGCTTACTCCATATAACTTCAAGCGTTTATCCTTCCTTTTTCACTAACTTTGATGGATTATTTATTTTATAGCGTATTTCTTTATTGTATTTTTTGTCGACCACTTTTCCATCAAATTCGATTGCGTCTCCTTCTTCGAGCTCAGCTTTTTTTAATGTCTTGCTATATCCACACCAAGCATCGCCGATAGTCAATACAGGCTCCGTTGTCACTTTGACATTCTCCAAGAGTATGACTTCATCTTCTTCACCAGTGAAATGGTTCATTTTTGCCGTGAACTCCTTGACGGTCGCGGTGAAATGCACTTTTTCCCCAGGTAAGTCCAACTTAGGTTTTGCTGTCGTCTTTTTAGTTTTGGTTTTTGCTTTTTTTGGTTCTTCACTTGGCTGTCCGGGGTTTTCCGTAATTGGTGCTTCCATCACCTGATCAGTATCATTTGAATCTGCGGATGTTTCGGATACCGGTCCACTCAACAATTCTTTTCCGAAACTGGAGCTTTGCATTTCCTTTAAATAGGAAGGGTTAATGCAGCTAAGCTTACCATTTTCAAATTGAACGACTACAGTGTCAAGTCCGTTGCCATATTGTTCATAACCTGCCAATTTGACTTTTGCTTGAAAACTGCCGCTTTTGTATAATAGTTCTTTTTTAACCGAACGGGCAGTGAATAATTTCCATTCCAATCCTTTAGCGATATAGTCCGTATCATCTGAAAAAGGGATATACTCTCCTTTTGGTGCAATATAATGAATCAAATCTTCAGCTGGAGTTTCAGCCACAGTCACCACTCCTAATCTTTTCTATAGATTATATTCTAGCAAAGGATTTCAAAGTTGCAAATGAATGAGCATCATAATTGATCAGAGGGGGTGGCAGTCATTGTTACGATCATACATTAACAGCCCCTATAAAATGAATGCAATCATTTTTGGAACCAGAAAAAAAGCTGCCCACTAAGAGCAGCCTTTTGTTTGAATAGTCAATCTTTTCTTTCTGTAATTGAAACAAATACTGTATCCTTTACCCTTCCTTAACGTGGATATTTTTTAATTTTCCTTCTTGTTCAGCAGCAATTACGTTTTTCTTATGATAAAACAGGAAGTATGACCCAATAACTAGAATCGTGAGAAGGGTTGTAAGAAAGAATTGCAATCTCATGGAATCTATAAACGCCTGAGCAACGAATATAATAAATAAGACGGCAATGGTCGCATAGGTTAAATAAGGGAATAGCCACATTTTCACTTTGAGTGTCCCGGGATTTTCTTTTTCCGTCTTTTTCCGTAAATAAAGATGGGAGAAGGCGATAAAGATATACATGATCATCGTGACACCTCCCGAGCTGTTTGCGAGAAAAGCAAACAATTTATCAGGGGAAACAAATTTAAATGTCGTGAACACATAAGCAAAGAAAACACTTGCCATTAACGCCCAAATCGGGATTCCCCGCTTATTCACTCGGGAAAGGATTTTCGGTGCATCACCTTTTTTTGATAAAGAATATAACATACGAGAGCTAGTATATAGGCCTGAATTCAAAACAGAAAGCAATGAAGTGAAGATTACGATATTCATGATTTGACCCGCTGCCGGCAGGCCTGCCATGTCAAATACGCTGGCATAGGGGGTTTTCAGTAAATCTTCAGCACCTTGGGGGATTACGAGAACCAACACGGTCACTGAACCAACAAAGAAAAGAAGCAGACGCCATACGACACTGTTTATGGCTCTAATAATGTTTTTTTCAGGGTTTTCAGACTCTCCTGCAGCAATGGCAGCTACCTCACTTCCCGATAAAGAGAAAGTAATGAATATCACACTAAGAAGGACAGGCAGAAAACCTTTTGGTAAAAATCCTTCCGCTCCAGTTATGTTTGAAAGGCCTGGTGAATCAAATCCCGGAACCAATCCAAAAATCATGGCGGCACCAAGGAAGAGGAATATTACAATGGCAGCCACTTTCATGAAAGCTAACCAGTATTCAAATTCTCCATAAGCTTTGACTGAATAGATATTCGTAATCGTCATTAATATAGGGAAAGACAGACTGGCAGCCCACATAGGTATACCAGGAAACCAATCATGAATCATAGTTCCCAATAACGTAGTTTCAATAGCAATGATGATAACCCAGTTGAACCAGTATAACCAGCCAATCGTGTACCCGGCCCAAGGACCGAATGCTTGATGTGCATATGTAGAGAAGGATCCGCTATCAGGATTTACAACAGCCATTTCACCCAACATACGCATTATAAGTACGATCATCAATCCTGCGATTATATATGATAAAATCGCACCAGGACCTGCTGAATCAATTATGGTTCCGCTTCCGATAAATAGCCCTGCCCCAATTACCCCGCCTATAGAAATCATTGTGACATGCCTGGTCTTGAGACCATGTTTCAATTCATTTGTTTGAAGTGCCACTATTGTCACCATCCTTTAAAACTGTCAATTTACCGTTTTGTAAGCAGTAAACCACTGCTCATGGGTACCCTAGTAGATATCTTTCATTCAAAAATACAATGTTTACAGTCCTATCCCCGTTTCATCATTGGTTTTAATGAGGCCATATTCACAATCGTTATATGTATATTGCACAGCGTATATTCTATTGACGGGTAATGCAATTCTATTTATACTGTCTCTTTACTACCATCAGCTCCTCAACGAATTACAATGAACGTACAATGGTCCTTGTTGATATTTCACTTTCGCTATGTGTTGAGTGAAGTTCTTTTATGTAAAATTACCAGCTCTTATCCTTTCTTTCCTCAATCTTCTTTTATTATAAAAGCACCCTCTCTCATTAAAATTTCATACCTTTATAAAATAAAAGCAATATCCATGCCAAAAAAAGGATAGTTAGTTAATTAGGGTTTAACGCTTTTATGGATTAAAAATGATTCATTGTTGCATCATAAATGCATTTTTTGATTCATATATTAATTATTGACCCTTTTTGATTCACAATTGAATTAAAAAAATACAATTCAACTGATTTCATTTTAGATTTCGACACCTTTACATACCGAAAAATAACAGAGATAAAAAGAAGATGCCAAAAACCAAATATGATTTCGCATCTTCCAAATATATTTATTTTCATTGAGAATGATTTTATGTAAAATACTAGCAGTCCCAAAACGACCTTTCCTATTAATCAAAGATTTGTACATGCTTCGAAAAATAATGATATGTATACTAAAATGTTAGATAAAAAGTAACTATATGATATGTATTAAACCCTTATAAGTTCATTTTGGACTTTAGGGAAATGGATGCTGAATGTGGTTAAATTTTCATTGGAGACACAATTCATATATCCATCATTACTTTCAATGATCTTTTTACATACGTATAACCCAATTCCCGTTCCTAACTCTTTCGTTGTGACAAAAGGTTCAAAAATAGATTCAATCAATTCACTGGCAATGGCCGGTCCATTATTTGAAATCCTAATTATTCTCTCATTCGCCTCGATTAAAGAGTTTATCCTCAAAATTCTTGGATGTTCTTTATCCTTTAAGGCATCAATCGAATTTATAAAAAGATTCAAGAACACTTGTTTTAACCCATCCTTGCTCGCTGTCATGACGAAGTTTGGATAAATATCTATTTCCACATTAACACTGGCATCCACAATATTTGCATAAGTCAGCTCTTGTATTTCTTCAATTAACGTTAACACTGAAATTTCCTCTCTTTGTTCCTCATTAAAATCTGATTTAGAGGTATGGAGGAATTGGGTTATCCTGAAATTCAGCTGATTTAACTCATAATCGATGATATCCAAATATTTTAAGTCAGGGTTCTCCCTCTTCAGTAATTTATTGAACCCCATGATAGCTGTAAGAGGGTTTCGGAACTCATGTACAAAGCTTGATGATATCTGACCCAGTACCGCTAATTTATCTTTGTGGTTTTCACTAATATAAGACTTTTTTTCCTCAATCACTTCATTTGTAAGATTCGTATATCTCGTTACTGCATGGTAACTGAACGTATCAAAGTGCAAGTTGATGTCATTAATGAATTTCTGCATATAATTAATCGGGATATTTGCCTCAAAAAGATTTCTGATTATGATATTTCTCCCCAAATTGATATTATATAGAAAATCCCCAATGTTGATATTCGCTTCAAGACGTTCTTTTGCAACCTGGTAAGCCAATTTAATCAGCATATCTTCAGATAGTACTTCCTTGAACGTTTGGATCACCAGTGAGTACATTCCATAACCATTTTCTTTAATCTTTTCTTTGTAGGGATCTATTTCATTGATCTTAATAGTCTCGTTCCATTCATTTAAAAACTCGGATTCTTTTTCTTCCAAATATTGAATCAATACAAATTTATACTTCTTATGTTCAGATGACCACTTCATACTATTGACCACACATCCCCTTACGGAAATTTAGATACTATATCAATAACATCATTCTATATGAGTTTGATTTCCTGCGCTTCATTATTTATAGTAGTGAAATGTAGCTTATAAAGAGACAAGGTATGCATGTTCGCATATACAATAACAAGAACCGGCCAAATCAGGTCGGGAATCTGAGATCTTAAAAGAAAAATTATCATTCATGTTTTTTTATATACTAAGGAACTATTACTTTTGAAAGTTGATTCCATATTTTTTCATTTTTCTATAAAGCGTATTTCGACCGATGTCGAGTTGTTTCGCGGCGTTACTGATATTCCCACTTGTTCGTTCCAATGCATTTCTGATAAGCTGGGTTTCTTGTTCTTGAAAGTTTCTTGGTTCTCGATCGGCAATTGTCACTTCCTCATTTGTAATGGAAGAAACAGGACAAAGTGCCACAAGCATGTCCCTTGTAATCGGGCCCTTATCAGCTAGGAATGCAGCCTGTCCGAGAACGTTTTGCAATTCACGGAAATTTCCTGGCCACGAATATTCCAAAATGAATGTTTTAGCTTCGACTGTTAGTTCAGTATGTTCGCTCCTATAAGGTAAATCCGCTAAAATGTATTCTGCTAAGAGCAATAAATCTTTACGACTCCTCAGATTTGGAAGTTTTAAAGATAATCCACAAAGGCGGAAAAATAAATCTGCACGGAATTCTCCAGCTTCCATTTCTTTTTGTAAGTCTTTGTTGGTGGCAGCAATGACCCTGACATCGATTGGAATGGAAGCATGTCCGCCGACACGCGTCACACATCGTTCCTGAAGCACACGGAGCAGTGACGCTTGAGCTTGAAGCGGCATGTCCCCGATTTCATCCAAAAACAGGGTTCCGCCATCTGCAGCTTCGAACTTCCCCTTATGCCCGCCGCTTTTTGCTCCAGTAAAGGCACCCTTTTCATACCCAAATAACTCACTTTCCAATAAGTTTTCTGGAATTGCGCTGCAATTGATGGCGATGAATGGCTTATCACTTCTTAAGCTATACCCATGAATGGATTGAGCGAACAGTTCTTTTCCCGTTCCGCTTTCTCCAGTGATTAGCAAGCTGATATCAAGCGCTGAAGCTCTTTTAGCAATGGATATGGTTTGATTCATTTGCGGATCATTACTTATTATATCGGTAAATTGATAACGATTGGTTGTTAATCCATCAATCAATTTCTGTTTTTTTAACCTTACGATCACGGATGATTGATGTTCCATATTTTTGCCAAGGGTTTGAACCAAGAATTCCTGGTCTTTAATTGAAACCCTCCGTTCTAAAATGAGTGGGTCAGTTCCTGATACAATATTCGAAACCGGTTTCTCCAATGTGCCGATAACATCTGACGCCGCTGAATTGAGATCTGTAACTTTCCCTTCTTTATCTAGGGTAATTAACGGATCAGGGTATGAATCATATATAAAATAAAGGTTTTTCTCCCTTTTTTGTGTTTGGGACAACAAGAGTGATTGTTTGATGCTATCAGCCACCCTCTGGACTAAGCTAATGGAAAAAGGATGATAATTCTGTTGATGACTGCTTAAGTTCAAAACACCAAGCAGGTGCCCATCAGGGTGATAAATGGGCGATGCTGAACAAGTAAGAAAATGGTTATCCTGATGAAAGTGTTGACTGCCATGAATCAATACAGGGTTCTTCTCCACTATGGCTGTTCCTATTGCATTTGTTCCTTTTGATTCCTCTAGCCAATTGGCCCCTTTTCTTAAGGAAACAATATCTGCATGGCGGATGAAAGCTGGATCCCCAACTGTTTCGATGATATATCCTTCAGGAGCAGCAAGTAATAAAATGGACTCCAAACCATTAATCGAGTGATACACTTCTTCTAAAATGGGAGAAGAATGGTACAGGAGTTCCGCATATCGATCGTGGTATTCGGCCAACTCAAAAGCACCAAGCATATCTTCCTTATCCATCATGCTTGGCTGAAGTCCCTTCGAAATGCACCGCTGCCATGATTCTTGAATAAATGCCGGTATGGTTCCTTTATCCGCGCTTATATTTACAGACATTGAATAATCCTCCCGTATGTATAATCAAGTAAATCGGCTTCTGTTTTTTATTCAATTTCATTAATGAAACTCTAAGTGATCCAAAGTTTCAGAACAATCAGGGTCGTTCCTTCAATTTAATTATAACAGAAAATTCAGATATCCACCAAAATGAAAACAAGCTAATGTGAACTACTAAACTTTTTTTGTTCCATATTGGAACACCTGCCTGTTCCAATATGGAACAGTATGGCACCATCCCTTTTCCCTCCACCATCTTTTTAACTGATTTCATCGTTTTTTTGTTATGGCATCAGTCTTGCATAATTACATGTCGAGATATTGATTCCTTTTGATAAAGGGGGGAAAGAAATCAAGATAGTCAGAATTGCTGCAAGTCTGCCAAAGGGAATTGGAAAAAAACATAGTGCCTGATCCTTTACTTAGAGCCATTGTCCAAACAGATATCGAACAATATATTCCAATTGAAAAGGGGTAATATACATGGAACAAACTATTAAACTCAATCCACGTGTGCAAGCATTCTTGAAGGGCACTAAAAAGCTTTTAATAAATGGGGAATTGGTGGAAGCTGCTTCAGGAAAAACCTTTGAGACTCTCGATCCTTCAAACGGCAAGGTTTTAGCGGTTGTGAGTGAAGCAGGTCCGGAAGATGTAGATAAAGCAGTCAAAGCAGCCCGTTCGGCTTTCGACAACGGTCCTTGGAAAAAAATGAGTGCATCGGAACGCAGTCGCCTCATTTACAAATTAGCGGACCTCATGGAGGAACATAAAGAGGCGTTAGCACAATTGGATACTCTGGATAATGGCAAGCCAATTGGCGAAACCACTAATGCCGATGTCCCCCTTGCAATCGATCACTTCCGTTATTATGCGGGATGGACCACTAAGATAGTAGGACAAACAATACCTGTTGCGGGGAATTACTTCAATTATACCCGTCATGAAGCGGTTGGAGTGGTAGGACAGATCATCCCTTGGAATTTCCCTCTACTTATGGCCGCATGGAAATTAGGCGCAGCCCTTGCCACCGGATGTACGATCGTTTTAAAACCAGCGGAGCAAACGCCGCTTTCAGCCTTATATTTAGGACAATTGGCGCTTGAAGCAGGTTTTCCTCCTGGCGTTCTCAATGTCATACCAGGATTTGGTGAAACAGCAGGTTCACCGCTTGTAGATCATCCTGATGTCGATAAAATTGCCTTTACCGGTTCAACCTCAGTAGGGAAAATGATCATGCGCCAAGCTTCGGGAACCGTGAAAAAAATCTCGTTGGAATTAGGCGGGAAATCACCTAATATCATTTTACCGGATGCAGATATGAGTAAAGCCATTCCTGGAGCTTTAATGGGCATCATGTTTAATCAAGGACAAGTTTGCTGTGCCGGTTCCCGCCTGTACATTCAAAAGAAATCCTATGATAACGTGGTAGCTGACTTAGTGTCCCATGCAAAAAACATTAAACAAGGGGCCGGTCTTGACCCATCTACCCAGATAGGGCCTTTGGTATCCAGTGAACAAATGGAAAGAGTCGGCGGTTATATTGAAAAAGGAAAGTCTGAAGGAGCTGAAGTGGTTACCGGAGGTAATTACGGACAAGGAGAGGGTTATTTTGTAACGCCAACAATATTTGCAGGCGTTGAAGACGAAATGACAATAGCTAAAGAAGAAATCTTCGGTCCTGTTGTAGCTGCGATGCCTTTTGATGATTTGGATGATGTGATAAACCGTGCAAATAACTCAGAATATGGATTGGCTGCAGGTTTATGGACACAGGATGTAAAAAAGGCCCATTATGTGGCTAATGAATTAAAAGCGGGTACAGTTTGGGTAAACTGCTATAACGCATTTGATGCAGCTTCTCCATTTGGCGGTTATAAACAAAGTGGAATCGGTCGGGAAATGGGCAGTTATGCTTTGGATAATTATACGGAAGTCAAAAGTGTCTGGATTAACTTAAACTAAAAAATAGATTAAACGTTCCATATGCTCATTTGGCTAAGATATCATGATTGAAGTGCATGTTATCTTTTGCTAATTCGCAAAAGGATGTACCAAAGTTAAGACTTTGGTACATCCTTTTTCTTGTTTTGTGGGCATAGACAAAAAGAAGAGACCTTTCATCCGAAAGGTCTCTTTGTACCGATTATCCATTACGTTCAATTTGCATTTTTTCTCTGTTAGCTTTTTCTTTTTCGATATTTTTCTGTCTTGAAATCCCGGCAAACAGGATTCCAATAACCACTATCGCTTCAAATCCATATTTAATGAATGGATTTGCAAAGTAGTCGTGCATGAAAGGTTCAGCTACGATCATTTTAGCGGCTGTCCAGCCTAGTATTCCCGCACCAATTATTATGATGAATGGGAAGCGTTCGATCAATTTCAGGATTAAAGTGCTTCCATACATCACTACTGGAATTGATACAAGTAAACCGATCACCACTAAAATGAAGTTACCATGAGAAGCACCTGCAACGGCTAGGACATTGTCCAATCCCATCAATGCATCTGCAATAATGATGGTTTTTATAGCAGCCCACATCGAGTCTGCAGGCTTCACATCATGTTCTTCTTCATCGATAAGGAGCTTATAAGCAATCCATACAAGAAGTAATCCCCCTATTAAATGCAGTCCTGGCACCTCTAATAGCCAAACAACCAGCAGCGTTGCAATGATCCTTATCACAATTGCGCCGACCGCTCCCCATATTATCACCTTTTTTTGCTGCTCTTTTGGAAGCTTTCTTGCAGCCAATCCAATAAGGATCGCATTATCACCGGCTAGAACCAAATCTATCATAATGATCGCTAAAAGTCCTGAAATGAATTCACCTGTTAAAAAATCCAACACAAATTCCTCCTTTTTACAAAAATAAAGAGACCTCTGCCATAAATGGCAAAGGTCTCGCTAAGCACTAAATGAATTAGGCCAATAAAGCCGGTGGGGTTCCCACGTAATGACGACTTTATTTCAGGTTATCCCTGACGCTACTCCCCTTCACGGGAATAAAGAATATGTAGTTCTTTAATATCTTTCCATTAGGAAACTACCAAGAAAAAATATCACTAATTCAGTATACCAAAATTACAAATAAAATAAAGAAAAAAATAATAGATAGTAATGTTTTTCAGGAACTTAACCTTGTCCAAATCCTTTAAACGGATAATTTCAGTCAATCATCCCTTCTAGATATTGGCATAATTCGTTTCCAAGGTTAGGGATACCGCTCAAATCCTTCCCCCATAGATATTGATTACTTAACGTAGCCTCTACCAATTGTCTAAGCGGGATTTCTTCCCTCTCATAACGAAGCCATTGTTCCCTAAAAAATTCAATTGCCTTTATATCATCTTTGACGACATAGGCTTTACCCGCAAAGCTTTTACCCATATAACTCCCCTTGGTTTCGTTAACCCTATAAAATCGGATCAGGCCCGAAAAACCTCTTACGATACAGTCGGGCAGCGTGCCTTTCGCCCTATGATATTCCTCTAAGCTAGGCAGGAGACGAACCTTGAACTTCGAGATGCTATTCAGCGAAATATCCGCCAGGAGGTGATGTACAAAAGGATTCTTAAATCGTTCAAGAACACTTTCCCCATATAGCTTCATCTCATTTTGATCAAAAGGTAATGAAGGAATTATTTCCTTTTCGATGGCACTGCTCAGAAATTGGTTGAATTCCGGATGATCGATTGCCTGTTTCACTTCTTCCAATCCAGATAAAATTCCTAAAGGAGCTAACAAGGTATGTGAACCATTAAGTATCCGTACCTTCCTCATTTGATAAGGTGTCAAATCTTTTACCCAACGCACATTCAATCCGGATTGTCGTAAAGGAAGACGTTGATCAATACTAGGGTCACCTTCAATAGCCCATAAATGGTAGGGTTCTGCCGTATTTAGCAGAGTATCCTTATATCCCCATGCCGCAAATAGGTTTTCCGACTCATTGACTGGGAATCCTGTAACGATTCGGTCTACAAGCGAGTTTAGGAAGAGATTGTCCCGGTCCACCCACTCAATGAATGACTTGGGTAAATCCCAATCCCTGCCATGCTTAAGAACACATTTCTTCAATGTATCACCATTTCTATCTAAAAGCTCACATGGAAGGATGATCAATCCTTTTTTCGCATCCCCATTGAAATGCAGATAACGATGATACAAAAAAGCAGTCAGTTTTCCTGGAAAAGATTCCATTGGTTTTCCCTCTTCCAAAGGAATCGGCTGATATTTGATTCCTGCTTCAGTCGTGTTGGAAACTACAAATTCCAATTCAGTGTTTTCTGATAGTTCTAAAAATTCCATCCATTCTTCATATGGATCAATTACCTTAGAAAAAACGGAAATGATTTCTGTTTTTTCCACTTTCTCCTCTTGGTGAAAACCACGTAACATTAATGTATACAGTCCATCTTGCCGCTTCACTTCTTCTATTTTCCCTTTCCCGGCGGGCCGAGGCTGGGTAACTGCAATGCTTCCCTTGAAATGACCTTGTTTATTACACTCATGAATCATCCAATCAAAGAAGCCCCGAAGAAAATTCCCCTCCCCAATCTGCAATACTTTTATGGGAAAATCCATCATATGTGAATGTTGGACAGCTTTTGTATCTTTACTCAACCGCTTTAGTTGACTTGTATTTATCTTCATGATCAAAGAACTCCCTTCTTATGGAAATAGCCAATTCAAAGTACGGTTTATCAGCATACCCAATGCTTATATTTCGACAATCGCCTTGATCACTTTAGCTTCAGGAGTTAACCACCCTTCAAACTGATTGATCAATTCATCCAAATGAGTGCGGTGTGTAATATACTGGCTCATATCCAGCTTGTCATTCTTCAGCGAATCCACGACATAATCAAAGTCATCTTTTGTTGCATTACGGCTTCCCATCAATGTAAGCTCTTTACTGTGGAATTCAGGATCATTGAAGGTAATATCCGCTTTAACTAAACCTACATAAATCAATCTTCCCCCGTGAGCAGGATATTTAAATGAGTCCATCATTGACTTAGCATTACCTGTAGCATCAAATACCACGCTTGGCATATCTCCATTCGTCAATTGGGCCAATTTCTCCATTGGATTCTCCATAACGTTCAAAGTATAATCGACATTTGCCCATTTGCCGGCAAACGCAAGGCGTTCATCATTTACATCCATTGCGATCACCTTCGCACCCTGTTCTTTAGCGAAGGCCATGACTCCCAAGCCAATGGGACCAGCACCAATTACTAGTGCAAATTCCCCTTTATGGATTGCGGCGCGCCTAACTGCGTGAGCCCCTATACTTAAAGGCTCTATCATTGCGGATTGATCAAGTGTGAGACCTTCTGTTTTCACCAAATGATTATAAGGAACCGTAATCCACTCACTCATGCCGCCTTCAGCATGTACCCCCAACACTTTCATATCCGTGCAGCAGTTCGTTTTTCCACTTCTGCAAGCCAGGCATTTTCCACATTCCATATAGGGAATGATCGATACCTGATCCCCGACATTAAGCCCTGATACATTTTCTGGTATGGATTCAATAAAGCCGGATAATTCATGGCCAAGTATTCGAGGATAGCTAAAAAAGGGCTGATTACCTCCATAGGCATGAATATCCGTACCACATATACCTATACGCCGCACACGAATCAAAGCTTCCCCTGAGTTTGGAAAAGGTTTTTCCGATTCGATCATCTTAAATTCAAAAGGTTGTTCACAAACGATGCTTTTCACTGATTAACACTCCTTTTTAATAACTTGATAGAAATTGTGTATATTAGAGAATGACTCCTTCTTTAAAGATGCTAATCTCCCTATATCCAAATTTTTCATTATTCGTTTTCTTTTTACCGGATGAAAGCTCAAGAATGTAATGGAATAAATCGTCCTTTAATTCATCGATCTTTTGACCTTCTATCAACCGTCCGGCATTATAATCAATCCAGTGCTTTTTACGATCGGCTAAATCAGAATTCGTAGCTATTTTTACAGTTGGTACCGGTCCACCGAATGGTGTTCCTCTTCCCGTAGTGAATAGAACGATATGTGCGCCTGCTGCTGCCAAAGCCGTCACCGAAATCAGGTCATTTCCAGGAGAATTTATTAAATTCAAACCATGCTTCTCTACTCGTTGTCCATATGGGCTTACATCCACTACAGTGGCATGGCCCCCTTTTTGTGTACATCCAAGTGATTTTTCCTCCAGTGTACTTATGCCGCCTTCCTTGTTTCCAGGTGAAGGGTTTTCATAAATTTCCTGATCATGCCGAATGAAATACTGTTTGAAATCATTAATAAGGCCAACGATTTTCTTAAAGGTTTCTTCATCCCTTGCCCTGTTCATCAATATCGTTTCCGCTCCAAACATCTCAGGAACCTCTGTCAATATCGTGGTCCCGCCATTTTCCACTATTAAGTCGGAAACCGCACCAACCAATGGATTAGCGGTAATGCCTGAAAAACCATCGGAACCACCGCATTTCAAGCCTATTTTCAACTTTGAAACTGGTACGTTCTGGCGTACGAACCCTTCCGCGTAGTCCACTAATTCCCCCATTAAACGTAAGCCGCTCTCCAATTCATCTTGAACCTCCTGGGCTTTTAAAAATTTAATCCGATTAGGAGAAAATTCGCCTATGGCTTCTTTAAATGATTCGATTTGATTGTTCTCACACCCTAATCCTACAACTAAAACCCCTGCTGCATTTGGATGTTGAACCAAGGCTGCCAATAGTTTCTGCGTATGGGTCAAATCGTCTCCCAATTGAGAACAACCGTAGGGGTGGGAAAAGTGATGAACCCCATCGATTTGTCGATCTTTAAACTGCTCATTACCCATTTTAGCGAGAAGTTCACATGTTTTATTGATGCAGCCTACCGTATTGATGATCCAAATTTCATTCCGGATTCCCACTTCCCCATTTTCACGGATATATCCTTGGAAGGTATAATTTTGACTGGGTTCTTTTGTATTTTGTCTGCTAGGTTGATAGGAATAATCCAATATACCATGCAAACCGGATGCTAGATTATGGGTGTGAACCCAATCGCCAATGGAGATATCTTCTTTAGCTTTTCCGATCGAGTAGCCAAATTTGATTACGTCCTCCCCTCGTTTAACCGCTTTCACTAACATTTTATGCCCTTTAGGAATGTCGTCATTTGCCTTGATATGGATCATTCCCCTGTCTTCAGATTGAAACTGGAAGCTCTGTCCTTTATGAATCCCCTCCAAGGAAATAACAACATTATCGTTTGAATGCAATTGAACAAATTTATTCATTTTATCCCTCCTTATCATGAGTAAGACGTATAGAACCAAACGTCAATTCATTCCGAAAGCCCTTTCATTTTTCCCTTGAATTTTTTAATTTTTAAATCTATTTTAATTTTAACATCAATTTATGAGATACAAATTGCGTTTTTTGCTATAAATATACTCATTCTTGTTGTATTATACTTTCAGGAGATGACCCAATGAAAAAAATTCATAATGCAATAAACCATGATTTACTCTTCCCATTCTCTTTTGTCTATCAAGATACGAAAAGTCCCCAGAATGAATTGTCCGATCATATGCATGACCATTATGAAATTGTTTATGTTTATAACGGTAAAGGGACCTTTTTTATCGGTGATGTGTTTTATGATATGCAGCAAGGGGATGTATTCCTGATCCCGAATAATACCATTCATAGGGCATTACCGAATAAGGACGACCCTGTCACCTCCACCATTATCTTTTTCAGTCCCACATTAATATATAAAGATGTGGTTGATGATTCTTTTTCATATTTACACTTGTTTGATCTGACAAAAAAGAGTAAGAATTACAAAATATCATTGCCGCAGAAGGAACAAGTAAAGTTGGAGGAACAGCTACAGCTCATCCTGCAAGAAACGATTAGCCGATCGATGGGCTCGAGGCATGCTTGTTTACTGATCGTTCATCAGATCATACTTGATTTATACCGTACCCGGATAAATGGCAAACAAGATTTATCCGAGGGCAAGAGCTATAGTTCAGAATGGATGAAAGATATTTTAATCTATATTAATGAACATATGGATGAACCATTGACGCTGACGATCCTTGCACAAAAAGCATTGGTCAGTCCCGCTCATTTCAGCAGGGTTTTTAAGGAAACGACTGGAATTGGCTTAATCGTGTATCTAAACACGAAAAGAATCATCAAGGCAAAGGAACTTTTGCTGGAAACGAATCACACCATTGCCCATATTGCCGATATGTGTGGTTTTGAAAGCATGCCGCAATTTTATCGTACCTTTAAGAAATACAATGAAAAGACACCAGCTACATTTCGAAAAGAAAATCGGATTCGCTAGGTGTGCCTAATACAAATGAAAAATGGAAGTGTCTTCCCTTTGGGAGACACTTCCATTCTAACAATCCATTACGCAGGCTTAACTATCGGTCGTACAAAACGGATGACTGCAAGCGATGCAACGATGGCCAATCCACCAGCAAGCAAGAATGCAACTGTGTATGTGCCAGAGGTATCGACAATGTATCCTGTTAACGTCGGTCCGATGATTCCTGCTGTATTTGCCAGGAAATGCATAAAACCTCCAACAGATCCAACATTACCAGGGTCGACGACATCGTTGACGATTGCCCAGTAAATGGCACCAGTCAAATATAGGAAGAAGACGGAAAGTGCTACAAGCGTTACTGCACTGACCGTTGTGGATACAAGTCCGGCAAAACCGATACATACCGCTGATAAGAACAAACATGTTACAAGCACGAGTTTACGTGAGAATAAAACACCTTTTTGAGCGAATTTTTTATAGAAGAAATCCGACACGAATCCACCCAAAGCTAGTCCAATGAATCCAAAAATCCAAGGAATCACTGTAATGATACTCATATTTTCCACACTTAGGCCGCGTGCATCCACCAAATAGCTTGGGAACCAAGTTAAGAAAAAGAAGAGAATATAGTTGTAGGAGAAAAAGGCTAGAGCTGTAAATAAAACCGTTTTTTGTTTTAAATAAAAGGTGAATTTCACCTTTCCTTCAGATGTTGCCGCTACATAAGATTTTCCTGTATGTTTCTGTTCTTTTGACTCTTGTGGTTTTTCTTTAACGAACTTCCACCAGCAAGCCGCCCATATAAGACCAATTATCATTATGGCAATGAAAGAAACTCTCCATCCATATGAGATGGCTATGAATCCAACTATCGGACCTGCGATTGCGCCACCAAGCGGAGTCCCGCTATTCGTCAAACCAACGACAGATGCCCGTTGATTTGACGGGAACCAGTTATTCACCATTTTATTGATGGTTGCTGAAAGAGGGCCTTCGCCCATCCCAAACAGGATGCGGATGACGATCATACTGGCAAAACCGACAGCAAGTACCAGCGCACCACTGAATAAAGACCAAACGATCATCGCCACGAAAAGCGTTAGCTTTGCTCCCCATTTATCGGATGCCATTCCTCCAAGGAAGTTAAATATGGCATAACCAACGGAAAAGCTACTAAAAATAATTCCCATCTGTGTGGCTGTTAAAGATAAATCATCTTGAATGAACGGAGCTGCAATGGACAGTGCAGATCGGTCCAGATAATTTATTACCCCTGCCAAGAACAAGAATGCGATAACCATTCCTCTACCATTTGAAAACATATTGTACCCCCCTATACATTTCTGTAAATGCGCAATCATTTTTGGAAACGTTTCCATTTAATAACCAAGAGTAAAGTCTAAAGATCTTTAACTAAATCGGTTTAGAATTCCTGTAAAAAAGCGCTTTCTTTTTCACAGGAATCTTACCTCCGTTTCTAGCAAGAATTCCTTGAAAGCAAAGTCGGTTTCAAGCGATGCACGCTTGTATCCTCATTTCCTGTTTTATTGATTTGACCAAGCAGTAACTCCGCTGCCAAGTTGGCCATTTCAATGGCTGGCTGATTAACCGTTGTGATGGTCGGTGTATAGAAACTCGCATATGGTACATCATCGATGCCTATGACCGCTATATCATCAGGTATATGGATTTCATGCTGTTTCATATAACGCAATACTTCATTGAGTACGATATCATTTCCTGCCAATATGGCTTGAGGCGGTTTTTCCAATTCGAAAAACTCTGAAAGTGCAAGCGGAATTTCGTCTGCATTCACGGTTTTTATATATTCAGAATTGACTGGTATCCCATGTGACGCGAGTGAATCCTTATACCCTTGGATCCGTTCGATTCGAGGGCTGATATCGCGTATTATTGAAGTGGTTATGATTGCAATGTTTTCAAAACCCTTTTCAATAAACCGATCGACCGCTAACTTGGAAGCAAGGTGATTATCGAGCATGACTGTAGCAATATTCAATTCTCGGATTGTCCTATCCATGAAAACAATCGGGAATCGATCACTCTTCATACGTTGATATAAATCAAGATTGTCCCCCGTGGGGAAAATGATGATCCCATCCACTTGTTTAGCCCTTAGCATTTCAATATAATTCTTTTCCTTTTCAGGATTGTCATCCGCATTGCATACGATAATATGGAACCCTTGTTCATAAAAGTAGTTTTCTATCGCTCTAATAACTTGCGTTGAAAACGTGTGAAGGATATTGGCAACCACTACTCCAACAGTGAAAGTGGATTTTTGTTTTAAACTGCGCGCTATTATATTAGGCTGATAGTTTAACTCTTCTATTGTTTCTTCAATCTTTTTCCTTGTTTTTTCACTCATATATTCATAGCGTTTGTTCAGGTATTGGGAAACTGTGCTTTTTGATACTTTCGCGTGATTGGCGACATCAGTAATTGTAATGGTTTTCATTTCATTCATTCCTGTCGTGTGATTTCAGTATATAAGGAATATTCTATTATAATAAGTAAAGCTTTACAATCACCTTCCGATGCAGTAAAAAAGTCAATTTCCCATACCATGGAACTAATGTAATCACGTTAACTTGTTTGCTTTTTTATAGGAGCTGAATTCAGACACCGGAGTATGCCATGAAGCCCCCATCGACCGGTACCGTAATGCCTGTGACAAAGCCCGAATAGGATTCATCAACGAGCCAAAGCAACGTTCCAAGTAAATCTTCAGGCTGCCCAAAACGCTTCATGGGTGTTGAAGTAATGATTTTATCAGACCTTGCTGTTAGGCTGCCATCTTCATTAAGCAGAAGATCCCGATTTTGCTTCGTCAAAAAGAATCCTGGAGCAATCGCATTCACCCGTAAACCCGCTTCGGCAAAATGTACAGCCATCCACATGGTAAAATTATTTATCGAAGCTTTGGCAGCACTGTATGCTGGCACTTTAGTCATCGGAGCGTAGGCACTCATGGAAGATACATTTACGATAACTGGTGCTTCCACTTGCAATAACTCTTTTCCAAAAACCTGACTGGCCAAAAATGTACCGGTGAAATTACTGGCAAAAACCTGGGAGAAACCATTTTCATCTAAATCAAAAAAGGATTTCCCTTCCGCTTCTTCCCCATATTTCTCTGGAGCTGTAATGGCATCAGGATGATTGCCTCCCGCCCCATTTATTAATAGATCCACTCTTCCGAATGCTTCTATTATTTTTCCTCTTGCATTCTCCAATGAGGCTCTATCCAAAACGTCTGCTGCTATGGATAATGCAGTGCCCCCTGTTTGTTCAATGAGTTCGACCACTTCTTGCCCTTTTTCGGCCGTTCTGTTCAATATAGCTACCCTGACACCATGACGGGCCAATTCCACAGCCATTTTCGAACATAAAACACCGCTGCCTCCAGTAATGACTGCCACTCTGTTCGTTAAGTTTTCATGGATGGGGATCATGATACCGCACCTGATTTACCAGCTTCATATGCATCCCATAATCCGAGCAAATACATGATTCCCAATGCTCGGTCATATAAACCGTATCCAGGGCGGCAATCTTCACCCCATATATGGCGGCCATGATCCGGTCTGACATAACCAGTATAATTCTGCTTACTCAATTCTTCCACGACGCCCTGTATATTGATGGATCCATCCTGGGTATGATGCGATGTTTCCACAAAGTCGCCATTTTCATAAATCTTCACATTTCTAATATGGGAGAAAGGCGAACGATTTGCATACTTTTTAGCCACTTGGACCATATCATTTTCTGGGTTTGCCCCCATCGATCCTGTACACATGGTAAATGCATTCGACGGTGAATCCGAAATCGAGATCAGTTTTTCATAGCTCGATTCTCCAGTGATGATTCTTGGCAAGCCAAAAATGGACCATGGCGGATCATCTGGATGAATAGCCATTTTAATGCCGCAAGCCTCGGCAACCGGTAATATTTCTTTTAGGAATATTTCAAGATTCGCCCATAACTGCTCTTCGTCGACAGTTTTGTAAGCTTCGAATAATTCAGAAATTCGATCCATCTTTTCTGGTTCCCAACCTGGTAAAGTTAAATCTGAAGCTTCCGTCACAGTACGAATCAAATCTTGCGGTTCTAACGTATCCACTTTCGCCTTTTCATAAAATAGGGCAGTTGAGCCATCTTCCAAAGGATGGAACATTTCCGTACGAGTCCAATCAAAGATCGGCATGAAGTTATAACAAATGACTTTCACTCCAGCGTCCGAGAGATTTCGTATCGTTTCTTTGTATTTCTCAATATATATCATGCGGTCTTCGTTACCCAATTTAATCGATTCATGGACATTTACACTTTCTACAACATCCGTATGAAAACCAAATGATTGGATATATTCGATTTCTTCTTTAATTTCTTCCTTTTCCCATACCTCACCAACAGGTTTTTGGTGTAGTGCCCATACAATCCCTTTCACACCAGGAATCTGTTTAATGTGCTCCAATGTAACGGTATCATTGTCTTTCCCATACCATCTAAATGTAATGTTCATCATGCACCTCTGTCATTCCGCAATCTTTTGCATATATTTTCCGCTTAATTCCACTGCTGCTTCATAGCCGCCATTTTGATAGGCTTTGTTCAAGTCACTGCCGATCCCGATTGCTACCGCACCTGCATTCAGCCAGTCCTTCATGTTATCCAGATTAATTCCGCCGGTTGGCATGATACTTACATTAGGCAATGGACCATTAACCGACTTGATGAAAGAAGGTTCAAAATGGTTTGCCGGAAATAACTTCAAAACATCACAACCTGCTTCCATTGCCGTAGCCATTTCTTTGATTGTCATGCAACCAGGCATATAGGGAATGCCGTATCGATTACAAAGTTCGGCTACACCATTGACAAAATAGGGACTGACGATAAAATTGGCACCAGCTAAAATCGCATGTCGAGCCGTTTCAGAATCAAGTACCGATCCTGCCCCTAAGAGTGCATCCTTATTCTGCAGTTCTTTGAAAGCCTCTTCAATTCCCGGTGTTGTATACGTCAATTCTATTGCCCGAACACCGCCTTCCACAGCTGCTTTGGACAGCTGTACCGCTTCCTTTGCATCCTGTCCCCGGATAACAGCTACAACTTTCGTTTCCTTTATTCGATGAATGATTGAATGCTTGTCCATAACTCCTGCCCCCCTTTAATTAAAAACGATGATCGCTTTTCGAACTTGTTCGGGATGATTTTCCACAAAATTAAATGCTTCCTGGATATCATCCAACGAAAATGTATGGGTAATTAAACCTTCTTGTCTGAGTTTTCCTTCATTCAAAAGTTTAACCACTTTTGGGAACTGATTGGTTTGCAACCTAGATCCTTTAACCGATACTTCCTTTTTAGTTATTGGCAGCTGGGAAACCGCTGAAGGACGCTCATCAAAACCGAGTACGACAATCCGGCCCGCCGTCGATACGACATCAAAGGACAATTCAAATGTCATCGGCAAACATACTGCATCAATGACGACATTGGCACCTTCTCCATTCGTCCATTCTTCCACTCGTTTTTGAACATCTTCTTTTCCCGCATGGACAGTGATATCGGCGCCGCTTTCTTTAGCGAATTCCAAACGCTCCTCACTTAAATCCGTGATCATCACTGATGCTCCTTGAAGCTTTGCCATCCTTAATATGCAAATTCCAATAGGCCCAGCTCCCTGGATAAGCACTGTTTCCCCTTCCTCCACTTCGCCTCTCCAAACTGCCTGTGCGCCGATTGTATATGGCTCAGCCAATACTATTTCTTCCCAGGCCAACGCGGAATCCACAACATGTAATTGTTTCTCGGGAACGACGAACCATTCTCTCATACCACCATCTTCATGTACGCCAAAAACGGACAGTTTTTCACAAACATTTTGGCGCCCTTTGCGGCAGGCGTAGCACTTCCCGCAGTAACTGATGGGCTCAATAACAACATGGTCCCCAACTTTTATGCCCTCGACGCCTTGTCCAATCTCCACAACTTCTCCCGCTACTTCATGCCCGACGACTCTTGGCAGCGTAGCAAGAGGATTCGTACCATGGTAAATATGCATATCCGATCCGCAAATCCCGACTCTTTTTACTTTTACAAGGACATCCGTCGAGTTTGAAATCCGTGGTTTTTCCACTTCTTGTATGATAAGTTCATGAGCTTTCCGTACTTGAACCGCTTTCATTTCTCCACCTACTTTGTAAGAAATTCATAAACACTTGATGCTATCGTAATACCTTGTTTCAGGTTTTTTTCTTCATTGATTTGTTCAATCTCACCCGGTACATATACGCGATCGAACCCTGGAGCAGGTTCAACCTGTTGCAGCTCTTCAATCATTTGATCCATTTGCTCTAAAAATATATCGGTATCTGTAAAGAATGAAGGATTAATTACACAAAAATAATGTCCCAGCTTCCGTTTCTTATCAAGATCGTCATACATTTTCCCAATGTGCGGGCCAAATGCCGCACCGGCCAATAATCCAGAAAACACATCTACAATTACGGATAGACCATAGCCTTTCGGGCCTCCGAAAGTGGAAAGGGAAACGACTTTATTCGGATCCGTGACCGCAGTTCCATTTTCATCGACACCCCATCCTTCAGGGATTTCCTTTCCTTCTTCGCGTGCCTGGAGAATTTTACCCCATGCAACATTGGATGTTGCCATATCAAGAATATAGGGTTTCTTCGTTCTGGCTGGAACTCCGTAAGCGATTGGGTTGGTACCAAGAAATGATGTTTTTCCCCCGAACGGGACCACAATTTTATCGGTATGTGACATCGCGATGCCAATCAACTTTGCATCTGCGGCTTTTTGAACGAAATAGCTTAGTGCTCCGCAATGGCTGCTATTAAAAACAGTCACCATGCCCACGCCATTTTCTCTCGCCATATCGATTGCATGGTCCATGGCCACGTCGCTGATCACATGCCCAAATCCATCATCTCCATCGATTACACCGGTAACGGGCCCTGTCTTTTGGAAGGAAATCTGTGCATCGGGATTTATTCCTCCTGCCTGTAAACGGTTCACATAATGCTCTGTTCGTAAAACACCATGGGAATTGACATTTCTGAGATCAGCATGAACCAATACTTTCGCAATTTTTCCGGCAGTTTCTTCATTCAAACCCACTTTGGTCAGCTGCTCTATGACTAATCGTTTTGCTTCCTCGGCTTGTATCGTTACTGTTGCCATTTTCTCCCTCCCATTTCTTTTCTGCCTACTATCTTTCTATTACAGTCTCATTCTGTATGAAAGGTATTACTTCATCCAAATATGGTAATCCTTCATTGTCCCCTGCAACAGTGGTGACAAGAGCTCCTACACCATTTGCGAATGCCAATCTTTCATCAATAGATAAACCATTAAGGTATCCGTAAATATAACCGGCATCATAACCATCTCCCGCACCAACTGTATCTACAGGTATTACAGGGAAAGCTTCTTTTTCATGCCATTCATTTTTGGTATAAAGTTTTGAACCATGTTTCCCGTCCTTAATAACAAGCTGATCAATATCATTCACCTTTGCGAATTCCGCCAATGATTCTTTAGAGTCCGTTCCGATGATTAATCCTATTTCATCTAAACCTGTAAGCAAAATATCAACATATGGAAAAATATCATAGTAAACTGATCTTGCTTCCTCGATGGACCATAGCTTTAAGCGGATATTTGGATCAAAAGAAACAGGTATGTTTTTTTGTTTTGAAATGTCCATTACCCTCTTGGCAATATCAACATTTTTAGGATCTATGGCCAAAAACACTCCAGTAAGGTGGACTATATCAATCTCTTCAAACATCTTTTCTGTTATATCTTCAGGTTTTAAAGTTAAAATGGGAGATTGATAGCGGTAATAAAATGTCTTTCCGGAACCATCTTCCCGGATCTCTTTAAAGTTAAGGGATGTTGGATATCCATTTACATAGGCCACATCACTCATGTCCACGCCTTCCCCACGAGCGAAATTATAGATAACTCTGCCGAACTCATCCTTGCCTAAACGGCTTATCCATTTTGACCGCAAGCCTAGCCTTGCACAGCCAATCGCAAAATTCAGTTCAGCGCCTCCGACTTTTCGCTCAAAACGGTTAACGAATCTTAAAGGTCCTGTCTCTTCCGGATTTAGCGTAATCATGGCGTCGCCCAGCGTTAAAACACCATATTTTGTTGACAATACAGTACCTCCTTCTTTCGAACATTCACAAATAAAAAGAAAACATTTGATCATATCACTTTAATTAAGCTTCATTGCTAAATCGATTTAGTTAATTACTAAACCGGTTTGGTAAATCATAAGGAAATTGTAAATGAAAACCCTACCAAAAACAATAGAAAAGTTTGATAATTTGTAATTTTATTTTTATTCGATATTATTTTTTATGATATTTCTGCTAAAGTTAAGATAAAAAATCATATAACGGAAAACGGATAAGAACTGTTTCATCGCTCTTTTTTAATGATTGGCAGCTTCAGATTTTTTTCAATCAAATTTTACTCTTTGCTATTAATTTGGTGAAAGTTGTATAATATATCAATTGTTAAATAAGTTTGAAAGGTTGTTTGGAATGAGTTTTTTGAAAATATACATCTTACTTACCGGAATAATGATCACGTGGGGGTTAAATGTCTCAGTTATTAAAATTTTAGTTGCGCATACGCAACCAGTAACGATCACTTCATTGAGAATTTTCACTGCTTCTCTTATCGTCATTATTATCCTTTTCTTCTTTGGACTAATACGCCTTCCTAAAAAAAGTGAACTTTTTTACGTTTTTGGAGGAGCACTTTTGAGTGTCGTTTTTCATCATTATTTTTTAGCTGAGGGATTGACAAAGACTTCCGCCTCGAATGCTGGATTGATTTTGGGCATGGGGCCAATATTGACTGTCATTTTGACCATGATTTTCTTTCGAAGAAAACCTACGTTAATCAAACTGCTGGGCTTTATTTGCGGTTCCCTGGGTGTAAGTTTTACCGTTATGGCAGGAAGCGGAGGACTTCATTCTATTAATCTGGGAGATGTGGATATTCTCCTTTCCATTCTTTCACAGGCACTGAGTTTCATACTAATTAATAAAGCCTCAAAAACAATGGATCCACGATTATTAACCGGCTACATGATGCTTATCGGATCTTTTATTCTTTTTGCCATCAGCTTATGGAAGGAACCAGAGGGCTTATCTTCACTGGCAACGGCACCGCCATCCATCTGGGGAGCTTTCTTTTTCTCCGCTATTTTTGCCACTGCCCTTGGGCACATGAGCTATAATTATGCCATCGGGAAGGTAGGCGCAGCCGAATCATCGATATTTCTTAACTTAAATACCTTATTCTCTTTGTTAGGGGCAGCATTTTTCCTTAATGAAGCCATAGTTCCTGCACATTTCATTGGACTTATATTCATTGTTTCAGGAGTATTGCTTGGCTCCGGAGCAATAGAAATATGGATTATTCAACGGAAAAATAAACGCATATCAGCCTAACGGCTACAGCAAACCCTAGATTTCGTGACTTTCTATATAAAAATACTAACGGATCCTACGACACTGCCATTCTTAAAAAAATGGCTTCGCAGTGTCATGGGGTCTTATTATTTCCCCCCTCTCCAATTCCTTCATACTCCTTTAGATTCTGCTTTAACATAAAAGTTTAAAAACTCCAACGAAGCTTTTAAAGTCTCATTAAATATATTCAATTATTACCGATATATAAAACATGGTTAATATATAACACGGGGAAGGAATAAACAAAGATGAATAAACTCAGTACGAAAATAGGTTTTGTTCTTTTAACAGGCATGGTCATCACATTAATTGGAAGTTTACTATTGATGTATAAGAGTACAAATGATACGGTTGAGAAAACAATCGCTATGAGCAGTCTGGACATTGCAAGCAACATCGCTCAAGGAATAAATCCAACATCTTATGCCGATTTTTTAAGTAATCAATCCGAAACCTCTACATATTGGGAGATACGCGAACAGTTATACGATTATAAACAAAAAACTGGAGCATTATATGTCTATACATTGGGGATTGACGAAAATAGCGAAAAAGTCCATATTCTTATAGACGGAATGGGGAAGGGAGATAAAAAAGCATCTCCCATTTTAACAACCACAACCGCAACTTCATTTCAGGATGTAGAAAGCGTCATGAAGGGCAAGGTTTCTACCACTTCCATCGTTCATGATCCTGAATATGGTGACTATTTATCCGTTTTCGTTCCCATAAAGAATGGAAACGAGGTCATTGGAATTCTAGGGGTGGATATCGATGCCAGCAAAGTCGATGCTACGGCCAGTACGGTTCTGGGTGGCACCCTTCCCCTTATGATAATAATCAATGTAATCTTAATGGCGATCGTAGTGGGTGCACTAATATGGTTCTTGACTAAAAAGTTAAGCCCGCTTCTCAAGGTCAGCTTGGCTGCAAAGGAAATCTCAAATGGAGATTTATTAACAGCCAATAAACTGATTAGCAACACAAGGGTTAAGGGAAACGACGAAATCAAGGTTTTAGTGGAATCCTTTGAGGAAATGATCACCAATACAACTATGATCGTCAATTCCATGAAAAGCTCATCATTCCAGTTATTGGAATCATCAAGTGATATCGAACACAAAATCAAGGAAATGGATACTTCCACACAATATATCGTCAATGGGATTCAGCAAGTTGCAGGAGCTGCGGAAGTACAATTGCACAGAAGTGAAGAATCATCGAGGGTCATCGAGGAAATGACCATAGGTATACAAAGAATTGCCGAAGCTTCTTCAGAAGTCAGCGAGCAGACAAATCATGTTTCAACTAGGATGTCCATTGGAAATCAAGATATAAATGAACTCTCAAATCAAATTCTGCAAGTAAAAGATGTGATGCTGCAAACGAGTTCAAGAATAAAGAATTTGGACGAACAAGCAAATGAGATCGTGAATATTGTACACGTAATTACAGGAATTGCCGAGCAAACAAACCTGCTATCACTAAATGCGGCAATTGAAGCTGCTAGAGCCGGTGAACAAGGTAAAGGTTTTGCGGTGGTATCGAACGAGGTACGGAAATTGGCAGTGGGCACGAAGGAATCTGCAATCCATATTCAAGAGTCCCTGCTTCATTTTAAATCCATCATAAATGAATCAGTGAAAATGATGGAAACTGGAACTAATGAGGTAGAGGAAGGGACAAAATTTGTGCTGAATACAAGAGAAACATTTAAACAGACTATAAAATCTTTTGAGCATGTTAGTGATCAGATTCAAGAAATATCAGCCATTACAGAGCAAATGGCAGCAAGTTCTCAGGAAATCAATGCTTCGATAGAAGATTTTGCAGGGTTGACAAGGGAAACGGCAGTGGCTTCAAAGCAAGTGGCACAATCAACCGATCAACAAGCGAAATCCATGGAGGACATTTCCTTCTCCACCTCCTCAATGGTTAAGCTCGCAAATGACCTTGAAACATCTGTTGAACGGTTTAACGTTTAAACATCTCTAACCACCATTCTATTACTATATAAAGAAAGGGATTTTGCTATTCATGCAAAATCCCTTTCTTACTATTTTACTTAGTAGATTTTAGTTTCAAATCACCTTCATAAGGTATATGTTCCACTGTTATCGTTATATCTTTTCCCTCTTTATCTTTACCGATTCGTTTATAAGTGAATTTATTTTCATTAAGCTCTGTAAGTTCAAGAACTGCGCCATATTTATTTTCCCCTAGTGAAACATGGGCTCTTATCTTATTGCCGTGAACAACATCGTAATAGCCGTAATCACCACGGCTTTCACCGGTTTTAGCATCAAAAAATTCATACTTATTTGTTTTATCATCATATTTTGCCAGACCTAAATAATTCGAGTTATAGCTTGATACATCATTTCCCTTTTCATCCAATGCCACTGTTCCTTGCCATGGGGTGCTTGATAAAATTTTCTCTCCATCAACATCTGTTTCTACGTCCCCTGTGTAAGTTTCCAAATTTTTGTCTGGATCTGTAAAGGAAAGTTCTGTTTCCGTATAAGGAATATGATCAACAAACACCTCTACGTCATTACCATTAGCATCTTTACCCATTCTTTTATAAGTAAACATATCCTTGTTCAGTTCTGTTATTTCAACAACGGCCTGGTAACCCATCGATTCTGAAATTAACACACGCATCTTCCCATTGGTAATAAAGAAAGTTCCCTTATCACCACGACTTTCTTTTGTATTTTTATCAAAAAATTCATATCTGGATGTTTCATCGTCATATTTTGCGAGACCAATAAAGTTAGCATTCTCCTTTGTTAAGTCATTATTATTCTTATCATAAACTTTTGTACCTTGCCAATTCGTGCCACTAAGAATTTTAGTCAATTCCTGGCCTGCTGTTAACTTATTTTCTTGTTTACTATCTTTGGCATTTTGTTCCTGCTTCTGTGCATTATGACTGTCTTGTGCATTTGTGTTACATCCTGTTAGGGCCAATGTTAATCCAAGTAGTATAGATGATGAAATTTTTGCTTTTTTGTTCATTTTTTCGTCTCCTCATATCTTATTGTGATTTTAATTAACTAGCGGTGCAATTGACATTACAAAATGAAAGTATCGCAATCTGGTTATTTTGCTCCTGCTATTAATAAAATTTGTTCATTCTCTTTAAATCCTTTTTCGCGGGCATGTTGTAAAGGGGTCACATTATTATTATCAGGAATGTTGACACCTGCACCATGATCTATTAACAATTGCACTGTTCGCTGCTGTTTTCCATCACCATCTTCAAAATGATAGCTTCTAGCAAAGCTGTCCAACCGAGATCTTTTACATGATTCACATCAATATCAGTTTTAGTTAGAAGTTCTTTACTAACCTCTACATATCCATGTTCCGAAGCAGGGATTAAAGCCGTTCCTCCATAACGGTTGGTTATGGACGGGTCGGCATTTGCTTCAATCGCAAGTTTAAGTATATCTAGATACCCTTCAGCACCGGCATACAAGAAGGGGCTATTTTTCATTTCATCCTGAATGTTGACGTCTGCACCCGCTTCAATAAGGATATTTGCAGACTCTGCATCGTTGTTATAAGTCGCAATCATAGTGGCGGTTCGCCCTGCCGAGTCCTGTGTATTAATATCTGCACCTTCATCAATCAAACTCCTTATTCTTTCCGTTTCTTTTCGTTCTACTGCTTGAATCAGTAATTCATTCATTCCCTTTCCTGACTCCTTTTGCTGATTATTTGGCTCCCTTTCGCTATCTAAGGCACACCCTTGAAGGATGAATAGGCACCCGATGACAATCATTAGCCGTCCTTGCATGAAACACACCATCCTTTCATCTGCCTAGAGGTGATCTTGATGCAAAATGATTTGTGCTATAAATGTGTTTGAGGTTGCATGAGTATTTTTCTCCCTTTTATTTTTTAGTTCTTTTCTCAATCCGTCTCCATAATATTAGTGCTTAATCTTAAACTCCCTCTAAACAATTTCTTAAAAAATGATTAACTTATTCATAAAGTTTCTTAAGGTTTTATAAAAAAATCCCGTCACCTTCGTGACGGGTCATAAAATATACTATTTAAACATTAAAGCGATACCCCGCCCCCCAAACGGTTTCCAAAAATTTAGGATGTGCAGGATTTCTTTCAATTTTTTCACGTAGTTTCCTGATATGGACAGTGACAGTCGAAACATCCGCAGCCGATTCCAATCCCCAAATATTTTCATAGAGCTGCTCTTTACTTAATACTTGATTAGGATGCATGACAAAAAACACTAAAGTATCGAATTCCTTTGTTGTAAACGGGACCACCTCCCCGTTTATGTGAACCCTGCGTGCTGACTTATCTATTGAAATTCCATGAACATAGATTGAATTAGATTTGGGGTGACTTCCAGATAAACGTTCATAACGCGCTAAGTGCGCTTTCACTCTTGCAACTAGTTCACTTGGACTAAAGGGCTTTGTAATATAATCATCCGCTCCTAGTCCAAGCCCCCGAATTTTATCAATATCTTCCTTTTTCGCAGATACAAGCAAAATCGGGATATTTTTGACAGCACGTATTTGTTTGCATATCTCAAAGCCATTTAACCCCGGAAGCATGATGTCCAAAATGATTAAATGATAATTTCCTTGAAGGGCCTGTTGGAGACCTGCATCACCAGTGTGTTGAATATCGACACTAAAATCACTGATCTCCAAATAGTCCCTTTGCAATTCAGCAATACTGACTTCGTCTTCAATAAGTAATATCTTTTTCACATTTCCTCACCTTTCTTTATGGAAAAGAAAACACTTGTACCTTTTCCTATCTCACTGGTAGCCCAGATATCTCCTCCATGCTCGTCGATAATTTTTTTGGCGATCGCAAGTCCTAAACCACTTCCGCCTGTCAGGGAATTCCTGGATTGCTCAGCCCGATAAAAGCGGTTAAAAATATAAGGCAAAGCGGAAGATTCTATTCCATAACCATTATCTGTTACTTGCACAACTACATCATATAGTCCTTCATGCAGAGAAATGGAAATGTGTTTTTCATCTTTATTCATATACTTTACACAATTGCTGATCAGGTTGGCCAATACGCGTTTCAGTTTCTCTCTATCCGCTGACACGTATATCGGTTTATACAGCTGTTGAAGTTCAACTTGGATTCCTTGTTGAAATAAATCCAGTTGAAGCTCTTCTACGTAGTCTTTCAAATATTTATCCATTCTGACCGTCTCATAAGTGAATAGTTCCTTTTTTAAATCCAACTTTGAAAATAAAAACAATTCATCTATCAATGAATCCATATCCCTTGCTTTCAGGTATACCGTCGATAAATACTTATCCATTTTCTGCGGGGTGTTTGCTACCCCGTCTTTTATCCCCTCAACATATCCCATAATCGAAGTGATCGGTGTCTTCAAATCGTGTGAAATATTGGAAAGTAGTTCTTTGCGATTTTCCTCATACTGAAGCTGAAGGTTTACGGACTCCTTTAACTTTTTTCTCATTTCCTCAAATTCCCTATTCAATTGTCCGATTTCATCATTCGAAGTCGCTTTGATTTCAAAGTTTAAATCTCCTGATTTTATCCGCTCCGCTCCCTCTTTAAGTATTGAAATTGGTTTGATGATGCTTCTTGAAACTAAATAATTTAATAGTCCAATAATCATTACAAACAGTAATAACAATAGGGCGAATAAAATGGGAAATGACTCCCGAGTCAGCTCGGCATAGGAACTTGCCTTTCTCATGACAAAAATGCTTCCTTCACTTTTATCCGAAAAATAAAAATCAAACTTCACATAAGTGAAAAAAGAGTCTTTCATTTTGATTGTGTCCCGTGTATTGATGTTCGTTTCTTCGAACATGGGAAGTGATTGAACCAAGCCTAGCTTATCAAGTGCGGGGGACGCAAACTCAATGTTATTATCTTTTCTAACGACAATCTTAATATCTCCATGTTCAAGACTCTTCAGCTGTTCTTCGTTTAGAAGCTGTTCAGGGTTATTTTTTGCCAAAAGCTTTAAATCGAGAAACACACTTTCTTCCACTGCAGTCAAAGGTTTTTGGAGATAAGAGTTTTTATATAAATGCTCTATCGATTTTACATCACCTGTTATTGCAAAAATAAGTAAAAATCCAGCTGTTAAAAATAAAGTGATGGAAATAAGAATTACGCCAACATAGGACAACAGAAACCTCATTTTAATTGACAAATATTTTTCACCCCGTATCGATCTCTCGTTTTCTCCTTTATAGAAGAGTTCACCGTTTATCTGCTGTTCCTGCATTTCCATGATAATTTTTCTTAGAACTAAAAAAACATATCACACAAATCTTAAAATTTTCTAAAATACATGGAAAAAATCCTATTCTATTTTTGATCGATATTTTTTTATTTGAAAAACTGAATTCTAGCATCCGCTCCCTTTCCGCCGACTATCTGCCAAGCTTCCTCGGCGCAAGCATCGCGGTGTCCCGGCCAAGCTTGTTTTTTGTTAAAATATTTTTACCTTTTATAAAAATGATATTATTTATATATTATCCAAAGATTATATATAACTGCACTTCAGTATTTATCATTAAAGATACGAAATTAATTAGGCTATACCTTTATCAAGCTCACGGAAAAGACCATGAAGGTTTATTAGTTTACTATTTGTCCCGAGTTTGTGTGACATAGAAAAAAGCGAACTTCCCCTTAAGGAAAGTCCGCTTTTTATAAATTTCAAGAAAAGTTCACCTGTTCTTCTCAATAATTTGGCGAGACGATCATTTGGTCATCCAATCTAATATTGTCAATCGACCAAAACCAATTATTTTTCGCATTATGCATTCTCCATTGTAATTTCATAGAAGATGCATCTTCAGGAACCTTAATCGATTTAACTTCATACCTATTCAAAACATGTCCATTTTTATTATCCGAAGCTGCTTTATTGTCATAAACGAGAACTTGTTGTTTTTCCCCATTATCAAAGACAGCAGTTACTTCAGCTGTTTGTGTTCCTTCTTGTTTATAGTGAGAAGCAAATCCTACGTATAGATCTTTTGCACCCTCAACTTTTACAGAAGGGGAAGTTAATGTACTATCAAAAAATCCTTTTGATGCTGGTGAACCGTTATCATCCCATTCATCAGGATCCGCTACTGCTATAACACCTTGTCCAAGTTCAAATTTGCTGCGATCTTGGTCTTCCGCTTTTGTCCAAAATTCCTTTGTTGTGAAGCTCCACCCTTGCCACTCCTCGGTACCAGCTGGCATATTCGAGCTATTTGTAACCGACCAGCCGTTAGGAGCTGTATGGCTCCATCCGAGAATGGAACTTGGAATGTTTTCATTCACTGCTGGCTTTAATGCAGAGTCCAATTGGTCAAAACTTTCCCCAAGCATCATGTTGACGAATACATTTATTTTCTTGGAACCAATTATTTGGCCGTCCTCGTAAGCAGTAATCGTGAATTGTGAAGAATCGGAACTTTCCTTACTAGGAATAGCTTTTATTGGCAAATTCTTTTCTTCAGATCCTGATAGCTCATATTCAAGCTCATTATGCTCCACAGTCCACCCTTCAGGTGCATCAACTTTAATTTTTCCTTTTACACTATCATTTCCAAAGTTTTTCATCTTCACTTGGAGTGTAGTCGATTCACCTGTCGTTACTAAAGAAGGAGAAGCTTGTGCAGAGACCATTTCAAGTGCTTTTGTCTGACCATCAGCCAGTAACACCTTTTTACTGCTATTGTTAAATGAATCCAGTGCTTGTACCTTAATTTCATAATCTATTCCTGGCTTAAGTCCGGTTACAGGGAACTCTAAATTCTTTGGCACAGGATCAAGATAGAATTCAGAAAATGCGGTGAAATCTGCGTCTAGCTCCCCTGTTTCCTTGTTTTTGGCCGTTATGTGATAAGAATGTACGAGCACGTTATCTTTCGCCTGGGGAAATGTCACATTTAAACTTCTTAGTGTCGATTTTTCTTTTACAATCGAAGCCTTGTCTTTACCTGCAAAAGATGGTGGCAACTGATCTCGGTCGTCTGTATATTTAAATTTATTTTTTTTAGAAGGATTTTTTATTACCCATGGTTTTCCTGTCCAATCGTCTTTATGAAAGTCACGTTTTTTAATGATAACTTCATTATTATATACTTCTACGATCATCCCTTGACTAATATCACGATATCCTTCTGGATGAAACCCTTGAAGTTTGCCCGGTTCTAATTCCAAATAACTTACAGAAGACGTGCCAACAGACGTAAAGTCTTTTTGATGAATCGTCCTGGGGTCTTCAAGTGGATAATGAGAATGACCTGAAAAAGTAATAACTTGTGGATGCTTCTTTAATGTATCATATAAAAGTTCTTTGTTTTCCTGAGTCCCCCACAAGTCACTTCCATATACAGTGTCTTTAATGTGTTGATGAAGAAAAACAAAGATTGGTTGGTCCGGATTCTCTTTTTCCGCTGCAGCTAACTTTTCACCCAGCCAGTTAATTTGCTTAACGGAATATAAACCATGCGTATTACCATTTTCGGGACTTAACGTAATAAAATCATATCCATTTACTTTTTTATGATAGTAAAGGGAATCCATTCCTGATTTCTCGAGAAAACGATCCTGTGCTTTTTCAACGGAAAGTCCATTCCAATAATCATGGTTTCCCATTGTAAACATGGATTGGACACCAGCTTGTTTCTTCTCATTATAAATGGAAAAGAACTTATCATATTCAGTAGCGTATCCATAGTCCGTTAAATCCCCAACCACAATAAAAGCATCCTGTTTAGGCGCAGCTTTGTTTAATTGATCCATGGCTGTTCTAAACTTGTTCATATCAGCAGTTGATCCATCATCAATATGTACATCACTGATTACAGGAAAAACGAGCTCCGGTTTACGTATATTTTCTGAATTTGAAGATTCAGAGAATGCTTGTACACTTGATAAAGAAGTTGTTAATCCAACCGTTACAACGGTCATCATTGCAGCAAATTTATTTTTCGCTTTCAAAATCAATTCCTCCCACTTATCGTTTAGCTCCTTACATTATGTAATCATTTTGCAAAAAGACAAATATCCTCCTCATTTAAAATTTTTAGGTAATTACCAATTTAAATACTACCTTTGCATTATTAATAAAATATAAGAACAATGTAATTTATATATTAATAAATCAAAAAAAGGCCTCTGGCCCGTATTCGTCCATTAATGGGAATGGAGTACTATCCCTTTACTACGTAACTATTTGACAGGCTGTGTGAATAAAAGTCCACTCACCTATGAAACAGAATATATAAATAAAAACGGTGGGAAAAATGGTTATGTGCAGCTAAAAGGAAGTGCTTATTTCATACGGCTTGGGGATACCTAATGTTTTATTCGGTTGCTCCGTATGATTATTATGCAAATGTTTGGGTGGATAGTTTTAATGGCACAACAAAGAGAGGATTTACAAGTTTTGCCGTTCCGGTGGTAACGGTTGGATCATGAAAGGTCAGACGTCCTGTTATGCTGCACAATTATGGAATTTAAATCCGTATAATGCTTTGGCCACAGCAGGAATTTATTCTTTAATTGGGGCTCTCATTATTTCTGCGAACACTGGTCGTTATTAATGCAAACTTCCTTTTAATGATCTTTCTCGGAGGAATTGCATTTTTGGCATCTTTTCTCATTTTGCCTGCAATGCAAAGTACATAGCGCATTGAACTCATTATAAATAAAAATTCCCTATAGAGCTGACCTTTTTAAAGTGTCTACTCTATAGGGTACAGTTAAAAAACTGGCTAAATATCTTGTTTTTAAAACGGAATAACAGAATAAACATTTGTAACTGGTAATTTAATGTATTGATTAATATTTGATTTAAGGTCAAAGATATGGATACCTGCATTCAAAGAAATATTATTAAATTTATTATTTAACTGCTGTAAGTGTCTCATGTTACTTTGACCAACAATTAAAATATCGTTATCTAAAAACAAACCTCTAGTGAACCCGTGGAATTGAGCCACTACAAAGATATTATTAGATTTAAGATTCACCTTTGAAACATTCAAATTAAGGGAATCACAAAAAAGTAAATTGTCTTCTGAAATAAGTACGCTATGGGGTGCTTTTAAGCCATGACAGACTACTGCCTTAGGAAGTAAACTTCTCCGATCAAACTTTACAATCGCACCATCCGAAAAGTCGAAATTTTTCCATTTATCAAGGATTGAAAACATAGATAGATATAGGCTATCTTCTGTAACACATATATCATTAATATGGTGGAAATCCTCTTTTTCGTTTGTGAGGATTAGTTCAGCTTCTTTTTGCATTGTAATCTGATTTATAATTAAAACTTTGTTTCTATTAGTGCCAACAATGTAAATATATCCATCATTAGAAATATCTATGCCATGAAGATCATCAATGTTGGAGAATTGGTCGAGCGGCAGCTGGGAAATTTGGTTTAACTGCTTATCTAAAATCCATAATTGATTGAAATCTCTGTTTAAAACATAATAATGATTATTATATTTTTTTATTCCTGCAAAGTTCCCTTTAAATAAATGTTTTATTGAATTTGTTTTAATATCTAATTCGAATAATCCTTCTGAAGTATTATGAGGGATTCCTGATTCTGCACTAATCAATAATTTTTTGTTATATTTAGTGATGTTCTCGGTTGGTTTAAAAGTCGAATCTGAAGGTAATAAGGACGTCAAAAATTGTGTTGAAATGACCTTTATCATCATCATTAACTCCTTATTTTTTAAAAAAATTAAATTGACTTAACACAAATTCATTTTATTAATCTCTTTTATTTTGATATGTTGCCTAGCTCAAAAATCACTTGATTTAAATTTAGGGATCAAGGTTCGAATAAAAGCCGAAACATCTACGGGCTTGCCGTTAGCTTTTCTTCCTTTCCAGTAGAGAAAAGAAAAAGGTTACTTTACCTTTTATCAACCTCAACCGGAGGTATAAAAACGGTAAAATGCACCTTGGAACGCCCTGAAAATTCTACACATACATTCCATTTTTCTTCTTCAAATAACCTGCCACATTGCATAAAGTATATTTAACTTATTTTTTACCTTTTAGCACGATATCATAAAAGGTAGGGAGTATATCAAAATCTGACAATACTTTTTCTTTACTTGTACTGGAAATCGTGTGGCCTAAAACCCCAATGCTTGAAAAATAACTAATTATATCACTTATTTTTCCCTTTGGTGTCCCGTATTGACGTAAATGTATAGGGGAATATTCGATAACGACTTCTGAATCATCTTTGATGAGAGGTAAACATGATTCTAAAATTTCAAAGTCAGCTCCTTGTGTATCTATTTTCAATATATCAAAGTAATTGGGGGATTGTTCGCCTAAAGATTGCTTTAAAAATGTAACGGGATTCACCATATGAATACGATTTGGTGAAGATTTAAAACTTTTGTGGTTTATTGGTGTCCTTAATGTACGATGATCTCCAAAATTGTTATCATTTCTATAGAACGTTATAAATTCATCTTTCTCACCCAATGCATAATTGAAAGCAAGGATATTATTTATACCATTAAGCGTAATATTCAAAATTAAAAGTGAATAATTTAGAGGATCAGGTTCAAAACAATATATCGTTGCCCATGGTTGGGTTTTTGCTAAGGGAATAGCGATCGCACCGATATTTGCGCCTGCATCAAGAACACGACTTCCCGGTTTGATAATCGATTTTAGATAATTTAATATATGATTCTCGAAAACGACCCCCTTTCTTAAACAATCACCTACAATAACATCTTCTTTATGAGTGAGAAATTCAAGATGGATACCATCAAACACTATATTTGATTTCACAAAAGGATCCAATGTAACCATACCTTAACCTCCTTCATTTAGTATTTCATTTTACATGATATGTATATAGAGGTTGATTGTGTAAGACTCAAGTGCACCTTTACTTGCATTAGAAAGAGCTGCCTTCATAAAGAGACTGCTCAGAACTTCAGCTAACGCATCTGTTCATATTTTAAGATCAGCCAGAAAATAATTCTGGATGACCATCTTTTATACCGATATATGATGAAGATCCCGATAAAGCTGATCGATGGAATTAAGAGGAATTTGCAGCAATAGAACCACATTTTCTTCATGCCCTTTAAGGTATGGACATCGTTGGCATTATTTAGCAAGAGATCATTTTCCGCCAAATGCCAGGAATTTTGATTGTCAATGACCTCGACTTCTCCTCGGATTACGAAAAGAATTTCATTCCAAAATGGATATGCTGAGAGTGATGGCGGATATTTGATAAGAGTCTTCTATTACAGATCCAGACATGAACACTCACCTTTTTTACTGGGATTTTACCACTGCCCATCAAGCTTAAGTAAATCATTATCATAAGTTCATTTTTATGTATGGTAGGTAAGGATTTAACTCTTATAGTAAAAAAAAAGCGGCTCCCCGCTTATTGAAGTAAGGAAGTTACAACAATAAGGGATGAGCCATAAAACATTTACATTAAAAGTATGTGATATAAATTTTCATAACCAGTGTTTTGGATATTGTCTTGTTTGAAATAAATTATTATAAATCATCGATATAAAAACTAATAATAAGGTACCTATTACAATTGAAGTCAGGAATCCCCAACCAGCTTGAGAATTGATCGAAACCAGGGCACTAGCAGCTGCGGGCGGGTGAACAGTTTTTGTAAATGTCATTATAATTAATACAATGGCCAGTACGATACCGATAATGAATAAGCTTTTACCAAAGAAGCTCCAAATGGTAAGTGCTATTGTTGTAGAGATTATATGTCCTCCAATAACATTACGGGGTTGTGACAAGAGACTTTTATGCGCGCCAAAAACAATGACACAGCTCGCCCCAAGAGGAGCTAATGCCATCGGATATCCTAAATAGACAGCTATAAAACTAATAATGATTATAGCAATGAGCCCACCTATAGCTGAAACAAAAGAATCGATATAATCAATCCTATCCTTTTCCCTAGCTTCGCCCTTCATTTTCTTTAAATATGCTGTTAAACCTATGTTTTGTTGATTGCTCCAACTTTTTTCAACACTTTTTTCGAATTCCATAATTACTATATTCCTCACGTTTTCTAAGTAAGTCGACAAGTCGACAGGTTTTTTATATATTGTTATCTTACAGGAAAACAATGAATTTTTAAATATATATCTGAATATTCATTTATTGATTTCCGTAAAACAGTTACCATCCCCCACTTTTTTGTCTGTGAACCTTTCAATATTCCTTGGCATATCATTAAGGATTTACTGTAAAAGGGAATATAGATTAGTATCAAATGAAACATCATTTTGGTACATATAATTTCTTAATATCCCTTCCTTTTTGAAACCTAAATTGATCAACAATTTGTTGGATGCTTTATTTTCAATAAAAACAATTGCTCCAATACGCGTTAATTCAAGCTCTTTAAAACCATAAGAAATCACTTTACTGACTGCTTCTGTTGCATAACCGTTACCCCAATATTTCGGGAAAAGTGCATAGCTCAGTTCGGCTCTTTTATGTTCATGAGACCATTCTTGAAATCCAATCGTTCCAATGATGCCCTCCTTCCCTTTCCATTCAATTCCCCATTTAATTCCATGTTTATCTTCGAAACTCTTTGAAAAATTCCTAATGATTTGCTTCACCTGATCTGTATTCGTTAATGGAGTTTGCCCATAATATCTTAATACATCCGGATTGGAAAAACATTTTAACAGATCTGCTGCATCACCTTCAACCAATTCTCTCAAGACCAACCGCTTTGTTTCTAAAATCGGAAACATTTTTCCACTCCCTTTCTATAATCAGACCTATATCGTACCAGCGGCGCACCTAAATAACACCCGTACCCGATACTTCCGTATAAACCTGCTGCCTTATAATTAAGAACACATTCCTTAGCTTTTTAAGGGCTTCGTTTTTTCACCCATCAGGATTCCCCATTATGTTCCATAGTTATTACGACATTTCCCTTCTTGTGTCCTTTCTCTACATACCTATGGGCTTGAACTAATTCTTCAAACGCATAACATCTGTCAATGACCACTTTTATCTTCCCTGCTTCAACAAGCTCCTTGAGGAAGTTTAGAGCTTCGGGAGTTTCTGGTGAATTTTGACTCAATATCAGCTTCTTGCCGGTTGTCAATTTAGTCCATAACATTCGAACGCCAGGTACCGGTACAGTGACATTTAGATAGGTTCCGTCCTTCTTCAACGATTTCATACAAGCTGAAAACCTACTCTTGTTTACCGCTTCAAAGATAACATCATAGGTCTCACCATCTCTGGAAAAATCCTCTGAAGTGTAATCGATGACCTTATCGGCTCCAAGAGATTTTACCAATTCTATATTCGCGGTACTGCAAACCCCTGTAACTTTTGCTCCGAAAAACTTGGCAATTTGTACTGCATAACTTCCTACACTCCCTGAAGCACCATAGACAAGAATCTTTTGACCACTCTGAACGTTAGCTTTTCTTAGATAAAACAATGCTGTACGTGCCCCAATTGGAATGGCTGCGGCTTCCTCATAAGATAAATTATTAGGTTTTATGGAAACGGGCCCGTCTTCACGCAAGCACTTATACTCGGCATAAGCACCATAACCCACTTGGGAAGCTGCAAAAATCTGGTCACCTGCTTTAAACAGCTTGACATCTTTGCCCACTGACTCAACTTCTCCAGATAACTCCAAGCCCAATATGGTTTTCTTGGGACTTCTTAATCCCATAATAAATCTAGCTGGCAGCCAAACAGAGAGGGGAACTGTAAAGCTCCGTGACCGAATATCCCCCATTGTTACCGTTGCCGCTTTTACTTTTATCAGTATTTCATTCTCCTTAGGATCCGGTTTTTTAACCTCTTTCAAATGAAGAACGTCAGGGGGACCGTACTTGGTGTACACGATTGCTTTCATTAATCCTCCTCCAATTGTATATTCACTTAAAATTTACTAACGCTCAATAACATACTTGAACTATCCTTCTCCATTCGTTGAATAAAGAATACCGAATTATAGAAATGGAAAATTGATTATTCCGGATACATCCCCTCCAAAAGCTATCAACTTTTGAATAGTCTCTTTACATTAGCTTACTCGCCTTCATTTATCTTCATGCCTCTAATAAGAACTCAGCCACCCTTAGGACGAGTAAACTCAAGTCGCTTTAAGTACCTCCTGAGCATTTCCTGTCTTAATCCCATATATATTAATCTACCTTCATCTTTTGTATGGGGAGTTCCAACATTTTTTGCTGGAGAAACTGTGTTTTTTCCCATTTCAATTCCTATTATTTTAAGAAAAAATCCATTCGTACAGAATGGATTTTAATCAATCATTAGCTTCCCTGATGCTTAATAATAAAATGTAACGCCCCTCGTACTTGCTATCAATCCACAACAGCTTTTTAGGTAGATCATCATCCAAAACCTAGCCACTCTGTCTATGAAGCACTTTTATGATGTTTAGCATATAATCTTAGTCTGAATATCAAATTACATAAAATTCTCCCCCTTAAACGATTATGCTTTCATGTTTTAGATTCAATAAAAGCGGCAGCTCCAGCAACAGCAAAGACCACTATGATCGGAAAAACAGCAGGAAAATAATAATAAATAAATACAGTAATGACGGAACACCAAAACCCTACACACCAATAACAACTCAAAAGCGTACCAATGAAATGACGAAGTCCCGATCCTTTTATTTCAATGATTTCCTCCAGTTGTCCAGAGGCATTTTCTTGGATGGTGGCAGTCAAGAAAGGTTTTCTGATAAATGAAGTGATTTCGTCAAAAACAATTAAATGAGTTAATCGGAAGGTAGCCAAAATTAAAATAAAAAAATCAAGCCATTCAATAGCCAACACCTATTCACCTCCTGATCTTTCTTTTAAGATTTTATGTTTTGAAGTTTGATTATATAAATATACATTTATAAATTCATAATAATTTATTAGCCCATTTTCTAAGAAAAATGTACCCATAAAAAGATATCCCCATAGTATGTTAATGTGTTCAAAACCTGATACTGAAGGGAAAGATGTTTGATGAAAAAAAGGAACGTCAAATCTATTCAGGGCCGACAAGTGGTACCGAACCCCATCGGACCTGAATGTATTCGAGTTACTAAAGTATATGACTGGGTTGTTCTAACAAATCGCGACCGCAATAAAGTTCAAATACCTGAAGAATGCTTTGCGGCAATTGAAGATGCACGTCATGATGGTAACACAATAACCGCTACTTGTTCGGAAGTAGTTGGTACACGAAGCTGTGATTTTATCGGAGCCATTCCAGCTAACATTCCTAGTGTTCCAGGGGCTCAAATTGTTTCCCTTGCCTTCCATGTCCATATCCGCGTTCAATTCTTTTGCAATGGAGAACCACTACCAGGTTGTAATTTCGTAGTACCTGTTAGTTTCATGGATGAAGTAATCCTATGTTTCCCTGAGGGAACAGAAATCAACTGTAATATTTTCGATGTTCAATGTACAGTTGTTTTAAATCAAATGCTAGGTGATATGGTTGTACTTGATGTGACCATGTGTAAAGATGTTCAAGTCGAGGCTGAGGTTAAGCTAGAGGTCGAGGCTAAGTTCTGTGGACCACGTCCTGTCATTCCAATTGAAGAAGATGGGTTCGTATGCCCAACACCACGATTCCCGCAACAATGCCCAACCTTCTTCCCGACGTTGAACTGCGACTGCCAAGGTTCAGCAGACTTTACTGGCGAAGCATCCATCCTTGTATTCGAAAGCGGTCTAGGTGGTCCGACAACAGGAAACCTAGATTTGACTGCCCTGGTTTGTGACCAATGTACCCTTTCTGGTAGCAGGATACAAGTTACCTACATCGATACATTAGGACCTACCCCAATTGGAACACCAGATGCTGATCTTGACCAAAGCTTCACGTTTACAGCCAACGACTTTAACCAGCCTGAATGTGTTACAGATCCTGCTACTGGATTAGTAACTGGGCTTACTGCAACTGGTACCGGTGTTATAACGCCAGCCGGAGGTGTACCAGAAAACGCGACATTCACACTGACTCTAACTGATGCTGACCCTACAGGAGATGCCGCTACACTTGTAATAACTGGCCCAACTACAAGCATCACAATTTCTCTGACAGAATTAGCTAACCCTGGATTAGAGGTTGAAGTAGGAGATTGCGATCGTTTCCCTGTATAATACTAAAAACCCGAGGGATCTTATCTCTCGGTTTTTTTTTTGGGTAAGTCTAATTCCATCATTCACTTCAATACTTAGTAAATGCACCCCACATTTTAGGCGACCCATTTATTAATTATTAGGTTACATAAAGATTCATGTTTTCATATTTATAGAGCATACCTATAAAAGGAGAGAAAAAAATGGCATCTGATAAGCTAAGACGTAAAGTTAGAAGAAAATTAGGAATGCCTAACCCGCAGCCCGCCCAACAACATCAACAAATCACTCCCTCAGCCCTCCAGGTTCGGCCAGTACGGGCAAAAGGTTGCTGTGGAAAAAACAAATGATCCAGGTTTAACATTCGGTACTTTTTACATGACCAATCATGTTAGGCAAAAATTGATTTCTCATTGCAAACGAGAACTTCCTTATGAAGCCTGTGGACTGCTTTCAGGGGGAAATGGGATTGCAGAAACAATTTGGCCAATGGAGAATGTAAATAGGAGCTCCTTTTCCTTTTCGATGGATTTAAATCAAATTCGTCATGTATTCGAACTTATCGATAGGAGGAATGAAGATTTTATCGGTATCTACCATTCCCACCCAACAGATAGTGCTTATCCGTCAGAAGGAGATATTACTTTAAATAACTACCCAGAGGTAGGTCACCTTATTATTTCGTTTGCAAGCTCTACCCCTGAATTAAAATGTTTTCAACTAACAGGAAAAAAAGTGTTTCCGATACAATTAAAATTCGTAAACTGAATTTAGTGAATAAGATACTCGCACCTCTTCCTATGAATTCAAGGTTGAATTTGCGAGTATTATTTTTTTCCCTACAATGTTACATTAATTTTTGTTTTCCTATTTAGGAAAACTGATCATTCCACTTTTTTACTAAGACGGAAAGTTTATATTCTTCTCCATCAAGAATCATATCAAGTGCATGCCCGAAATCAATGGCAACCTTCTGGGTCGATTTTGCAATTCTTGGAGCTAAAATGGTTGCCGGGATCCCAGCGGAAATTAACGCTATATCCCATTCCTGATTAGACTGGAGCTCATTTTGCACTCTAATTAACTCGTCATACCCATTTAAACCTATACTGCCAGTAATTTGTATGCCTTGTTCTCTAAAAACGATTTCTGCTTCTTTTGAACGGCGTCCAACAAGAAATACCTTCTTATCACTCAGCCATGGCCATAATGTCCCCTCGTCCAAGAGGCTCTGCATGATCCAAGCACAACAGGATTTCGTAGGCATGAACTTCAGTTGTTCAAGTACAGTTCTAGTTTGTTTTGCCCAAGGGTCAAGTCTCCAAGGAGCTATCAAACCAGCAATATCAGTATCCCGCAATGCCCTGACCAATTCCCTCCTGATTAACTCTGGTGCATGTGATACACCCGCATAAGATTCATACCGTTTAAATTCCTGTACAAGTAATCCATTGGCTGGATAGCTTAAATAGCTTATTTCACCGATTCCAAAACGGGCAAGAGAAAAGCCTCTATTCTGTTTTATCGCTTGGTCCAACAATCTTATCACTTTCCTATTATCTAATATGTATTTCTCAAAGTGATAATTTCCTTCAATCACCCACTCCCACCCCCAGTTTTCTATGCCATTAAATTTATTATCTTATTGTTTCTTCGTTAATAATAAGGAAATTTGATTGCTTGAACTGATTTCCAGATCTTGTTCTTTAAAAAACACAAAAGCCTCTAAACGAATATTGCTGTTTTCTTCAGGTTGAAGGACGCTTATTTGTAAGTTAGTTAAAGATTCTGTTTGCCTTGGGTTTATATTTTTAGATTGAATTGGACATATCCAGGTTTCACCCTTCTCCATTTCTTCAAACCATTCCTCATTCATATATTTCCACCCTTTTGTTTCTTCATTTTTCATGACCCCTAAAGTTTCGGCAACATTGGGCGGCAATATTTGCCCAGATATTTTTATACTTTCTGAAGGGCTGGAACGGAGACAGATAACGGGATTCCGCAAAACTTCCGTACCTATATTTTTAATATGAAGATCTCCAATAAGCTTGATTTTGTTACGTTCTTCAAGTTCTTCAATAAAAATATGATAATCTAAAAACACTTCTGCTTCTTTTCTTTTAGTAATAGCTGGTTTCTTTAATAAGAACTTTTTCTTTTCTGGTAACCTTTTTACTTTTTGCATGGCAGGCTCTAAATTCACCCCAGTTTTTTCAGAATGAAGAAACATGTTTGAGAATATTTCAATTGGAACTAATGACAAAGCAGATAGAGGCGAACTTTCGTGAAATCTAGCCAATATTCCTATTGTTATGGACATCGCATATTTCTCACCAAGTTTTTTCCAAAAATCTTCATCCGTAATAACAGGATACATAATCTGTATATTAATAAAAGGATTACTTGAGCTTCTGACCACCTCATTAGATTTAAATTTTGTTCCAGTTCTTGTACATTCATAATGAAAAATATCCAATACCTTTTTATTAGCTGATTTCGAATTGTGGATTAATTCAAGAATGGGCTCTTTTATTCCTGGAATTTCAAAGAGTGAAAAGCATACATGAAGATCAGCCCCTTCAGATTCCTTCTTTTCATCTCTAAGTATCACCTTTGCCCCGCATGCAGACATGAATGTTTGAATATACTCCAGCACCTTCCTTTCAAGAAGGTGCTTTCTAAAGGTGTTATATTTAACATCATAGTCGGAAGAAATGACAATTCTTTTTCCATGCAATGCAGAACTTAATTGTACTTTCTGATTTTCAGTGTCTGGCTGCACATCAAAACCCAATTCCCTGAAAAGATAAGTAAATGCCGGGAGAGACTCATAGGGGATGGTTCCTGCCCTTTTATCTCCAACTTCTACTTTAATATCCATTTATGTATCCCCCTTCTTGTTAATCCTGGTAGCAGCTTTACCATTTAATTAATACCGTACGGCCCATTTCCCACACCCCTTATATCACCCAATATTTATAATATGTAAGAGGAATGAAGAAATGATAAAGAATGCACTCAGCAGACTCTAATTCCTTGTGTAAATTTGTGTATACAATATTAAAAGGAAATGTAGTGCTTCATCCACTTAAATTCTTAAGGATTTAATGAGGGATTCAAAAAGCGGATAAATATAATCACCAATTTGAATACGGTACATATAACTATTATGGAATCATTTATAAAGGGATCAGTATTTGATTAAAACCAGTCGCATGAATAATAAAAAATTGAAAACAAAGATTTTACGGTCAAGATGATCATTTTATGAGGAGGAATTTTCTTTTGTCTACCATACCCCCTTCAATGATTTGGATGTCGCTGTGTTCCTAATCATGAAGCAACACCAACACTCTCACGAACGGTACTCCACACCCATAAAAATCTTGATAAACATCTCCGCATAGGAACTTCTTGGTCATTTACAGTCGCTCAATCTCACCCTGTCTAATTGATTCCTTATTAGTACTGGCCGGAGATTGCCGCCTGTTCACATGTGATCAAAAATAAGGAGTGGTTATTTTGTACACAGATGATGAAAAAGGCAATGAAATTCAAAAAAGTAAATTGAATAAAATAACTCCAGTTCAACTTCAGCAAATGATCATTCACCTTAGATCTGAACTTTCCCTATACAAATCAAAAGTTAATGAATACGAAGTAGATTATAGTAAAAAGAAAATAAGAAAACTAATAAAACACAATGAAGAAATGGTAAATGAACAAAGAACATATCAAGAACTAATCAATCGGAAGGAACATGAAAGGAAGAGTGCAGAAACCAAGGTTCAGAAATTGGAAGAAGAAATTAAGAAATATAAGGCTGAACTACAGTACTTTAAAGAAACCAAAACAAAAGACGAAAAGAAAAATAATGACATAAAAACTCTTGGAGATAAGAATAAATTATTACAAAGTGAAATTGCTTCTCTTCAAAAGAAAGTTAAAGATTATGAGTCTGCTCAAAAACAATATGTTAAAAATGAGCAATTAAAAAGCCATGATGGTTTTCAAAAAATGGCGGATGGGCTTACAGAGGTGAAATCACTTCTTGCTCCAGTAAATAAAAAAATAACTAATTTAGATGTACAAAGCATAAATTTAGAGATTGAGAAATTAATTGAAAAAGCTATGTTTTATTTTCACGAGCAAAATATTTTCAAAAATGAAATTCAAGAATTAAAAGGAACCATTCAATCTCTCAACGAAAAAGAAATGAAATATAAAAATGAAATGAATCAGCTTACTAAAACCATTGATCATTTATCCGATCAAGAAAAGCAATATAAAGTGGAGATTAATCACTTAGAGAAAGCACTTTCAGATAAGGAAGGGCAACATAAAAAAGAGATAAACAAATATAAACATGAAATTGATCATTACATTTCAAAGATTGGCCACTTATCTGAACAGGAAAGTCAATATAAG
>NZ_JAGGQV010000010.1:0-106131 GCF_018613135.1 Bacillus sp. ISL-57 | reverse complement strand
CGAGCTTTCCGAAAAGGAAGAGCAGCAGAAACAAGTTATCGAAAACTTTAAACAGGAAATGGAAAATTATACTCAAACTATCGGCCACCTATCCGAACAGGAAAATCGATATAAGTTGGACATTACAAATTTAAACCAGATGATTTCCGATCTAAAGGAAAAAGAAAACGACCATCAACAAGAAATCAATCATTTAAATCAAACAATTAGCGTTGTATCCCAACAAGAAAATAAATATCAAGCTGAGATTGAAAAATTAGAGAAATCCATGATCGAACTTTCCGAGAAGGAAAAGCATCATAAACAGATTATCGAAAGCTTTAAACATGACATTGAAAATTATACGCAAACGATCGACCGCCTATCCGAACAGGAAAGTCGATATAAAGTGAATATTGAGAATTTGGAACAGATGATCTCCGAACTAAAGGAAGAAGAAAACGACCATCAACAAGAAATCGATCAGTTAAATGAAACGATTAGCGTTGTAACCCAACAAAAAAATAATTATAAAGCCGAGATTGAAAAATTAGAGAAATCTATGATCGAACTTTCCAAAAAGGAAGAGCAGCAGGAACAAGTTATCGACAACTTTAAACAGGAAAATGAAAATTATACTCAAATGATCGATCAACTATCGGAACAGAAAAATGAATATAAGGTGGACATTGCAAATTTAGAACAGATGATTTCCGATCTAAAGGAAAAAGAGAACTACCATCAACAAGAAATCGACCAGTTAAATCAAACGATTAGCGTTGTTTCCCAACAAGAAAATAAATATATAGTTGAGATTGAAAATTTAGAAAAATCCATGATCGAACTTTCCGAAAAGGAAAATCATCATAAACAAATTATCGAAAACTTTAAACATAAAATTGAAAATTATACTCAAATAATCGGCCACCTATCCGAACAGGAAAGTCAATATAAAGTGAACATTGAGAATTTGGAACAGATGATTAACGATCTAAGGGAAAAAGAGAACGACCATCAGAAAGAAATCGATCAGTTAAATCAAACGATTAGCGTTGTTTCTCAACAAGAAAATAAATATAAAGCTGAGATTGAACGTTTAGAAAAAGCCATGATCGAACTTTCCGAAAAGGAAGAGCAGCAGAAACAAGTTATCGGCAACTTTAAACAGGAAAATGAAAATTATACTCAAATGATCGGCCAACTATCGGAACAGCAAAGTCAATATAAGGTGGAAATTGCAAATTTAGAACAGATGATTATAGATTTAAAGGAAAAAGAGAACTATCATCAACAAGAAATCGATCAATTAAATCAAACGATTAGCATTGTACCTCAACAAGAAAATAAATATAAAGTGGAGATTGAAAGCTTAGAAAAAGCCATGATCGAACTTTCCGAAAAGGAAAATCATCATATACAAGTTATCGAAAACTTTAAACAGGAAATGGAAAAATATAATCAAACGATCGACCTCCTTTCCAAACAGGAAAGTCATTACAAAGTGAACATTGAGAATTTGGAACAGATGATTTCCGACCTAAAAGATAAAGAGAACTACCACCAACAAGAAATCGATCAGTTAAATCAAACGATTGCTCTTGTTTCGGAGCAAGAAAATAAATATAAAACCGAGATTGAACGTTTAGAAAAAGCCCTGATCGAACTTTCCGAAAAAGAAGAAAAGCAGACACAAGTTATCGACAACTTCAAACGTGAAATTGAAAATTATTCCCAAATGATAGGCCAACTATCGGAACAGGAAAGTCAATATAAGGTGGAAATTACAAATCTAGAACAGATGATTATAGATTTAAAGGAAAAAGAGAACTACCATCACCAAGAAATCGATCAGTTAAATCAAACGATTAGCGTTGTATCCCAACAAGAAAATAAATATAAAGTGGAGATTGAAAAATTAGAAAAAGCCATGATTGAACTTTCCGAAAAGGAAAATCATCATATACAAGTTATCGACAAATTCAAACAGGAAATTGAAAATTATACCAAAACCATCGACCACCTATCCGAACAGGAAAATAAATATAAAGCCGAGATTGAAAACCTAGGGCAAATGATTATTGATTTTAAAGAAAATGAAGATAACCAACAACAAGAAATTGAACAATTAAATCAATCGATTACTCTTTTTTCAGGGCAAGAAAATAAATATAAAGCCGAGATTGAATACCTGGAGCAAATGCTTATTAATTTTAAGAAAAATGAAGATAACCATCAACAAGAAATCGATCAGTTAAATCAAACGATTGCTCTTGTTTCGGAGCAAGAAAATGAATATAAAGCCAAGATTGAATATTTAGAACAGACGATTATCAATTTAAAGGAAAATGAAAATCAACATCAACAAGAAATCGATCAGTTAAATAAATCGATTGCTCTTGTTTCGGAGCAAGAAAATAAATATAAAACCGAGATTGATAATTTAGAACAGACGATTAACAATCTAAAGGAAAATGAAAATCAACGTCAACAGGAAATCGATCAGTTAAATCAAACGATCGTTTTTGTTTCGGAGCAAGAAAATAAATATAAAGCCGAGATTGAAAACTTAGAGCTAATGATTAAAAATTTTAAGGAAAATGAAAATCAACATCAACAAGAAATCGATCATTTGAATCAAACGATTGCTCGTGTTTCAGAGCAAGAAAATAAATATAAAACCGAGATTGATAATTTAGAACAGACGATTATCAATTTAAAGGAAAATGAAAGCCAACATCAACAGGAGATTAAGGAATTAACCGAATCCATATCAGATTTAACAGATAAAGAAATAAATTATTTGCAAAAAATAGAAAATATGAATAAAACAGTTAATGATCAAAAAGCAACAGGAAAAATGCGAAAACCTTTTAATAATATTGGAAAACAGCAGCAAGTTGGAAATACCCGTGTTAATATGGGAAATTTCAAATCGCCAAATAACAAAGAAATAATTAATCAACCAAGTGCGTTTCGATTCTCGAATGAAACAAACCAACAAAAAAATACAACCCAAAATTTTAATATGCAAACATCACATTGTCAAATATCCTTTCCACTAAATAAACCGAGTTACACAGAAATTGATCGAACCCAACAAAATTATAATTCCGGGATCATGTCATCGTATCAAAAAAACGATTACCAAGATACTAAATTTAACAAAAATAATAAAGATTCATTTTCGTTAGATATGTTTTATAAAAATCATCCTTTATATAATTTACATTCCGGAGTGCAAAAAACAGCGATTGATCCTTTTAAGAATTTTAGAAAGCAATAATATTAAGCATTATTTAGAGTATATGCACCCTCTCACTTTAACTCATTGAACTACAAACAAAACTTAATTACACTTTCAACCGAAGATCAAGGATTGTGATACCCCCCTTCTTAACATCCATTTCACAGTCCTTGATATTTTTCTATAATGAAAAATTCGTTACAAAAGGAGAGATAAATGAAGTGAAAACTCATCCTTTAATTTCAATAATTTTTCCTGCCAAAAATGAAGGGGAAAATGTGAAAAACACTCTTGATTCATTATTTTCAGTTGAAACACAGTATTCCTTCGAAGTGATTATTATAAACGATGGATCATCAGACAATTGCTGCGATTTCCTTAATACCTATAATCATGCAAACCAAGTTAAACTTTTTCAAACAGAAGGAATTGGAGCTGCTAACGCACGAAATTTGGGTGCAACAAAAGCTTCTGGAGAATTCCTGATTTTTTGCGATGCCCATTTACAGTTTGAAAATTTTTGGATCGATCATATTATAGAACCTCTGCTTACAGGAAAATCGGATGCAGTAACCCCAGCAATTGCTTCCTTTGGCAATTCCGATTTCATTGGCTATGGTCAAACCTTAAAGTCAAACCTTAGAATTAAATGGAACGCTAAACAAAATGGCCTCTTTGAAACTGCCGTATTACCCGGAGGATGTTTTATTATCTCAAAAAAAGTGTTTGAAGATGTGGGCGGATTTGAAACGGGATTTAAAACTTGGGGACATGAAGATGTAGAGCTTTCAATTAAGCTATGGCTGTTTGGATTTCGCTGTCACGCTCTGCCTGATGTAAAAATTATCCATTTATTCAGAAAAACTCATCCCTATGAAGTTAGCTATGATGAAGTTTATTATAATTTATTAAGGATGGCCTACTCTCATTTTAATACTCATCGCATCCAAAAGTGCAAAAAACTCATGATACATGTAAAAGCAAACCCGATTGAATCCCAAGTGATCCTTGATGGAGTCAAAAAGCAGAGACGGACCTACTTTCAAAAACGAAAATATGATGATGATTGGTACTTTACCAAATTTAATATAGATTTCTAGATTGTACAGATGGCCCTTTCGAGTATGTCGTTTTTTAATTCCTTTCTAAATTAACAAAATGATGAAAGGTGAGAATGTAAATGAAAGAGCTATTTACAAATATTTATAAGAAAAACAGGTGGAGAAATTCTGAGTCTGTATCTGGTACGGGTTCATCACTTACTCAAACCAAAACACTCATTCAGGAATTACCAAGCATAATAAAACAACTTCAGATAAAAAAAATGATAGATGCACCTTGTGGTGATTTTAATTGGATGAAAGAAGTATACAAAAATACGGAATTATATATTGGGATTGATATCGTCGATGAAATTATAAAAAGAAATAAAAAAAAATACCCATTAAACAATGTACGGTTTGTTCACATGGACATTACAAAAGACCGTCTGCCTACAGGTGATTTAATCCTTTGTAGAGATTGTCTCGTACATTTTAGCTTTTCTGATATTCATTTAGCTTTAAACAATTTTAAAGCTAGCCAATCAAGGTATTTATTAACGACTACATTTACAAACCATTCGTGTAATCATGAAATAAGAACAGGAAGCTGGCGTCCTCTTAACCTAGAGATTGAGCCATTCAACTTTCCAAAACCCATCTTGGTTATTAATGAGAATTGTACGGAAGGAGAAATGAATTTTACTGATAAATCACTAGCTTTATGGGATTTGAATCTAATCAATTCATAAAACAGGCATGAATAAGGTAAATAAAATGATTTTCCTATTGATCGTGTCTCAGAGCTAGTTAATTTAAGCTTATTCCTATGTTTGTTGGTATCATGAAACATCCTAATTAAAATGAATATAAAGTTAGTATTTTCGTCATACAGTTAACAATTCTTCTCAGATTATCCTGAAGACTATATTGCAGTATAAACAATGGTCGTATAAATGGTAAATTTAACAAGAATAATTGACCATGTCCAAAATTCTCTCTCTAATTAATCTTTCGTCATTAATTTATGACCTTGGTATAGTTCTTTCGACCATTTGGTATCCAACAAATAACGCTGGTTTGTAATTTTGATCATCTTAATTGCATCTAGCCCTTTGTTAATAATGGCCTTTAAGAGGGGCTGCTAGGTAGGAGGAGAAAAAAATGAAGAGTAACGAATATCCATCTGATACATCACCACTGACCTCCATTATCATTCTTACCCGGAATGGCCTTACTTTTACAAAGGAATGCATATCAAGCATATTTCGCCACACTGAAAACTTTGAATTGATCTTAGTTGACAATGGATCTACGGATGGCACACTTGAATTTATTAAAACGCTCCCTAATACCAAGGTAATTGCAAATAGAAAAAATAAAGGATTTTCCGGCGGATGCAATCAGGGCTTCACTATTGCAAGAGGAGAAAATATTGTCCTTTTAAACAATGATACTGTTGTTACAAACGAATGGTTATGCAGGCTTCTATGGCAACTTAATAAAAATCCTTCCATTGGCATCGTTGGGCCCAGATCAAATAATGTCGTTTCACATCAAGCAATTACCCCAACTCCCTACAAGAATATGGATCAAATGCAAAAATTCGCTAATGAATGGACACAAAAGCATGATCAGGAAGGCTACGAAGTGAATTACTTAAGCGGCCTTTGCATGATTTTCAAAAGAAGTTTGATTGATATGATTGGGGGTCTTGATGAGCGCTTTTCCCCTGGATATTTTGAAGATGCAGATTTCAGTATAAGGGCTCAAATATCCAATAGAGAACTATGGGTAGCAAATGATGTTTTTATTCATCATTATGGCAGTAGTAGTTTTAGGTTAAATAGAGCATTGCAGAATAAAATCATCCTAGACAGCCAAAAAAAGTTCTTTCTTAAATGGAAGATGAGTGACCTTAAAGAGATTAAAGAAACTGTGGAACGCGAAAAGCCTTTCGATCGGGAGCATCATTATATTCCCTTTTGAAAGGCTTTTTATTTTCAAAAAAGAATCTCCCATTCAAAAGGCTCCCCTGTTTTAAATTTAGATAACACCGAATGGTCCATTTTAACTGGATTCGAAACAGGGAGGTTCAGTTTCAACGCTACCTGTTTTTCTATAGGATGTAAACAATTCTTCAGGCTAATGTAATAGTTTTCGTGCTTAAATAGGGTACCATCTGGCAAAATAGGGGTGCTTTCGGATAATTCCTCAATAGGCAAACCATCTGGTATTTGTGCTAATAAATGTTCATCAGTGGATATTATCTTATCCCACCTAAAATTAAAATCTCTAAATGCTATTTCATTTTTAATGAGGTGCTTGCGATTATTTTGCAGATAATATACTGCCGGGTGATTTTGCGCCTTCACGAGCCTTTGATTCGGAAAAAGCAAAAAGTTTATAAATACCTGACTATCGACCGGTGTCCCCTCTTTATATTTGAAAATAAATGGATCCGGAATCTTCACAACCATGCTAGGATCATATTTTAATTTTGTAAACACTTCTTGGGAAATCTTTCTCCGTACTTGATTATCAATAATATATGTCTCTGAGGATGGCCCTCTTACAAGAGTTCCGTTTGGTATGCTCTTTGGCAAATGAGTATATAGTCTCTGAAATGATTTATCATCCTTAAGCGCAATATCTAAAACTTCCGGAATAGGATGAAAAGGCTTATATTTAGTTAAACGACTCCAAAAAGCTGCATCCCCATTATACCAGTATGCTTGATCATCATTCCAGTAGCTTCCAAATTCCTTATATATCCTTTCTGCAAGATTCCTGGTATGCATGATTGAACAATGATCAACAAACCCCACAGGATTCTTTAACACTCCATATGTTTTTCGAACTTTTTCCTGTTCAACTATTCCGTATTCGTTAATGGTTTTCACTAATTGCTTTGAATATACGATTTCTATAGAAGAATTTTGATTCAGTACTTTTAACATCGATTCAAAGCGTGAAGGTAAAAATGAATTGTCATCCGTTAAATAAGTAAGATACTTTCCTCTTGTCTTAGGAATCGCTTCATTAATTAATGTGGCATACCTTGTTGTTTTGTATCTTTCACTGTCTTGAATGTTACTGTTAAAATAATGTATTCTAGGCTTATTTATATATTGCTTTATGATTTTAACTGTTTCTTCATTGGAGTTATCATCCATAATGAAAAGTTCCCAATTCTGATAAGTTTGATTGAGAACACTTTCTATGGCTTTACCAATTGTATTGGGTTTGTTGTAACTAGTTAAAATGACCGATACAATCGGAGTCATTCTCTATTCACCTCAACTTGTTTTTAAATTGGAATATAACTTGGTTAATATTCATTGCTTCGATCTGTTGGAAAGAGCTGAATTTCATAAAGTACTGATATTTTATTATATGAATGCATTGAGCCATAAGCTTGGGCGTCTGTGCTAGGTCCTTTGCTACTACAACTATTGATTTCAAAAATAAAGAAGATCAAAAAACTCGTATGTAAAGCATGGAATTAATTTTGGTTTTGCCTATGTTCAATTAAATGGTAACCACTATTCTCTTAAACAAAGAAAGTGATCAGTAACAGTGAGTGAAATTTTTACCGAATACACTTCAAAAGATTATTGAAGTTCTCAATTACGAAACCTGATAAGAATATTATAAAGCAGATGTACCAACGGATGGCCACATCTGCTCAATTTATTGATCCCATGCAATTTCAATTTGAATATCACCCACCTCCATTAACCTGTAAACCACCTCTTGATTCCATAAAGTTCAATAATAGTAGTATAAATTATTTTTATAAAAAATTTAGCTCTCCTCACACTTTTATTTCCGGTTTTCAATTCCTATCACTTTTCTGCCTTTAAGTAAAAAGAAGAACTTTAGGCCAGTCAGTAATAGTTATTACGTATTTTCCGTATTATTAAAGTTCCTTTAATAGACGTTAAACTTTTTCCCTTATAATCTCTCTTTAATTTGATTTGCAATATTCTGAAATGTGAATTTATTTCTTATGTCTTGTTTTGCATTTGTTGAAACTTCTTCTCTTTTTATATGGTTTTCAAATGCTTCACGCATTACTTTCTTAACATTTTGTTTCAAAACTTTTGCCCACTTGTGTCCTAAGTATAATTCAGGTCTGGCCTTTTGTAGTTCATTATGAACAGGTTCTAATTCAAGTTCTGGTTGTATAAGAAAAGAATTACTGTTATTCATGAATTCTGTAACTCCACCCCAATTTATTGAAATAACTGGTTTTCCCATAGCCATCATTTCCATCTGTGGCATTCCCCAACCGCAAGCCCTCTCGGTAGAAACATAACAACTACAGCTTGAATATAAGGATAAGAGAGTTTCTTGAGGCATTTTTTCAATAATGAAATGGATGTGAGGATTATTTTCTTTAACGGGAATATATGAAGAAATTACTTTTAAATAATCATTTTCTTGATTCCAACTAGGGACGTAAATCTTTAAGATAAGACTAACATCTTCCTCATTTGAAAATTCTTCACAAAAACTTGGTATAAGTAAATCTAGACCTTTTCGAAAATCAAAGGCTATAGTGTATAAAAATCTAAAGGATCTTACTTGTGGTGGAAATGGATATGGGGGAAATAATTGATTGTATTTTGTATAATCAATTGGATAGTGGATAACTTTTACTTTCGATGGATCAACACCAGATTGTGTAAAAGTCTGGTAATTAAATTGAGTAGGTACCCAAATTTCATCCATTGTATTACACAAATTCACCCAACTCATTGGGATACGATCCGTTTCAAAAATAGTTATTCCAATCCTTTTTTTAAAGCCAAATTTGTTACCATTCACAAAATTCTCTGGTGTTCCATGAATAAATAGTATTGAAGACTGGCCTATGCTATTATCTGGCGTCCGGATATACCGGTAATTGTACAAAAATTCCTTATCATCATTCCCAAGTTCTTTTTCAATTGAGCCATTTAAGTTAATTAATACTGGGAACCCTATATATTTCAATGCTCTTAAATAATTTCTCGAAACATTACCGTATCCACCGATATCACCTACTGGTCCTACCCAAGTAATTCCTGATGGTTCTATCATTTTATTTTTCTCCTTATTTAAGCTTTTTTAGATGCATCTCGGATCAAATTATTTACATTTATGGAACGAATCTAAACTTCCCCTTCATGGATCTTAGCTTTGTAGTTAATATCACAACACACAAAATAACCTTTTATTAATTTCAAAATTATCAACTTTTACTTAAATATTGTCCCCACTGTTTTTTAATATTATCTTTCCCAAACAAATTTATTGCTTTTATTCTGGCACGATCACTAATTTCTTTAGCAAATTGGTGGTTATTCATAAGTTCACTTATATACATTTTTAACTCTGAAATATTATCTGATACATATCCTTCCTTACCATTTTCAATAATATCCTGAATTTCAAAGGTTTGTTGTTTATAAAATTGATGGTTACCCTGTTTTTCTCCGATTGAAACTATAGGAATTCCCGTCATGAATGCCTCAATAAAGCCAAGGGTATAACTCGTTACTTGTGTTCCTGTATAGAAAAAAATACGGTTATCCCTCATTTCCTGCTTTAATTGTTCGTATGTTATCTTCCCAGCACTTTCTGGTAATCCCTCATTTCCTCCACCAAACAATTTAACTGGAAACCCTTTACATGTTTTATGAAAAAAATCGTAATTACAATCAACTGCTCTTTGTTTCATTGACTGATTCAGAGCCATTATTTGGTTATTATTACCATTCCACCCATTATACTCTAATGGATCTTTATAAAAGCGTATTATTGCGTCTTCACCAAGGTATGCGGGAATCATTTTTTCTCTTGGTGAATAGCGGACAATCTCTAAACCTTGTTCCCGATAAGGCTTCAGTACTTGTTCAACTGAAGATACAGACTGCCCTATTGATCTCCAGATAACCCTTTTATGCTTAATCTTATCCCAATTATTAACTACAATTGAAGGTGAATGCATAATGATAATAATATCCTTATCATCAATAAGCCTGGAATCAAGATTATCTTTGTTAGGGGAATGATCAACTAAATCTGCGAAATTGGGATCATAATTCATCTCTGGGATAGGTGGGCGAAGTGAACTTCCTATATGTGGTCGACTATAAGCGCCATGAGAGAAACATTCGTAACCTAATTCATTAAATATTTTTAACTCATCATACTCTAATACCTCATGAACAGAAATATATAAAATGCGCATATTCTACCCTTCTTTCCTTAACTTTGATACTTTTCGGAATATATTCTTAATGTTTTATATACGTATAAATTCATAACATTCAAGTGTCTTAAAATTAATTACTCAAAAGTCCGTATATATCAGGCTATGCAATCCCATTTAAAAGTATGTTCTTTTAAATACACTTAGGAACTTTTGTTTTTATTATTGGATGTTATGTTTGCTTTAGAATCCGCATACACTAATACAAGTTTGCTAACACATTCTGAAATAGATGAATTAATGGGATCCTATTAATGGGTTCCTTAAGAATAAAAAATCTTATATCAATTATTAATTGAAATGACATCACATTAGTTAAATGGACTGGAGGTAGATTATGAGCATTATAGATAGAAGTACTTTTTTTGACATTTTTGGTAGTGGTGCATTCGATGGAGAGCCACCTATTTTTATGGGGGCGGATGTAGAACCACTACTTGCATTCTCGAGAACATTTCGTTTGAAAACAGTGATCGAAATCGGTATTCAACGAGGAGAAACAGCAAAAGTTATTTTAGAAAATAGCCCCTGGATAGAAAAATATATTGGTATAGACCTAACACCTGATTCTCAAACTACATTATCACTACAGCAGGGAGAAGTGCCTCAAATGGCTGGGGAGTTAGTTAAAGATGATCCCCGTGTAGAACTAATTTTAAAACCCAATGGGACGAGAGATTTAACGGCGGCCGATTTACCTATTGCAGATTTGATACTAATTGACGGTGATCATTCTAAAGAGGGAGTTTTACTTGATACCCTTTTAGCTCGGCAAACAATACGGCAAGGTGGGATTATTTGTTGGCACGACTACGGGAATTCACTCGTTCCCGATGTGACAGAAGTAATTGATGAATTAAATTTAACGGAAGATATTCATATTTGTCTTATCCAAAATGGCTTTTTATGTTTTCAGATATGTAGGAATGGACGATAAGATCTTTTCTTGAGATTAAACCTTAAACTAATATTATTAATATTTATATGCAACCAGCATAAATATCGGCGTTTAGTTTTACAAACTAGGCGTCTATTTTAATATGGTCTTTACTATTTATTTACCTTGGATTTAAACATTAACCCGAGATCTTATAAAGGAAAAAAACGGTAGACTAGTCTGAAAAAGACATCGCCTACCGTTAAATCCTAACTTGAAGTTCCGGGATTATTACTATTTTAAATATTAATCTATATAATAAGGTAATTTGGCTTAAAGTTGTAAACATAGGATTTTTAAAATTAGATATCTTTCATTTTCCTCGAATAAAAGCACCACTAGCATCGATGTTTACAAGTGGTTCATCAATAAATAATTTTCCGTTCGAAAATCTATAACCGCAGCATTACAACCTGGTAAACTAAAATCATCTCCAATGATAAACCTACCAATTGAAACCTTTGTGTAAAGATTCCTTAAACTAACCATAGTTGAACCATACATATCCCCATCTAATCTCAATATAGTTAAGTTTTGAATCAGAGCATTAGGTAATGTATCTTTAAACCAACCTTTTAAAAAACAAACTTTTTCATCTAATAAATCATCGAGCTTACGCTTCGCTAAAATTTATGGAAACCATTAGCTATTTTCTCCACTAGGTGATGCACAATAGATCTCTGCGAAACTTATGATGACGTACCCTCCCATTCTTTTAATCATCATTTGCGCATACATTCCTTCGTTCGGTCTATTCATAAGGCAGAGACCTGCTATGCCGCCCCGGGCCTCTTGGTCTTAGTTTAGTAATGTTGCCGGCTTCTCCGTGTCATCCTTCTTGTTATAAATTGATAGTTAGAAATGCATACGCTGCCTCTGAGAGACAGTAGAGATCCTTCATCCATTGTTTGACTAATCTTTTCATATAGGTGTTCAAAAGCCCTCTTTTGATTGATGTACGCGAGGGCTTTTTCTATCATGCGCCCTTGTTCATCAACAAAACAAGCGTAATGAACACGCTTTTAGTAACTTGATTAATTTTTTCATTCCATATAAACTGCATAGAGAAGTCCTCCTTGTTTGATGCTGGGTCAATGGTCGTTGACACTCATGCATCATACAAGAGGGCTCTTTTTCTTTCAAAAGAGCCCGAACATCCTTCTAACAGGAATGCTGCCCCTTTTGGTTTTCTCAAATATGTTTACTTGGTAAGAGCGGTTAAAATAAAATTATTGATAAGGTTGGGAGGGCTAATTGTTATATTACTATGAAACCACCAATATCTAAATAATCCCTCTTCTTCCCCAGTCAATATCTCCTGCATCCCTTCTTTAATTTCCGTTTCAGTTTTGGCAAAGTCCCAAAGTTTTATATCCTTAACGTGTCCAATATAAAAACCATATGGATCATAGCCGCCTAGATGCCCTGAAGCATATACATTATTTTTGGTGCTCTTTTGGCCCATTTTCTTGAATTCACCATTGATATACAAGGAAGGTGTTTTGTCACAATAAACAATTGAAACATGTGTCCACTCTGTTATTGGTATTTCATATACCAATAAGGCTGGGAGATGTGAAGAAGAATGTTCAAATACCGTTACACCGTTGGTACCGGCGGATACCCCTACCCCTGCATTCTCCCGGGTTAAAGAATGCGCTGGTCCAATTAAATATCTTTGACCGGATAGTCCACTAATTCCAACGGAAGTTTCATCGACTATTTTATGGGATGCATTTGGTTTTACCCGAAACTCATACGTGAAGGAGTTGCGAATGTTCTCAAATATAGATTGATCTACCATATGCTCTTTTCCTTTAAAATACATTGGCTGTTCCCCCAACCTTTTTCCTCATGCGCAATCGATTTTTTAAATAACAAACAAGGTATGTCAATAAAGATATATTTATAAGTAAAAAGACGGAATTTAGGAAAAATAACTAAGTTTAAGTCTGATGAATATTGTTTTTATTTTCATAATGTACGGAAAAAGTATAAAAATAGAGATTTGTTTTTTATTTATTATTTTCAAGGTCCTGATCTACCATCATCTTTACCAGTTGTTCAAAGTTTATTTGAGGCTCCCATTTTAATTTTTGTTTTGCTTTTGAAGGATCTCCTAACAAAATATCAACCTCTGCAGGTCTCATGAACTGTGGGTCTTGAACGACATATTCCTGCCAGTTTAAACCAACATGTTCAAAAGCTATTTCAATGAATTCTTTAACAGTATGAGTTTCTCCAGTTGCAATAACATAATCATCTGGTTCATCTTGCTGCAGCATAAGCCACATAGCTTTAACATAATCTCCTGCAAAACCCCAATCGCGTTTTGAATCTATATTTCCTAGATGCAATTTATCTTGAATCCCAAGCTTTATTTTGGCAACGGCATCAGTAATTTTCCTGGTAACAAAATCTATTCCCCTGCGAGGTGATTCATGATTAAACAAAATTCCAGAGCAAGCATACATATCGTAACTCTCTCGATAATTCACAGTAATCCAGTGACCATAAACCTTTGCCACACCATATGGGCTTCTAGGGTAGAATGGTGTCGTTTCATTTTGTGGCGTTTCAAGCACCTTCCCAAACATTTCACTACTAGATGCCTGATAAAACCGTGCATCGGGTTTTGCTTGACGGATCGCCTCAAGCATGTTCGTTACTCCGAGTCCCGTTACCTCTCCCGTATAGATTGGCTGACGCCATGAATCGCCGACAAAGGATTGTGCTGCTAAATTATAAATTTCATCAGGTTTTGCTAATTGCACTGCTTCAGTCAAAGATGTAATATCGCGAAGATCACCTGATATAAAATCAATTTCATTTATCAAAGATTTGATATTTTCAAGATTAGGGGTAGCTGTTCTTCTTTTTAATCCATAAACTTTATAACCCTGATCTAATAACAGTTCTGCCAAATATGAGCCGTCCTGGCCTGTAATTCCTGTTATTAATGCTGTTTTCATAAGTTAAACCTCCGTTCGTTATTTTCATCGTAAATCAATTATTATTGGAGATTCCTATTCATCTTTGGATGGTTTATCCGAGAAGCATTCTTTATTCAATAGCTTTTTTATAGTTTGTTCCTCTGATTTGTGGCAAACCAATATCCCCTCTTCTGTTGAAACTACAATTAAGTCCTTCACTCCAATAAGGAGCGTCTTACGATCAGTGTAGACAATACAATTTTCAGAAGAGGATGTAGTAACTTCACCTTTTTGATAATTATTATTTTTGTCAGCTGTTTCAACACGTTCCAAAGATGTCCATACACCTAAGTCATCCCAGACAAAGTTTACTGGTATGGTATAAAGATTATCTGCTTTTTCTATGATTGCATAATCGACAGACACTTTTGGAATCATTGAATAAGCTGCTTTTATGTCAACTTCTTTATTGTTTATAAGTTCCCACATCTCTGGTTGCAATTTTTTATAATATGCTGAAATTGTCGAAGGTTTCCAAATAAAAATGCCTGTGTTCCAATATACATTTTCTTCAAGCAACAACTTTTCTGCCGTTTTAATGTCTGGTTTTTCAATAAATGCTTCTACCTGATAAACGGAAGAATAAAATTGAGCATTCGGTTTTGTGCGAATATACCCATATCCAGTTTCAGGGTTAATAGGGTTTACACCAAGTGTAACGATTGCATTTTCATTGTCGGCTATCGTTTCTGCTAAATTAATTGCATTTTGAAGGGATTTACTGCCTTGTATATACTGATCAGAAGGAGATATAACCAAAGCCTCATCATCATTTTTTTCCAGAAAGTGCAGAGCAGTCAGTGCAATGCATGGAGCTGTATCCCTTTGATCTGGTTCCAATATAATCATTTCCTTATGAATCTCTGGTAATTGTTCTTTTACAAGATTTAAATATTTCTCAGTTGTTACTACAAACACCTTTTCAGCTGGAAGCCAATCACGAAATCTTTGATAAGTTTGTTGAAGCATTGTTTCATTTGAAATTATTTTTTGAAACTGTTTAGGCTTATCTTTTGTACTTAATGGCCAAAACCGTGTTCCCTGTCCTCCCGCTAAAATGATTGCTTTCATACTTTACTACACACCCTTGTAATAAAATTTAAGTACACCCAGAATAAATACAAAATCTTTCAATTACATAGTATGTGTCATAAAGAACAATAGGAACACCAAAGTTACCCTTATAAGCATAAAAAAGTTGCCTCTACAGTTTTCTTTTTTTACAAAGTAAGTTAGGTTTTTAGTTTTTCTAAGTCTCGCTCAAATTTTAGTATGATACTTTTATTAATCATAATAATCCGATTTGATTTAGACGTATTTTATATATACGTCCTATATTTTTGGGTGAGTATTTAATTAATATTGTTTTTTTAGCCTGTAAACCAATTCGATTAGCGTAATCTGCATCATCCACCATTTTTTTCATTAAAAACGCAGCATGATCAATTTCAGGTTCTGCCCATTTTTGATCTGTTAAATAGGGTCCGTAATTTCCCTCAATATTTTTCAATGTAAAATCAACTAAACTTGAATTGTTTTCATTCATAAAATCAACGTTTCCCGACCAGTTTGTTGCAATCACTGGTTTCCCCAAATACATAGCTTCAGCTAGCGGTAAACCAAATCCTTCTGAACGGTGAAGGGAAATTAAACTGTCTGTGACATTCATTAACCCATTAACCTCTATGCGGCTTAACACTTTATCAATTAAAAATATATTATTTAACCCCATAATTTTTTGTTTTATTAAATTAACTTCGTTTGGAAAATGAGATGCATTATTGATCTTAAGAACTAAACCAACTGTATGATCATTTTGCGGAAAAGCTTTTTTAAATGCCTCTACGACCGCTAAGGGATTTTTTCTGGCTGATGTACTGTGAAGATCGAACATCGTTAAAAACAGAAAGCGATTATTTGGTAAACTAAAATGAGTCCGATTTATTTTTGGGATTTCAACGGAAATTGCATGGGGAATAAAATGAATAGGTTTTGATGTTTTCGAAGAAATTGAATTTAATATAAAACGTGAAGGAACCCAAATTTCATTTATTAAATCGAAGCTCTTTACCCAAGTATCTGGAAATTCAGGCAATTCCCAATGCCAATATCCAATATTGTATCGATTGTTAAACCATTCTCTTTTTAAATTGGTTAAACTAAAGTGATAATACAGTTGGTCTGCATTTATAAAAAAAATATTAGTTTTATAAATAGGCTGTTTTACTTCTTTGTGTTTCCAACTAAGGTCATTTTGTCTTGAAGGACATCTAGGAAAATTAATGATGCAAAACGGAACACCTACAGATTGCAGAGCTTTGGCAGCCGAACGACATGCTTCACCCAAACCTGATTCAGCTCTAGCATATCCAATGAGATTTACTCCATTTTTCATCATTTTCACCTCAATTGCTATTTTGTCTGGGATTATCCCATTTCAATTCAGATCACTACAAGCTATTCGTTTCCTTTCATGAATATTTTTACTTTAATACAAATAGTGGATTTCGTTCACGTTTTATATAATTAAGATTACTTTTGCATCTAAATCAAGTTTTTGAGATGAATCAAGTTTAATGAAGATCTACGTACCAAGGTATATTAATACATGGATTCATTGGAGACATCAATTATTTTAGGGAATAGGATATATATGTATTTATACTTTGGTTATTTCTATATATACTTATTAATTTATTAAAATAAGAATTATTAAAGGCTTCACGGAAATTCAACGAATCTGGAAAAGACAAAGAAAAAAACCAGATTCCATAAATAGCTACAATAGAACCGGCCCCAATTACATTTTAATTTCTCTCTGTAAAGAACTCATTATTTATTTTCTGTCTCCCATGAAAAACCTATTTCCGAATCATCCCAATTAATCCGTTTCTCATCAGGATTTTTCGGGTTATATGACTCAGTTGTGAAGTATAGAATCGTTGCAGGTTTTTGCCCGAGAACCCGATACCCGTGTGCAACGCCTTTTGGTATCAGTAGCATGATTGGATTTTCCTCCCCCATATAATACACATCAGTTTCACCCTTTGTAGAAGAACCTTCCCTCAAATCATAAAGAACGACTTGGGCATTTCCAGAAGGAAAAAACCATAGGTCATCCTGTTTCTCATGATAATGAAAAGCTTTTATGACTCCTGGATAACTCATCGAACAAGAAGCCTGACCAAACCTCGATAACAATTCAGGTTCATCATCACGGACAAGCTCTGCAAAAAAGCCACGGTCATCACAATGTTTTACAAGTTTCTTTACCCTTACACCTTCAATCATGACAGACCTCTTTTCGAATAAATTCCTTTAATGCTTCATTCCATGGACGGGGAATTTGAACATTTTCTCGAAGCAATGCTTTATTTTCTAAAACTGAAAAATGAGGTCTTGGGGCTAAAGCACCAAATTCTTCAGTCGTTATGGTTTTTACCAAATATGGATCGAATCCAGCTTCCTCAAAAATAGCCTTTGCAAATATATACCAAGAGCATGAACCCTCATTACATACATGATAAATGCCACTTTTCTTATTCAATAAATGACTTATTGTTTCAGCAAGATCATTAACATAGGTGGGGGAACCCACTTGATCATTTACAACTCTTATTTCCTTATTTTTTTTCGCCAGTTCTAACATGGTCTTCACAAAATTCTTTCCTTCATGACCATATAACCAGGAAGTGCGGATCACTATACCATTATTTATTGAAAGTACGAATTGTTCCCCAATCCACTTGCTTATACCGTAAATTGATTGTGGGTTTGGAACATCTTCTTCCAAATAAGGAGATTGCTTATTTCCATCAAACACATAATCAGAACTAATATAAAATACCCGAGCGCCAACCATATTTGCAGCATTCGAAATATAGCCCGTACCAAGGCTATTTACCTCAAAAGCCTTTCTACGGTCCGTTTCACATTGATCCACGGCAGTAAATGCGGCAGCATGAATAATGATTTGTGGCTCAAGGTGGGTGATTTTTTTATATACTTCCTCTTTTTCTGATATGTCTAAATCATTTTTACTTAAACTTACCACATTATGAAATGGACCTAACCTTCTTTCTAGTTCTTTTCCTAACTGGCCATTGGCACCCGTAATGACAATATCCAAATTCTCACCCATTCTTTTGTTCGTTTTGGCGATACCATTCGATCGTCTTTTGAATCCCTTCATGAAAAGAAATAGTTGGTCTCCAACCTAGTTCCCTCGAGATTTTCGAGGAATCCATGGAGTATCGACGATCATGCCCTTTTCGGTCCGCTACATGCTTGATTAGTGTTTCCTCTTTTCTTAACTTCTTTAAAATATAGTCGATTATTTCTCGATTTGTTTTTTCTTCAGAACCTCCAATATTATAGACCTCTCCGGCCACTCCCTTTTCAAGAACAGCATGGATCGCCCGGCAATGATCCTCAACATATATCCAGTCACGAATGTTTAATCCGTCGCCATATAAAGGGATTTCCATATTATTCAAGGCTCTCGTAATGACTTTAGGAATGAATTTTTCTGTATGTTGCATGGGACCATAGTTATTGCTGCACCGGGTAACCGTTAACGGCAGCTGATAGGTTTGGAAGTAAGATCTTACCAATAAATCCGCACTGGCTTTACTTGCTGAATATGGATTGTTCGGAGAAAGAGAAGTTGTTTCAGTGAATGGAGAATCATACGGCTCTAAAGAACCATATACTTCATCGGTTGAGATTTGAATCATTTTATGAGCTTTTCCAGATATAACTGCTTGTAATAGGTTATATGTCCCTATAATATTAGTGTGAATAAATGGAAATGCATCCTCGATACTACGGTCTACATGGGATTCTGCAGCGAAATTAATGATGGCAAAGTAATCTTGATCAAATACCTTGGATAATTCTGTTTTTTCACCAATATCCGCTTTAATTCTACGACAGCGATTCGATTTCTCAAATGATTGGATATTCTCAAGATTACCGGCATAGGTTAAAGAGTCCACGTTGGTTATATAGTATTTAGTATTTTCAAGTAAATAGGATATAAAATTAGATCCAATAAAACCGGCTCCACCTGTTATGAGGAGGTGTCGTTTCACTTCGCATCCTCCTTCTTTATTTTTTCGTATACATATTGATTGGCTTGATAAAGCGAATCATGTGTACCTGCATCAACCCACCATCCTTGCAAAATATCATATTGCAGTTGATCATCTTGAATATATAGATTAATCACATCGGTTATTTCCAACTCATTTCGATGTGAAGGATGAATCGTTTCAATATATTCAAAAACCTTTTGATCAAACATATAGATTCCAGTCACACAATACGAAGACGGAGGATTGCTCGGTTTTTCAATGATGGATTTTATTTTTTGGTTGGTTATGTCTAAATGAGGTACACCATATCGAGTAAGATCTTCCGCTTCTTTTAGAAGTAACCTTGCACCCTTTTTCTGTTTTTGAAATGACTGAACAAATGGGGATAATGAATCTTCAAAAATATTATCTCCTAGTAATACGACAAACTTTTCATTTTTTATATAATCATTAGCTGATATTAATGCATCCGCTATTCCTCCACCTACGTTACCCTGTATTTTAAATTGAATGTTTACATGGAGATCTTCCCCGAGTCCCAATAATTCGATAAAGGAACTAAGATGGTTTTTATTTGTTACAATTAAAATTTCATTTATTCCGGCTTCTTTCAACTTTAAAATTGACCAAAAAATCATCGGATAAGGACCTACTGGCAAAAGATGCTTATTCAGAAACTTAGTCAATGGCTCTAGACGGGACCCTGTACCACCAGCAAGTATTACTCCCTTCATTCTTTACCACCTTTTTATTGAATTAGCATCAGATGTTTTACACGAATAAAAGAGTTCCTTTCAAATCATGTTTTATTACCTATATGGCTGACATACTCACTTGACATAATATTTGAATAAAAATTTGTTTGCTTTCTTAAGTTATTATTGATATTTGGGTATTATTATTATATTTTACTTTTCATACCTCTTTCATTATAATTCCGACTACAACCTTATGGGTGTGAAACGATTAGCTCTAAATTACCCTTAATTTCAAAATCCCCTAAATCGAACGGCAGAATAAAGTGGTCTCCTTTTTTGAATAAAGATGTTCCTTCTGCTGTTTTAATTTGACCAGTTCCTTCGATTACACTTGCTAATTGAAACTTTTCGTTTTGTGTATTAGAATAAACACCATTCACTTCCCATTTATATACAGAGAAATACTCTGAATCTACAAATCTTGTAATGGTTGCCTCTTCTTTTTTTATCACTATACAACCTGATTCTTTTAGTTCATGAGGAATTATCGTTACATCAATCGCTTTATCCAAATGTAATTCTCTAAGGTTACCATTACTGTCGACACGGTCATAATCATAGACACGGTAAGTGGAGTCAGAGCTTTGTTGTGTTTCCAAAACAAGGATTCCTTTACCAAGAGAATGTATCGTACCAGCTGGTACATAGAAAAAGTCACCCGGTTTAATTTTTACTCTTTTAAGCAATCGATCCCATTGCTTATTTTCAATCATGTTTATTAATTCATCCTTTGTATTTGCATTATGCCCAAGTACAATCTCTGAATCTTCTTCACAATGGATTATATACCAGCACTCTGTTTTACCCTGCATTCCGTTTTCCTTGTTATTAGAATTTTCATCGTTAGGATGGACTTGTATAGATAAATCATTATTCGCATCTAGAATTTTTGTTAAAAGTGGAAAATCCCCCTGTTTCATCCCACCAAAAATCCCAGGGTGTTTTCGCCAAAGTTCTCCTAGGGAAAGGCCTTTAAATTGACCTGCACTTACAATACTTTGCCCATTTGGATGGGCAGAAATTGCCCAGCATTCACCTGTGTTTTGTGAAGGAATGTTATAATGGAATTTGTCTCGTAACGCAGTGCCTCCCCATATTTTTTCTTTGAAAACCGGTTGTAAAAATATTGGGTGCTTCAACCTTCTTCAAACCCTCTCCATATTTTTTAAAAATATTACCCATTACTAAAACATCTTTAATTATTTTATGGATAACTTGAAGAATCGGTTCCGTTGCATTTTCGGAATAGGGCATGAGTTTACTTATCCTAAATCAAGAATCTGCTATTTCAAGTGAAGTTAATGAACCAAAAAAAGACCTGGATCAACTCCAAGTCCTCCCATTTGCTACATTATTATATTTTCCATAACTTTTATTACCCGTGATTCGGTTGTTAGTACACTGCATACCTACTTCCACTGACATTCAGTTCGGTATGGCCCAATCAATAAGCGGTGCAAAATCCAGTTGCAAGACTGCCTAGACCAACTCTCAAATTAAGTGCCTACTGCCCCGACTCGTCAATATGAAGACTTATGTGTTTAATGATAGTTAAAGACTGGCGCAAGCAGATACAGGTTTTGGAGTCTATCCGCATACCGCACCCTCAAATGAAAACAATTTAAGAATCAAGTTATATGTTAACAAAAAGGGCACTTCCATTCTTTTAAAATGGAAATATTTAACTCAATAAGAAATAACTCCACCAAATAAAAAAAGCTACATATCCTCAATGAAAGGGCATGTAGCTTTTGATCACCATCATTTTTGAAATTGTAATTGATGCAGATTGGCAAAAATGCCCCCCTGCTTAAGTAAGTCATCGTGACCACCTTCTTCAGCAATTCCTTCTTCCGTAACAACCACGATCTTGTCGGCGTTTCGAATGGTTGCCAATCGGTGTGCGATGATTAACGTCGTTCTGTTTTCAGCTAGTTCCGTAAGGGCCTGTTGAATGATTCTTTCCGTCTCCGTATCGAGTGCAGAGGTTGCCTCATCGAGAATTAATATTGGCGGATTCTTTAAAAACATTCTCGCTATTGCAATTCGTTGTTTTTGTCCTCCGGATAATTTCAAGCCTCGTTCACCTATTTGAGTTTCATAGCCTTCTGGAAGTCCTTCAATGAAAGTCTCCAAATGGGCTTTCCTGGCGGCTTCTTGAATTTGTTCATCCGATGCTCCAAGCATTCCATACGCAATGTTCTCTTTTACTGTTCCTGTGAAAAGGAATACATCTTGCTGGACTATGCCAATTTGTGAGCGCAATGACTTTTTCGTCATTTCACGAATATCAATTCCGTCAATGGATATTGAACCGGCCTTAACATCATAAAAACGTGGGATCAATGAACATATGGTCGTTTTCCCAGCTCCTGAAGGCCCGACAAAAGCGATGGTTTCACCAGCTTTAATTGTTAGATCAATTCCTTTTAAAACTGGCTTTTTGTCTTCATAGTTAAAAGAAACATCTTTAAAGGAAATATCCCCCAAAAGGGTGGTCACCTCAATTGCATCCTTTTTATCCACTACATCAGGCGCGACATCCAGTAGTTCCGTGAAACGTTTAAAACCGGCCATCCCTTTTGGATATAGTTCCATCAACGCACTGATTTTGTCGATCGGCTTAAATAATACGTTAACATATAAGACGAATGCAACCAGTTCCCCATAAGATAGCTGCCCATGAAAAGTTAGCCAAGCTCCTATCACCAACACGGCAAGGGTCATGAACCTCGTCATCATGTAAATACCTGATAAGCTAAAGGACATTACCTTATATCCTAGTAGTTTCGCTTTACGGAATCTGCGATTATTAGTAGCAAATCTTTTCATTTCATATGTTTCATTCGTAAAGGATTGTACAACCCTCACTCCTGAGACGCTATCTTCCACACGGGCATTTACATCCGCAACCTCTGTATACATTTTCTTCCAAGATTTATTCATCTTTAAATTACTTATGACAATCAATAACACGAGGAAAGGTAAAATACAAACCGATACGAGTGCCAGTTTCACATTGATTGTCAACATAATCCAAAATGCACCTATAAAAGTCATGAAGGCAATGAATAAATCTTCGGGACCATGGTGAGCAAGTTCACCAATATCGAACAGATCATTGGTTATGCGGCTCATGATATGGCCGGTTTTCGTGTTATCAAAAAAACGAAATGATTGTTTCTGCACGTGCTCAAATAATTCCTCACGCATATCAGTCTCGATATTTATACCCAATTTGTGACCCCAGTACCCTACGATGAACTGCAAGAAGGTACTAATGATATAAAGCAGGAACAAACCGGCACTTACCGAAACAATGGCAGACCAATCGTCGCCAGGCAGCAGTGTATCAATAAACCACTGAACTGCTAGCGGAAATGCAAGTTCAAGTACAGCCACGACCACTGCACTGAAGAAATCAATAATGAATAACCGCTTATGCGGCAGGTAATATGAAGCAAAACGTCGAATCATCAAATTTTTCTCCTTTTTTACATATATTAAGGAGTATAATTCCATATTCAATATTGAGCAAGCATTTCAGAACCCCCACGTTCATATTATGGTAAAATCATCTATAAAACAGCCAACCCGGCTCATGCAATCTATTGAATGAAGGAGTGAATCCAGTGTAAAAAAATAAACCATTCTATATATCCATGAACTTTATTTTCGTAAAGGATGGTATTCATGAAAAACACATCGTTTCGATGCCTTTGGATTGGTCAGGCATTTGCAAATCTAGGGGATATTTTTTATGTAGTCGGGTTGATTTCACTATTATATAACTTGACGGGATCTGCCCTCTATTTGAGTTTGCTCCCGTTCATTACAACGATTTTTCGGTTCATCAGCAGTTTACTTGCCCCCCTTGTCATCGACAGGTTTCCTTTAAAAAGAATCATCGTGCAATCTCAATGGTGGAAAACGGTCTTACTCGTTTGCCTAGGAATCTTTATAATAAGCTTCAATCATGGTTTTTCTGTTGCCGTCATTTTCTTCATTGCCTTGATTTCATTATTGGACGGAGTCGCTGCCCCGGTTAGCGCAGCTTTGGTTCCTCAATTAGTTCCAAAAGAAGAGCGGATGAAAGCGAATGGTTTCTTGAATGTGATCACCCAGACCATCTTTGTAGCAGGATGGCCTCTAGGTTCCGTCTTATTGATAAGTACCAACAGCAGTTTCATCATTTGGCTTACGGTCATGCTTTATGCCGTTTCAACAATCTATACAGGCAGAATCAAAGACCCAGAACAAACGACGGCCCCTGTTGCTCCGTCAAACTGGGGTTCGATTAAATCCGGATGGGTTGCGATTCGTCAAATCCCAACTATACGTACCCTCATTTCCATTGATTTCATAACCACTTTAGCTTCAAGCGTGTGGGTGGCTGCCGTTCTATATATATACGTAGAACAGAACCTGCAACTTGGTGAGGAATGGTGGGGGTACATTAACACAAGCTACTTTGTCGGCATGATTTTAAGTGGATTGATCGTCATCCGTTTTGCCAAGTTACTAGAAAAACATATTGGATTCTTCATCACTCTCGGGCTATTTCTCAGTTCACTGCTGATCCTGCTTTTTGGAACTACCAGTATTCCTACTTTAGCTTTGCTGCTGGCATGCCTGTACGGTCTCCCAGAACAAATCCGGGAAGTGATCTATACAAAGCTATTCCAAGATCATGCTACGGAAAAGACTCTTGCAAAAATTTATGCCGTTTGGGGAGCAGTCATCAATCTTACATTTGCCGGCTCTGTCTTACTATTAGGCTTTATAACGGAAACATACAGTGTCAAAACAACGTTCCAATTTTCCTCCACCCTGATATTTCTTGCCTTTCTTTATGCAATTTTTAAAAGGAACGACTTACAAGGGAAGCAATGTGATCAATCACTGTCAAATCAGTCATCCAATCTTCCTGGATGATGCATGTCTTTCGATTCACTACCAAAAGGAGCCTTGGTTTTCCATGGCTCCTTTTTTATCGTTTCAATGCCCGTCGAACAATATTGCCTCTGTTAAAAGTTGTACAACCAAACGAAAGAAGTAAATATATGAACCGCCTGCACCCATTCATTCTATTTGATAATCCAGATATTATTATCTATAAACTCCCAATTCTGCGGGAATTCCAAACCAATCTGCCAATAAGTTGCACCTATCAGTTCATATGCATCAATCATTTCATATTTTGCACTTATCGATCGAATATCTTCAAACCAAACGACATGATTCGAATTCTCTCTTCGATAGGAATAGGAAGGTGAAGCCGCTGAGGTGTCAAAAGTTATTTCAGCACCAGTTGCAATGGCAAGATTTTGGGCATTTTGAGCTGATAAAGCTTTCGTCTCGTGGCTTGGTACAATCCAATCGTATCCATACATAGGAAATGCCGACTGCAGTTTATACTCTGGGATATTCAACAAAGCATAACGTAGAACCTCTCCCATCCACCAGAGTGGGGAAATGGGTTCAGGCGGTCCAGTTGGATACCCATAGTCAATGGTCATTACTGCAACAAGGTCTGCCGCCTCTCCGATCCCCCGATAATCATGCCCGCCTACAATTCGATTATCAGGATTATCCGCTGTTTTTGCATGAACGTTCACATGCAGGATCAGTTCGTTCAATCCCTCCTTTAATTCTTTTAAAAAAAGCACATAATCGGAACGCCTGGCAGGTGGGATGAATTCGATGTCCATGCTGACACCCCCATAGCCTTTCTCCCTAACGAAAGTCAGCATACTATTGATTAAATTAGCTCTGTATACTGAACTGGCAAGGACATCACCAGCCAAATCAGCATCGAAATCACCATCTTGAAAGTTTCTGATCATCAGTAGCGGCGTCACCCCTGTCTGTTCGCATTTCGCGATAAGCGGGAGATCATCTCCATCAACGTACGCATTTCCTTCCCTTGTAAACGAATAAGCGACAATGGCTAAATAGGATAATTTATCACCATTCTGCTCAAGTGTTTCAAATACGACTCCACCTGTGGTCGGGAAGGCAAAACCCAGCGTAATCAATTGATTTTTGTAAGGAGACGGTATCAAAATTTCCGTACCGACTTTTAGCGAGTTTTCAGAGATTCCAGGGTTTTCCTCCTTGATTGCCGCTGCACTCGTACCAAAACGACTGCCGATTTTAGTAAGGGTATCCTGACTTTTAATTAGATACCTTCGATTCACCGCTTTTTCATTAGGTATATACAACGCCAGACCAGGAACCAAAGTTGTTGATTCCAATCCGTTGACTTCAATTATCCTCGATGGGGCAACTTTGTTTTTCGAGGCAATTTCCCAAAGGGTGTCACCTTTTTTCACAATAATGATCGTCATTCAAAACCCTCCAAACTCCCTAAAAAAAGTTTATGTTATTCAGGTAATTGGATAGAACGAATTATCACATTTCCTAATGATGATTCGTTTTTTTAATGGAATAAAGGATCAAAAAAAAGAGGCTGTCCAAAGGGACACCCCCTACGCTATAAGCCATCAATTGATTTTTCGCTTCATATTCTCCTATACATCAAAGTAAATTCTTAATGTCGTAGAACTTCCCATTTTCCAAGTCTTCTGCTTCAAGCAGCTGCAAAAGTTTATCTGCCACAAATTCGGGGCTTCTTAATATGCCCTTCTCTTTATATTCATGAAATTTGTCTCGATCAGCAAAGTCCCGTTCGTCTGCTGATCGGATTGTCCCTTGCATCTCCGTATCCATTACACCTGGTGAAAAAGAAATGAGAGACGTAGGATAAGACGTTTTATCCTGTTCCAACCCTGCAACCCGTGTAAACATTTCCAGCCCCGCCTTAGTACTGCAATAGGCTGCCCAGCCATGATAAAGATTTTTTGCTGCTCCTGAAGATATGTTGACCATTACCTTCTTTCTGTTCCAGTCCTTTGTCTGTTTAACGAATTCATCAGCCAATACGATGGGTGCCATGAAATTCACCCTCATGCTCGTTTCCAAATTTTTTATACCAAGGTTTCCTACTGGCTTTATCGGTTCAATGACACCTGCATTGTTAATGAAATAAATGTCACTTGTATCATCGACGGCAGCAAGAATATCATTGACTAAGGAAGGTAACTTTTCTGTTTCATTCAAGTCCAGCGAAATAAATGTAAGTTTCGTCCCGGAACGGTCAGCCATCCGCTGCATTTCAGGATGGGCGGTGCGGGAAACTAAAATGCAATGATCACTCGCCTGTAAACATCCTTTGGCGATGGCAGCACCTAGACCTTTTGAAGCTCCTGTGATTATAAACGTTTTCACGGCTTTTCCCCCTTTTCTGGATATAAACTATTGTACCAAAACCGAGTTCGGAATGGTCTCACCACAAACCGTGTTTTGAAGATAAGACTGCCGTTTTATGAAATAAAGCTCCGTACTTGTTTTAAAAATGCAGGAAGCCTCAATTATTGACTTTGAGACAAAAGAGGCTCCATCTAAAATAAAGCAAGGTTGATTGGAGTGGGTGTGCGAGACTCCTGTGGGGAAAGCGCGTGCCTGGTGAGGAAGTCAAGGATTTTGCAAACTCAATGAATAACAATGGTCTACAACTAAAAGGGAATGGATTTCTGAAATCAAGCTCCGTACTATTTTTAAGTAAAAAAACTGCAGGCAAACTCGATTTTCCGAATTTGTCTACAGTCTGAACAGACCATGTAGTAATGGTTCCGCTTATTTAGAATATTATAATATCGGTGATACCAGCCTTGCAATGGACTCTTTAAAACGAATCCACTTTGATCGCTTTTCAAACTCTTCAATTGTAAGCTGCCTGCATACTTCGACATCCTTATAAAAAATCCTGGTCAGTGTTTCGGCCATTCCTTCATCATAAATGAAGGCATTGACCTCAAAGTTCAATTTAAAACTACGGACATCAATGTTAGCTGTCCCCACCGAGGAGACCTCTTCGTCCACCACGATCATCTTCGCATGAATAAAGCCGTTATCATAGATGTATACCTTAGCACCCGCTCTTAATAACTGCCCTGCATTGTAAGTCGTTGCCCAATAAACAAAAAGATGATCAGGTTTATTCGGAATCATGATTTTTACATCTACCCCTGATAAGCTGGCAATCCTGAGTGCATCCAATAAACTGGCATCCGGTATGAAGTAAGGTGTTTGAATGAGAATCGATTTCTTTGCTGATGAAATTAATTTAATATAGCCATTTTTAATTTGTTCCCATTCAGAATCCGGCCCACTTGTCACTATTTGCAAATCTATATTCCCTTGGGTCTCTACAATAGGGAAATAATGTGGCTGATAAGTTATATCATGATGCTTTGATGCCTGATTCCAATCCAGGATAAACCGAGTTTGAATGGCTTTGACAGCCGAACCCTCTATACGAAGGTGTGTATCACGCCAATAACCGAATTTTGGATTAAGCCCTAAATATTCATCCCCAACATTAAAGCCTCCAACATACCCTACTTTTCCATCTATGATGACGAGCTTTCGATGGTTACGGAAATTCAGTCGTAAATTTATAAATTTTAATTTGGAAGGAAAGAATGCCTCCACTCGTCCTCCAGCCTGCCTAAATTCCCTGAAGAAACGTTTGGTCATCCCTCTAGATCCCAGTTCGTCATAAAGCAGCCGAACTTTGACGCCTTCATTCGCTTTTTTAGTCAAAGCTTCAATGAATCGTTTACCCAGGCCGTCCCTTTGAATGATGTAATATTGTATATGTATATGGTTTTCGGCCGCTTCGATATCTTTAAAAAGCTGATCAAACTTATTTTTCCCTTCCGTAAAAATATCGACTTGATTATCTTCAGTAAGTACGGCATCATTATTTCGGAGATGCATATAAATCAAATCACGATAATTACTCGAAGAAGCATTTCGAAAAGGAAAATGATTCGTTGAAAGCTCTTCCATCTGTTTATCAATGATTTCTTCAATCCCAATCTTCTTCTTATCCTCCCATTGGAATAAGTGTGCGTGCCTTAAACTTGTTCCAAAAAGCAGGTATAAAATAAAACCGACTACAGGCAAAAAATATAAAACCAATAACCAAGCCCAGGTAGTGCTCGCTTCCCTTCTTTCAAAAAATATGACAATCGTTGCAAATAAAATATTTAGAATGATGACGAGGCCGAGCAAAACCGATGTAACATGCGTAAATTCCATAGCATACCCTCACTAAATTTTTATCCCTTTAAGGATACCATGCAAATTCTTTATATCAAAGGATTTGCTTATCAGAAATGAAAACAGAGAATTCACAAAAATGGACCTCTTCTTGTAGAGGCCCATTTTAAAAAATCCATCCACCCCGGACACTAAAATTTCTCAGATTGGCCAGGGCAGTCTAATAATAATTGTCTTAAAAATCCCTATTTAACAATAAATAATTGCTTACCGGCTTTTCACTAATAAATTCACAGCTTCTTTCACTAGCTCTTCGGGATTCTTCTCTCCGGAATCATTAGCCTCCCGGACGCATTCAACAAGATTGGAACTTACTATCACCCCAATTGTCCGATCGATTGCAGATCTGGTTGCAGATAACTGAGTTACTACATCCCTGCAATCTTTATTATCCTCCATCATTTTCAAAATCCCACGAAGCTGTCCTTCAATTCGCTTTACTCTATTTTTAACCTGCTTATCGTACTCCATATGAGGCCTCCTACCCTGCCTATTACTTATGAATCCTATCCAGACATCCATCATAAAACCTTTTCAGTCGAAATGAAGGTTTGATAAAAATCTTACAATTTATAATACATACCACTTAGGTATAATTGTCAAGTACCAATATCCAATAAAACTCCAATATGTAATTCCTATTTTTGTACAAGAAGACTTTGTGCAACTGCCTCAGAAAACTCGATCGTCATTTGGGGAACGTAGGTTTTTAACAAAGCATTGACGATAGGGGCTTTTGCGCCTTTTGCTGTAATCGCCAGGCAGCCAGTCATTTTAGTCTGTCCAATTCCGCACTCTTCCGCTAAAAAATAGCCATGCCCATCAAATTTTTCATTTAATCCCTTAAGCTTAAATGTTACCTTATCTGGTTCAATCCATTCCAATATATTCACTTCCAGTTTAATTTTCTTCTTCATTAATCCCAAATCGCTTTTAAACTCCCAAATAAGTGTCCGCTCATTTATCATCTCATGATTGATATATCCTGGGACTAGAGGTGCCCAACGATTTATGCTACTTACAAAACCCCATACCGTTTTTTTGGAAACAGGTAATATGATACTATGCACACCTTCTGACAAAGCAGTTCCCCCTTAATCATTCTATTTACATCTTTGTAATGTATGGCTTAACAATATTGAATAGAACGGTAAGATTAGATTCTTGAACAAAATTCTCCCGGTGTAAGAAACCATTTAAAGACAATAACAGCAAAGAATCGCCCCTGAGGAACGATCGTTTTTTTGCTGGGACTCAGACTTTAGACAAACTCGATACAAATATAGAATGCCTACATTTTTTTGAGGGAGTGTAAAATATAAGCGTTGATTTCCACTTCAGGCACTCGCTTTCCGCGGGCGGTCAGGGAGCCACCGATTGAAGAGTATCGTAATGATTTTCCAAATAAAATGAAAAAAACGTTTGAAACAGAACTGACAACAAAAGAGATATTATTTAAATATGTATTAAATAACAAATGGGTCTGGGCGATTGCGATTGCAAACATCTTTGTTTATTTCGTCCGTTATGGGGTACTTGATTGGGCACCAACCTATTTAAGCGAAGAAAAAGGCTTCAACATGGACGAGTCCAGTACGGCTTATTTCTTATACGAATGGGCAGGTATTCCGGGTACTTTATTATGCGGCTATATCTCTGATAAAGTTTTTAAAGGCCGTCGGGGACCTGCTGGCGTTGTCTTCATGCTAGGAGTATTAATCGCAGTCCTTGTTTATTGGTTTAACCCTGCAGGCAACCCAATGATTGATATTATATCCCTAATTGCGATTGGATTCTTAATTTATGGACCAGTAATGTTAATAGGTCTGCAAGCACTTGATTTAGTTCCTAAAAAAGCTGCAGGCACTGCAGCAGGACTGACTGGCTTGTTTGGATATCTAGGTGGATCTGTAGCGGCTAATGCCATTATGGGATATGTAGTTGACTTTTCACTGGAATGCAGGTTTTACATTGATTACGATTTCTTGTGTGCTGGCAGTAGTGGTCTTTGCATGTACTTGGAATGTCCGAGGACAGGAAGTAGTAAAGGGCTAATACAGGCATATTATTGAGCTCAAGTTTCCCCATCCCCCTGGATATATTCTAGGGGGATGGGTTTTCTATTATCAGTTAAACCCATCCATGATTAGATTGACGCCCCTGATAACTGAATATTCAGTTATCTTTGACAAAAAGCAGTTGACGGACGTTAGTTTGACATACTCTATTGAAATGAATATAAAAAAATGACCATGCCTTTATACCAATGGTCCTAAAGGCATGGTCATTATATCAAAAATCATATAGATTCATGTTTTCCACCAGAATACTGTTTATTGCCGATCAAAAAGAGAAGCCCCCGCTATTCCGGGTTTTGTCATCTCATAAGGATTTAGAATCAGATCCAATTCTTCTTCTGTCAACACATCATATTGTAAACAAAGTTCGCGAACTGATTTCCCTTTCAATATCGCTTCACGGGCAATACGTGAAACCACTTCGTACCCAAGGTGCGGGTTGACTGCTGTAATCACTCCGACACTTTGTTCGACATAATCTTTTAAATGCTGCTCATTAGCCTCAATGCCTTCCAAGCAATAATCTGTAAAGACATTGAAAGCATTGTTCATAATGCTGATTGATTGCAACAAATTGAATACAAGCACTGGCTCCATTACGTTCAACTCTAGTTGTCCCGCTTCTGATGCTAAGCAAATCGTATTATCGTTCCCTATTACTTGGAAAGCGACTTGATTAATTAATTCTGGCATGACTGGATTTACTTTACCTGGCATGATGGATGAACCTGGTTGACGGGCTGGAAGTGTGATTTCTCCTAATCCCGCTCTCGGTCCTGAAGCCATCAAACGTAAATCATTTGCAATTTTAGACATATTCATCATACATACTTTCAATGAAGCTGATACCTCAGTGTATGCATCCGTATTTTGGGTTGCATCTACTAAATGTTCTGCTCCTACAAGCGGCAAGTTACTGATTTCAGCTAAATAAGTAACAACGTTTTCAATGTAACGCGGATCTGCGTTCAATCCCGTTCCCACTGCTGTTGCTCCCATATTCACTTCATATAAATGTTGACGTGATTGACTTATTCTTTTTATATCCCGATCCAAAACGCGACTGTAAGCCTCGAATTCCTGACCAAGGCGAATCGGCACTGCGTCCTGAAGATGTGTGCGTCCCATTTTGATAACATGATCAAATTGTTTTGCTTTTTTCTTTAAAACTGTACTCATCTTGGTCATTGTTTGTAACAATTGCTCCAAAAGACGCAGTGTTGATAAATGAATGGCAGTTGGGAATACGTCATTGGTTGATTGAGACATGTTAACATGGCTATTTGGGCTAACATGTACATAATCACCTTTATTGTGTCCCATAAGTTCTAACGCACGGTTGGCAACGATTTCATTAATATTCATATTCATCGATGTACCCGCACCGCCTTGAATTGGGTCAACGATGAAATATTCATGCCACTTTCCATCGATCACTTCTTCAGAAGCTTTAACGATAGCGCTTCCAATACCATCATATAACCGTTTGGTATCCATATTCGCTAAAGCGGCAGCTTTTTTAATCATGGCCAGTGCTCGAATCATTTCTTCATTGACTTTGTAACCGGTAATCGGAAAATTTTCCACTGCGCGTAAAGTTTGTATACCATAATAAACATCTGCCGGAATTTCCTTTTCCCCAAGAAAGTCTTTCTCGATTCGGTATGTTTTCTCTTCTATCAACATTTCCTCTTGCCCCTTTGTTTGTTCTAGAATGTAATGTCCTCTGCAATCGGTGTTTCCATCATTTCCTTCACTTTTTTAGGATCCTGCGTCTTCGCTAATATCCACATCAACTTAGGAACGATGGCTTCTGTATTCATATTCCTGGAACGAATGATGACATTCTTGTCGACTTTTCGTCCCACTTCGTAAATATCCATATCTTCCCCTTCTTCTAAGCATTGGGTAGTAATGACAACGGATATTCCACATTGTACTAACTCATTCAATTTCTCTAAAATGTTTCTTCCTTGAAATGGAATACCACCGCTTCCATAGCTTTCAATTACGATTCCCCGACATTGATTTTTCAGGAAATCAAAGAATTCAGGCTTAATACCGGGATGCAGCTTGACTAAAGCAACATCAGTACATAGGGAAGCATCCAACTTAGCTTCCTTATTCTTTGGTGATTGAACTGGCTTTAGATACTCAATTTTATCTTTGAATATGGTAGCAATATAAGGATAGTTAATACTTTCAAACGAATCATAGCTTTTCGTTCTCAATTTAATGGCCCTCGTACCCTGAATGACTCTGCCATCAAAAACAACATATACCCCGCCAATATCTTCACAAGCAAACCGGATCGCATCAGAGATATTCCTTTTGGCATCTGTCTTTTTAAAGGCAATCGGTACCTGAGAACCAGTAATGACGATTGGTTTCCCTAAATCTTGTAACATATATGAGAGCGCAGCAGAAGTGTAAGCCATTGTATCTGTTCCATGGGTAATCACAAAGCCATCGTAATCATGGTATTGCTCATGGATGGATTGTGCCATTTCTGTCCAATCTTCCGGCTGCATATTTGTACTATCAATATTCATCAAAGGCTTACTATCAATCTGACATAGTAAATCCAATCCCGGTAGGTGGCCTAAAATTTCGTCAGCTTTCATTTCTGGAACAAGTCCATTTTTTCCTTCTAACGATGCAATTGTACCACCTGTAGTAAGCAACATCAACTTCTTCATTTTTGATTTTAACTTTTCCAATATACTACCCCCTAATTAGCCTCCCTGTTTCACTATCATTCTATCATCTCAGAAAAGGATGTTTCCGCTTTAAATGTTCATGTAACGCGTACAACACATGTTATTATAGTCATGTTTCATATTGAAATCAAGCGAAAGTTATTCATTACGCGTACACTTTTTTCAATATGATGTTATAATGGATTTATATAAAAGGAGAGTAATAATAATGATTTTAAATAGATTGACTACATTAAGGAAGGCCAAAAGATGGTCTTTGCAATATACCGCTGACAGGCTCGGAATCGCCAAGAGTACCTATGCCGGTTACGAATCGGGACACCGCCGCCCTTCATTAGAAACGATTAATTTATTGGCAGGCTTATATGATACCTCAACTGATTACATTCTGGGTCGAGTGGATTATCCATCTAAGGATATGGATAAAGAGCCACCTCAAGTCATGGAATTAACGGATTTACCAGATATGGAGCTAGCTATAGATGGAATTTCCCTTTCTGAAGAGGAAACGATTCAATTTATCGCCTTTATTAGAGCTAAACGGGAAGTGGAAATAAATCGCGATAAACAAAATGAAATATAGCAGACATCTTGTTTAAACTGGTATTTGGAAAAAGAACCGCACTTCATCAACATGTTCTCATACTGCCTGGCATGTTCATATAAAAGATACCGCGGCTTTCATCAATTAGGAAAGGTCGGATCGCCCTTTGCCGGTTGCACGTAATTATTTCTGTTTAGAAATTTAGAGTTTATTAATTAATTATTATATGGAAGAAAGTCGGTTTTCCAAAAAATCATCCATCTTCATTTTTCTGTTGTCCTCTTTAGACTTATTCATTTTCCATCAAGGAAAGATTGATTTAAGTTTTATCTCCAATTTTCCCTCTAAACTATTTGCAATGAGAGAAAAATCATGACAAAGATCTTGGTTTCCCCTGGTGAATTAATCAAAAAAAGAAGCAACATGAAGTGAGAGTTATGTCTTAATTCATGTGCTTCTATTATTGAAATCCTTAAAGAAATGGAAAATTGCTCAATTATAATGTCTCAACAGATATGCTGTATTTCCATATATTAAGGCATTTCATCTTCTTTTTCCCGATTTTTGAAAGCTTCATGTGTGACAATATCTTCAATCTGTTCGTATTGGCGGCTGTGTTCCTTCTCTTCGCTAATTCTATTATTGGGTAAATTTCCTGGATGTCCTTTTTCTTTATGATTAAAATTTTTACCACGACTCATAACTCATTCTCTCCTTTCCATTCATTGTTTGTATAGTTTTCCCAAGCACGAAAAAAATATGATTTAATTTCTCTTTTTTCAGTTTTTGCAAAAGGGTTGGTTTACCTGAAATTCCCATCCCGTCTTGCGCGGCTTGATTCTGAAATGGCAGGAATAACAATTCAAACCTCTCAAATCACTCGAATCTGAATAAAGAGCTCAAAAAGAACAGGAACCGCCAGATAATGACGTTTCCTGTTCTTTTTGTTTATTGGTTTACCGACTACTTACATATTTAAACAAACCATTTTTGATAACAAAAAAAGGCTAGGAGATCGTTACCACGGAAGGTCGCCACTTTCTTGAAATGGCTGCAATATGATGAGGAGCGGTTCTGCAACATCCTCCAATTATATTTGCCCCCGCATGGTGCCAATCTTCAGATTTCACATCGAGCCTATTACATGATTCTGGACCATGCCATGTTTTAGTTTCTGGATTATAAGATTCACCGGAATTCGGGTAGACGATAATTGGTTTATGCGTGTTTGCACGCAACACCTGTATGGCTTCCGTGATAACTGTTACAGGCGCACAGTTGATGCCAATTGCGGCAATTTGCTCACTGTCCCCAAACAATCTGGCACACTCCTCCAGCAATGTGCCGTCACTAATCGCTTTTTCATTTTTCAAAGAAAAGGATAGCCAAGCATAGACTTCTAGATAATCTTTCAATAATGAATGTAATATTTTTGCTTCTTGCAGGGAAGGAATCGTTTCAAATGCTAAAATGTCAGCTCCTGCTTCAATCAAAGCTGATATTCGTGAGCGGTGAAATGCCGCTAAAGTTTCATCTGAAACACCATAATTCCCGACATACTCTGACCCATCTGCAAGATAAGCCCCATAAGGTCCAACTGATGCAGCAACCAATGGCTTAGGTCTATTCGATTGATATTCTTCCTTCCAAAATTCATCTCTTGCTTTTCTTGCAAGTAAAACCGTTTTCCTGATTAGATCCAATGCCTCTTTTTCTTGTATTCCGCGGAGGGCGAAACCTTCAACTGTTGCTTGATAGCTTGCCGTTATCGCACAGTCAGCACCAGCTCGAAAGTAATCAGAGTGAACCTGGTAAATCACTTCTGGATTTTCAAGTAATACACGTGCGGACCACAGGGGATCGTCCAAATCACACCCATGACTTTCAAGCTCAGTAGCTAAAGCTCCGTCCAAAATCATCACTGAATGATCTCGTAAAATTGCTTCAATTGGGTTAATTTCATTCTTCATGATCTACTCCTCTTTTCTTTATGGTTTGTGTCAGATAATAACTTCCATAGCAAAACAAAATAAACGGAATGCCACAATATAGTGCAATTCTTTGTGTAGGATCAAATGCAATTCCTACGCAAGAAGCAAGACATAGCATAAATGAAACGATTGGTACGAATGGATATAATGGTGTATGATAAGCCAAATCATTAACTGAGTTTCCTTCGTTTATATATCGTCTGCGAAATAGAAACTGTGACGCGCTAATACTCATCCAAACTATAACCACGGCTAGTCCAGAGATGGATACTAGCACTATGTATACAGTATCCGGAGCAATAATGCTCGAGAAAAGTGCTAAAACACCTCCCAGCATACTGAAAAGGACTGCATTCAATGGAACACCCCGTTTTGTCAATTTTGCAAATATTGGCGAAATAGTTTTCTTATCTGAAAGAGACCAAAGCATCCTGGATGAGGCATATAGTCCTGAGTTTGCAGCAGACAAAATGGCAGTTAATATTACAAAGTTCATAATATCCGCAGCATATGGCACTCCAATTCGTTCTAGAACGGCAACAAAGGGGCTCTCTAATACGCTTGCATCCGAAACAGGCAATAATGCGGATAAAACAACGATGGTACCTATAAAAAAGATAATCAATCTCCATAATGTCATACGGATTGCCTTTGGAATCGTTTTTTCCGGATTCACAGTTTCTCCAGCTGCAACTCCAATCAATTCAGTTCCAGAAAATGCAAAATTCACCGCCAGCATCGTCATTAGAATGGCAAAAGCACCATTTGGAAATAAACCTGCACTTGTAACATTTGAAAATAACGGAGCTGATTGTGCGTTACTCATTGGAATGAAACCTACCATTGCCGCAGCTCCCAGAATAATGAATATCACAATAGCAAATACCTTAATAGACGCAAACCAGAATTCGGATTCAGCGAAAAACTTAACGGTCCATGCATTTAATGCCAAAACCAACATGGCAAATAGAGCACTCCATATCCAGACACTGATTGATGGAAACCATCGTTGCATCAACAATCCTGCAGCCGTGAATTCCGAACCTAGTGCAACAGTCCAGGTTAGCCAATACAACCAGGCTACTGTATACCCTGTCCCTGGTCCGATGTATTTGGCTGCGTAACTATGAAACGCACCTGTCTCGGGCATATGCACTGAAAGTTCTCCTAGACATAGCATGACTAGATAAACCACTAATGCACCAATCAAATACGAAAGGATGGTTCCAAACGGACCAGCCTGTTGAATCGTATATCCCGAACTTAAGAATAAACCAGTTCCAATCACCCCGCCAAGCGATAGCATTATTATATGCCGTGCTTGCATTTTCCTTTGAAAATCATGCTTCCTTTTGTTCTCCATTCTTACTCTCCTTAATCTTGCATCCAGAAAAAACGAAAACGCACCCTAAAAAAGAGTGCGTTACTGACAAATAAACACGTACGGTCTTATCTATCAAGGTTTCACCCCCTGGAATTAGCACAGTGTCTTTTTAGACCTGTTGCTGAGGTTTCATAGGGCCAGTCCCTCCACCTCTCTGGATAAGAAATTATTTTTTTATAACTTTATCAATCTATGAAAAAATTGTCAAGTTTTGTTTCGGAAAGTAAAGGCTTCCTTTTAACTACTAACGACCATGGCACCTGCGTCATTAATATTAAATGGTTGCTTGGTTTTGGAACTGGCGCTGAGCGTATTATATGGCAAATAAAACTAACCGGGGTTATGTTGTTTTAAAAAATGGCGACATCTTAGAAGATGTCGCCATTTTTTTCTTTTTACTTAAGGACGTTCTATTTCAAATAATTCCCCTAGTTTTGTATAAGTATGACCTGCTAATCTTGCTACAGGTTTTAGCCCATTCGGGTCAATACGGCCATTATGGTAAATATCTTGCTCTATATGATAGCAGACTATTCTCCCTATCAGTAAATCACAACCAGGTTTATTCTTGGAACCTGCCAATGGAATCGACTGTTCTAATGTACATTCTAAACGTACCTTCGCTTCTTCCAATCCTGGTACGGATACTTTATCGCTAACAGCAAGCGTGAAATTGGTAAGACCCAATTCACTTTCTTCAGATGGGAGTTCCTTGGCCGTTCGATTTGCATCAGCAACATTATCTTCATCAGTGATATGAACAACGAACTCACCTGTTTGAATTGCATTTCGGGCTGTATCCTTTGAAACTCCTTCTTTCCTTTGAACAGAAATGGAAATCATCGGAGGATTTGAACTGACTATGTTAAAAAAGCTGAACGGCGCTATATTGATTGTACCGGTTTCGGATTGTGTCGTAACCAGGGCTACTGGTCTCGGTATAATGCTTCCAGTCAAAAACTTATAATTTTCCCGTTCTGTAAGACTTTCAGGATTAACTGAAATCATCTTCATCCCCCTCATTCTTATAAAAAGTTCTTTTGGAACCATGAACTTGCTGCATCAACCTCTGAACGTGTTAACTGATGACCGTAATTTTCCCAGTGAACATTCACGGCAGCACCAGCTTGCTGTAAAAGTTGATTAAGTTCATCTGTTTCTTCTGCCGGGCAAATCGGATCGTTTTTACCTGCAGCTATAAATACAGGTATATCTAAAAGGGACGGCAAATCGATCCCTCGTCTTGGAACCATTGGATGATGAAGAATCGCTCCTTGTAATGCCCCCTCGTAATGGAACAGCAAACTTGCCGCTATATTTGCACCATTGGAATAACCTAATGCCACCACTCTGTCACGGTCGAAGTCATACTTTCCGGACGCTGATTCCAAGAAGTCATAAAGCTCCTTCGTTCGGAAGAGCAAATCCTCCTCATCAAAAACGCCTTCAGCTAACCGGCGGAAATAACGGGGCATTCCGTTTTCAAGTACATTTCCCCGTACGCTCAATACGGATGAACCCGGTGAAACCATTTCCGATAATGGCAAGAGATCTGTTTCCGTTCCTCCAGTTCCATGTAAAAGCAGTAGTAACGGAGCTTCTGGATTACTTCCTTTTTGAAAAATATGTTTCATCATTTATCCTCCTCTAGTACTCTCGGCACTGCCGGCAGTAACGTTCTTTCCATAACTTCCCGTTTTTCTTCCAACCATGGCGGCAGCATTAATTTACTGCCCATCGATTCCTTCGTTTCATCATGAGCAAAGCCAGGTGGATCTGTGGCAACTTCAAAGAGTATGCCTCCATCTTCCCTGAAATATATGGCATCGAAGTATTGACGGTCTGTAAAGGGAGTCACACCATAGCCATGATTACCGATATGCTCCCTCCATTCTTTATGATCTTCATTATCGCGCGCACGCCATGCAATGTGATGGACAGTTCCCACTCCGATTTTACCGTTTGGTAAAACCGTCTTTTTAACATCGATCAAATTCCCGATATCCGATGTGGATTTGAAGCGGATGAAATCGCCCTCTTCCCCAATCTTTTGCAGGCCCATAACTTCCTCTAATAGTTCCATCGTTTTGTTCGGTTTTGCCGTCAATAATACAGCACCGCCGAATCCCTTGACTGCCTTATCAGATGGTACACCACCGAATGACCACTCGCTATTTTTACCTTCTTTACGCTCAACCAGTTCAAGTTGCAAACCATGTGGGTCCTGGAATTCCAGATATTCCTCACCGAAGCGTGTAACCTTTTCAAAGTCTATATTAAATTTACCCAAACGCTTTTCCCAGAAGCCCATTGACCCCTCCGGAACGGCATATGTTGTAATCCCCACTTGTCCAGAGCCAATTGTCCCCCGGTATGCATCAGGCCAAGGAAAGAAAGTGATGATTGTGCCCGGTGAACCGGATTCATCTCCGAAATATAAATGATAGGTGCCTGGATCATCAAAATTAACTGTTTTCTTCACCATACGCATTCCCAATACTCCAGCATAAAAATCCACATTCTCTTGAGGTTTGCCTACAATTGCGGTTATATGATGTATTCCTGCATTTTGCTTTTGCATGCCGATTACTTCCTTTCCCATTGATTAATAAGTTGACTTTGTATTCAGTGGTTTTAGATTCGATTCAATATCCTTTCTTTTCGATTCCAAAAAAGGTGGCAGGGCAAGGTTTTCACCTAGGTGCTGCTCAGCTTCATCCACTTCAAAACCAGGTCCATCAGTAGCTAGTTCAAATAATATGCCATTCGGCTCCCTAAAATAGAGTGAACGGAAGTAAAAGCGGTCCACATATCCAGAGTTCACGAATTTCGATTCACTAATTTTTTCTATCCACTTTCTCAATTCTTCTTCATTATCCACCCGGAAGGCAACATGGTGTACTCCACCTCTCCCCAACCTTTCCCGAGGGATGTCATTCCTTTCTTCAATATGGAGTTCCGCTCCTGTTCCTCCTTCACCTGTCTCGTAAACGACTATTGGATTTTGCCCCCTGATTGCGGATGGGTATGTGCCTGATTTCCTGAACCCCAATACCTCGATAAGAACACTTTCTGTTTGTTCTATATTGGGTACAGTAAGTTTTACTGGTCCTAATCCAAGGATGGAAAACTCTTTCGGTACCGGGCTTCCATCCCACGGTAATCCACCTTGAACGCCGTTATTATCCTGATCGGAAACCAGAATAAGCCTCTGCCCTTCAGGATCTTTAAAAGCAAGCACCTTCCTTTTAAAACGGTTCGATATTTCATCGTGCTCAACATCGAATTCCACAAACCGTTTTTTCCAATATCCTAGCGCTTCATCATCCCTCACCCTTAAAGAAATTTCTGAAATGCTATTATTTCCTTCATGAGTGCGAGCAGCATTTGGAATTTCAAAAAACGTCAATTCCGTACCCGGTGAACCAATTTGATCTCCATAAAATAAGTGATACACACGAACATCATCTTGATTCACCGTTTTTTTGATTAACCGCATTCCTAAGACTTTTGTGTAGAATTCAAAGTTATTTCCCGCTTTTGCTGTAATCGCCGAAACATGATGTAATCCTTTTAACTCCATCCGTACCACTCCTATCTTTATAAATCTCCCCTTACGGAGATGAATTAATCCGCTAATAATATCTCGAATTCAAGGTATTTAACCTAACATAATACTTTTAATGCAAATATCTTGATTTAAAGATAAACGACAGAGATAAAATTGTCAACCATTTTCATTCAAATAATTTCAACCGGAATCACTTATCATAAAATAAAAAAATCAGGTCAAAATAAATCGGTATAAGAATGGAGGTGTGATATATGGTTAAAGATTTTTTTAGCGCAATTGAAGATAGACGCTCTTATTACTCCCTTAGCAAGGAACATGTCGTTCCTGATAAAAGGATTAAAGAAGTTATCGATCATGCCGTTCAATACTCCCCTTCCGCTTTCAACTCCCAAAGTGCCAGAGTGATTGTATTAACTGGACAAAGCCACGACCAATTATGGGATATCACGAAAGAAACATTAAGAAAAGCAGCCGATGGCAAAGATTTTAAAAAAAAGGAAGAAAATTTGGGGTCATTTATAAATGGTTATGGAACGGTTTTATTCTTTGAAGACCAAGCCATTATAAATAGGCTCCAAGAACAATATAAAACGTATGCCGAAAATTTTCCGATTTGGTCGAACCAATCGTCTGCCATTTTACAATTTGTCGTATGGACTTCCTTGGAAATTGAGGGCTTTGGTGCAAGCCTTCAGCATTATAATCCTTTACTCGATGACGAAGTGAGAAAGAAATGGGATATATCACGAGATTGGAAACTCATCGCACAGATGCCCTTTGGAAAACCCAAAGCAGAACCTGGGGATAAAGACTTCTCACCACTTGAAGAACGTGTGAAATATTTTCAATGATAATAGGGGCTGGCTCAACATAACAAGCCAGCCGTTTTCATTTATTTCGCTTTAGTAATCCGGAAATGTTGCAAAAAATTTTAAAAAAATCAATAACGCAAAGCCTATATACTCAACAACCAGCATGATTTTGATACCCTCACTGACGTTCAAAACGTACATTTAACATCCCTCTATTAATCTTATTGAATTGGTGAAGAACGCCCTGGCAGCCATTCCTTCAAATAATATGGGAGTACACCGGAATATTGTTTAGCAGCATGTCCACTTTTCAGTAGGCTATATGTCTTATCCTTACATGTTAAATGCCCCATTACCGGATAAATCATTTCCTGTGGGACCAGTCGATCATACTTACTTGCTATGACCAAAACACTAGCATCAATTTTCGATAGCTTCGCTTTTTTACCCCTTACCTTAAAACTACCATTAACCAAGCTATTTTTTATCAATAAATCCTTGGATATTTGTTTTGCGGCTGCTCCGGATAACGGTACATGCCCATTAGCCCAAGCATTGAAGCGGCGCCAATTTTGAACGTATTTCTCATCATCCGCTTGATTCAATAAAGATAAATAAGGTGATATATAGATGGGCGATGTAATTAACCGGATTCCATATTTAACTGCACTGGCCGGTATCGTTTGGTAAATATCTATTGTCTCGTCAAAATCCGCTGTCCCTTCTTTTAACGCTTCCTGCCATTGATCAAAAAATTCCGAGGCACTGAAATCCACCGGGGTCACGGAAAGTATCAAATTCTTGATCGGCTCGTCTGCAATGGCAGCATATATTGCGGCTATTGTACCGCCGAGGCAAAACCCCATGATTGTAATTTCTGATGCTCCAGAGTGACGTAATGCACGCTGCACTCCTTTTTGAATATAATCGACGATATAATCTTCGATAGATATGTCACCATCTTCAAAGCCCGGGCTTCCAAAATCAAGCAAATACACATCAAAACCTTCATTTACAAAAGATTCTATTAAACTATTTCCCGGGGATAAATCAAGAATCAAAGGAGTATTGATTAGTGAATATATAAGAAAAACCGGTACATCATATTTTTTTTGTGCTGAGGGATAAAACCAAAGCGTTGATTTGTTTTTTTTCCACACCGCTATTTTTGGAGTCAGTCCCATTTCAGGCATTGGCTGATTGGGAATATCCAATAAATGTTGCCATTTCGTTTTGGATTCAGATTGATTTTTCGGCTCTTTCCGCTTAGCCATTTGAATTCTCCTGTCCAACTGAATTGAACTCAGGCAACTGTGAGCTTAACAATAAGGAGTTATTTATAAAATCAGATATCCTTTTTTTACTCCCTTCCATTTCATTGGGTGCCAATCTTGATTTCTTTTTGATGCTGCGGGATGAATTGGCATTGCCTTTATTGCGAATTGAAGAATTACCCCCGACATTCCCGCCCCTATTCTCAACAAGTATAGAAACCAATTCTTCCAACCCATCAATTTTTTCTTCGAGTTGGATGACTAATTTCGCTAAACTCGCCACATCTTTTTTTGTTGGATAATTCATGATGATGGACATTCTTTCTGAAGCTTCCTGCAGACTATTTATTCTTGGCACCTGCATTTGCGCATTATCGCTCACTCTTTCGATTAATTCGCGATTATTCAGCAGATTTTGAATTTTATTATTCAGCTGTTGCTCTTTTTGTGTGCCTAGTAATTTAAGTCCTTTATAAAAATTGGATTTTTTTTCCGCCATATATTTCTTCCTTCCTTTCTCTTCCGTTTACACTAGTGCTGATATTCCACCGTCAATGATCAAAATATGACCAACCATATAGTCAGAAGCCTGTGAGGCTAAAAATACGGCGGCACCCTTTAAATCATCTTCATCGCCAAACCTGCCAGCCGGAGTTTTACCTAATATGTCATAGTTAGACTTTTCAAGAATTTTCTTTGTGATTTTAGTCGGGAAAAATCCAGGTGCAATTGCATTGACTTGAATGCCGTATCTAGCAAGTTTAACTCCTAAATCCTTGGTCATTGTAATGATGGCACCCTTACTTGTGTTATAAGCTATCGTGTCCAAAAGCTCTGGAAACGTCCCGCCAAGTCCTGACACCGATGCAATATTTATGATTTTTCCGGAATTTTGCTGCGTCATGACCTTCGCTACAGCCTGTGAAAACAGGAATGTACCCGTAACGTTGACATTCAATACTTTTTCCCACTTGTCCTTGGGAAGATCCAAAAGCGGACCTGACCAAGACGTACCGCTATTATTGACAAGAATATCAATCGTGCCGAATTGAGCAACCGTTTCTTGAACGACATGGTCAATGGCACTCACATCGGTGATATCACATTCAAAGGCAATGGCATTAACACCCATCGATTGCAAGTCTTCACATACTTCCTTACAGACAGGTAGATTTCGTGAAGCAATGACTATATTTGCGCCAGCCTCCCCCAACGCCATGGCGATCTGTTTGCCCAGTCCTCTGCCGCCGCCGGTAATGATAGCCGTTTTATTAGTCAAATCGAACATATTACTCAATGTAGTCAACTTTTCAGCCCTTCCTTAATGAAGTATTATTTATATAAAACCGTCTATATCATTATAGAAAAGCCTATCCAATATTGTGCTTAAAATAGCCTAATGCCTCAGCCTTTTGTTTCATCAACATGTATCTTATATTTATTAAGCATGCTTCTGTTACTAGCAGAAATTGTGCCTACTGGAAACGTAAATCGGCAGGGCGGTAATTTATTTGATCGATTCATAGCTTCGGACAGCGTTGGATTATTCGACCGGTTCGGCATTTCTTCATCCTTCTGGCAGATTTTAAACTCAGCCGAGTGCTGGATTATTTGACTGATTGAGCAAAATCGGATACTTAACCTGTTTTATCGTTTACACTATATAGATTAGTAAGGAGGTAAAAAAATGACGATACATCACTTTCATTTAACTGCGGAGTGGCCTGGCGGCAGAAATGATAGCGGCACGATTCATTCAGGGAATCTTCAAACACAGATAAGTATTCCTACGGAAATGGAAGGACCAGGGATTGGAACTAATCCCGATGAAATGCTGCTTGGAGCGGCATCGACCTGCTATATCATTACCTATGCTGCCATGTTAGAGCGGTCCCATATAGAAAAAGTGAGCTTGACCATGCAATCGGAAGCGTTAGTGGATGTTACGAATGGTGTATTCACCTATAAGAAAATCATTCATCGCCCCGCACTTATATTGGTGCCGGGTACTTCTGAAAAAGTGGTTGAAAAAGCGAGGAGACTTGCTGAAAAAGCCGAAACTTCATGTATGATTTCCAGGGCGATCAAAGGGAATGTAGCGGTGGAATTGATTGCGGCAATTTCCATAGCACAGTAACCTTGAATAAACAGAAAAAGCGCCTAACCCTATATCGGATTAGGCACTTTTTTAACTATTGAATGGTATTCACTTTATTTTCAACCTCACGGCACACTTCATCAGCCGTTAAACCACTTGCCTCAATGATAGACGCTTTTAATGTAGTATCGCTTATACCCATCACATTACTTTCCAAACCTGTCACTACACAACAATCCACGTTTTTTGCGTCAGCTTCCTGTTTAATCTCCACAACATCAAAACCTTTTTCACGAAGTGCTTCCTGAATATTCGTTAATGATTCTTCAACACCGATTCTTGACATCGACACACACCTCCTCTACCTTCTAACCTGTCCTTTTCACCCTCAATATATGTATAGGATGCAAAGGAAATAGGGAAAGTAATATCGAGGTGATAAACATGAATGGAAAAAACAAGAAAGATGCTTCACAAACTCGTTTAGGTTCTTCTCAGGTAGAGGGGCAAGGTACCACATCAAAAGAAACCGGGTCCTTCACTCAACCCTCTTCACTTAAAAAGCAAAAGCGTACCTGATAAAAGAGAATCCTAAATCAACCATCCATGATGCGAAAAAAACGCTTGGTTTATCCGCCAAGCGTTTTCCGCTGCATGATTCTTTTTTGTTTTACTTTTAAATCAGGGACTTCTCTTACATATTTTGCTTTCTGATTTCCTCTTGGATCTTTAGATCATTCAATTGATCTCCATCAATTTTTTTTGAATCCATTTTTCCTTTACCGGCTCCATCTGGGTTTAAATCACTTGCCCTTAAATTATTATTGCGAGATGCTTGCTCGTTCCATTTGGTCATCATGATCTCCTCCTCAGTCCTTTATCCTTCCCAAACCTAAGAATATTCATGAATACACCCCATCATTTCTTGCAAAGATAAAAATGGAGGTGGTTTAATTGGAACCAAACAAACCCGGCAATAAGAATGTACCGGATTTTAAAGAGTTGAACGATCGTATCATCAGAGAAGCATCACAGAGTCCCCGTTTAGTGATTAAAACCAATTTGGATGCAAAGAATGTAAATGATGAGAACCCTTATACAGATCGCATTAACAGTGAAGGATTTTCTGATTTTTTCGAGGAATAAAACAAAACCGGCTTAATAAGCCGGTTATTCTTAAAAATATTTTTTCTTCCAAAAAATGAATGCAGTCGTCCCCGCCAAAGTTATGGCAATTAATAATGTAAAAATGAAAGCAAACCGATTATGTTCAAATGGCAGCTCCACATTCATACCGTAAAAACTTGCCACCATCGTCGGGAGAGTTAATATAATGGTCACTGATGTTAGAAACTTCATGGCATTATTGACATTATTGGAGATGATCGAAGCGAATGCATCCATCATACCGCTAAGAATGGATAGATACACTTCTGCCATTTCGATAGCCTGAGCATTTTCGATGATTACATCCTCAAGCAATTCTTTATCTTCTTCATACATTTTCAAATAATTAAAACGGAGAATCTTATCAAGGACTACACGATTGGATTTCAATGACGTAGTAAAATAAACCAAGCTTTTTTCCAAAGCAAGGAAAGTATATAATTCTTTATTTTTCATGGACTGATGTAATTCACGTTCGGCTTCATTAGTCATCTTGTTAATCTGTTTCAGGTAACGTAAATAATAGGATGAAATCTCGAATAATATTTGTAAAGCAAACCGCGTTTTCTTATTGGTGAAAAAACCTTTGATCTTATTGTTTTTGAAATTAGCCAATATCGGTGTTTCTTTCAGAGATACCGTAATGAAACAGTCTTTGGAAAAGATCATGCCTATGGGAATCGTTTCAAAAATCGGTAAGTCGGCTTCATCCCTTGTCAAATATGGGAAGTCGACAATAATTAAAACATTATCATCCTCTTTTTCGATTCGCGGCCTTTCCTCATCATCCAGTGGATCCTTCATGAAATTGATCGGTAACTTCAAAGTCGAGCATATATAATCTATTTCAGCTTCTGTGGGCGCGACAATGTTCACCCAGGAACCTTTTGTCATTTCCTCGATATTGTTCAGGTGACGGTTATCATCCGTCTTGTAGATTTCAATCATTTTTTGACCTCCTCTTCTATAGAGAAAGCCTTATTTACCTTCTTCGAGCAGATACTCAGGGTGAATAACAGTCTCGACTTCTAGCATCATATTGGCTTCCTCTTGCTTTCTGGGTTCAGGATCATAAGAACTGCTGCTCACTCGTATCCACTTCCTTTCGATTCTTTTATCTTAATCCTTATTCATTTAAAGCACAATAAATAATTTAATACCTTGAAGCTTGTTCAGGATTCATAATTATCTTTTATCAATTGATAAATAAAATGCACTACAAGAAATCGCCTGGGTAGCCCCAAGCGATAGTTAGTAGACAAAAGGGGTTCGGAAAACGTAACTGATGTTACTAAACCAACTGAATCAAAACACACCTTCAACTCCTCGGGTCTGGTTACAATTTTCAGATGTTGATTTCCACTCTGGGCACTCGCTTTCCGTGGCGGTCCGGTAGCCTCCTCGGCGCAAGCCTATGGAGTCTCCCTTTGACGCGCCTTTTTCCGCAGGAGTCTCGTTCCTTACATTCCAATTAACTTTTTTTAAAATGATGGGTCGGAATGGTCTCATCCTGAACCATGATTTTAAAGAAGACCTGCTTATCCTTCATGTTTTTTACTTTTTATATGAAGGAAACTCTCATTAGATTGAAGAAATTTGCGACACTCCTGCCGAAGTACCGGCTAGCCGAGACACCATACGCTTGCTTTGATGGGGCTTGGCAGACAGTCGGCGGAAAAGGAGCGGATTTCTGTAATCAATAAAACTTTTTAATTAAAAAAACTGCAGACAAACTGAACAAGTTTGTCTGCAGTCTACGCTTGGGTACTCCCAAGCGATTCTGATTGCTTTATCCATGCTTTGCATTATTATAATAGTGAACACCGTACATGGCGCCTTCGTCCACCATTTTATTGTCATCGTGATCATATGGATCAGGGTGACCTGCCTTTTCAATTACAGGATCCATCTCTGAAGCCGTTCTATTCCAAAAGCCTACCGTTTTTGCTTTTGCAGTGGACCACATGTCCTTCACTTTTCCTCTGTTCGTTTTATTCGATAAAAATGAGACTCCGGCAACTCCGACTCCTAGTAATACCACGTTTCTTCCTAATGCCATCATTACCTTCCCCCTTATTTATTTGGCTTGCTATATATATACCCGCCGCCAGTTCATGTAAACCTTTATTTATATGGAGGAATTTGATAAAAGAAATTAGGTTTCATTATTTCATTGGTATATGGCTGATGAAAAACATGGGTCGTGGCTGGTGACACCGGTGGAATCAACCATGTCCAATCCCCCGTTACTTTCCGGTCATATGAGGCTTCTTTTTCTTCGAATTTCTTGAATTGCTTAGCTGCTGTATGATGGTCAACAATGCTGACTCCGTGTTTTTTATACGAATGAAGAACTGCTTCATTCAGTTCGATAAGGGCTCGATCTTTCCATAAACTCGAATCACGTTTAATATCCAGGCCCATCCTCTCCCCGATTGCCGGCAGCATATTGTAGCGTTCTTCATCAGCAAGATTCCTCGCACCGATTTCCGTTCCCATGTACCACCCATTAAATGGTGCAGCTGAATATGTAATACCGCCAATTTCCAGCCTCATACCAGATATGATTGGAACTGCATACCATTTTAGTTGAAGATCTTCGAACCATGTCAGTTCAGGATGGGTGATTTGAACCTCTTTAACGAGGCTTTCAGGTATATCATGAAAACTAGGGGTTTTTCCGTCCATTTGGACTACAAGGGGTAAAATATCGAAAGGTCCGAATTTTCCTTCCCACCCTAATGCCATACATCGCTTGGTGAATTCGATTGAACTTGAATCGCCGATTACACCATGTTCCGTCTGATATCCTGCATAACGAATAAGCTGGTGATTCCAAATATCCACTTTTCGATCATGATCTTTCTGTTTGAAAATTGTAATCACAGGTCGGATATTCCCATTATTCGTAGCATATTCGATATGCTCGAAGAGGGCCGATACCATTTGTTCTTCGCTTTGAATCATCCTTTTATCTATCACCCTAAGTGATTCCCAAAAAAAGCGTCCAATGCAACGATTGCTATTCCGCCAAGCTAATTTAGCACCATAAACCAATTCTTCATAAGTATGTTCATATCTGCCTGTTTCATTTATTTCCATTTTAATTTGTTCGACCCTGCCATTTATGTCCTCTTCCGTTTTCAATAATTCCGGATAACTTGTCCTGATAAAGGATACGGCCTCTTGCAGTAACTCACTCATCTTTCCCACGGATCCTTCCATTTGCAAAACTTTGACTTCAATATTAAAATAACATATTTTTCATGGTATCTCTAAACAACACATTTTTTAAAAGCGCACTTTTTTTAAAATGTGGCAATTCCGAGGCGGAATCCTTTTCATGATACTAAAAGTAAGCTCATGAATTTCTTATACTATAACATCTCAAGTAACTAAATAATTTTCGGTAAAGTTGTTACATATGAGGTAAATGCATTATAATATATTAATAATGAGGTGATATGATGAATAATACGACACTTTGTCCACGATTTGAAAAAGGAATGCAAATCTTGAGTAAACGCTGGACTGGATTGATTGTCAATCAATTACTTAATGGCCCTCAACGGTTTTGTAATATTGAATCTGCATTCCCGATAAGCGGCAGGATTCTTTCTGAACGTTTAAAGGACTTGGAAATTGAAGGTATTGTTAAAAGGGACGTATATCCAGAGACACCGGTCAGGATTGAATATTCTTTAACTGAAAAAGGCAAGGCCCTTGCACCGGTTATGAACGAAATCCAAAATTGGGCACAAGAATGGCTCGAACCAATACAGAATCAATGATATAGGCTAAAGATAAGGGAGGAAGATCTGCCAGATGCGGACTTCCTCCTTTTTTTGTTTAAGCTCCAGCGACTAGTGGTATATTTTTTACAGATAGAATAACACTAGGTTTATTCCAAATATATGGGCGGTGAATTCATGAAACAAGCAGATTGCATTATTATTGGTGGAGGTATAGCCGGGATTCAGGCAGCCATCCAGCTAGGAAGATATAAACATGATATTATCGTCATTGATTCTGCTCAAGGCCGATCTTCCATTGCCAAGGCATACCATAACCTTCTTGGGTGGCCAGACGGGGTTAGCGGCAAACAATTAAGGACGCTTGGCAGACAGCACGCTGAAAAATTCGGTGTCGAATTCACGGATGATACAGTGACATCTCTAGAAAAAAGGCAGGACAAGTTTTTTATCAAAACTAAAAATGACAGGGAATATCAAGCAAGAATGATTTTTCTGGGTACTGGCATTACCGATAACATTCCTCCAATCAAAAACATCTATTCAACTCTTGGGACATCCACATATATATGTCCTGACTGTGATGGGTATGAGATCATGGATAAGCAAACCGTTGTTCTTGGTGGCGGAAATACGGGTGCAGGCATGGCACTTACTCTATTATATTGGTCAAAAGATATCATTTATGTAAACCATTTGAAATCTAAAATTGATGATGAGTATAGAGATAAGTTAGCGGCAAATCACATTCCCGTAATTGAAGAGGAAGTTTGTGAGGTTCATGTCAATCCCAATCAGGAGTTAACGGGCATACAATTAGTATCTGGTAAAATTATCAGAGCTGAAAAGGCATTCACGGCGTTTAAAGGGAACAAACTTAATAATGACCTAGCCTTACAATTAGGTGTGCAAGTCAATGAAAACAATCATGTCGTGGTTCATCCCCGAACTAAAGAAACGAATATTAAAGGAGTCTGGGCAGGCGGCGACCTCGTTGCCCATTCCGAACAAGTCACCATTTCCATGGGAGATGGCACCCAGTCAGCGATATGGATTCATAAGAGGCTGTTAGGCCATCCACTTCCTTATGATTGACAGTTTACTGAATTAAAAGGCGGCCTGTTCACCAGGCCGCCTTTTACATTGGTATTTAATCCAAGTCAGTCATTCAATACACATCTACATTCGATTCCTTCCCTTAAAAACCTTGACCAAAATGAGAATGACCGCGATGATAAGCAAGATATGTATAAAGCCTGCAGCCACTTTAAAGACTAAACCAAGAACCCATAATAATATTATTATACCAATAATCGTCCAAATCATGATAATCCCCCTTTCTCCCCTATTAAAGGACTTTTTATTAATAAGAAGTTACAACAAAATTTCCACTTACATTTAAATTACCCATATCCTTCTCTAACAAACCTCCCCCTTATTTTTTACATAAAACTGTAAATGCTGTAAATGATAATAAAGAAATAAGGAATCTTCCATATTGATATTCATTCACCATCAGGAAGGGACTTTCAGGTTTTTAAAGGTTCTACAGTTCTTCAATTAGACAGAAAAAATCATTAAAAAGAAGGAGTCGTTCATTCATGAAAAAGTTTTTCTTCATCTGTTTAACAGCTTGTTCCCTATTCTTAGTCACCCTTAATCATCCGGCTGCACAGGAAATTAAAGCAAAGACTGAAAGTGTACAATTCACTGATGCTCAAAAATCAGAAATCGCTAAGATCCAAAAACAAATACTCGCAGACAAAAAGATATTGATTGAAAAATATGTTGAGTATGGCGCGCTTTCGAAAGAAGAAGCCGATAAAATGGTTTCACATTTTGAAAAACATTATAAAATGATGGAAGAACATAATTTCCAAATACCGCCGCACCGTCCGCATACAGGACATATGCATAAGTAATTGTAAGCTTTTCCCATATCTCCAGATAATCCGACCTGAAAAACGGGCCGGATTATTTTCATTTCTTTCGTCCTTGATAAATAAACATGACGCGTTTACCATTTACTAAAGGATTTTATTTCTCTTTAGCGAAATACATAACTATGAGAAATGAAAGGGTGAAAAGGATGAACAAAATAGGTATAACAGCAAGAGACTTATTTCACTTGAAATCAGTGACCGATCCAAAGCTATCACCGGATGGCAGCATGGCGGTTTATGTCCAAACCAGAATAGATGAAAAAACGGAAAAATACATTTCCAATTTGTTTATGTTCAGCCTGATTACGAATGAAACAAAGCAATGGACGTTTGGGGATAATCGCGATACATCACCAGCCTGGTCCCCCGACGGCAAGCATATCGCCTTTATATCAGATAGATCAGGAAAAAAACAAGTCCACATTATCGGGAGCATTGGCGGGGAAGCTCGCCAGCTCACCCATTTCGTTAACGGCACGTCAAAGCCTATTTGGTCCCCTTGTTCCACCAAGTTACTGCTTTCTACCGGGTTAAAGGAAGGCGAAAACCTTAATACGGTCAAGGAAAATGATCTATCCAAAGATGTTAATAGGTATGACCGGATCAAGTATAAATGGGATGGGAGAGGCTATTTTGATCAGTTATATCAGCAGCTTGTAATAGCGGACATTTTTAAGGGAGACTTCACATTGCTGACGGAAAGCAATATTGATCATATTCCGAATGCGTGGTCTCCAGACGGACAGCGTATTGCCTTCATAAGCGGGGATGCAGAAAGAAGTGATGATGAACTTTTTTCAGATATTTTCATCATGGATCTTGATACGAAATCTTTAGAGAAAATTACGGATAGTACAGGTTTCTTTAGAGATCCTAAATGGTCTCCAAATGGCGAATATTTATCTTTCATTGGCCATAATAAAGAATTTGCCGGTGCCACCTTTTCAAATATCTGGTTATATTCCATCATGGACCAAACGACTCAGTGTTTGACCGACGGATGGGACGTGCAAATTGGAGATTCCGCAATAGGGGATTTCCAAATCGGAGCCGTCGACCCAGGTATTTTGTGGACAAACGATAGTCAAGGCTTTTACTTTTTAATAAGTGATTATGGAAATACCGGAGTATATTATGGGTCCATTGAAGGAGCTATGTATCCATCAATCCTTGACCCGCAGCATATATACGGACTGACTATAGATCCCGAAAGCCACCGTGCTGTCGTTGCAATCAGTACACCTGTTCATCCTGGCGATCTCTTTGCTTATAACCTTACCAATGGTGATAAGGAACAAATCAGTTTTGTTAATGAGGATTTTTTGAAGGATAAACATTTGTCCATGGCTGAACCCATTACTTTTCCATCAGTCGATGGGCTTACCATTCACGGCTGGATCATGAGACCGAACGGTTTTAATGATAGTCAAAAATATCCGCTCATTTTAGAAATCCATGGCGGACCGCATATGATGTATGCAAATACCTATGTTCATGAATTCCAGACCTTGGCTAATGAAGGGTATACTGTATTGTTCACTAACCCACGAGGGAGTATAGGATATGGCCAGGACTTCGTAAACGCCTGCCGTGGCGACTATGGAGGCATGGATTATAGCGACTTAATGGCTGGAGTCGATCACGTTCTAGCTACGTATGATTTTATAGACGATGAAGATTTAGGGGTATCCGGAGGAAGTTATGGAGGATTCATGGTAAATTGGATCATCGGACACACCAACCGCTTCAAGGCGGCTGTGTCTCAGCGTTGTATCAGTAACTGGCTAAGTTTTTATGGGGTCAGCGACATTGGCTATTACTTTACAGAGTGGGAAGTTGGCGGCGATATCATTAACTCTGCTGAAAAACTATGGCAGCACTCTCCATTAAAATATGTTTCCAATGTGGATACCCCTTTACTATTACTTCACGGAGAAAAGGACTTCCGCTGTCCCATTGAACAGAGCGAGCAATTTTTTGTCGCTTTAAAACGGCAAAATAAAGAAGCGGTACTTGTGTCATTCCCAAATGAAACTCATGAGGTATCGCGAAGCGGTTCTCCAAAAATGCGGCTGCAACATGTTGAAGAAATCAAGGGCTGGTTCAATAAGTATCTTTAAAAACCAAAACTCTGTTAGCCATAGCTAACAGAGTTTTGGTTTTTAATGCTGAATTTGATCTCTGTCTTCGGAAATTGAACTTAAAGCGTCTCCAGCCATTGAATTTGTCTGTTGGTGTACAGCAAGATCACCTAATGCAACGACACCGACCAGCTTTTCATTCTCAATGATAGGGAGCCTTCTGATTTGTTCGGTAGCCATTAACTCCTCAGCTTCCTCCACTGACATATCGGGCGTACCTGTTACAAGATTGGTGGAAATGACATCGGTAATTCTAGTCGAGTTCGGCTTTTTCTCGGCAACACAGCGAATGACGATATCCCTGTCTGTAATGACACCGATTAAATGGTTATTCTCCAATACAGGAATGACACCAACATCTTCATTTTTCATTTTGACTGCTGCTTCATATATATTATCCTCCGCAGTGCAACAGTCAACGTCTGTTGTCATGATATCTCTTAAATTAGTCACGGAAATCCCTCCATTTTTCATAAGTTGCTTGTTTATTTTTGACTTTTGTAGAGAAATTATTCATTAAAAACGTTCACCTTTCATTCCACATATTTCCCATGATCCGGTTTAGCTAGTGAATCGAATTCCTTTGCAAGTTTCGCTAAACCCATTTCAAGTTCTTTCCCTTCAACAGGATACCCGTGCCCCGTTATGGCAACAGCGGGCTTCAGACCTTCCAATAGACATACCGATTCTTTGGCAGCCTCCCAATCGGTTGTTAAATACCGCGGCGGTCCTGCTATTTCTTTCTCCTGAGTGATAACCTTGTATAGGGAATCTTGCCTGACATTCACAAAAGCATCTCCAACAATCAAACTTCGGTCGCTATCACGGAAAAGTGAAATATGTCCTTTCGAATGGCCAGGTGTGTGAACCCATTTCCAATCACGAAGCCCGGGAACACTATGATCATCAGGCAATGGTTGAACTTTTTCATCAAGGTTGATTCCCTCATTCGGAAATATCGATGAGATTTTGGCGACCATCCCCCCTTCAACAGTTGGATCCGGTTCGGGGTAATTTTCCTTTCCCGTTAAATAAGGCATTTCTTTAATGTGGGCATAAACAGGAGCCTCCCAATATTCCATTAACTCAATAAGTCCACCAACGTGATCGAAATGTCCATGTGTCAAAATAATTGCAGCAGGTGGTTTTTGCGGTCCGTATATTTCTTCAGCAGTATTCTTTATTGCCTCTGCTGAACGCGGCATCCCTGCATCAATCAATACCCATTTATCATCTTTGGGTGACCCTACAAAAATTACATTAACGATTTGGACGGACAGACAATATATATCCTCATTTATTATCTGTACATCTCCACTGGAAATTGAAGTCATTGGCATGAATTTTTCATTCAAATGATTATCATCCATTTATTTTTATCCTCCCATTTTGAACATACTGTTTTTTAAAGGATACCCTGTACGAGAAAATAAAAAACAACCTATAATTTATATAGGCTGTCAGACTGCAGGCAATTTCGAAAGCAAGCCTACAATTTTTTTAAAAAAGGTGGAGTTGATTTCAGAAATCCGGTCCCTTTCCGCCGACTGTCTGCCAAGCTTCTCGCCGCAAGCATCTTTGGACTGACTAGACGGTTAAACCGATTCTTTTTTTAAAAATCATGGTTCAGGGCGCGACACTTCCGAACCAATTATGTCAACAAACTGATACAGCTTAAAATTTATATAGGCTGTTCTCAGTATACATCCCTCCGGGTAAATACTGTAAAAGATACAATCAAAGCAAGCGCCCACCAAACGAGCAGGGTAATGACGGACGATATTAAAGTCATCCCTTCTATTGGCGGAGCCGTTCCGCTAATATAAGCGGTCAATTTCAAATTCACCATAAAGAAATATTTCGCTGATTCCCATGATGAAACCATATTGTTCAATATAGCCCCGGAAATCAATGCAGCCAGCATGATGCCCATGCCTGCAGGGGTGCTTCTCACCAGTACCGAAAGCATGAAAGAAAGGGTCCCTACAACAACCGCCACCAGCCAGACAAGTCCCAAATCCATCAATAAGAATTTCCATTGTTCCACTAACCTTACTTGGCTGACATCCACATCAGCCCCCTTCAATTCAAATCCGGTTATTACAGGAGCTCCCCAACCTTGATATCCGAAAACGATACCCGATAATAGGTAAGACAATAAGGCTGTCACCGCCACGATAATCGAAACCGATAATAATAATGTTACATATTTGCTTAATAAGATTTTCCAGCGCTCCACTGGCCGTGTCAGTAAAAGCTTGATTGTCCCTTGACTATTTTCGGAAGAAACCATATCACTAGCCACAATCATGATTAACAGCGGAATGAATAAATCGATTGCATTTTCCAAAAACATGCGTGTAAAAGTGGCTGCGCCTGGTTCAGAGGGATTGATATCATGATCGAGATAATATTGCTGCTGCTTCAGACTAACTTGCAGCTGTTCACGCCACTCATCGAGCATCCTATTGGAGCCCAATCGATTTTGAGTATCAATGATTTGCTGCTGAAGAGCTGCACGCCAATCATCAGTTCCCAACTTCTCCCGCTGCTCTTCCACTTGTTTGTATTGGGCATATGTAAACATCAGGACTAAAATACCAACTATGAGACCGATTATGATTAACCGTTTCTTTGCCAGCAACTTCATCATTTCATTTTGGACCAAGTTATTCAATACCCGCACCTCCCCCCGTAAGTTGCAAAAACAATTCTTCCAATCCCGGGAGCTTTCGATTCATTTCATGCACCCTCACGCCTGCTTGGTTAAGAGCAGCATTCCATTCAGGTGTCTTGAGTTCATCATAGGCTGTAATGATATGTTTTTGATCTAAGGTAATTTCGGTGAAGTTGCTAAGAATTTCCGCGCCCTTTTGAATAGGTTCCACCCGCCAGAATATCCGCTCCTGCGTGGATAATAAGCTCTCCACTGTATCCGTTTTAATAATTTCCCCACCTTTAATGATTGCGACCCGGTCACAAAGTTGCTGGATTTCACCTAATAAATGTGAGGAAACCAGAACGCTCATACCTTCTTCTTCAGCCAACTTTCTGATGAATTGCCGCATTTCACGGATTCCGGCAGGATCTAGCCCGTTAGTCGGTTCATCCAAAATCAATAGTTTAGGGCTGTTCAGCATGGCCTGCGCGATTCCTAAACGCTGCCTCATTCCTAACGAATAGGTCTTCACTTTATCGTGAATTCTCGCTTGCAATCCGACGAGATCAACAACCTCGTCCATTCTTGTTTCATCAACATCAGGTAACATTCTTGCAAAGTGGAGTAAATTATCCCACCCGCTCAAAAATGGATATAACTCTGGATTTTCAACGATGCATCCCATTTGCTTCATAGCCTTCGTAAAGTCCTGACGAACATCATAACCGCATATATGGATGGAACCCGAGGTTGGCTTAATTAAACCGACCAACATCCGGATCGTCGTCGTCTTGCCTGCTCCATTCGGTCCTAAAAAGCCGAAAACTTCCCCTTCATTCAGCTCAAAATCAATTCCTTTAATAATTTCCCTTTTGCCAATCCTTTTTTTTAAGTCCCTGACAGACAATGTCACCTGTTTCATCGTTCCACATCCTCCCATTTTATTAAAGGAGCAACTCTATCAGCAATTAAACGATATCCCTTCTTATTAGGGTGAAATTTATCCGAATACAAATACTCATTTACCGACAGTTGAAATAAATCAAAAGTTGGAACGAAAATTGCATTTTCATAAAGAGCCACGACTTCCGCCGTTTCATTATTCCAGTCCCGTACGATGCGATTCGTATCAAAGTCTTCATCCAAATCTATAAACGGATTATACAGCCCAAGCAACAAAATGGTAGCTGTATCATTGACTTTATTGATATCTTCAAAAATTTCATGCAAATTTCCCAAGAAATTCTTTTGTGATACAGTAATAGCTTCACGATCATATTCAAGCAGGGTCTTGCCTTTTTGAAATAAATCGTTACCCCCGATTGTAACTAAAATAACATCAGCAGCCTGGATTTGGCGCTTCACTTCCGGTTGTCTCACTTGCTGTACCAATTCTTTAGACACTTGCCCATTGATTCCGAGGTTATGAATGATTGGTTTTCTATCGTATTCACTCTTTAAATCTTCAATAACAAGCCCCACATAGCCTTTCCCTGTTTCATCACCTGTGCCGCGGGTCAATGAATCGCCTATCGCAACTACCGTAAAATCATCGGGAAATTCATTTTTTTCAATGGTGGTTTCTTCAATCACTTTCTTATCGGAAGTTCCCTTTCCATAATGGTCCATAATCGCCCACCCTAGACAAAATAAAAAAAACAGGCCTATAAAAGCTGATACGATAGTAATGGCCAACACTTTTGGTTTGCTCAAAAACACTCACCCTTCCATACATTCTCTATCTTCCATTAAATCATATTATTTCCAAAAATAAAAAACTGATTGTTTTGGTTAAAATCCCCAATCCATAGAAGTATATCTTTTATAAACTTACCGCGGAAAGGGATTACAAAAGGGGTTCTCTCTAAATTTTTAAACAAAGTCGATTGGAACGGGCGTTCGAGACTTCTGAAGGGAACCGTTCCAAGGGAGGGCTGGAAGGCTAAAGTGCCGCGGAAAACGAGTGCCTTTCATTCCAATCTAGGTGTAAATTCTACACACCCTAAAAAAATTGGAGACAAATCCATTTTCAGCGAATTTGTCTACCTGGGGGTTTGAATGAACCCCACGCCCTTTCAAAGAATGTTCATTCTGCTTGATCATTTAGCCTGCCTTCTCTCAAATTTGTAATAGAATAGAGAAAGACCTCTTCACCATGATAGGCAAAGAGGTCCCTCGCTTTATTTTCCCTCATTTTTCGATTATACCTATGGGTTTCCCCATAACTTTTAATTTTTTTTCATAACTCATTAGCCATATTGTAAGCAGCATTCCAATCAGGGTGAGTAAACCATAAAATAAATAGACCGCATATATTCCTGATTTATCCAAGATTATTCCGCCGCTGAAGGTACTGAACCAGTTACCCAATCCATTGCCTATGGCGGAGTAAAGCGTTATTGCTGTTACTGTAATACGTACAGGGACAACTTCCCTAATATATTGTAAAGCTGCAGGAATGAATAAGCCAAGTGAAAACCCTTGAATGATTGAAGACACATATACGGTAGCCAAACTCGGCTCGGTGAAGTATAAAACCCAGCGGACCAATGAGGCCGTTCCAGCCAATAAGGTAATTGGCAGCAGGCCTATCTTATGAATCCAGGTACCTGCGATTCTCATAAAGGGGATTTCCGATAATACAGCTAAAAGGAACGCAATGCCAATTCCTGTATATGTCCCTCCTCTTGCCTCTACAAACAAACCATAGTAGACGTTATTTGCTAGATTAGGACCAAAAAGCAAGAACGTTATAGCAAGAAAGATAAGAAATCGTTTCATGGTGATCAATTCTTTCATTCCACCGAAAAGCTTCACCTTTTCCCCAGGCTGCTCTTCGGGCAAACGAAGAGCCAGACTAGCCGCAATCAAAAGGCCGAAGAAAAAAGCATAAAATATCACGGAAGGACCCATGAAGGATTCAGATAATTTTCCCATTACAAAAACGGCCACACCGTAACCAAGTGATCCGTATAAACGGATTTTCCCATAATTCGATTTGATTTTCGTTGTATATTGAAGGGTGATGCTATCTGAAACTGGTATTATCGCACTTTGAAAAATAGCCAAAGCGACAGCAACGGATACTATAAGTAAATAATGATCGAACAGCAAGTAACCTAAACCGAATACACCCGCAAGCACCGACGTCATTGCCAGTATTTTTGCCGGTCTCCCGCTCCAATCACAGACAATCCCCCAAAAAGGTTGAAAAACGATCATCACTATTGGTCCAACTGACATGATCGTACCGATTTCAATACCTGACAAACCTGCCTCATTGGCTAAATAAACGCTTAATAGCGGTGTTAAACTTCCTACTGCAAAAAATGAAAAAAGGTAAAAAACCTTCAAGCTAATGATATTGACTTGCTTTTGTTTTTCCAAATCCGGTTCCCCCATGCAGACATCTTCTACAAACTGTTGATTTTTTTTCATTGCCTCTTATTAGGCTAAATAGGGAGCACAATATTAAAGACTGTACCTTTATTGACCTCGCTCTCGACAAAGACATTTCCCAAATGGCTTTCTATGATTTTAAAGCTGATCATTAAACCTAACCCATTACCAGATTTTTTCGTTGTGAAAAATGGTTCTCCCAGTCTCTTAAGCTGCTCTTGCGGCATCCCAATTCCTGTGTCGGCAATGGATATTTGCACTTTATCCTCTTTAATTTCAGTCATGACTTTTATGAACCCACCGTCAGGCATAGCTTCCATACCATTTTTAATGAAGTTCAATATGACTTGTTTTAATCGATTCTCATTACAACGAACGAAGATCTCTTCGTCATTACACTCCGAAATCAGCGTGATGTCCTTCTTCCTGGCTTCAAACTCCGGCAAAGATACAACATTTTTAATGATCTAAAGCATAACGGATATCGCTTACAGTATTATCACTTTTTGCTAACCGCCGGCCCACAATCGTACTTGAAGCTATCAAGCTGGCAAGGATGAATAATGAAACGGAGCATGTAAGATAAAGCATAAATGGAGTGAGTGGGACAAATTCACCCGCTTCATTTTTCGCGTTAATCGGTAACACCCTTACAAAAAGATAATAGCCTTCAATGATTGCCCCACTCATCAAGAGAGTACTGACTGGTTTTAGCGAAGATTGACTTAATTTATTAAAATGAAATAATATGGCAAGTGCTGCTACAAATAAAATAAAGATGCTGAAAAGCGTACTGAAGACCGATAATGGGCTAAAGTGCAAAGAGTGGTTTAATGAAGATGTTCCCATTAAATAATTAGATAATATGGCCATCGTAAACATGGAACCGCAAAAAACGATTTGCAGTACTTGTGTTTTATACGAAATGGCCAATAAGCCAACCCCTGCGAGAGCGATCGCTAATGCTAACGAAAAAATTATTTTAGAAAAGTTGTATGCTGCCATTCCTGAATTATCGAGGGTGAATATGACAACAAAATTAAGCGTCCAAAAAGCCACTCCCATAGAGCAGCTGCCCCCTATATACACAAGGAGTTTATATCTCTTTATCGTCAGTAATGTTGTCAGTAAATCAAACGCCGTATAACAAGCCATTATTATCAAAAGTACTGCAATCATAAAGAGAACAGGATTTGATGCTACAATTGATTGTTCCATTTTTTTACTTGATCACCTCAAACGTTCTATTCTCCTATATTGTAAAGGAAATTCATAGTACCTCAAAGGTTTTTTATTTCATTATTCCTATTTATTTACACATCGATTCTTTCGGTGCACCCCATATCTCAAGAAAATGCAGGTTTCTTTCATAAATTCAATAAAATTAGAAATACTATTGTTTTATATGGAGTAGAATAAGAATACATGGTAATGACAAGCATTAACAACCCTGTTTCTTCATTCCAGGACGTAATCAATGATACCAATAATTATTCAGGAATATATGAATCAAGAATGTTAATTTCTTTATTTAATTATACCTCTAGGTTTATAATTAAATAGAACCTATATAGAGAGAAGGAGTGGGTGGCATGATTATGTCAGACCTGGCAGGTGCAAGTACAACAGAAATTATGCAAAAGAAGACCCAGCATAAAAAATTAACACTGAGACAAATTTTACAGAGAGGTCTATTAATTACAATCGGTGCGGTTTTGATGGCTGTCGGTCTCGAGATTTTTTTAGTGCCGAATAACGTAATCGACGGGGGCATAACGGGTATATCGATTATGTTATCTTACATCACTGGATGGAAGCTCGGAATCTTTCTTTTCATTTTGAATCTTCCTTTCTTTTTTATCGGTTATAAACAAATCGGCAAAACCTTCGCATTATCTACCCTTTATGGAATTTTAATCCTTTCCATTACCACTACATTGCTTCATCATGTACCAGCTTTCACTCAAGATATCCTCCTAGCGTCCGCTTTCGGCGGAATGATTCTTGGCATTGGTGTTGGAATGGTCATTCGATATGGCGGCTCATTGGATGGTACAGAAATACTTGCTATACTAGCTAGTAAGAAGCTCCCTTTTTCCGTTGGGGAGATCGTCATGTTTTTCAATTTATTCATCCTGGGCAGTGCGGGCTTCGTATTCTCGTGGGATCGTGCCATGTATTCAATCATTGCTTACTTCGTGGCATATAAAACGATGGATATCGTCATCGCAGGTTTGGACGAATCCAAATTTGTCTGGATCATCAGTGATGAATTTAATGATATCGGTGAAGCCATAATGAATCGCCTTGGACGGGGCGTAACCTTTTTAGCAGGCGAAGGTGCTTATTCCGGTGATGATAAAAAAGTCATCTTTTGTGTCATAAACAGGCTTGAGGAAGCTAAACTTAAAGAGATAGTCAAAAGCTTCGATCCATCTGCATTTCTTGCTGTAGGGGATATCGCGGAAGTCCGAGGCGGTCGATTCAAGAAAAAAGATATCCACTAATCATTCATCTGCTTTTTGCTTCATCTAATTGGCAGAAAGATAAAAAAAGCTGAAGGGGATCCCCTTCAGCTTTTTTTATAGCCCTAATAGTTTCTTGGATTGTTAATTGCTTGAAGCATTCTGGTGCCGGGTTTCATCTCGCTGCTACATAACGGACAAACGTGTTCATCATTACTTGTAAAGTTATCGCGAATCCAACCTTTGCAATCTTCTGATGTACATTCCCACACCTTTGTTTCTTCAGGAATGATTTCTTCCGTATTATTTCTTCTATACATATATCTCACTCCTTAGAATTGAATTGACTCCGTCCTGCATAACAGATCACAAGCCATAAAGATAAAAGAAGAATAGATGGCGTTTAATCTAAATTGTGAGTAAATAACCATTCGCAAATCTAAGTATGATTATTGTTCTTTCAACCAAACTTTTTGAATGGTAAGAACTTGAGATTACGGCATGAATTTTTCATATCTCAGTTATCATTATATCATATATATGATTTATATATTTGAGGAAAGATTCTAAAAAAGAAAGTATTCCCCAAAATGAAACACAGTCCCGGACTTACCCTTCAGATAATCGAGACTGCGCCTGTTTAAGAATCCATTCCATATGGTTCTTCCTGCCCGTTCGTTGAACATTTCAAAAGCGAAGCGAGCACGAGAGTAATTTTTAATGCCAAAACCTAAAACAATGAAAGCCCTGCCTCTCTCCCATCCATACGGTTCCTAGACCGTGCCTGCGAGAATCAGATAAAAGCTTGTAAGTACATGTTTATTAATTAAAACCGTCCGTAATTCCAATTGGGTAGATTAAATTCCAAAAGACAAATGGTACATAGAAGTAAGTTAATGAAGAACAGAAATGGATCGAGGAAAATACTTGGTGATAACATGTATTTCTTTTTTCTAAATGTGTTTAACTTGTTTCTACTTCATCATGAAAATGATGAAAAATTATTTTATTAATAAAAATGTTACTTTAAATTACCCTCCAGTGCATTCTTTTCATAACACTGAAATTTAATATTAACATAAATATCTTTATATGTAAAGCATTAATCCAAGATAAAAACACTCCGCCATTCTTCCTTCTCAAAATAAAAAATAAAGAGGCTATGATTCACCTCTTTTATTTAAACGCATTATACTCATTTTCAATTTTTGGGAGCTCCCTGATTTCTTCAACCAATTGACTTCCACACATTGGGCAATCATAGTTTTCCGAGGCAAAATCTTTTCTCATCCAACCATTGCAATCCGCTGATCCGCATGCATATACTATCGTATCTTCCATAACTATTTCTGGTTCCTCTGAATTCTTTTTACCAAAATACATGAGCAACCTCCTCTTTTTTATAAAGACTCTGATTAAAGGAGCGAAATTTCACCTTTTTATCATTCCTAGTATACGCATTAAACCAAATTCTTATTTATTCAATGAAGAAATTATCCAAAAAACCTTAACACCCTTCGTTTTCCAACCCTGCTTTAACCAAGATCGCTTTGATCATAAAGTAGGAAATATGTTCGGGCAGGGCTTCTTTAAGTGGTTTCAATTTTTCTGAATCCAATTGTTTCGCAGTTTCCAAAACAAGATCAAACTCTTTATCCAAGAAAATCTCATCCCATTTAATATCCAAGTTTTCTTCTGCACACTTTAGTAAATGATTTTCAATTGAAATGGAAGACAGCCCTCTCAATGCCCCTATTTCCTTGATTGATTTGCTTTCCTGATATAAGCGATAGGTCTCTAAGTGAGATGGTTTAGTCGTTCGCTTTACCGTTTCCTTTGTAATCATAGTATTCGTTTCCAATTCAGGATGTGCCTGTACATACTTGGAAATACCTTGTAAGAACAGATTTCCGAAGCGTTCGAATTTCTGCATGCCTACCCCTTTGACTTCCAGGAATTCCTCTTCCGTCCTCGGCAGTTTCACGGCCATATCTTTCAAAGATGCATCGGAAAAAATAATGAATGGAGGTACATTTTCCTTGCTTGCCAATTCTTTTCTTAACTGTCTAAGCTCTTCGAACAATCCATGATCTGCGCTGATGCTGCTTACTTTTTTTATTTCCTTACGCAGGACTTTTTTCTGTCCCAATAGCACTTCCCTGCCAGCATTGGTAACTTTAAGAACCGGAAACTGTCCGCCCGTCATTTCGATATACTGTTTTGCTGTCAGGAAATCAATGAAATCACCAACATCCTTCGCAGTTTGATCATTGATGATACCATAGGTTGAAAGCTTCTGGAATCCGAACTCTTCAATTTTCTTATTGCGTGATCCCGTAAGCACTTGGGAAATCATCGTTTTACCGAATCGCTCCCCCATTCGCAACATACATGAAAGGACCATTTGTGCCTGTGTAGTTACATCAACAGAGTCACGTTTATCTGTACAATTTTCGCAATGACCGCAATCTTCAGGGTTTTCTTCTCCAAAATATCTAAGAATGAAGGCTTGCAAACATCCTTCGGTAAAACAATAATCCTTCATTCTGTTCAATTTCTTCAATTCCTGGGATTGCCACTCCTGAGAGGGATTTGATTGATCAATCAAGAAACGCTGTATCTGCATATCCTGAGGGGAATATAAGAGGATACATTCACTCTCCAAACCATCCCTCCCTGCACGGCCCGCTTCCTGATAATAACTCTCCATGTTCTTTGGAGTTTGGTAATGGATGACGTATCTAACATTCGACTTATCGATTCCCATCCCGAAGGCAGATGTCGCTACCATCAAGGGAACGTCATCACGAATGAATTGATCCTGCTGTTCCGACCGTTCTTTTTCATTCATGCCAGCATGATATCGACCTGTTTTGAATCCGGCCTTAATAAGCTTGGCATACAAGGAATCGACTTCTTTCCTGGTTGCTGCATATATAATACCCGATTCATTTTTGTTTTTCTCCAAATAGCGCATTAAAAACCGGCTGCGATTTTCTTCTTTCACAACGGAAAAGAACAGGTTATCTCTGGAAAATCCTGTGGATACTGTATGCTGTACAGATATTCCGAGCGACTGACATATATCATCGGTCACATGCGGTGTGGCAGTTGCCGTTAAAGCCAGTACAGTCGGAGCGGATGGCATGTTTTTCAATAAGGTTTTGATTTTTAAGTAGCTTGGCCTGAAGTCATGCCCCCATTGAGATATACAGTGGGCCTCATCAATGGCAACCATAGAAATTTCCACATTAAATAGATCCTGTTGAAATGCAGGATTTTCCAAACGTTCAGGTGCCACATAAACCAGCTTATATCTACCGTGCTTAATATCGTTCATTCTATTGGATGATTCTAACCCAGAAATGGAGCTATTAAGAAACGTGGCATCAATCCCATTTTGTTCGAGGGCATCTACTTGGTCCTTCATCAAGGAAATTAGTGGGGATATAACGAGTGTTACACCTGGTAACAGAAGGGCTGGAATTTGGTAACATATTGATTTACCTCCGCCGGTAGGCATGATTCCTGCTGTGTTTATTCCTCCCAACACCTGTTCGATAATCTGTTCCTGACCTTTTCGGAATGACTCATAACCAAAGTATGCTTGTAAATATTCCCGTGCTTTTTCCATCAATTTACTATTCCTCCTATTTAACTTCTAAGGATTTATAAGGATCTATTTCTTCTATTGTAACTGCTTTTCCCGACAACCTAAAGGACAAAAAGCAGACACAATATGTCTGTGTCTGCTTTTTCAATATATAAACATGTTTTGCATGGCTAAATTAATTCAGGATTTGCACTTTAACGTTTTTAACGCCCCAATTCACGGCATCCTGTTCGTTTGAAACAAATATGTCGACTCTATTCCCCTTGATGGCACTGCCTGTATCGGCTGCCGTTGCGTAGCCATAACCTTCAACATAAACCTTTGATCCCAGCGGAATGACTGATGGGTCCACAGCAATCACCTTTGCATCAGGATTAGCTTTCAAGTCCACTCCTGTTGCTGTTTTTCCGCTGCAGCCTTGACAATCAGCCGTATAGGCGGTTGCACTAACAGTAATCTCTTTTCCAGATTCCGCTTGATCTTGGGATTCATTGTTTGAATCTGCTGGTTCCGATTGTTCAACCGGCTTTGTTTGTTCTGCCGGCATTGTTTGTTCTGCTGGCTTAGATTGTTCAGCTGGCTCGGATTGCTCTGCTTGTGCAGCTTGCTCTGATTTCTGTGCAGGCCCTACACTTGCAGCTTCGACTTTGTTAGCTGCCGGTTTAATGACAATTTCTTGACCAGGATGGATTGTATCTGAACTTAAACCGTTCCAAGATTTAATATCATTTACCCCTACATCATATTTGTGTGCAATTCCCGATAATGTGTCCCCTGACTTTACTTTATAATGCTCTTCTTGAGAAATATGTATGGTTTCTCCGGCATAAATCGCGTCTGAAGACAAATCGTTCCAAGACTTAATATCTTCTACTGATACTTTATATGTTTGAGATATCCCCCATAATGTGTCTCCATCTTTCACTTTGACATCTTCTGCTTGTACCGGAATTGTGAATGCACCGGATATGGCAGCCGCTGCCGCTAACGATAAGATTGATTTTTTCATATGTTGTTACCTCCTTGTGAGCTGCTTTATAAGCTACGAGTTAAATCTTAACATAGTTTTTTTCTATACAAAGAACAAACAGATAAAGAATAGATGACAAACATCACAGTAAGATAACGGGACTATAACAAGATTTTATAATATTCTGAAAAGACATCATTTTCCATATAATTCCCTTCTCAGGCCACAGCAGTCATATTATGCATTACCGAGGCATAAAAATTAGAGGCTATATCTTTACAAAGGAGGTATTTTTTGTGAATCGCGAGAAGACTTTTACCCTAGTTAAGTCATATAAACCTTTCCATAGTAAATTCGATCCGTGTCCGCCTATTGGGAGAAAGTATTACAGGACACCTCCTAATTTGTATATTAATTTTCAACCGCCCAATATGGAGCAGTTCACACCGGAAGAAGCTTTGAAATACGGTACACTTTGGAAATTCTTTTATGATTTTTATGATAATCCATATCGGGAAAGGGAGACGTAAATGAATAAGAAACTGGATGATGAATATTATCAGTTGCTCGAACAAATACAGGCTGCCGATTTCGTACTTGTCGAGTTGACTCTTTATTTGGATACACATCCTAACGACCAGCAGGCTTTACAGCAATTCAACCAATTTCATGAATACTCCCAACAACTGAAATCGGTTTTTGAGCCTAAATATGGTCCATTATTGGGATTTGGAAACAGTCCAGGCGGTGAAAATAAATGGGAATGGGGCCAAGGCCCTTGGCCATGGCAGGTATAAGGAGAGATGAGCTATGTGGGTTTATGAAAAGAAGCTGCAATATCCAGTTAAAGTAAGAGACTGTAATCCCCGTTTGGCTAAATATTTAATAGAACAATATGGTGGTGCTGATGGTGAGTTGGCTGCAGCACTCCGTTACTTAAATCAACGATATACAATTCCGGATAAAGTCATTGGCCTGCTTACGGATATCGGAACGGAAGAATTTGCCCATCTCGAAATGATCGCCACGATGATCTATAAGCTTACAAAAGATGCCACACCTCAGCAGATGGCAGCCGCCGGGCTAGGGGATCATTATGTCAATCATGATAGTGCCCTTTATTATCATGACGCAGCAGGGAATCCATGGACCGCCACTTATATCCAAGCAAAAGGAGATCCGATTGCAGATTTATATGAAGATATCGCCGCTGAAGAGAAGGCCAGAGCAACCTACCAGTGGTTGATTGACATATCGGATGATCCTGATATCAATGATTCACTCAGGTTTTTACGCGAGAGGGAAATTGTCCATTCGATGAGGTTCAGGGAAGCTGTGGAGATTTTAAAAGAAGAAAAAGGTAAAAAGAAGTTCTTTTAATGAAATTCACAAGAAAAAAGCAGCGGATAAAATCCGCTGCCTTTTTCATTTACGGTCTGAAGAATATGTCCATCCATCTTCCTGGTAAATCTTTTCTTCTTTCATCAGTTTGCCGAGAGCACGCTTGAACGCTCCCTTGCTCAAACCGAAGTGAAACTTGATATCATCAGGTGGCGTTTTGTCACCATAAGGCATTGCACCGCCGCGATTCATTAAATAAGTGAAAATGACATCAGCATCTTCCCCCATTAAATCTTGTTTAAAGGGGATTAAAGAAACGTTAAGCGTTCCATCTTCTTTACTATCAATGACGCGCCCTTCAACTAATTCACCCAGACGGGGCTCCTCCTTGCGTTCACTTTCGTGAATGAAACAGCGGTACCCTTCTTGTGAAATAAAGAATGATCCAACCATAAGCAAACGATAGACATTTCCCTTAATACTGGTGTTACGAATCCCTTTTAATGGAGCTGTTACTGCAATCTCCTGAATGACATCTTCGGTTGCAAGTTTACCAAACAGGCGATCATGACGATCTGTCTTCAGGGATACATATAGACGATCACCAACCTCAGGCCATAATCGATCTATATTCGGAAGGTCGTCCAGGGATACAAGAATATCTTTCGAAAGACCGATGTCAACAAAAACACCAAGTTTCCTTTTCACATTGACAACTTCCGCCCAGCCATACTGATCAATCTGAATTTCGGGAATCTTCATTGTCGCTGTTAGCCTTGCTTGTTTGTCATGGTAGATGAACACAGTTACTTCATCGCCAATCTCAAGTTCCGTTCCTTCATTCATTTCATTATGATGAAGTAAGACATCTTCTGAACCATCCGTTAAAAACCATCCGAAATCAGCCTTACGTTCCACTTCTAACACTACAGCCATGCCGGCCTGAATTTTTTGCATGAATAAAAATCCTCCTGTAACTTACCTTTACCTACAATTGTACCCAATTATTTATTTTTCCAACATATTTGAATTTATCATTTTTTTGATGTTCTGTATACCTATTACGGTTTTTTATTTTTTAACCTTTGTTTTCTTCATGAAATCCCTGCGGGATCAGTATCTGCCCTTGTTTACCGTTACTTAACAAGGTATGCATGATCACTTTGGATAATTGGCTCGGTTTATAAGGTTTAACTAAATAATCCTTAGCTCCCAAGGGAATCCCCTTCTCCCTTTCGTCAAGTGCGGTAGATACAAAAACGGGAATCTCATTCAAATCAGCGGATCCTTTTAATTCCCCCAGGATCGCCCAGCCGTCCATCTCTCCCTCTTGATTTTCGGTATGAAATATTTCTCGTTAGCAGATGAATCTCCTGAAGGATTTGAAAAGCATCCTTTGCGGGTAACTGAATATCAAGAATCAGGCAATCGCGCTGCATTTCAAAATATTGATTTGTGGCTTTGACTGGGTCCGCATTCGTTATGAACATCCATCCCTTATCCTCCAATAGATCTTTCAATAAAATCAACATGGAAATATCATCATCAATGATCTGGATCAGCGGGGCTTGTGAATTGCGGACAGGCTTTGCTTTTACTTCAACTTCATCGAAATGCTCATATTCATATGCATGTTCAATGAGCTCAAAAAGGAAATTCCTAAGTTTCGTCCGATTCCAGACCCGCTCACTGTCTTCATCAAGTCCATCCAATAGCTGTTCGGTGATGGCCATAAGTCCGCATAATTGCAGCGTTGCAGCGTTCCAGCCCCCCTTGGACTGAATGCAGAAAACGGAATATCTCTTGAGCAGGAATGGTCTTTCCTACATCAAGCTCCAGCCAATCAGAAATTTTATTTTTTATATTCCCAAATAAGCTATTTTTCCATATTTAAGAGATTCACTTCATATCACTTACCCTTCCAACCCAAATGTCCCTATGATTATCCTATTCCCAACCTCTTAAACAATGATCTTTTAACTATACAAATCTATTTAATGTGTTCTTAATAGACCTAAAGTTATATACTTTCAGAAATATTTCACATCATAAAGTGCAGTCTATAAATAGATTATTGCCATCTTGCCCCATTTATTTAGGATTGTCATAAAGTATTGCTTTTTTCCCTGACTAATCTTCTAAAACCCGTGATTTTATACTCTAGTATTTCGGTGATATAATTTAATGATCAACTGAAAGGATAAAGAATTCATTCATGACAAAAAAATTGTATTACACGTCCACCAAGACTTCCCAATGGGATACCAAAATTCGGGAGACCCTTGTAGAAAATGGCTTTTACTATATCACACTTGAAGAAACCGCTTTTTATCCCGAAGGCGGCGGTCAGCCAGCAGATACTGGGAAAATAGAAGGAATCACCGTTCTTGAAGTTATAAAAGACAATGCTGGAAAGATTCTTCATAAGATGGAGAGACGGCCAGATTCAGAGATCGTCCACTGTGAACTTGATTGGTCCCGCCGCTTCGATCATATGCAACAGCATAGCGGCCAGCATCTACTCTCTGCTGTCTGCAGGGAACTGTTTGACTCTAATACGGTCAGCTTTCACCTAGGAAAGGAATATTTAACGATCGATATAATGGCAGGATTTCAATGGACTGAAGTACATACGGCTGCTGCTGAAAAGCTGGTTAATCAATATATCATCGAGAATCGCGAAATACTTATCTATTACGTGACAAACGAGCAGCTACAGACACTTCCCGTCGTCAAAATGCCTAAAGTGTCTGAAAATATCCGTATTGTTGAGATAGAAGGAATTGAATATAACCCTTGCGGTGGAACTCATGTAGGGCGTACCGGTGAGATTGGGTTAATAAAGATTTTCAAAGCGGAGAAGCAGAAAGAGCTTACCCGTCTCTACTTTAAGTGCGGCTTCAGGGCATTGAATGATTATTCCGAAAGTCTAGGAATTCTTTCTGCATTATCGACTAAATTCAATACCGGACGCACAGAGATCCTGAATAGGGTGGAGAAACTTGAAAATGACTATAAGCAGCTGCTATCGGCAAATGAAAACTTAAAACTTGAAAATGCAAATTTTCTTGCTGACTCCCTGCTTGCAGAAAATGGAGGGGGATTCATCTCTCATATTTTCGAAGATAGCTCAATGAAAGAGCTGCTTTACCTTGCAGGTACGATTGTAAAAAGAGAAAAGGTTACCGTATTATTAGCATCACGCAAGGAGCAAAAGGTCATCCTCTCGCACAGCGGGGACAGTCCCTTTCATTGCGGACAATATTTCAAAGCGGAACTGGGCTCATATAATGGAAAAGGCGGAGGGAACGAACGAACTGCACAAGCAGGCTTTGCGTCAAAAAATGACTTAATTGCATTTTATCAATACTCAGTTGAAAAATTAGGTCAAAATCCTCGTGCATAAAGTCGATCCGTAATGGATGGCGAAACGTGATGATCATGGAAATCATGACTTCTCAAAATTAGAAAAGAGAGGACAGATTACGTCCTCTCTCTTTTTATTCTTCTATTTTCAATTTCCCTAACCCGTGTTCTTCAATATGAAGATGATATTTTTCCTCGAGCTCCATGATACGTTTAAACGCTTCCTCTTGATTGTATTCGTGGTTTTCCGACTCCTCGGCGAACTCTTTCCTAGCCAAATGGTAGGCAAGCTTATCCCTGAACACTCCATCTTCGTACTCATTTATGACTGTATGTAGTTGATCCTCCAATTCCCTGCTCAGATCATACATTTCGTAATCCTTTATAAACTGTACTCCTTCCTTGTCGAAATCTTTTGCAAAGGAATTGATATACTGTTCCATCTCACTGAATTCTTTATTATCTTCAGTATCGGAAGCAACCCAATATCCGTACTGAACCATTTTGAATAATGTTTCATACTGTTTCTTGGTAAAATTGATTTTCATTGACGATACTCCTTTTCCGGTTTCCTTACAACAAAAAGAATAAACCGCAATGGAACAAAAGTCCAATGCGGTTCATTCTCAATCCAATATTTCGGTTACAGAAAAATATGCTGCTTTTTCCGTATCTACGACGTAATGGCAATCGCCTTTAACTAAATTATAATAACGGTGCTTTTGAATATTTGAAATCATTTGAGTTGAATCATCGCCTTCAACCTCATGCTCTAGTTCTTTGCCGCCCGGAAAATAAAAACCAACTTTCAATTTCATCTTTCTCATCCTTCCCTTCATCTGGTTGATCACTCTTTTATTTCTTATCCTTTCTCATGCAGTTATAAACATAAATAAAATGCTTATTCACTTTTTCCATGATATTCTAGGGGAAAATATGAAAATCTGAAGGTGTTTTTATGAAGATAAGGAAAGCCATAGAAGAAGATGTAGATGGAATAGCAATTGTGCATATAAACAGCTGGAAAACTACTTATAAAGGAATCCTTCCGGATCAATATTTGTCTTCCATGAATCTGGAAGCCAAAAAGAAAAACTGGCTAAGGAATTTAAAAATGTTGCATAATGCTACCTTTGTTGCGGAAAACGCCAATGGGGAAATCATCGGTTTCGCTGCCGGGGGACCAGAACAAACGAATGATCCGCATTTTCAAGGTGAAGTATATGCCATTTATTTTTTAAAAGAATATCACCAACAGGGACTTGGACGAAAAATGATAAAAGCGGTCATACATGAGCTTGTGAAAATGGAACATAAGAATTTAATAATCTGGGCATTAAAGGATAACCCCTCATGCGGTTTTTACAAAGCGCTTGGAGGTCAAGTGATAGCTGAAAAAACCGTTAAAATGGCAGGCGTCGAGCTTATCGAAGTCGGTTTCGGATGGGAAAATATCCAGGATATCTTTTTGCATCTGTGAGCATTTCACGAGGAGGTGGTGGCATTCCACCCTCCCCCTTTCATGTCTCAATAAGGAAAGCATTTTTCTCTTTACCTAAAAAATATAACCTGTGCAATGGCCTTGTCATTGTTACGTACAGCAATTTGATATCAAGTTCATTTTCGTGACAATACGCTTCTTCGAGTGATATTGCAAATACGACATCGAATTCGAGACCTTTGGCTTGATAGGAAGGAACAATCAATGTTTTATCTTTAGGGATGTTTCCCGCTTCATCTATTATTAAATGAAAACCTTGATGGAATTCACTTAGTTTCTCATTTGCCAGCTTGCAATCTTTCATCGTTTTGGCAATAACGGCAAACGTTTTAAAACCTTCTCCTTTAAGGGTTGCAATCAGCTCGATCAGTTCTTCTTCCCAACCTTCCTTTTCGATGTAAATGAATTCTGGATCCTTGCCATGCCGGACCACGGGTTCAACTTCGGGGAAATCGTAAGTTAACAACTGAAGTACTTCATTAGCTTGTTTCATAATTTCAACAGTTGTTCTGTAGCTTTTTTGCAATTCAGTATACGTCGCCCGAGGGAAAATACGACTGTGAACCTCTTCCCATGTTTGAAGTCCGCGGTATGAATGGATGCCTTGTGCAAGGTCGCCTACAAGTGTGAACATATCGGTATCCACTGCCGTCTTTAGGGCCTGTAACTGCATGAAGCTATAATCCTGTGCCTCATCAATGACGACATTTTTTGCTTTGTTTTCTTTATCGACACCGAAAAGCCGCTCCTGAAGATATAATAGTGCTCCTAAGTCCTCCATCTCATAACTATTAGCAGAAAATAATTTATGATTGTACTCACATAAAACCCTGGCATCTTCAACAGTAAGCTTACCGTTGCTGTATGAGGCGAGACGCTCCGGATCTTGGTATAATTCCTGATAGTACTCCAGGAGATCTTTACTTTTAAATTGCTTAAAATACGCTTTTACAGAAGTACGGATCGCCTTTTGGATCTGTCCTATCCTTTCCTCTTTTTTATCAAGGCATTTTGTAACAAATTCCTTACGTATGACTGGATCGATATTCTTATAGATTGCCTTCTCAATTTTGGCATCATAAAGATCAACAACACGTTCAAGCATTGTTTTCTTTTTTAATTTCACTTCATTTTGTAAAATGGCCTTCAGTTTGTCCAGTCGGCTGTATAACGGTAAATACCAATAATCCTCTTCCAATAATCTAATGAACTTCTTAGCGGAATAGAGGCGATATTTATCACAATAAAAATCAGCATCCGGATGAAACCCACTGAAAATATCCTTTATATATTCGTCCAATATATATTGAAAGGCAGGGGATCCCTTCAGACCTGATATCCATACGGCTGAATTAATTTCTTCATCATCCTTTTCCAGCAATCGTGTTAATTTATCATCCGCTATAAGCTTCACTTGCTTTCCTATCGCTGCCTGAACATATTCGGAAAACGTGAATTGTTTTACCTTTTCAACACCCAATTCAGGTAAAGCTTCAGATATGTAATCAATGAATACCCGGCTCGGAGCAAGAATCATTAATTGTCGCGGATCGAACAAGTCTTTATAGTGGTAAATGAAATAAGAGATCCTATGTAAAGCGATTGTGGTTTTACCGCTACCCGCTGCGCCCTGGACAATGATAGGTTTATTCAAATCTGCCCGAATGATTTTATTCTGTTCTTCCTGGATCGTGGTAATGATATCCGTCAATCGATTGCTGGAACTCTTGGAAAGGGATTCCTGCAACAATTCATCCGTTGTTGTCAAATCAATGTCCCTAATCTCTTCCAAGACACCTTCTTCTATCATCAGCTGTCTTTTTAAAGTGATGTTCCCGCTGAATGTCTCCCCTTCCGCTTCATATTCTATTTCACCAATCCGTCCCTCATAATACAGATTTGCAATCGGTGAACGCCAATCGACGATAATCTGTTCCTGGCTTTCCCTCTGATAAAGAGATGCTTTTCCGAAATAAAGGACTTCGCCTCTCTCCCCATCATTCCTTTCAAAATCCACTCTTGCAAAGTAAGGTTTTTTACTTGCTTTGCGTAAACTTTCAAGTTCAGTTTTGGACATCTCAAAAAAGTTGGCCGTCGTCAGCAGCTGTGAATATAAGGCTGATTCAGACCAATCGGCATCGCCAAAAGCTTCTTGTATATTCCGCTGGAATTGATCTTTGCTTGTTTCTGATGTTTTGATGACAACATCGATATAACGTTTTGTAAAATCCAGCCGCTTTCGTTCCTGTTCAAAATCAGGGTGATTACCCAATGAAATCACTCCCCTTCCTTGTATATTGATCAATCTTATAAAAAAGCCGATACTAAGACGAAATGGACATTTATACTATCAGAAAAGCCAATGGTTGACAAATCTGGAGACATAGAATTATATAGTTGTAATGTACCTTCCATGATACTTCATATAATTCGAAGAATAATTGAAATATTCCAGATTGGATTTATCTATGGTATGTTGACTTATGCTGGGACATTCATAGTTATGCCTTTCTTATGTAATTGTCATCAACTCTTAACATAAATAACGCTAATTTAATGTTTTATTGGAAACTGACATTATATAATTAAATGACAATTACATAACTTTTTTAAGAAAGCGGGTCCTGTCATGGAAATAAATCAAAAACAACCAATGCTATCCCCTAAATTAATCCATGAACTTGAAATTTTATCATCCAAAACACAATCGCCTATTTCTGAATTACTGGAAATATCCGTAATTTCACTGCTGGAAAAAGTGAATAATACCAAAGAACTCAATGTTGGACTTAATAATAAAGAAATGATTTTAAGAAATAAAATCATCATCAATCAAAATAAAGAGGTTTTGAATAACAAAAGCACTTGACCATTAAGGTTAAGTGCTTTTTAGCTTCCTAAAAACTGCCACTGTATTAATGAAATATATATTCTATCATGGTTTCTGATGTAATATGTATACTTAAATACCCCTACAATAAAGTATTCAGCAAAATTTCCTTCATATTTTAAAAAATTCCGCAAAAAAAAAGCAGCTATTAAACTGCTTATCCGTAATTCATGGTTCATTTGATGTCACGTATGTACCTGCTATGAAATCATGTATCGATCTATGGTCTTTCCTTATGCCAACCATGAATGCACTGACAATAAACCCTATCCCTAATGTAATGGCATACACCAAAGCAGCAACTAAATACCTTAATAGCATAGTGCCTATGCCTAATTTTTTGTCGTCCATCCTTACTATGCGTATTCCCATAATCCTTTTACCAACTGTATATCCATACCATAGTATCGGGACAATCACCATGTAGAGAAAGTTAAAAAGCGTTGAAAAATCTTCATTTTCCCAATCACCGGTAATCACCCCGAAAATTATCGCTAATGGTGCTGATACTATTATGCCGTCCAAAACTCCTGCGAAAAGACGTTTCCAAAAACCTACTGAATCACTCATATATGTTCCTCCCGTTGTTTTAGTTACAGTTACCTATATTACCAATTATAAGGTTGTTGCGTAATGAGCCTTTATGCCCATAATCATAATCAAAAAAAAATAGTACTTACATTTATAGGTGACAATTTATAAACAAAATTAAATCCTTGTGTAATTTTTGCTTATAAACGTTTGTTTTTACTAATCTGCCTTTAATTTTCCTAAGAAATAAGATACAATTTAAATGATGCACAGTTTAAAACATATAAGATCGTAAACTGCTGTTTGCATGAATCAGCGTAGAACTAATGAAATAAAGTGTTGGACACGTTGAAACAAAAGTATTTTGGAGGAATGTAAATAAATGATTACAGTAAATAATGTTGGTTTACGTTATGGCGATCGTAAACTGTTTGAAGATGTTAATATAAAATTCACTCCTGGTAACTGCTATGGCCTGATAGGTGCGAATGGTGCCGGTAAATCCACTTTCTTAAAAATCCTTTCCGGTGAAATTGAAGCACAATCCGGCGATGTCCATATGGGGCCTGGAGAACGCCTTGCCGTTCTAAAACAAGATCACTTCGCTTATGAGGAAGAAGAAGTCCTAAAAGTCGTCATTATGGGACATGAAAGATTATATGAAGTCATGCAAGAAAAAGATGCGATTTATATGAAGGAAAACTTCACGGACGAAGACGGAATGAAAGCGGCCGAGCTTGAAGGGGAATTTGCCGAATTAAACGGATGGGAAGCTGAACCCGAAGCTTCAATCCTCTTAAAAGGCCTTGGGATTACAGAAGACCTGCATACGAAGAAAATGGCTGAATTGAACGGTGGCGACAAAGTTAAAGTATTGCTTGCCCAGGCACTATTCGGTAAACCGGATGTTCTATTACTGGATGAGCCTACCAACCACTTGGACTTAAAAGCGATCAAATGGCTGGAAGAATTCCTAATCAACTTTGAAAACACTGTTATCGTTGTTTCCCATGACCGTTACTTCCTTAACAAAGTTTGTACACATATCGCGGATCTTGATTTCGGTAAAATCAAAGTTTATATCGGTAACTATGACTTCTGGTATGAATCAAGCCAGCTAGCCCTTAAACTGACTCAAGATGCAAATAAGAAAAAAGAAGAAAAAATCAAAGAGCTTCAAAATTTCATCGCGCGTTTCAGTGCCAATGCATCCAAATCGAGCCAGGCGACATCCCGTAAGAAATTATTGGACAAAATCAGCTTGGATGACATCGAGCCTTCTTCACGCCGCTATCCATATGTCGGCTTTACTCCTGAACGTGAAATCGGGAACGACCTGCTTCGTGTAGATGGAATCTCGAAAACGATTGATGGCGTAAAAATATTGGATAATGTCAGCTTCACGATGAATAAAGGCGACAAAATTGCATTTGTCGGTAAAGATGAGATTGCTAAAACAACAATGTTCAAAATCTTGGCAGGTGAAATCGAACCGGATGGCGGCTCATTCAAATGGGGCGTTACGACCTCTCAGGCATACTTCCCTAAGGATAATGCTGAATTCTTTGAAGGTGTCGATTTAAATCTTGTGGATTGGCTCCGTCAATATTCTCCTAATGACCAGAGCGAAAGCTTCCTGCGCGGTTTCTTGGGCAGAATGTTATTCTCTGGCGATGAAGTCACGAAAAAGGCAAGTGTACTTTCAGGGGGCGAAAAAGTCCGCTGTATGCTTTCCAAAATGATGTTAAGCGGTTCGAACGTCCTGATGCTTGATGAACCTACCAACCATCTGGATTTAGAGTCGATTACGGCATTAAACAACGGTTTAATAAGCTTTAAAGGATCTATGATCTTCTCTTCTCATGATCATCAGTTCATCCAAACTATTGCGAACCGGATCATTGAACTTACTCCAAAAGGTACAGTCGATAAGCAAATGAGTTATGATGAGTACCTTGAAAATGGCGAATTGCAAAAACAAGTGGCTGAAATGTACAAATAATACTTTTATGAAAGCACATCCTTATTGGATGTGCTTTTTTCGTTCCCGATTCTTGCTGCCTGCATTTATTTCATGCCTTTAATGTATTGAAGGCATAAAAAACACGCTGCAATAAATATAATAATATTCCCTGAAAGATGAGCACTGAATAATTTCATGGATAAAAAGGTATATTGGTAAGGAAGGAGTGAGTTAGAATTGGATGGACATACAGTGAAAAATATTTTTGATGATACAGGATACCTTTTTTTATATGATAAATTCAGTTATCATTTTTATATATCCGGATTGTTCGATCTAGTTGAACAAGAAAAAGTAATCTCGGATTTTTTAAATTCTTATGGCTTCGATGATAAAAACCCTCTCTTTTTTGACGACTTTTCCTATTACTTTAATTGCTTTCATTATTCACACCAAAAACAAAGGATGATGAATTACTTGAAAACCGAGTATGACGAACATATTTGTTAAGTATATAAGGCCAGATAAACTGCCAAAACCATTTAAAAAAAGGTAAGAGTATAATCGTCCCTTACCTGAGACTATAGGCAAACTTGATGAAAATTGAGTTTGCCTATAGTTTTTTTTTGGGTTGTACGATTTAGATGTTAAATTCCGCTCCAAGCACTCGCTTTCCGCGGGCGGTCCGGGAAGCCTCCTCGGCGCCTTTGCGCCTGCGGGGTCTCCCCTGGACGCGTTTTTCCCGCAGGAGTCTCGCACCTTTCTCTCCAATCAACTTTGGTTTAACTTTTAGATAGTAGTCTACAAACTGTAGCTCCCTTGTCTATATGATTGGACCTACAGTTTTTTGCCTATACAATTTGGATGTTGATTTCCGAACCCACTTTGTCTACATACTTAGGTAAGTGCCCTTTAAATTTCCCCCTGTTATTCATCCTTGCTTGCTGCCATATTCATGTTCGCTCCGGCTCGCTTGATTCGCGATTTTTTCTCTGCATCGACGGAGCTATATCTGCCTCCCTCTTCACCTGCGTAATCCTTGGCTTTACAAGCGACTCATGATATCCACTTTTATCCTGAACGTCTTTAATGGTGAACGATATGATGATGAGTCCCATTTTACCTAAGCCCTGCGAGGCTACCCTCTTTACTTTACTAAGAAAACTTCCCATGGTTTTTATAAATTTCCTCGACTGTCTTATGTGAGAATTAAAGAGTTTATATATGGTATATGGAGTATCCATTAAACCCAAGTATTTCTGGTAGAAGTAAAACCTAAAGTTGTATCATTTCCCGTAAGGTGTTAAGAACTAAGGTTCTGTTCAGAAAACCTAAGTTTCTCAACACCTTTTAGCTAAAGGATTTATGAGGATTTTCCTCATCTGTTATGTTCAATAACTCATACATTTATCTATATACAGTTAATATGACAAAGATAAGTTTCAGTACATAGGCTTATAGAAATCGAGCTTTTGCTATGTCAAAATTGCTTAACGTATTTTTGTCGAAATGTTGGTGGGGCCCCATCGCCATCAAGCTAAGATATATATGTATCCCCATAACGAAAAAATTCTTTGTTCTATTGATTTTACAGAAAAAGTAGCTCTTTTTTGTTTTGGGGTTTTTTTTTATTTTTTATCTTAATGGCGATGCTGTGGGGACCCCAATAAGGGGCTGTTTCAGACTGAATTTACTATCGGAAATGAAATTTATAGAAAAAGGACCATGACTTTTAAAAAATCATGGTCTTTTTCAGTGCTCTCTAAATTTGATTAGGGCTTTTCACTGATTGATTTCGTTAGCGGACGTTCGTTAGGTATTTTGCGTACACATAGCCTGTTCCATTACCATACTGAATTTTGTACCAAGAGCTGCTCTTATTAATTACGGTAACGATTTGGTTATTCTTCAAAGAGCCAAGAACTTTCCCTGATGTGGATGGTTGGGAACGGACATTCAACTTCGTAGCATTGACCTTACCAGTCATATTCTTCGCTGCCGGTTTGTTTAATGTGTAGGAAGTCGTCGTTGTACGCTTGTTCTCGCTTGGATCAATCGCTGTAATGGTAAACGTATACTTACCGTTCGATACCTTTGATACATTCCATAATGCACTTTGGACACCGGCATTTTTTGTAGCATTACTGATCAGTGTACCCACGGTTTTGCCTTTTGCATCTTTTACTTGAACGGTTACCTTCGCCTTTTCATTAATCTCATACTTCAAAGCAACATTATTTGTTGTTGAATTATATGAGGTTTTTATATTTTTAATGGAAGGTGCCGTTGTATCGGGTTTTGTTAATGTAAATGGAACCGTTGCCGAGCTTTTATTTTTATTGCTGTCGATCGTTGCAATTTCAAATGAGTACTTACCGTTCGAAACCTTCGATACATCCCACGATGTCCATTGGACACCGGCATTTTTCTCTGCATTATTGACCGGGGTAGCTAGGATTTTGCCTTTTGCGTCTTTTACTTGAACGGTAACCTTTGATTTTTCATTGATCTCATACTTCAGGAAAACTTTATTCGTTTTTGAGTCATATGAGGTATTTGTATTTTTTATAACTGGAGCCGTTGTGTCAGGCTTTGTTAATGAAAATGGAACAGATGCTGAACTTGCATTATTACTACTATCAATCGCTCTAACTTCAAAGGTGTATGAACCGTTACTTACTTCTGATGCATCCCAAATGGCTAATTGCGATCCTGACGGTTTTTCGTCCCCTTTGACAAGAGTAGCAACGACATGCTCTTTTTCATCCTTAACTTCAACTGTCACCTTCGCTTTTTCATTTGTATCAAAGGTTAGTTTGACTTGTTTAGTTTTAGTATCGTAATACGTTTTTATATCTTTAATCGTTGGTGCTGTTTCATCTTTAGGTGCAGGGTCTGGATCTGGTGTTGGGATTGGCGTTGGAATGACAGGTGCCGGTTCCGGCTTTACTGGTTCTACTTCCTCAGGTTCTGGCTCATAAGCTTGTTTTAAGCTTGTCCCTTCATAATAGAAAGCAAGAATCTCGCGATACGTATGTCCCTGTTCGCCAGCCTTTTTCGCGCCATACTGACTTAGTCCGACACCATGGCCGTAGCCCTTGCCTGAAACGTTAATTACATCCTTTGCAGTATCCACTTTATCTACTAAAAAGCTTTTCATGAAGCTCAGACCGATAATGTCTCTAATTTTCGAAGCGGTTACATCTTCTAATATTACACTTTGCTGTAGAGCTTTCTCCTTTTCTTTCACCATAAATTCAATCGTAATACTTCCCTTACTCACCCTGCCGCCACTTGTTAGTGCGTGAAGGGAAAGGTGAGGGACAGCCGTTACTTTAATGTCCTTGCCGGTATATCCATTTTTCTGTAGCCATGCTCTTATATTAGAAATTACTGGTGTTTGTTCAGCTTCCTTGGTATTAGCCCACCATGTATCTGCTTTTGTCAAATCTAAATTTGTAAGGTCTATTTGTTGCTTTTTTACACTAAAACTCCATACAGTTTGCGGATCATATGGATCGTCTTTGACCATTAAATATGGTAGCTCTGTACCAACCCAAACATTATTGTTGGACTCGGTTTTCCCTCCATTGCTAGAGGAAAAAAGAGCATCTGAACCTATATGTAGTTTTTTACCATAACCGATGACCTGACCTTCTGTTGCTTTAACAGCTTTTGTTGAGTTTTCGTGCCAAGTGTAGCCACCGTATACCTGGTAACTCATTGTGTCATCGGGCGTTCTGTTGATGTAGCTCATCGCATAGGTCCTTGCCGCAACAGCCTGTGCCTTTAAGGCTTCCTGATTCCATAAAGCCGGCATTTCAGCTGGAACAACCCCTTTTAAATAATCTTCAAGTCCAATTGAGTTATATGGACGGATGAATTTCCCATCTTCCATAATAAAACGTAAACTACCTAAGTATGTACGCCCATTAATCGAAAGTGGACCGTTCCCTGTTTCAGGTTGCACTTCAATCTCAGAAGCTTTGCCTATTTCTTTTGAATCTGTCAGAACAACAATGTCCGTACCACTGACCCTCAACGTATACTTTTTGTTCGATTCTAGTTTTACATTTGCTAGATTCGTAGTGTACGTGACTTCCGGTTCGACGGTAATCTCGGATTTATTACCAAGATAGCCTTTTAATTTAACCTTAATGATCGGATCGGCTGCCGCCTTAACAGGCATTTCTGGAAGTAAAGATAGCATGAGAATGAGTGTAACAAACATCCATATTCCATTCCGTACCTTTTTCAATTGAATAACCTCCTCATAATTTGGAAATATATTTAAAAAATAGTATACCATCCATAATGGTACATTAGTCGATATTTTACTATTTTAGGGGTTCCATCGCATGGCCATTAAGCTAAGGTGAATTTGTATCATCATAACGAAAAAAACGCTATTCTTTTTTTAGAAATATACAGGAAGGATGGCGTTTTCTATGAGTTTTTCTGTTTCAGACGAAATGAATCTCTTTTCTCAAGAACTTCAAAACTACTTATCTCCGTCTTCTCTACAACAATTAGCTAAAGAAGTTGGTTTTGTTCAACGTAAAAGTAAATATCAAGCACAAGAATTAATTGCTTTATGTGTATGGCTTAGTCAACAGGTCGCGAGTACGCCACTCACACAATTGTGTAGCCATCTCGAAGCATCTACGGGTGTCCTCATGAGCCCCGAAGGGCTTAATCAACGATTTAATGGTTCAGCCGTACAGTTTCTTCAACAAGTTCTAGCTAATCTTCTCACTCAAAGAATTCATTCAACACAAGAAATACTTCACCCATACTCCACGATTTTTAAACGTATTCGGATCCTAGATTCTACAACATTTCAACTTCCAGATAAGTTTGCCTCACATTATCAAGGTTCTGGCGGAAGCAGCCATACCGCAGGTGTTAAAATCCAACTTGAATATGACTTATTGAGTGGGAAGTTCCTTCACGTTTATGTAGGAGAAGGGAGAGAAAATGATAAAACCTTCGGTTCAACGAGTCTACAAATCATTCAACCGAAAGACTTATACATAAGGGATTTAGGGTATTTCGACTTACATGACTTAAAGAAAATGAATGATGAAGGTGCTTACTATGTCTCACGTTTGAAGTTAAATTCTCGTATCTATCGTAAGAACAATAAACCAGAGTTTTTTCGAAATGGGACTGTGAAGAAAGGTACTCTCTTTATTCAGTTAGACACGGAAGAGCTTATGAATCAATTACAACCTGGTCAAACACTCGAAATTTCAGAAGCATACATTGGACTGTATCAAAAACTACCCGCCCGAGTGATTATTCATCGACTAACTGAGTCACAAACAGAGAAAAGATTGAAAGAACAAGCAAAAAAAGAAAAGAAGAAGGGTATTACCTATAAAGACCGAAGCAAACGATTAAGTGGAATGAACGTATATATTACAAATCTTTCTTTAGAAGAAGTTCCAACGGAACATATCCATGACCTGTATTCGTTACGTTGGCAGATTGAAATTCTATTTAAGACCTGGAAATCTTTCTTTCAAATTGACAAGTGCAAAGAGATCAAGAGGGAACGCTTAGAGTGTCACTTGTATGGGCAACTGATTAGCATTTTACTCTGTTCCTCTACCATGTTTAAAATGCGTCAGTTACTTTTAGATATGAAAAAGAAGAAGTTAAGTGAATATAAATCTATCTATATGATAAAAGACTATTATTTATTGTTTTATCAAGGATTACAAAAGGACACCCAAGAACTATCAAAGACTTTTCTCCGTCTGTTTTACCTTTTGGAGAAAAACGGACGGAAATGTCATCGTTATAACAAGAAAACGGTCTTTGATATCTTAGGTGTTGTCTATGATTATTCGATGTCACAAAAACTCAAAGTTGCCTAATACTTTTTAAAAAACCTATTTAATAGGTTTTTTTGTCATGCACAATTTTAGGATTACTGTAGCAAAATAAAGAGAACGCACTTTCAAATTAATTCTTGGCAGGCTTAGCTTGATGGCGATGTGGTGGGGCCCCTTTTAGTAAATTTTCATATTTGAAGAGTTATTTCTTATAAAAGAATGTAGTTGTACTCATATGAAAGGTATCTGCTAAGATGAGATTCAATTAATCGGATCAAAATGTGTAACCTTCATATTCTTAAAGATCGCTTTGCCGCCCTCGGAGAAGAGAGTAATTCCTGTATCTTCAGCATGAGGGAATATTAAGTTTGAATAAGCAACCTTTCCATCATCCACAAAAACTTCAATACTCGTTTTATCGACGAGAATCTTTAAATGAACCTTCTTCTTACTGACATCAAATGGTGCAGTACTTTCAACCAACTGATTCGTTTCGTCAGGTTGATCTGTGAATACCCGATTGACATAAGAGTAATTTCCTTCTGCAGAAATGCCTACGTCAACGTGGCGTTTTTGATCATCTGACTCCCTGAGCCTAAATCCTGCATTCTTAAAATCCGACCATGAGAGATCCGCCTCTATTTGATAGGCATCTCCTTTAACATCAAGTGTTTCCGAGCCATCCACTTCGATTTTATTAAAAGAATTCGTTGAGCTTGTCAATTTTTTTAATGAATCTGAAGGCTGTGAAGAAAGATAATACTTATTCTCGCTTTCACGCTTTAGTTCAATTTGACGGACGATCGAATCCATTCCGTTAAACCCTTCTTTTAATGTCGGCGTATTGTTGGCGTAGGCCCAGTTATTCATCCAAGCGAGGGCATAGCGTTTGTCTAATTTGTCACTTGCCTTGCCATCTTCAAACGTTACTCCGCCATACCAATCGAAACCGTAGTCTAGCCATTGCGGTTCAGTGTTATCTGGAAGAAATTCCGTTCCATTAAACGTTCCTGTCCAGTATGCATAGGTGTTGGGTTTCCCTGCTGCTTTTCCGTTTGCACTGACGCCCAGCACCCACTTTACTGTCCCGTCATCAGCGCGGATCTGGTAAAGGTCAGGGCACTCTAAAACTCCAATGTTCTTAGTGGTAAAGCTGCTCATATAGCGCCAATCTTTCAGGTTATAAGACTCATAAAAACCTATTTTCGATCCTTCGGCCATGGTCATGACCCATTTTTGATACGTGTTATCCCAGATGATTTTGGGATCTCTAAAATCCTTCGTTCCTGGATTTTTCATAATAGGCTCGTCACTGTAAGAGGTAAACGTATTTCCTTTGTCCGTACTGTACCATAGAAATTGTTCTTGTTTCTGGCCACCCTTAGATGGTTGTGTTACGACCGCCACAAAAGCCTCTTTTCCAAACCCAGCTGTATTTTCCTTGTCAAACACGACTGACCCTGTCCATGGATCCCCATTTTGATTCGTATATTTTGGAATGGCAATTCCTTCATCCTTCCAGTGAATCAAATCTTTAGAGTTGACATGTCGCCATTCTGTACCATTGCCATCCGGGTAATCTCCATTATAAAGGTAAAAATAATGATAATTTCCTTCAAAGTAAAGGGGCTTCTGTGGATCGTTTTTCCAATGATCAGGGGAAGTAAAATGATAGGCAGCCCGGTATGAGTGCTTTTCTACCTTATTTGGGGAATTAGCTTCTTTTGTTTTATAAAATGAATGAATCAAAATTCCTGTGCAAATAACCATCCATAATCCAAGAACGAATAATCCAACCATCTTATATTTCTTTTTGTTCACTTAAACTCACCACTTTTCTCTTTTAAAATAGAAAAAAGAAAATGCCAAGTTTTCCTGACATTTTCTTTTTCTTTTCACTGGTAACTACTTAACCGTAATCTGGCCTTGTTCAAGAATACTGTCTTTTACTACCGATGTTTGTTTCCCTTTAATGTTAAGCTGGAAGCTTGGGGCAAAGGTAGATTTATTGTCTTCAAAATAACCTCTGTTTGTCATGTAGCTTGTCACTACAACATTATCACTGTCAGCCTGCGGGATCGCATAGTGTGCATAGTTCCAAGTGATGTCATATGGATCTAGATCCTGATGCAGGACGATACCCGTATTATTCAATGGTTTATATGGGCCAGTTAAGGAATTTGACGTGTAGCCTAACATGTAAATATCTTGATTATCGATTCCATCAATGGTCATTTTTGATCCTCTTGAACTTGTGAATAAATACCACTTGCCGTCCTTTTTAAAGATGTTTGGACGTTCGATTTCATCTGTGACCGTATTTGAAACAATCAATGGCTTCATTTCTTTTTTCAATGTATAATCGTCGTTTACCTCAATGATTCCAATTGCACCGTTTGCAAGTTCAGCTAACTCTTTTTTAGGGCTTTGCATAAGTTTGTTTTTCTCATCCTGGAAGAATTTATTGCTGTTGCCATAATAAGCTCTATTGTATAGCGATTCTTCGCCTTGGTAGCCATATTCTGTACCCGTATTTGCTTCAAATACAAGGTATTTGCGGCCGTTGTCTTCTACATAGTGAGGGTCTCTGAAGGTATGATTATCAGCGGAATTTCCGTCCTCTACAAATTTATCTACAGTTTGATAGTACTTGCTGTCTTTGCCTTCATAGATGGATTTGTAATCCTCAACTCCATCCACTTTTAATGTTTCAGAATCTGGCTCTGAAAGGTTTACTTGAGCGGTTGTCAAGGTTTGTTTCCCATAATTCCCTGACTCAGGTATATACGGTTCACGGTTTGTATAGAATAAGCGAACTTCCCCGTCCTTAGTGAAGGTTGCAGAACCTGACCACTCTTCGGCTTGCTCTTTTAGATAAGGATCATTTGGAACGTTTTTATCATTGGCATCAAATACTCTTCCAGCATTCTTCCAAGCATCAAGGGAGTTGTCGCCCGCTTTTTTGTAGAATATGTAGATGAACGTATCACTCGCGTTTTTAGGATCTCCTGCTAATCCAAAAACGATATGATATCCTTTGTACTCTGCAACAGTTCCATCAGCGTTTTGCAATGGCCATGTATCCCACACATCTAAATTAATGGTTTCGCCTGATTCCGTTACTTTTTTGGCAGAAGGGATGTTTTTAATTGTGGATTCGTCAAACCTAGGAACGGCATATCTAGTATCACCGTGCTGATTAATCATATCTTTCATAGCTGATCGAGTGATTTGTGAAGTATCGTACGTTTCTTTGTAATCTGCCGGATCCTTTGAAGCTGCAAATGATTGGGTAACAGTACCGCTTAATAGAATGCCAGTACTAAGTATTCCTGCTGTTGCCTGTTTGGCAAGCCTGCTAAAGTTCATAAATCTTCCTCCTCGTTTTATGTGTTTGCTAGTACAGTAGAATTATAGGCGATTCGTGAAAAGAGAGGTATGCCACATATTGATTGGAATTTAGTCGTATATTGATATCACAATTGTGGAAGGCAAAAAAAAGCCCCGGCAAGAGGCTATTCCTTCGAAAACCTCTCCCAGGACTTCTGATATTCAATGAGCAGTTGATTGCGGTTCAGCTGTTTCCCGACATAGAGCTGAGTAGCGGCTCCGAATTCTTCCCTAATTTCAACAGGGAAGTGAAACCAGTTAGATGGGACGGTGTTCCCATCTTTGTAATTCCGAAGAGTTTCTTCTGCGAGCGGCCCTATATCATCAGTTTTAATGTTCTTAAACGCAGGAATGAATTTGAATTCTTCCGTCATGAACCGTTTTCCTTGTTCTGACAACACCATCCAATTTAAAAATTTCTTGGCTTCTTTTTTCTTTTCAGGAATGGACTGTTTATTTACGGCCCAATAATTTGGAACGCTGACGACAAGGGCTTCCTTTAAAGGTCGGTCATTAATCGGAATCGGCATAAAACCGATGTTCATGTCAGGCGAAGCTTGATCGATCATCGGCTGAATCCAGTTGCCTTGCAGAATGATGGCTGCTTTTTCGGAGGTAAACAGATTCACTTCCATTGTATAGTCCGTTGACAGCGGATTATCGTTTCCGTACTTTATGGTGAGATCCAGCAGGGCAAGGAGATCCTTAAATGTTTGATTGGTACTGATTTTTTCCGTACCGTTATTTAAATTTCTTATAAAAGCATCAGTATCCTTTTGCTGGGCAAAAGCAACATTCATTAGATGGTCGCCCAATTTCCAGTCTTCATAGTAGCCTGTTGCAAAGGGAGTAATGCCTGCATTCTGCAGCTTTTCGGCAGCTGCTGTCAGTTCAGAAAGAGTGGCTGGCTGTTCAGTTATGCCGGCTTTTTTAAATAGATTCTTATTATAGATAAAGCCATACCCTTCAAGGTTAACCGGCATTCCGTAAATTTTCCCGTCCAATGTGACTGGCGTCAGGGATTCTTTGTATGCTTGATTAATCCAGGGCTCCCCTGAAAGATCCTCCAGATAATTCCGCCACAGCTTGGCATTTTCATAGCCGCTGTTTGTAAAGATATCCGGACCAGTGCCGGTCGCCATTTCGGCTTTTAGGTCGGCGAGGTCATCCATTGCGCCTCCAACAGTATGTACCCTGATATTGACGTGAGGATTTTCCCGTTCATAAGCACGTGTCATTTCTTCAAATTGAGTGGAGATTTCCACTTTCGGATTCCTTAAATCCAGCGTGATTTTCCGCTCTGTCTTTTCCGTTTTTTCTGGTGAGGCTTCATCCTGACATGCAGAAAGAGGCAGGCTGACGGCTCCGATTAACAAAAGGGATAAAAACCTGTTTTTCATCATGTCACCCCTTTAGATTCATGTTGATCGTTCCTGTTCCTGAACTCAAAAGGCGTCATGCCGACGACCTTTTTAAATAGCTTTGAAAAGTAGATTTCATCTTGATAGCCAAGCATGGTCGAGATGGAATAAATGCTTTTGTCTTTTTGTTTCAGCCACGACTTTGCCTGGCTGATTCTAAGCTCCGTGATGTATTTGGACAGGGTCATTCCGGTTTCTTGCTTATACTTTCTCGAGATATGCTCGCGGCTTAAAAAGAAAACATTCGACAGCTTTTCCAGACTCAAATCCTCCATATAATACATGTCAACATAGGAAACCATGTCTTCCATGCGGCGAGCGGCATCTATTTCATCCAGACGGTGGATGGATCGGAAGTTTTGTTCCTCGAGCTTTTTCTGCAGAGCCTGAAACGAGGTCCTGATATCCGATAAAGTTTCGATCTGCTCTTCAGTTACAAGCCTAACCGGGATATCGAACTCCTGGCTGATCCATTCCTCAACGGAGAGCCATTGATCGCGAATGGTGATAACAAGGCAGAGGTTAAGATCCGTCTGCAGGGAAAACGCATTTCCTAATTTGCGGTCCGTAAGCTCATCTGAAAGCTTTTGGATATAGAAATCCGGATTGTGCATCTGGTAAAAGGAGAGCAGCGTCAGCATATAGCCCTCCGATTCAGGAAGAAACTCGGCAAGGCTGATTGAATCTGAACGGTCCCCCAGACATATCGCAGTGGCTAACTGGTTTCTCCGCAGTTTTTTCACATCTTCCAGCACTTCAGCATGTTCAAAGTCAACCTTCCAGGCTTGTACCGATTTTTCCAGTGTATGATTGAACGCCTCATACTCAATCGGCTTCAGCAGGTAATCAAAGCTGCTGTGCTGAATGGCTTTGCGCATATAGGAATAATCGTTATAACCAGTAATGAAAATAACTTTCCCAGGATAGGAAATGGAATCCAGCCACTCAATCAGTTCGATTCCGCCCATACCGGGCATTTTCACGTCTGTAAAGATAATCTCCGGGCGTTCTTTTTCAATCAGTGATTTTGCCTCATGGCCATTTTTGGCTTCCAATAGCTTGGTGATGCCGTGAGTTTCCCACTGGCCTAAATGGCGTATGACGTCCCGCACATTGAATTCATCATCGACAATCAGTGCTTTCACCGTGTGCATCTCCTTTCCTGAAATAAGTCTTTATTATTCCCAAGGGGCTCTTTATCGGGATTCTCATGCTAACGGAAAACCCCAGTCCGTCATTCGAATCTACTTTCATTTCTGCACTTGGTCCATACCCTAGAAGCAGCCTGTCACGAATATTCTTCAGGCCTATATGTTCATGCGAATAAGTCCCTTCGTAAGGGGGTGAATAGATATGTTCCCGAAGAGTCTGAAGCTCTTCTTCCGTCAGACCCGGACCATCATTCTCGACAGTGAAGAACAGATCGTTTCCTTGTTTTTCCCCGTTAATCGACAAATGAGCGTTGCTATAACCTTCCTCATACGTGTGTTTAAAAAAATTCTCTGCCAGGGGCTGGAGAATCATACTTGGAATAGTCATGTCCATAATAGACTCATCGATATTGACCGAGTAACTTACATTTTCACCAAAACGCTCTGTTTGAAGGGAGAGGTACGCTTTTGTATACTCAGCTTCATCCCGAACCCGTACCCATTGATCTGCCTGCATTGAGTAGCGCATCATTTTGGACAGTGAAGTCAGCAATTGATAGACCTTTGGTGCATTCGACCTGAGGGCGACAGCGCCGATGGATTGTAAAGCGTTAAACAAAAAATGAGGATTAACCTGTGATTTTAACGCCCTGAACTGGTTCTTCCTGTTTTCAATTTCAAGTTTATATTCACGGTCAATGTGGGAATTGATCCGGTTCATCATATCCTTCATGTGTGACTCCAAATGGCCAATTTCATCGCTTTTGGTATCATCAAAAGGGACATTCATATTTCCGCCTTCAATGGAGCGGACTTTGCTGCTCAGCCTCGTAATGGGACGGGTAATCCTATTTGAGATAATGCCTATCATCAGCAAACCCAATATTCCTACGCCGATGCCGACAAGGATATTGGTATAGGCGGTTTTCCTGACATCTTCATATAAAGCCTGGCTCGACATGACCTTAATCAATTTCCAGCCGTTCAGTGACCCTGATAACTCTTTTGATAAGAGAATATCGTCATCATGCCGGCTCCCATTCCCGTCAAGACGTTGCTTTTCATCGGCAGGAAGAGGTTTTCCAATCAGGGCACGATCATTTGCATACATGACGCGATCTTTTGAATCAATAAGCAAAACTGAAGATGCGTCTCCCTGGACAAGGTTATTGCAAATGCGGGCGTACTCGCCCAAATCAATGTCGATTGTAATCATCCCAAGAAACTTTTTAGAAAGAACATCTATAATTTTGTGGTGAAAAGTCATCACCATCGTTTTGTCCGATTTTGGAACAATGGCTGCATTATTGTAATTCTCAAGTGGGTGGGGCGGCTCAATCAAATATTGTGAGTCAGATGTATACAGCTGTTTGATCGGGCCCTGCTTCAGAAAATTCGGCTGATACCTGTGTGTGCTGATCATTGCATTATAGACAGTGAATGACTCATTGTTTTTAGCAATATAGAAACGGATTTGCCTGAATTCGTTTCTCATTAGATAAAAGGTTTCGAGACTCTTTTCCATGGTCATAGGGCTGAAATAAATGGAGTCCTCGAAGCCGTTTTTAAAAATCCGAAACAGATCAGGGTTGCGGTACAGAATATATGGAAAATCAATCATGTCGTCAAAATACTGCTCCAGTTCATCCGCATTCTTCTGAAGCTGCTCCCGGCTGTTTTCAAGTTCATACTGCTCCACACTGCTTTTTGTGTAAGTGTAGATGAAAAAAACGGACAGGAAATAGGGCAGAACGATGAAAATCAGCAGCATGATCAATAAACGGCTTTGTATGCTTTTCACAGGAGGCACCCCCTTTCGCAGAAGGCTCTTTTTTTAGTCTGACCTTATCTTCTCACTTTAGCATCCTAAAACTATATCAAATCAAAAAACCAAGTCAATCATGCTTAAGTAGGATTCGTGTAAGTGCATGTATCGTTATCTTTCGCAGTTCGGGCTTATATTATGTTCCAATCTGCGCTGCGCCAAGTGATTTGAAGATGATAAGGCAAACAAAAAAAGCTGAAGACATCTTCAGCTTTTACAAAAATCGTGCTTTTTCTCCTACTCTCCAACAACAAATACATAAACAAAGGATCCCCTATTATAGCGATCATAATCCCCGCAGGTATTCCTTTGGGTTCAAGTATGTTTCTCTTCCGATGGTATTCTGCCAGAAGGAGCAGCCAGGCGCGGATCAGAATCACTACCGGCAGGAAGAGCTGATTTCGAGGTCCGACCAGAGCTCTTGCAAAGTGCGGAACCCTGAGCCCGACGAAGGCGATGCCTCCTGTGACAGAGACAGCTGCTGCTGCAAGCGAAACCGATGTCAGCAACAGGATCGCCCTTTTTTTCAACTGATACACCTAAGCCTATTGGCACAGGTTCACTCAAACCAAAAAGATTCAGCCGAGTCACTTTGTACAGTGTAAAGGGGATGAGAATTGGTTATAGTTACGAGAATAAATTAATTAACTCACTATATTAGGGCAAAATTCATCTTCCATTTACATTAACTTTAGAAGACATTCGTCAAAATATGATGAATTATGAAAAGGATATGTCTGGACTATATTATTATGGGGAACGGCTGTTGGGTTTTATACGATGCAAGGACGGAAATGGGAAATAAATATAGAAGTAAGCCTTTGTCACTTTGGGCAAAGGCTCCTTTTTTTACGAGTTTCTTCTATTAACTAGGAAGGTATTAGACTGCCTTTTTTCTTTAGAAATACGTTTATAACAATTAAGGTCAAGTACATCTCGGGGTGCCCTAGATTCTGCTAATAGTTATAATACCGTATATATCACAGCTAACTTATTTATTAGCAGAACCCCAAAAATGCAATTGCAGGTAACATAAAGGGTATTGAAAAGTGTAGAATTAACCAATAAACCCCTTATATCAGTGTAATAATGATTGCTACGAGTCATTTACTAAAAGTATCTTCTAGCAAACACTCTACTTCTGCCTCATATTAAGAGTTTTCCTACAAACTTATTAAAAGAAAGACTGCCTCCTTCCCATTTGAAATAGGATCGTCATTACTTTATTAATCTTTTAAAAATGTTAGTAACGCTTCATTAAATTCTTTTGGATGAGTTGCGTTTAATCCATGCGGACCACCCTTTATTAAAGCGAGCTTACTACCAGGAATGGAATCATATGTACGTTTTCCACTTAACTCAAAAGGTACAGTTGCATCAGAGTCACCGTGAATAATAAGAGTAGGTATATTGAACTTTTCCAAGTCCTTTCTAAAATCTGTCTTACTAAAGGCCGTTATACAATCGAGCGTTCCCTTAGGTGAGGCACTAGCTGCAATTTCCCGATTATATAAACGGAATGGCTCACTAACTAAATCTGTTTGATTACCCGCCGCGAAAAACCCCTTCGTAAATTTGTCAAGAAATGCAAGGCGGTCATTTATCACGCCACTTTTGAATTCTTCAATTGTTGCATCATCTAATGCTCCTTCAGGATGATCCTCTGATTTGTATAAATAAGGAGGAACTGCTCCAGCAAAAACAGCCTTTTCAATACGATCTGTTCCGTACGTACTAATGTATCGAGCTACCTCACCTCCACCCATAGAAAAACCAACAAGTGTGACATTTTGAAGATCTAAATGTTCTAACAGTTTATGTAAATCAGAAGTAAATGTCTCATATTCATATCCTTCCCACGGCTGAGATGATTTTCCAAATCCACGACGATCATATGTTATGACTCTGTAACCTGCTTCAATAAGAGCTGGCACCTGATATTCCCAAGAGCGTCCACTTAAAGGCCAACCATGTATTAAGACAACGGGTTTCCCTGAACCATGATCCTCATAATAAAGTTCAATTGGAGCATGATTTTCATTTCCTACAGTAAATTTTGCCATATAAATTTCCTCCCATGAATTAAACCTATATTCTTGCTTCTCTTAATAAAACTCTTTACTCCAAAATATTTAACATATTTTTTGCAAAATGTTTATAGGATTATTATATTCCCTACTATTGAAATTGTAAAATTATTCAAAAAATATCAAATCAATTAATTTTATTAGATTACAATTTATTTGTTTAAACCAAGGTGTGTAAATTATTAAATAATATTGAAAAAACTAAACTTAAAAAATCGAATTAGAGATTTCTAAGCAACTCCAATTAGGGTATCTCCAATTAAGTTGGAATTAGGAATCACAGCTTGAACGCTACGATAATAAGGCCAACTTTAACTAAGCCCTGCGAGGCTACCCTTGTACCTCCTGGGTAAACTTTTCACGGTTTTTATAAACTTCCTCGACTGTCTTTTGTGAGAATTAAAGAATTTTTATGTGGTATATGGAAGTCCATTATACCCAAGTGTTTCTGGGAGCAAAAAAAGCTAAAATTGTGTCTTAAAAAAATTTTATGTTTTAATACCGAGTCTACCATCCGTAGGACTTCTTAGTATCGTAACCTATTGGTAGAACTAGAAAAGCCAGTCTCTTCAAAAAAGAACTGGCAACCTTCTCTATTACATTCTTTTTGATCCTAAATATCTTTTCTTCCAATAACTATTATCCATGGAGGAAATGCTTACACCGTTTGATGAGGAGCTGTGTATGAATTGATTGCCACCTATATAAATACCTGCATGTGAGGCACCAGGTTTATATGTTTCATAAAAGACCACATCTCCAGCTTGTGGTTTGGACACCTTTGTCCCCTTTTTATAAATTTCCGATACCGTTCTTGGTAATGTGACATTTGCGCCTTTATCAAAAGCATATTTTAGGAATCCGCTGCAATCAAAACCTTTTGGTGTAGTTCCACCCCATACATACCGTACATTCAAATGTTTCTTTGCTTCCTTCACTATCGCAGAAGATTTATTGCTTGTTTTATTTACATTAGCGTTGGAGGTCTTCTTTTTTACCCCCAAAGCTTTATATGTATTCGGACCTACAATACCATCAGCTTTTAAACCTTTACTTTTTTGGAACTTTACGACTGCACTTTTAGTAACGGTTCCGAAATATTTAGTTGTATTATTACTCTTAAAATATTGTTTTTTCTTTAGAACTTCTTGTAATTGTTTTACTTCTATATGAGTCATTCCACTTTTCAATGTACGATCGCCCAATGCAGCATTACCAACCAACGGATTTGATAGTAACAATCCAGAAACAACAAAAGATGCTATAATTTTTTTCATTTTCTCCCCCGATTAAATCACTTTTTTATAATTTTATCATCTTTAAGTGACACATATATTTACCTAATTTTACATTATTATTACAAATGAATACATAAAGTGAGTATAAAATACAAAATAACCAAAATATTGCTTATACTCCCGAAAGGTGTAATTAAGAGTAAATTCCTCGCTTTTTATAGTAGTAACCATCCGGTTTGGATAGCCTCCTCTACATTTTCATTAATACTATGATATATTCTCCGCTCCTTAAATTTTAATTTTTCACTAGTTACAAATCTTTGAGCTTATTAAAGTAAATAAACATCCTCTTAACCTTAAAATGGATGTCTAACAAAGGCATACCGCTCACGACTATAACTGCCTGAATAATTTTCGTGATGTCATTCCATTCTTGTAGAATTTCTGCCTTGTTTCGTACAAAACAATCGAGTGAATGATTTGTCGGGAACAATCGTTAATTTTTTTTGAGGCATAGGAAAAACACCTCATTTGATACAAGGATCGTATCAGGAGGTGCTACGAATAGAAATATGTGCTGTTTAAATGGGGGCTCACCTTTAACCTTAGTTTTACGGCCCACTTTCTAACTGTTTACGCTTAAAGTTATAAGTTGTCCCCTATCATCCAAAACTCATTTCGAGTGAGTGGCTAACTCTTATTCGGCGGGAATGTCACGAGCTATGCTCGATCGCTCTACAGTCACCTGATGTTAATTCTAACAAGCAGCCGAATCGATGTAAAATTATCGAAACCAAATCCACCTATTCGACGTTTTAACACACGTACTGGAAACTTCAGCTGAGGGGGGTCCTGACCTCAATTTTGTATTTTGTTTGGGAAGTATAATCTTGGCCTGCTAAAAGAAGAATATCCCCAAAATCTTCAAACTCAATCGCTCCTGGAGCAACTTGGGTTTCAAACGTTATTCCGCCGTGTTGAATTAATTTTTCTCCGTGCATAAGTGGCACACCTTTCACAAAGTTTGCCGTGTAAATGACAACCGCAGGTTCTTCTGTGTATACCTCGACTGTTATTTTCTGGTCAGGACTAATTAATTTGGCTGCAGTTTGATGAAATCCTGGGCGCGTAAGGAAGAATGGATGATCGATCCCTTGAACCTTTTTAACTTCTGCGTCCATGGCTTCAAAGGTTGATTTTAATTTCTTCGGGGTTCGAAAATCATAAGGCGTGCCAATTGTGCTTCGCTTTTCCCCAGTTACCGTGGTATCGTCATTTACTGGTGCAAATTCTTCAGAAAAGATTTGTAAGAAGTGATCATCGATTGGATTGCTGGGATGCCCCGTTAAGTTAAAATAGACGTGATTGGTCGGATTAAAAATTGTGTCTTTATCACTAGTTGCTTGATAGCTGACTGACCAAATATTTAAGTTGTTTAATGTGTAAGTCACACTTACTTTCAAATTCCCCGGAAAACCATTCTCGCCATCGGGTGAGTCGGTTGAAAAGATGATCGATGCACTTTCATCCGTCTCCTTCACTTCATAACCCCAGACTTTTTCATCGAATCCAGGGCTGCCACCATGTAAGGTATTCCCTAATTGATTTACAGATGTTTGGTAACGTGAATCACCAATTGAAAATTGGCCATTTTTTATTCTTCCAGCGACTCTTCCTATTGTTGCTCCAAAATATGTTTCTTTTTTGTAATCCTCAATCGAGTCAAATCCCAATACAATATTATTACGACCCGATTCCGTCAGGACGAACAGATTGACGATTCTTGCACCAAAGTTTGTAACTTCCATTCTTACTCCATGATCATTTTCTATGGTAAACAGCAAGACATCATTTCCAAACGAGCTTTGTGCTACTTTCATTTTATCGGCTCCTTCCCTATTAAATTCCTTCATATAAATAAAAGCTAAAAAAATTGCATAAAAAGTTCAGCTAACATTTTTAATAATTGTAAAGCCCGAAGTAGCAACCTCGGGCCTAAGAAAAGGAATCATATGAGTAAATCAACATATTCCTTGATGAAGTATTTACCTTATTGCCCCCTGATTTAAAATCTCTCCTATTCTGGTATAGCTTCATTGAATTCCGCTCCAACCCTTAATAGGTCTAATTTAAGCACTTTTCCCCTTATCTCGTCTGCTTTCTCCAATCTTTTCAATTTCCTCCAAAGTATGACCTCGAGTTTCAGGAACACATGTCCGGATAAATAAAACACCAAGTAAACAAATAGCACCGAAGATTGCAAAAACAGCTTCTTGAGACATCGAAGCGGTCATGATTGGAAATAGCAACCCAACCAAGAAAGAACCAATCCAGTTAAATGATGAAGCCACTCCTGACGCCCGCCCGCGAATTACCAGCGGAAAAATTTCCCCAACTATGACCCAGGTTAATGGAGCCCAAGTGAATGAATAAAGAGCTACATAGATACTTAAGAAAACAACCATCATCATCGGGTTTGCATTAGGAATTAATACATTCAATATGGCCGGCAAAATAAAGGATAGCCCCATAATCGTTCCGCCGATTGTTAATAAAGTACGGCGATTAAATTTATCAGCAATCATTAGGAATATTAATGAACCTAGTACGAGAATAACCCCTTGAATAATTGGCCACATCAATACTGAGCTGGCTCCATGCCCTGTTGCTTTTTCCACAATCATAGGAATGTAATAAAAAATTGCGTTTGCTCCCTGGAACTGTTGAAACGCAGCAACACCCACACCAGCCATTACTAAATAACGGTATTTATTACTTAAAAGGGTACCCCATGATGCTTTTTGATTTACCTTTGCTTCCTCTTTAACAGTTTCTTGTATTTGTGTTATTTCAGAATCAATTTTTTCTTTGCTATTGCGAATATAGCCCAACACCTTACGAGCTTCATCCATTTTCTTGTTCTTAATTAAAAAACGTGGTGATTCGGGTAACCTGGACACTCCAATAAATAAGATCAATGCAGGTACGGCAGCCAAACTAAGCATCAGCCGCCATGCCATTGTTCCTGGTAAGTCTTTCAATAAATAAGCGACAATGTACGAAAGCAACATTCCAGAGACGATCATTGTTTGATTAATTCCTGACAGACGTCCACGTAAACGTGCAGGCGCCATTTCCGACATATAGGCTGGGACCAACGCAGAAGCAGCTCCAACAGCCAACCCTAATAAAATCCGGGCAACTATCATAAAAAGGATCCCATTATGAGGGGATATTCCTGCCAAAATGGATCCAACAGCAAAAATGATAGAAGATATTAAAATCATTTTGCGCCGTCCTAAACGATCGGAAAGTTGTCCGGCCATGGCACCTCCAAAAATAGCTCCAAACATCAACGAAGAGGTAATCCAGCCAATGGCACCTGGGTTGTTTTGAAGGTTCCAATCATGTTGCAGAAAAGGCAAAGCACCCGTCATGACGCCGATATCATAACCGAAGAGAATGCCTCCAAAAGCCCCAAAAAAATAAATGAATCCACTTGAGATTTTCTTATCATTAACCATTAAAATTCCCTCCTCAAGGTTTTAAAATTATATTTTTAAAAATCCCACTACTAAAAACTATTTATCAGGATGAATTCTGTGTCGTCATTCTGCTATTAAAACGCTTTCATCTTTTCCATGCAAAACACGAATACGCTTCCGGATACAGGAAAAATACTAATCTATTACTATTTCCAGAAACTTCTGGATTACCTATTTTTCCCCTCCAAGGAAGCAGAGCCTCCTTGGAGGGGGAGACATTACTTGATAACTACGTATTCCAAGCCAACAAGTTTGGCATAGGTTATGATTTGGTCTGTTGTTAAATTCAATGAAACAACTGTATGGTGACCGCCACCATTCTCAATCCAAGCTTTCACTCCATCTTGGAAGTTTGGCTTCACTTCCCAAAGTACACGGGCCACAGGAAGGTTTGGTGCTGGAACAGTTGGCTCAAATGCAGAAACTTCATTAATCAAAAGTTTATAGTTTGTACCATAGTCAGCCATGGAAACAACGACACCATCTCCTGCTTTGCCGTCGAATACCAAACGTGCTGGGTCTTCACGATCACCTATACCTAATGGAGATACGATAATTTTTGGTTTGTTACTTGCTAAAGATGGGTCGACTTCAAGCATATGTGATTGAAGGATAGATTCTTGTCCAGCGGCTAATTCATAGGTGTAATCTTCCATAAATCCAGTTGATTGGTTATGGCTCATCACTTTCAGTAAGCGATCAAGTGCTGCCGTCTTCCAATCTCCTTCACCCGCAAAGCCATATCCTTGTGCCATCAAACGTTGGACGGCAAGACCAGGAAGTTGTTTCATCCCATATAAATCTTCGAAGTTCGTTGTGAAGGCCGTGTAACCACCATCATCAAGGAAACGTTTAATCGCAATTTCATAGCTTGCCTGTACCTTTACGCTTTTCTCCCAATCTTCCCTACTGTAGGTACCATAATCAAATTCATAAAGTCCTTCGTATTCTGCAAATAAAGCATCAATTTCTTCATCAGTAACCGCATTTACATATTGAACAAGGTCTCCGATTCCAAAATAGTCAACTGTCCACCCAAATTGGATTTGCGCTTCAACCTTATCCCCTTCGGTTACTCCAACGTTACGCATGTTGTCTCCAAAACGAGCGACCTTAATGTTGAAGCTTTCGTTATAAGCAACCGCTACGTCCATCCATTGTGCAATTTGCTGGCGCACTTCAGGACGCTCCCAATAACCTACAACAACTTTATTTTGTTTTTTCAAACGGGCATTGATAAAACCATATTCACGGTCACCATGAGCGGATTGGTTTAAGTTCATGAAGTCCATATCAATCGTTGCCCAAGGAATGCTTTCATTGAATTGTGTAGCCAAATGAAGCAATGGTTTTTGTAATAATTTTGTTCCACGAATCCACATTTTTGCAGGTGAGAAAGTATGCATCCAAGTGATGACACCGGCAACTTCGTTACGATAGTTGACTTCTTTCATGATGCTTGTGATTTTATCTGCACTGACAGCTAAATCTTGCAATACAAGTGGATAGGGTAAAATACCGCTTTCATTTAATGCATCGGTTATCGTTTGTGCATTCGCCTTGACCTCTGCTAACGCTTCTTCCCCATATAGATGTTGTGATCCTACGACAAACCAAAATTCTTTTTTTTCTGTTGTTAACATAATAAGCCTCTTTTCTTTATCTAATGGTTTGATAATTTGATAGAGTTGATCTTACTTTTGACCGTAATAAGCATATTTTCCATGTTTTCGTAAATAGTGTTTATCCAAAATATTTTGTGGTAATTCTTTTGCAAAATGATTTAATTCCCGTGTAAATAAATTCATTTTCGAAACTTCATCCAACACCACACTATTCATTACGGCGGTTTTTGCATCTTTTCCCCAAGTAAAGGGACCATGACCATGAAGTAAGACACCAGGAACGGCTAAAATGTCTAACCCGCGCTCTTCAAATGTTTCGATGATTAACTTCCCAGTCTCCACTTCGTACCCACGATCAATCTCCTCTTGTGTTAGGTAGCGGGCACATGGGACGGATCCGTAAAATGTGTCTGCGTGAGTGGTCCCCATCGCCGGAACATCAAGGCCTGCTTGAGCCCAGATTGTCGCCCAAGTTGAATGAGTATGTACAATGCCGCCGATTTCTTGGTAATACTTATAAAGTACTGCGTGAGTCGCTGTATCTGATGAAGGCCTCAACTTGCCTTCAACAACATTGCCATCTAAATCAACAACAACCATATCGCTGGCTTTCATCGTTTCGTAATCAACACCACTAGGTTTGATAACAAATAAACCGCTTTCACGATCAATGGCACTCGCATTTCCCCATGTATATTTCACGAGTCCATATTTAGGCAAGTCCAAATTTGCTTGAAATACCTCTTCTTTCAGTTGTTCTAACACGTCAATCCCTCCAGTTTTCCACTCATAACATCAAATTGTCTACAGCGGCCTGCTCAATCACTAAACCCTTCCTGTATCTTTCAATAAATGCTTCAAATCCTTTAACATCCACCTGATCAGGATAAATTTCTTGCCCCTCAGCCTCTTCGAATACTTTTTTGTCGAGGAAGTCTTCTAAACTTTCATTTTGATCTTTATTTATCATGTAAGATGCTAGAATCGCCATTCCCCACGCGCCGCCTTCTCCTGCTGTTGACATCACTGAAACTGGAGCATTCATTGCAGCGGCAACAATTTTTTGTCCTACAAGAGGCGTTTTAAATAAACCACCGTGAGCCAAAATACGATCAATTGCAACATTTTCTTCCGTTGTCAAAATACCCATGCCGATTTTCAAAGCACCAAAAGCAGTAAAAAGGTGAGTCCGCATGAAGTTCGCTAAATTGAAATGACTCTCAGGTGAGCGAACAAATAAAGGTCGCCCTTTTTCTAATCCTGTGATATTTTCACCTGAGAAATAACCGTAGCTAAGCAAACCGCCACCATCTGGATCCGCTTCCAAAGCCTTATTCAGCATTACTTCAAATAATTTATTTGTTTCAACCTTCTGCCCCATTGCCTCAGAAAATTCACGGAACAATCCCAGCCAAGCATTGAGATCACTTGAACAGTTATTCGCGTGAACCATTCCAACTGGACTTCCGTTTGGTGTAGTTACCAAATCTATTTCTGGATATACCTTTGAAAGTTCTTTCTCCAGTACAATCATGGCAAAAACGGAAGTTCCTACTGATACGTTTCCGGTACGTTTCCTTACACTATTCGTAGCAACCATTCCAGTTCCAGCATCGCCTTCCGGTGGGCAAATTGGAGTGCCTGGTTGTAAATTCCTTGATCTATCCAGGATTTTCGCTCCAATTTCGGTCAATTCACCCGCTTGCTCTCCTGAAATGTAAACTTTGGGAAGAATCTCTTTTAGTTTCCAAGGATAATCTTTCGTCACAATTAAATCATCAAACTGCTTGACCATTGATTCATTGTAATCTTGCGTTAATTCATCAATGGGGAACATACCAGAAGCATCTCCAATGCCAATTGCTTTATTACCAGTCAATAACCAGTGAATGTATCCAGCCAAAGTCGTAATGCAATCAATACGAGGTAAATGTTTCTCTTCATTTAATATTGCTTGATAAAGGTGGGCAATACTCCACCGTTCAGGGATATTAAATTGAAATAGATCAGTTAATTCTTTTGCTGCAACACCAGTTGTTGAGTTGCGCCAAGTTCGAAACGGAACAAGTAGCTCCCCTGTACTGTCAAAAGCCATATACCCGTGCATCATTGCGGAAAATCCAATAGAACCTATTTTCCGAATGGTAATTCCGTAATTCCGTTCAACTTCTTGCTTCATTTCACTATAAGCTGTTTGCAGACCAGTGATAATATCCACTAAGTTGTACGTCCAAATTCCATTTTCCAAGAGGTTTTCCCACTCATAACTTCCAGATGCGATAGTTTCATAACGATTATCAATCAACACCGCTTTAATACGGGTGGATCCAAATTCAATCCCAAGTGAAGTTTCTCCCTCGGTAATCGCATGTTTAATTTTCAAACGACTCGTTTGCACGTTAATCCCCTCCTGACAGCGCTTTCAATAAAAGGAGGCGCTTAAATATATTAACAACCATATTATATTTTTCTGTACGTACATTTGTCAATAGTGAATATTATTTATACTTACAACTTTCGAGCGAAATACTCCATCCTCACCTTTGAGTGGTAAATTAGTAATAAAGGAATTTTTATGACATGAAACCTAAAGGTAAATAGGGGATTTTATAACTTTCCTATAATTTATACAAAAAATAAGGCGATTTGTTTTAAATCATTCAAAATTATGTTAAAATATGTCCGCACAAATACTTCAAGTGAATTAATTAGCATGCAAACAATTATGAAAGAAGTGAGGTTTAATGAAACCGAAGTATCAGGTAATCATTGATGATTTAAAAAATAAAATCCTTACAGGTGAATATAGTGTAGGGGAACAAATTCCTACTGAATCCGTCATGCAAGAAATGTATAACGTTAGCCGACACACTGTACGAAAGTCCATTTTAGAATTATCAAACGAGGGATTCTTAAGAAGTGAAAAAGGATCTGGCACATATGTTAGTAACCAATATCAATCAAAATCTGGTAGCCATTCCAAAAATAAAACGATAGGTGTAATCACGACCTACATTTCTGATTACATTTTCCCCTCTATTATCCGCGGAATTGAAAGAAGATTGAATGAAGATAATTATTCGTTACTATTAGCCAGTACAAATAATGATGTCGAACAAGAAAAGAAAGCCTTGGAAATGATGTTGTCATTTGGCGTGGATGGTTTGATCATTGAACCTACAAAAAGCAACCTTTACAATCCCAACATCGGTTACTACCTATCGTTTAAGGAACAAGAGGTTCCATTCATCATGATTAACGCTTATTATGAAGAATTAGAGGTTCCTTTCTTTTGCCTGGACGATGTGCAGTCTAGCTATCTCGCAACAAAAGAATTGATTTCGAAAGGACACACCCAAATCGGACTCATTGCTAAAATGGATGATTTACAAGGAAAGTATCGAATGAAAGGATATATAAAAGCACTTGGAGAAGCCAAATTACGCTTTCAACCAGAGCAATTGTTTTCGTATACTACAGAAACGAAGCTAGACCTTTACACGAACTTGAAAGGGTTCCTAAATGAAAATAGAGACGTGTTGACTGCCATTGTTTGCTATAACGACGAGGTAGGATTGGAAGTAGCAAATGTATGCAGACAACTTGATATTTCTATTCCCGAACAATTATCAATTATTGGCCAGGACAATTCCTATATTGCGAAAAATGCAAATATCAAACTAACGACATTAACACACCCACAAGAACAAATGGGACATGATGCAGCTGATTGGGTCATCAAAAAGTTACAAGGAAAGAAGGATTTACCAAACGAAACCTATTATCAACCAGTGTTAATTGAAGGAGAAACTGTCAAAGAGTTAGACATACAATAATCTTAGTGTGTGATGCCTGTAGGCTCCGTTCCCACAATGGCTGCCTCCATCCATTTTAATAAACCAGCAAATCCATCTTCAGTCTTATCAAATGCAAGTGGATCTACGACTACAACACCACGGAAATTCACTGCTCTAGCCACATATAATTGTTGGGCACCCCCACCCCAACAATTATATGTTTATCGGAAATGCTCTCGATTAGTTTATCTTGCCTTTTAAACTTCATATTAGGGTTCCTTCTAGGGTTTTGAGTTAGAGTGGTGTATTACTCATATCTTACTGAGGAGCCCTATTTTTTTAAAAGCTGAACCCGTTTTGTTCCATAAGAAACTCCTATGGCGGCGCTCCTCGCCGCCACCATCTACTACGAAAATCTAAACTCAAAATAGAGTCTAGCCCATTAACCCCTTGACAATAATGGAAAATAACAATACAACCAGGCTGAACTTTTTTTGGTGGATCTTAAGGAAGATACCCTGTATAAGAAACTGGTTGT
>NZ_JAGGQV010000009.1:0-18037 GCF_018613135.1 Bacillus sp. ISL-57 | reverse complement strand
TTCTCCGGCATGGATGTGCTAACAACCCATGCGGTCTACGGAACTGGCCGCATCACAGCAGCCGAGGTAGATGCAGCGAAAGCAGCTTGGCGCTCACGTCTCGAGCATCTCTTTGAGGAAGAGCCCATCCCCTTCCGACGTCAAAATGGTTGGGACTATCCGGACCACCATGTACTCGCAGACCATGTCGCTGTTGGACAGACCGGATTGTTGGCTCACATTGCAGATTAGGGATAGATCGATTCGGTAGTAAAGGAAGTCTGTTCAATCGAACAGACTTCTTTATATATCAGTCTAAATATGGAACAAATTTGTATGCATAAACACCTGCTTTCGAGTTCACTCGAGAGTATATACTCTTAAATCGGCCGGCATGATGTTTTAAGGTCCTAAATAAAGCCCCGCCATGGGGACGTAAAGGGGACATAATTAAATTTTCAATGTACCCATAAAAACACTACATTATAAATTCTATATCAAATGCAGTATTCCTTGTTGAACTAACCTGCCCCGATAGTTGCATAAAGAAAAAGCTGCCTTAAAGACAGCTCCGATCTTCAGCTAACGCACCCTTTAGTTTAAGTACATTTATTCACAAACTTGAAGCATCAAACGAAATACTTATTGTCTTTTCGTTTCAGCAACCTGTAATTTAAAATAGGGCAGTAAGGATAGCAGGCCTAATGCGGCTAATATGGCGCCAATCCATAAAGGGGAGTGAAGGCCATACCCCCCACTGATGGCTACTCCTCCTAATGAGGAACCAATGACTACCCCAAGAGTAATAAAAGATGAGTGGACGGTGTTAATCATTGTCCCACTACCTGCGGTCTTCATCACTCGTGTAGCCATGGCTGGATTCAATGAAACCCCTGTCAAGCCAATCAATAGAATAGCAATAATGGCAATCCATTTGGTTTCGGCGCCAATTGCAAATAACATCATTGCCGTGAATAAAATCATGAGTCCCAAAAAAAGTATTCTCATTGTAAAACGATCGGCATAGCGTCCAATAAGAATATTTCCAATCACAGTAGCGCCGCCATATAGGGAAAGTAAAAGGGGGACGCTTGATTCGGAAAATCCAGATATGTCCGTAAATATGGGAGTGAAAAAACTAAAGCCAGCGAAAGTACCGCCGATGATAAGCGTACTAGTTACATAGGCAGCCCATAGATGGCGATTGCGAAATGGCTCCAACTCTTTCATAAACTGGATAGGGCCAGGTGCTGGATAGGAAGGCAATTTCCACAAAATGATAATGCCTGCTACAAATACTAGCAATGCAACCGCCCAAAAACTCATGCGCCAGCCCAATTCTTGGGAAATGAAGGTCGTTAAAGGCAACCCTAGAACCATGGAAATCATTAATCCTGCAAGAACCACTGATACGGCTCTTCCTCTTAATTCAGAGCCAACTAACGATGCAGAAAGCGAAATGGCAATACCAAAGGTTGCGGAAGATGCTGTCCCTGTAATAATACGAGCAACCATCATCACTTCGTAGTTCCAAGCAAGCGCGCCAAGTGTCTGACCAATAAAAAAGACAATTATAAGAACGAGCATCGCTTGTTTGCTACGGATTTTTAGCAATATAGCTGTTAAAACCGGTCCTCCTAGAACCATCGACGCTGCAAACGCAGTTATTAGAAAACCGATGCTGGATATGGATACACTAAACGCTTCTGCTAATTCAGGCATCATACCAGCCACCATAAACTCAGATGTTGTCATTGAAAAAATAGCAAAAGCCAATACATAAATAATTGTTGGCATATAATCACTCCTAATTTTGTAATGTCCGGTACAGAAATAAGGTAAAAAAAAGCACACTAAGTGCTAAAGATAGTCTCAATTATTCCAGTGGCTATTTGATTCGACAGGTCTCGATTTTTCATAGAAGTATTCAGCACACGCAGTCCGTAATAACTGCTCAAAAACAGGCTTGCCAGCTCCTCAGCTGAACTGCATTTAGAAATTTCCTTCGTTTGAAGGCCTTCTTCCATTACGCTAACGAGAGCTTCTCGGAGCTTTTCTACATGTTTAGTTACGAAACCTTCTACCATCGGGTCTTGTGGTCGTTCTAAACTCACATTAATCAACAAGCATCCGTTCTGATCAGTTTGTTCAAAATCCTCGGCCAGCGCCCACGCTAAAAGGCTGTGCAAACGTGACTTCACAGATATCGGTCCTTGTAACAAGGCTAATTGATCTCGAATTCCATTGGCTTGATAGCGCTCCAACACTTGTTTAAACAGATCATGCTTACTTCCAAACGTATTGTATAAACTGCCCTTGCCAAGACCAGTATCCTTGCACAGGTCTTGTGTGGAGCAGGCTTCATATCCTTTTTTCCAAAATGTCTTCATCGCTGCATCGATAATGTTGTCGTATTTAAATACTCTAGGCCTACCCCGTTTGCTCATGGGTGTCTCCTTTCCATAACACTATACTTTATATAAGTATAAATATATTGTACCGATTGGTCAATAAAAAAGTTGTGTACCAATTCATAAGAGAATAATTCATTTTGATCAATCTTTTTTCAAAATGGATTCTTTTTATTTATCGTAAAATATGGGTTTGCGAGGTATCACTGATTGCGGACTAGAAGACCAGAAAAAAATAATGCCGAATCTCAATGTATAATGTGGAAGCTTGCTTTTAGCATGCCACTACTAATGTGGCTTTGAAATAAGATTAGATAATTTATAATAAAGTTTGTTTATTTAGTATTAGGTTTGAACCCCCGCTATCTTTGGAAATATTGGTCTATTCTTCATTGGAGTCGATAAAACAACTAAAGTGGTTGAATCGCCATGTCTCCCTAAGTCATTAATTTTTTGTTCCAAAGCCTCTAAAGTTTCAGCAATAACTTTCACAAGAAAGTTATAATGACCACTAATGCGATGAATTTCTAATACATCCTCTACCGTCTCACAGTATGCTACAAAATCATTGCAATGCCTTGCTTGGAATAATAAAAAGGCTGAAATCGGTTTATTTACCTTACCTTGATCAATGATCGCTTGATAACCCTCGATAACTCCTTGCTCCTCTAGTCTTTTCACACGCTCCGTAATAGCTGGCTGAGATAAAGAAATTTCCTTCCCTATTTTCGTCATCGAAGATTTACCATCATACTGTAAGGCCATGATTATTTGATAATCAATTTCATCCATTTAACTCCCTCCTTATATGTTATAAGTAATTTACTCACATTATAAATACTTTATAAGTAAATCAATTAAATTACAAATAAAAATACATTCATGCATACTTCTGTTTTCGATAAACTTATTATTAGAACAAATAGAAAAGAGGGTTAATAATGGATTTAATAAAACCTATACAAGTCAACCAATGGACCTTGCAATCAAAAGTAGTTATGGCACCAATGACTAGAGGCTTTGCCGATCAAGAAACAGGTGTTATTCATCCAGATACGAATAAATATTATACTACACGTGCAAAAAATGGTGTAGGAATGATTATTACAGAAGGAATTGCCATTAGTCCCGAAGCAAGAGGGACGATAGGCATCCCTGGACTGTATACAGATGAACAAACGAATGCTTGGAAAGAAGTAACAGAGGGAGTACACAATGCTGGTGGTGTAATTATTGCACAACTATGGCATGTTGGACGTTTAAGTCATTCCTACTTTACGGGTGGTACTCAACCATTAGCACCTTCTTCAATTCAAGCAAATGGACTAACACATAAAATTCGCATGCCTTATGAAATGCCAAAAGCAATGACACAAGAAGATATCCAAAAAGTAATTTGCGACTTTGCATATGCGGCAAAAAATGCAAGGAAAGCTGGTTTTGATGGTGTTGAAATTCATGCTGCACATGGTTACTTAATTGACCAATTCCAAAATTCTTGGACCAATTTTAGAAAAGACGAATATGGAAAAAATAAATATTTATTTTTAGAGCAAATTTTAAAAGCAGTTGGAAACGAGATTGGAATAGAAAAATTAATTGTTCGTTTTTCTGAACATAAAGATGATTCTCCCTTATATGTATGGGAACAACCAGAGGAGGAAATAAAACAAATAATAGACGTGTTTAACAGAACTGGAATACAAATTATACATCCATCAGCCCAAGAGTACACAAAATTATTAACCAACCACTCACTAACACTTCATACTTTAGTTCGAGATTTTTGGGATAAAGCTATCATCGGTGTTGGAGCATTAACGCCTGAAATTGCTGAAGATGCAGTTATCAGAGGGGAAATACAATTAGCAGCTTTTGGTCGACCACTATTAGCGAATCCTGACTTTGTTCAACGACTAATAGAATCCAGAAACATTATTAAATATAATGCAAATACGCATTTAGAGTGTTTAGTTTAAAGTAGTGTTCTGTTATCTAAGATTTGCTTTCCGAAATAATCAATCTTTTTTATAAAACCAAACTTAAATCTGATGGAATAGAACCCATTTTGATCAATATTACGTCAAAATGGGTTCTTATTATTTATTGTAAAATGTGAGTTTGGGAGGTTCTTTGTTTTAAAACTACAACTAAACAAGGAGTTTTTTTTATGATTAATTATCGGAAGATTCTGGAGTATCACTTCGATAATGTCAGTCAGAGAACCATCAGTTCGAGTATCGGACACTCCAGAAACACCGTCTCTGAAGTGATTAAACGAGCAAGAGAACGCGGTCTTCATAGCTTAAGTGAAATTGAGACGAATGCTTGGCTTGAGGAATTGTTGTTTCCGGAAAAGCTAGCAGTTGAAAAGGGCTACTACCCTATCGATTGGGAAAAAGTTCATAAGGAATTGCAAAAGAAGAATGTGACGTTGGCTTTACTTTACTTCATCATGAGTACGCAACTGAAGCTCGTGAGGGTGGGAAAATCCCTTTTGCTTACCGGACGTTTACCGAAAAATACGGTAATTATGCAAAAAAGTATAAGACTACCATGCCGATCCATCGAAAGCCAGGTGAAATCCTGGAGGTGGACTGGGCAGGATCTACACTTCAATTAACAGACCGATCAACAGGCGAACTGATTCCGGTATACCTTTTCATTGCGACTTTGCCTTATAGCCAATTCAGTTATGTAGAAGGCTTTCTGGATATGAAATCCACCAACTGGCTAATGGCCCATATCCATGCATTAGAATACTTTGGAGGTGTGCCTGAGACAATCGTTCCGGACAATTTAAAAACGGGAGTTACAAAGCCCCTTCGGGGCGAGCCTATCCTCAATGAAGCTTACAGGGAGCTGGCAGACCACTATCGAACAATTATCGTTCCTAGCCGGGTTCGCAAACCCAAGGATAAGGCCAGTGTGGAGGGGACCGTTGGGTATATTTCCCGTCAAATCATTGCGCCTCTTCGAAATTATCAGTGCTTTCATCTCGAAGATCTCAATGAACGGATTTTTGAAAAGTTGGATGAAATCAATTGCGCAGACTTCCAGAAACGTCCTGGATCACGTAAAAAAGTATTTGAGGAAGAAGAGAAATCCTCCCTTCAGCATCTTCCTCAAACACATTAGGGTTCCTCCTAAGGTTTTGAGTTAGAGTGGTTTCTTACTCATATCTTACTGAGGAGCCCTATTTTTTTCAAAACTGAAAAATAACGAACTACAGGAATGCTAACCTGCCCCGTTAGTTCCATAAGAAACTCCTATGGCGGCGCTCCTCGCCGCCACCATCTACTACGAAAATCTAAACTCAAAAATAGAGTCTAACCCATTAACCCCTTGACGATAATGGATAATAACAATACAACCAGGCTGAACTTTTTTTGGTGGATCTTAAGGAAGATACCCTGTATAAGAAACTGGTTGTGACAGTATGGAAGAACCATTTAGTGTACTGCTAGTACGTATACAAAAATTTTTGTAACAAATCTCCTGTCATATGTATTGTTAATCTTTTTTGAGGTGATTCTCCTATGGAAGCAATGATTGAACGGTGTGCTGGCCTAGATGTACACCAAGAAACAGTAGTAGCCTGTGTATTATTTGGTCCATTAGATAAAAAGCCAAAAACCTCTATTGAAACGTTTTCAACTACAACAACGGGACTCTTGGCTTTAAGTGATTGGCTCGCTACCCTTCAGGTATCCGATGTTGTGATGGAAAGTACCGGAGTCTACTGGAAACCAATATGGAATATACTCGAAGGTTCTTTTCACCTTGTTCTTGCCAATGCCAGGCATGTCAAAAACGTTCCAGGCCGTAAAACGGATGTAAAAGATGCCGAATGGCTTGCCAAGCTTCTAAGATGCGGACTTATTGAAAGCAATTTTGTCCCACCAGAGGATATTCGTGATTTACGCGATCTTACTCGTTATCGAAAAAAATTGATTTATCATCGCACATCAGAGCAGAATCGCATTCACAAAATTCTTCAGGATGCTAATATCAAGCTAACATCCGTTCTATCAGACATTTTTGGTGTATCGGGACGCCGTATCCTTGAAGCGATTCTAAATGGTGAAAAAATAGAGACCGATGGTCTTCGAAAAATGGTGGATTGGCGAACAAAGGCAAGTATTACTGACATTGCCCATGCAATTAATGGCCGTATTCGCCGTCATCATCGTAATATGTTGCGTTACCATTGGGAGCATATGGGTTATTTAGAACAAACCATAGAAGAATTGGAAAAACAAATCGATCAACTCCTGTCCCCTTATCGTAAGGAAGTAGAATTATTGGATGGTATACCTGGTGTGAACAAAGCTGCCGCAGCTACTTTTATTGCGGAGATGGGTGTAGATATGTCCGTATTTAAGTCAGCTAAACATCTTGCCTCTTGGGCTGGTGTGAGTCCTGGAAATTACGAAAGTGCTGATAAAAAAAAACGAGTAAAACCACACAAGGAAACAAAGCATTAAAAACGATGGCTGTAGAATGTGTACTGACAACCTCTAGGCAAAATAATCGAATTGCTTCACATCGAAAAAGGATTACCAAACGACAGGGAAAAATGAAGGGACGAATCGCTTCTGCTCATTTACTATTGACGATTGACGATTGCTTACAACATCTTAAAAACAGGAGAACCCTATCATGAACTAGGCTCAAATTACCTTGAAGAAAAACAAATGAACAAAGAATTAAAAATGATCGAATACCTAAAAAAGAAAGGATATACAACAATCCCTCCATCTGAACAACAAACTGCATAACCAATCAAAATAACGACATAGTACATTTAAGTCCTTCAAAAAATTAGAATATCTTTCACTAATGTGTTTTCATACAAAAAAGCTGCCTTAAAGACAGCTCTAATCTCCAGCTACACACCCGTTAGTGGAATAAGGGTTATATAAATGAACTTATATAAATTTACTTGTTTTTGGAGATTTGAATTGATAAAACTGATTTTTTCTTTCCTGTCCCACCTACGGATCGATAACCAAGAAGAAACAAACAATCGCAGCAGCAATCCTCGATATCTGTACAAGTAGCGATCTCTTCTTCCTTTTCATCCGTCCCTCCAAAAGAAATTTCGTGATTCACATAGCGTTGGGTATATGGACAGTAGATTATCCATCTTTTGGTTGTGTATTGTTCTTCGCGCATACTTCTCATTCCTTCCCTTTAACTTAATCCAGCTTGATATTATGAAGCTAAAATCAATGCTATCGATTCCGACGACGTATCCAGCAAATTGAGAAGCTCAAAGATATTCCGATTATCTTTATCAGCGTACCAAAAGATTCAAACACGCACCGGGATATATGCTTGCTTGCTGAATGAACATAGAATGGGGAAGTTGCGCAGTAGGTTCTTTGAAGAAATCGAGTTACATAATATTATTGAAATCAAGGCAAAAGATAAACCCACCCTTGATCCTTTTCTTGGTCCTTCACAAATAATATTATTTTTCCTTGATCTAACTTTTCGTCATAAAGGTTTGCTTCTTCTTTGGAAAGGCCGATTTCTTCCATCTTATTACGCAATTCATCTCCGGTTTTTTGGAAGGCATTTTTAATAGTTGTTCCTAAACCTTGTTCTTCCACACCGATAGTATTAGTATCTGCTTTATCAGCAATTTTTTGTGTTCGATCTTTCTCATGTGTCAAAACATATAAGTCCTCTTGATAAACTCCTCTTGATTCTAATTCCTTTACAGCATTTACAACTTCTTGCTCAGTATTAAATTCACGTTCCAGATACTATTATTTGTATTCATTAGTTGATTCCTCCTATGAGATGTTAATTATTTTCAAGTAGTACCCCGTTTATCTTGGATGTAAAACTTGAATTTTTTTAGTACTTAAATGAGAAGTTATCCAACAATAATATTAACCCTTTCATTTGAGATGTAGGACTGTGGGGAGAATTTCATAATTCTTTTTTCTTTTTTAGGTTTATATCTTTCAAAACAGGGAAAATTACTACCGAAATACATTTTTCATCATTTTATGTTTTTCAACATTTATGTTTTTTTAAGGAGGAAATGTTTTGGGGTTTATTTGGGCACTTATTATTGGAGGAATTATCGGTTGGATTGCAAGTCTTATTGCAGGCCGTGATATACCGGGTGGAATTATTGGGAACATTATTGCTGGTTTTATCGGCGCTTGGCTAGGTTCTCTAATTTTAGGATCATGGGGACCAGAAGTAGGCGGTTTCTTTATCATACCGGCTATTATTGGAGCCATTATCTTAGTTTTTATTATCAGCCTTATTTTAAGAAGTTTGCGAAAACGTGGTTAACTATCGAAACGGACACAAGATTGTGTCCGTTTTTTATATTAATAGAATTTTATCTTAGATCTACATTAGACAATTACAGAGAACGCTTAGTCGTTACTTAAAAAACTATAAGTGAAATTTACAACTTAACTTTTTTAAAAAACTGGTTAGCTAATCTAATGCTCCATACGCCAGCTTTTATTTATTATATTTATGAAGGGGATTATGGATGAAAAAGTCTCTGTTTGATAAGAAGAAAACTCTTGATAATAAGTTAAGTCAAGCCAAAGCAGATGCCAAGCCATGGCTGTTTCGCTTTGCTCGTTTTGGTCATATGGCTCAAGGCTCTGTTTATTTCCTAATAGGATTGTTGGCCATTCAAATGGCGTTGGGTCTCGGAGGGAAGTTAACAACCTCTCAAGGGGCTTTATATACCATTGCAAAACAACCGTTTGGATTCTTAGTGGTTATCATTTTAGCTGTGGGACTGAGTGGATATGCATGTTGGCAAATTACAAGGACAATTTTTGACCCTGAAAATAAGGGTTATAATATAAAAGGCATTGTTAGCAGAATCAGTTATTTGGTGGTTGCTGTTATTTATATTGGCTTATGTGTCAGTACGGTAAAAATTTCACTTCATACGAGAGTTCATACAACTAGTGGACATTATCAAACATTATCAGCAAGAATGCTAGCACAGCCATTCGGACAAACAATCATTGCCATCACGGGTACAGTCATTCTTATCGTCGGAATAGGTCAGATTTTCTGGGCATTGTCCGGCCGTTTTCAAAAACAGTTAAAAAAGAATGAGATGAGCCAAAAGGAACGGAAGTGGAGTAAATACCTTGGGAAGTTTGGGATTTCTGCACGGGGCGTAATATTTGGAATTATTGGAGTTTTTCTTATTAAAACAGCAATCCAAGCTGACCCGGATGAAACCAAAGGTCTTGACGGCGCACTTGCTGAGGTGGCCACTCAACCGTTTGGACCTGTGATGCTCACGATTGTTTCCCTTGGATTAATTGCATACGGTGTATATATGTTTGCTGAGGCGCGTTACAAAAGACTTAATCCCCCCAATTAATGTCTTTACATCCATACAAGGAATAAAAAATGAAAAAACCTGCAAATGGTAATTGTTTCACCATTTGCAGGTTTATTTATGACCGGATTTTTATTTCTTATCCTTATCGGGACCATGCATCTTTTACTTTACCAGCTGTTTCCTTAACAGCTCCTTTATCTTTATCCCATTTCCCTTCAAGTTTTAACCCTTTATTATTTGCCCTGTTTTTCTTTTACTTCTACTTTTACCTTATCAAGTTTTCCTTCTGCTTTTTTTCGTTCCCTTGTTTTCATTCATGATAAAACCTTCATTAAGTATGTTAGAGAAATTAATCAGTTATTTAAGATTACCCTTTTTCTTTGAGGTTATACTCATAAAATATCTTAAATGGGACATAAGAGTTCTCCTAAATAAGAAAAAGTTGAAGTAACAATCCGTGCTAAAAAAGATGAATTGTTAGTATATAATAGATTTTGAGTGAATGCAGTATGTGAGTTATGGGAAAGGACGATGAGATGATACGATAAAGGAGTTATTAAATCAAAATAGTAAATAATAGAATTAGGAGTTGGATATTATTGGAAGAAAGAAACCCCAGGGATACTTTTTTCAAAAAGAAGATATTAAATAGCAAATTCATTGTCTATACGATAATCGTCTTTTTACTTAGCATCACAACCTTTGCTTTATCTAAAATCACTTTTATTCTGGTGCCGTTTGCAATCTTTGCAAAAACGATCTTTTTACCGGTCTTATTAGCTGGCGTCTGCTTTTATTTGTTTAATCCATTGATTAATTATTTGGAAAAGAAGGGGAATAAGAGGATTCTATCTATTCTGTTACTATACTTAGTCATAATAGGTTTGTTGGCGATCGTCATTTTATCTGTTATCCCCCCTTTAAAAGATCAAGTACAAAGTCTAGTAAGTAACATTCCAAAAATCAGTCATGATATTCAAGATATGGTTCAGAATGTTTCTCAAAATAAGTATGTTAAACAGGGAGCCCAATCGACTAATACTGACATAGATAAGGTTTCTAAAAGCTTTTCCGGTCATCTTAACGAGTATATTTCCGGCTTTTCACAGGGCGTTCTTACTTTTATTGGTACACTCACTGAAGTGATCCTAGCGTTTGCTGTCTTGCCTTTTATCCTTTTTTATTTATTAAAGGATGGTAAAGATTTACCGAAATACATCGTAAGGCTTTTACCCAATCAAACACGTCCCGAAGCAAAAGAAATCTTTGGGGACATGAATCATGCATTAAGTTCATACATTCGAGGTCAACTTTTTGTTGCTACTTGTATCGGTGTCCTGTTTTTTATTGGCTATTTAATTATTGGGATTGACTATGCGTTATTGCTCGCAATTATAGCTATGTTGACAAACGTAGTTCCTTATTTAGGCCCGATTATTGCTATTTTACCGGCTATTATCATTGCTTTTGTCATGTCACCATTCATGGTTCTAAAACTGGCTGTTGTTTGGATTATCGTCCAATTACTTGAAGGTAAGTTAATATCACCTCAAATCATGGGTAAAAGTTTGAACATTCATCCCATTACTGTCATTTTTGTAATTTTGACTGCAGGAAATCTATTCGGAATTATAGGTATTATTCTAGCAGTTCCGGGTTATGCCATACTGAAAGTGATCGTCACACACCTTTATCAATTTATCCGTTTACGCTCAAGTATGTATACAGATACAAAGAAAATTAAGAAAGAAGAACCTATTCCTTACAATATCAAGCCTAGAGAAGAAAAGTAGGAGTAAAAATATTGTAATAGCACTTGGAACTAAGAAACAATGGATAGACGATATAATGCCCCTCCTCCTATTAAGTTTCCGAAAAATGTATTTTTTTATAGACGATTGAAACAAAACTAAACAAATTAAAAAGGCTGATTCGCAGTACGGAATTGACTTTTTTAATTTGTCTTGTTTTATAATAGTTAAAGTCGTTTAACTATGTTTACATGATAATCTGAGTCTAGGATAAAAATGGAGATTGCATAAAGTCTATTTTGGTATGATGACTTGCCATAAATGGAACAAGGAAACTACCGAATGTAGGAGTTAGCCGTACAGATCGAGGTTGGGACATTTAAATGCCTAAACGACCGTACAGAATGCCAAAAAGGTTAAGTTCTTACCTTTCTGTACAGTCTGTATTAGCTGGCCTGCTGTTCAGGAATACTCTTAATCTAAACGTCGCTTACAGCTCTTAATCCTGAAGAAATCATGCAACTTAAAGGCTACCTGTTCGATAAATAAGAAGAACTGGAAAATACCTCTAAAAATTTCTCGTTCTACATAACTTGATTAAATAGAATATATGTTTCTATAATAATAGGGAGGGTTTTAATGCTTCGTGATCGTGGTAATATCAAATGGCAAGGATTCTTCGTGCCGGAACATATAAAAACTTTAAAGGACGGGGACCGTGATCACTTAAGAACTGCTAGACCTCAACTGGACAAATCACAAATTGAAGAAATTGAACGCCTGCTATCCGAAAGCCTACAAGAAAAAACAATTTTAGAAATAACCACTTGGAAAGATGGTTTCTTTCACTCGGAACGGTAGCGAAAATTGATCGTTATAGTAAAATAATCTTCATTCAGGACGAATTAGATTTAAAAATCACGTTCAACTTTTTTCAAATAGTCGATGTCAAAACGAAATAAAAATGGATGGGTGTTCTACACAATGAGATTTACGAAACAACTAAATTCAAACTGTTAGATGGTAAGATATCCCTTTTTTTAATTCGTTCCTTTTTCGCGTTGGAATAACCACACATCAATAATAGTTCTTCTTTTTTGCTCTCTTATCCGCAGGGTGCCTCATTAAAATTATTTATCCTTTTCAGGTTCTATTCAATATATTCAGCAACAATCATTGTTAAGTGTTTTGGTAAAACGGTTAATTTAGTGGGTGTTTTATAATTATGTTCCCCATCGCAATCGATTTGTTGCTGTGGATTACATGATATAGTCAATTCATTCGTTTGAAAGTGGACAATCTCTTCTTTGTTAAACAGATCTTTATTAAAAATACTGGATTTCAGAATGGACCAAAAGGTTGGTACTGATGTGCCCTTAAGGATAAGAACGTCGAACATTCCATCTTGAATACTGTTCTTTGGGAAAAATGCCTTTAATCCACCGGTAAAAGGGCCGTTTCCGACAATAACCATTACAGCCTCACCATCATAATTCATTTTATTAGAAGTCAATGTTAAGTTAAATGGAATTGCTTCTTTCACAGTATGAATAGCACTCATATAGTAGGATAGCCTACCCAATGTCTCCTTTTTGTCAGATTCAATGTTTTCTGAAACCTGGGTTATTAATCCGATTCCCCAAAAGTTCAGGAAGTATTGGTCGTTAGCATGACCAACGTCTACTTTTTCTTCTTTACCCTCCAAAATCTGATCGAGAGCTTGAAAAGGATCCTGTGACATACTAACAGCTCTTGAAAAATCATTACAAGTTCTCCTGGAATAATGGCAAACTTAGGGCGTTCATTCAGTTTACAAATCGCATTGATTAATTCATATATCGTTCCATCACCGCCAGCTCCAATAATCAAATCAACTTCACTGGAAATCTGACGTATATATTTCGCACCGTCTCCAGGTCTGGAAGTTATATAGACATTGACTGACTCAAACTTAGTTGTAAGTTTATCAGTTATCAAATCGATGTTTTCCTTTAATTGTCCGTTCCCTGCAGAGGGGTTTAGAATAAGTCCAACTTCACACATATTAATCCTCTTTTCGTAATTGTGAATGTTGTCTGGATGTAATGGTTTATATTTTAACTAGCAAAAAATAGTGTTAGAGATTCCCCCCCCTCATTATAGTCTTTGCAAGTATAGAAGCTACATGTAAAAGTTTCTACTCTGCGAAATGATTTTGAACTTGAAATTCATCTTTTTCATACTTTACCATAAATATGGGTCATACCATTAATTTAAATAGTTTACTTAAAATCCGAACCTCCACACAAAAATTCATATAAAATAGGGGAAATAATAAATTTTGAAAGTAAAACCTGTAGAAAGAATTTAAGAATGCGTAAGAACTTCTGTCGACGAAAAATGTAGGAGAGTCAAAAAAGATACTTATCTGCTGCACATACAAAGGTTAGAAGTTAGCGAACCTTAGAGAAAAAGGACCAAGCTATTAATGTTAAAGAACACAGGGATTAGGAATTACTTATTACGATGATACCAAAAATCGGTATATCCAATGAAGTTATCTATTAGAAATCATAAAATCAAGAACATAATCAAGTTTTTATAGGACAAAAAGGGTTGTCGATTAGACATCCCCTTTTCTTGATCTCTATTTTATTCAGATATCAATATTCGAATGGCAATCTGAGTTCAAAGGTAAAGGTCGAACCACTTTTGGTTGATTCCTCCAGCCAAATACGTCCATTCATCAATTCCACCAATTGTTTACAGATAGAAAGACCAAGGCCCGTTCCTTCTCTAATTTCATCGGACTCCGATGCCTGTATTTGACTAAAAGGTTGGAATAATCGGTGGGTTTGGTGATTCGGAATACCGATCCCTGTATCTTTCACTGTAAAGGATACTGTTGCATAACCGGCGTCGTATTCAGAAGAAACCAAATTAATTAGAGTTCTAATTTCTCCCTCTTTAGTAAACTTGACAGCATTCCCCACTAAGTTAACCAAAATCTGACGGATTTTATGATCGTCAGCTATTAAAATATCTGGAATTTTAGGATCAATTTCATAGGTTAAACAAAGCTCTTTTTCCTCTACTTCAGCAGAAAACAGATCCATAACCTTTTTTATACAGAAATGGATGTCAAAGGGTTGGATGTTCAAGTTCATTTTACCTGACTCTATCTTCGAATAATCCAATATATGATTCACCATAGTAAGTAGGGATTGGCTGCTCGTCTCAATCACGTCAACATATTCATTTTGTTCTTGGGTCAATTCAGTAGAATGTAGTAAACTGGACATTCCAATTACACCGTTCAGTGGCGTACGAATCTCATGGCTTAAAACTGCTAATAAATTTGATTTTTCCTTACTAAGTTTTTCAATTTTACGTGCAGCCAAACGTAATTCCATCTCGTCCATGACGACTTGAGCGAGCTTACTAAGAATATTGATTTCCTGTTTAGTGATTTCACGCGGCTCGAAATCAATTACACATAACACCCCAAGGTTGTGATTATCATGGGTAACCAGAGGAATCCCTGCATAAAAACGCAAGCCCATTTCTCCTGCAACCAAAGGGTTTGCCAACGAGCGAGGATCTATACTTGCATCATTAAGAATATAGGGTACGTTGTTCAGAATGGCCGAGGCACAGAGACCGGGCTCCCTGTCAATCTCCTGCACGTCCAACCCATGATGGGACTTGAACCAAATTCGATCCTCATCCACTAAGCTTGTTATTGCGATGGGTACATTTAATAGCTGAGAAGCCAATGCAGTAATCCTGTCAAAAGAGCCATCTGGAGGGGTATCAAGAATCTGATAGCGCTGTAAAGCATTGATTCGCTCTCGTTCATGTTCATTTGTTTGGTATAAAGTCCCCATACTCATCCTTCTTTCTTTAAAATGATAGGTTTTCAAAATCTCAAATTCTCCTGGACAAAGGGCACGAAGAACCACTACTATATCTCTTAATCCATCGTGAAGTCTGTTACTTTAAACGATTAGCCGTCGGTCTAATGATTTACAGCTAGTAAAAACAAGTTGCTTCGTTTTTACTAGCTGTAAATTGATCTGAAATTACCCTAATAATTATTGATCATTCAAAGGAACAATATGTTCACGTGTGTTGAATCAAAGGGTTTCATTTTCAACAGTTTGGGTATAAAAACAATAAAATCTAATCGAAGGGATGTTTCCTTTGAATAACCAAAGTGAAATTTTACGTGTTATGGAAGCTATGAAGGGGGCCAATGACCGTCGGACGTTTGAACGTTATCAAACGATTTATCTTTACATAAAAGGTTACAAGCAAAAAGAAATCAGTGACATAACTCTTCGTAGTCCTAAAACCATCTCCACTTATATCAATGCCTATAAAAAAGAGGGAATTGATGGCTTAAAAATGAAGCATTCTTCAGGTGCACCACACAAGCTAACTGACAAACAGAAACAAGAACTTGTTCAAGTAGTCACTCATCAAACGCCCATGGATCTAGGACTTTCTACTACATACAATTGGACCCTTTCCTTAGTAGCGCAGTATATTGCAAAGGAATGGGGTGAAAAGTATACGCTCCGGGGAATATCGAGACTTTTAGAAACCCTTGGTCTTAGACATACACGACCCACATATACCCGACAACGCGTCCCTAGATAAGCCAGCACCTTGTCAGGAAACATATTGCGGAGATATATAATTGTGATATAATGTGTAGTTCTTTAATTCAATTTCACCGTTATATTATACATTTCATGATAAAAAGTCAATAAGCTATTAGGTTTAATCTAATGGTAAACCTTTTGCGAAATTTACACTGAGAATCGCACTAAAAAACACACTAAAAAAATAGCTGATGGATAGCAAGGATTCTAAGTAGCAATTTCATACAACATTTATTTTTTTCGCGAGAGCCACTTACAATGAATACATCTCCTTTTTCCAGTATTGTAAATAGATGTCGAGTTTCCTTGTTTATTTAAATTCTACTACTTTTTGTCTCCCTACTAAATCTTGGGGTAGCGTCAGGGTACCGCCAACATTTCGAAAATTTTGTATGCTAAGCAAATATCAGTATGAAAACCGTTAAAACCAAAAATCAACTATAATTAACCAAAATATAAAAATTAAGGGGAATTAAAATGAGTGCATACTTACAAATAACAGGGCTGGTAATTGATATTATAGGAGTGCTATTTATGGCTTTTATGGCTTGGGATATAGTTTTTTATGATAAATCAAAACTAGGAACTTGGAATAGCTTCGAGGGTGAACATCAAAAGAGTGAGAAAAGAAAAGTTAAGAAAAATACTTTAATAGGGTTGGGGCTAATTGTTGTAGGTTTGTTATTACAGATTGTTGCTGTTTTGGTGTAAAGTATTTGCAGAAAGAAAGGCATCCATAATAGTGAAGGGTGGGTGACTCATTAGGAATCTAGACATTGAAAAAATTAGATGTCCTTTTTTGGGTCAAATCAGCAAGTACTCTTTTGAAGAAACCATTCTAGGAGGAACTTGCAATGAAAACTATACAAACGATCAAGGGAACAGAATTACGATGTAAGGATAACCTGAAAGAGAACTTTGAACAGATACCAGCCACTCTCAACAATTATGTGCGATTTGGCTTGATTAGGCCCAATGACGTGTACCTCTACACATTGCTCATGCAGTACGATAACGCGGAATACGGTTATGCTTGGCCCCGGATTGAGACGCTACAGATGGATTGTGGCGGTGCTAGTGATGGGACTATAAGACAGTCATTAAAACGGCTAGTTAATGCCGGCCTGGTGCGAAGAATGAAGAGCAAACTATACCCTAACAAGATGATTTACTACGTGGATTTACCACTGACCAATGAAGAGCTAAAAGCAATCGTCCCTGAGAAAAGCAAGACATATGAAGAGTATCGGGAAAAGATGCTGGATAGGGCTAAGATGCTGGATAGGGCTAAGATGGATAGAGAACGCCTGAATCAGCTAGTGTAGGGACCAGGGCCAGACACGTAGAAATCACGGGTCCGGCTTTTAAGTAATCTCTTCTTCTTTTCTATCCCTATTACTTGATAGTGTTCCTTTCAGAGAAAGGTATTTATGTCTGATTACTTAAGTATGGGTAAGTAAGTATGTATAACGCTCACTTTTTGATAGGGCTGAATTGCACTATTTAAGGGTCCGGAAACTTACTTTTAAAGATACAACTTTTCCATCTTCAACCTCCATCGCAGCCGTGAACCATTCTTTCAAGGAAAAATACTCTAAAGAGGTATTTTCGATAGTAAAAATCTTATTTTTGGTATGATGAATCAATTTGCGACCTGGTTTGCATAGGACAAGTAAATAATCGGTAGTGTGACGAAGCAGTTCGCCTTCCCATTCATAGTGAAGAATATCAGGGAATTTAAGGGCTTTAATTTTCACCAGATTACTCAATTTAATCCTCCTCAAAATATTTTATTCTAAATATTTCGCCCGATTATTGGAAATTTCCTTCTTCAACTCCCTCAGTTTAATACTATTTTCTCACGAATACTCGCTTATTCGTAGGATTTCATTCTCCTTGGAT